>DATCJZ010000011.1:0-150275 GCA_036562545.1 Capillibacterium sp. | reverse complement strand
TCGATTTAAGCTCATCTTTTACTTGTTTGACGCATCCAGACTTATTGCCTCCCCGGCAATAAGCCCGCACTCTTCGGCTCCTCCCCGGTTCCCCGGAAAGGCGCCCTTACCTGTCTGGCTGTTCAGTTTTCAGGGTTCAGCTATTTTTTGCTTCGCGTACCAGGGTTTTTCTCCTCTCCCCCGGACGCAAAATGTATTTTACCACATCTTTTTGCCCTTGTCTACATCTTTTTTTAGTTTTTCATTTTTTTCTTTGGGGCTAAGTTTTTATCTGTATAAAAAGGGCAAGAAAAAACAGCTTATAGCTGTTGTAATTGAAATGGCGGAGAGAGAGGGATTCGAACCCTCGCTAGGATTGCTCCTACTAACGGTTTAGCAAACCGTCCCCTTCAGCCAACTTGGGTATCTCTCCGTGTCTTAGGTTTGCGGTACGAATGGCGGAGGAGGTAGGATTCGAACCCACGAGGCCTTTCGGCCTAACGGTTTTCAAGACCGCCTCCTTAAACCACTCGGACACTCCTCCATGACTAGGACTATTTTAGCATGAGTCAAAAAATTAGTCAATATCTTAAAGCTCAACGCGGATAATGGTAAAACCGGTAAAAGTTTTCCCCTGAAAACTCCGTTGGGACAGTAATCTTTCTCCGAGGGCTACCGCCCACCATAACCCCTGGGCTTTATTTAATAACCGTGATTCCGCCCATATAAGGAACAAGTACTTCCGGGATCTCCACCGAACCATCGGCTTGTTGGTAGTTTTCGAGAATCGCCGCCACCGTCCGGCCAACCGCTAAACCGGACCCGTTCAAGGTATGGACAAATTCGGGTTTATCCTCAGGAGTACGGCGGAAACGGAGGTTGGCCCGGCGGGCCTGGAAAGACTCAAAATTGGAACAGGAAGAAATTTCACGATAAACGCCAAAACTGGGAAGCCAAACTTCCAGGTCATAACATTTACTGGCCGAAAAACCCATATCTCCACTGGAGAGCAGCACGACCCGGTAAGGGAGGTTTAATAACTGTAAAACCTCTTCCGCATCATGGACCAGACTCTCATGCTCCCGGTAAGAGTCTTCCGGGGTTGTGATCTTCACCAATTCAACTTTGTTAAACTGGTGCTGGCGGATTAAGCCTCGCGTGTCCCGTCCGGCCGCGCCCGCCTCCGCCCGGAAACAGGCGGTGTAGGCCACATATTTGATGGGTAAGTTCGCCGCCTCCAGGATCTCTTCCCGGTGTAAGTTGGTAACTGGAACCTCCGCCGTGGGGATCAAGTAATAATCCCCGGGCGTTACTTTGAACATATCCTCTTCAAATTTGGGCAATTGACCCGTCCCCACCATGCAATCACGGTTTACTAAAAACGGCGGGAAGATTTCGGTATAACCATGCTTATTAATATGTAAATCCAGCATAAAATTGACCAGGGCCCTTTCCAGTCTTGCCCCCAGCCCTTTCATCACCGTAAAACGGGCGCCGCTCAGTTTTGCGCCGCGGTCAAAATCCAAGAGGTTTAATTTTTCCCCAATCTCCCAGTGGGGTTTGGGTTCAAACGGGAAGGAACGGGGTGTACCCCAGCGCCGGATCTCCACATTGGCTTTATCATCAGCCCCCACCGGCACATCTTCCTGGGGAAGATTAGGCAGGGCATAGAGAATCCGGTTTATCTCTTCCTCCAGTGTCCGGACAACCTCATCTAAATGCTTTATCTCTTCGTTAACCGCTTTCATCTCGTTAATCAGGTTGGTCGCATCAACCTTTAACGATTTCAAACGCCCTACTTCTTTCGAGACCACATTCCGTTTATTCTTAAGGGCTTCGACCTTGGTTAAGTTTTCACGTCGTTCCCGATCCAGGCGTAATAACTCATCCACCAGGCCTTCCGCGCCCCGTTTAACGAGCCCTGCCCGTACCTGGTCGGGATTGGTACGAATTAATTTCAGATCAAGCATCTGCCTTCTTCTCCTTCCCCCGTTACGATTTATCTATAATAATATATCCTTTTTTTCGTTGGTAAACAATACCTTTCCCTCATTTCCTGTGTGCCAACTTGTTCAAAAAAAGGCCCAAAGGCAAGGAAACTCACCCGTAACGGGTGAGTTTCCTTTTGCCTGATGCTCAGTTTTATTCTTGGGCAAGCCGCTTGTACATTTCGTAACGGAGTTTGGCCTCTTTTTCCGCCTGGGTGTAAAGGTCTTCCGCTTTCTCCGGGAATAACTTCTTCAGCGAAGCATACCTTACTTCACCCATGAGGAACTCGCGGAAGTTTCCGGTCGGTTCCTTGGAATCAAGGATGAAGGGATTCTTCCCGGCGAGGGCCAATTCGGGATTGTACCGGTACAACGGCCAGTAACCCGCTTCCACGGCCAACTGCTCTTCCCGTTGGCTCTTGCCCATGTTAATTCCATGGTTGATACAGGGCGCATAGGCGATAATCAACGAAGGTCCTTGGTAACGTTCAGCTTCAAGGATGGCCTTCAGGGTCTGGTTCTTATTGGCCCCCATCGCGATCGACGCCACGTAAACATAGCCATAGGACATGGCCATCATACCCAGATCCTTCTTCTTCACCCGCTTACCGGCAGCAGCAAATTTGGCAATGGCGCCGGTCGGAGTGGATTTGGAAGACTGGCCGCCGGTATTGGAATAGACCTCGGTGTCCAGCACGAGGACATTGACATCTTCACCGGAAGCGAGGACATGGTCCAACCCGCCGTAACCGATATCATAGGCCCAACCGTCACCGCCGAAGATCCAGACGGATTTCTTGGTATAAAGGTCTTTCATCCCTGCAATCGCGGTCAAGACCTCTTTCATCTCCCCGCCAGCCTGCGCGGCCGCCGAGTCGATTAAGGCTTTAATCTGGTCGCCGGCTTTCCGGGAGGCTTCCGCGTCATCCTTACCGGCCAACCACTGGGTGAAAGCGGTCTTTAATTCGCCTTCAATCCCTAATTCGATGGCTTGGTTGATCAACGCCGCCAGTCTCTCCCGGCGTTGCCGCAAGGCCAACCGCATTCCGTAACCGTACTCGGCATTATCTTCGAACAGGGAGTTGGCCCAGGCCGGTCCGTGGCCCTGCTCGTTTACGGTATACGGGCAAGTCGGCGAGCTTCCGCCGTAAATCGAGGAACAACCGGTGGCATTGGCAATCAGCATCCGGTCACCAAAGAGTTGGGTCACCAGTTTGACATAGGGCGTTTCACCGCAACCGGCGCAGGCACCGGAGAACTCAAAGAGAGGTTGCCGGAATTGACTGCCCTTCACTGTCTCCGGATTGATCTCCACGTCCGGTTTGGGTAAAGCCTCGGCAAATTTATAATTGGCCGACTCGGTTTCGACCGCCTCTTCCAAGGGTACCATCTTCATCGGGGTCCCCTTCGACGGGCAAATATCGACGCAGTTCCCGCAACCGGTGCAATCTAACGGGGAAACCTGCATCCGGAATTGGTAACCGGCCAATTCTTTCCCGATCGCGGCTTTCGTCTTAAAGGTAGCCGGCGCCCCGGCCAGGTCCTTCTCCTTCGCCAGGTAAGGACGGAGGCAAGCATGGGGGCAGACAAAGGCGCACTGGTTACACTGGATGCAATCTTCCGGATTCCACTGGGGAATGTTCACCGCAATCCCGCGTTTCTCGTACTTGGTGGTCCCCACCGGCACCGACCCGTCAGGGTTAAACGCACTGACCGGCAGCTTATCCCCTTCTTGCCGGAGAATCGGCCGGATTACGTTCTTCACGTAATCAGGGACTTCCTCTTCGACAATTTCCGCACCGGTCGTGTCGGTCGCCCAGGAAGCCGGGTATTTAATCTCTTCCAACGCCTCAATTGCCCGGTCGACTGCCTGGATGTTCATATTAACAATCTTGTCGCCTTTCCGGCCATAGGTCTTCTTAATGGCTTCTTTGATGTAACCAACGGCGTCTTCAAAGGGGATCACCTTGGCAATCTGGAAGAAAGCCACCTGCATGATCATGTTGATCCGTCCGCCCAGGCCCACTTCGGCCGCGATCTTTTCGGCGTCGATATTATAGAATTTCAGTTTCTTCTTGGCAATCGTCTGCTTCATTGCCGCGGGCAATTTCTCGTTCATTTCCTCCGCTGTCCAGGGCGAGTTCAGGAGGAAACTCCCGCCTTCTTTAATCCCGTCCAAAATATCATACCGGGTCACATAGGAAGGATTATGGCAGGCGATAAAGTCCGCCTCGTCAATCAAATACGGCGCTTTGATCGGCATTTTACCGAAGCGGAGATGGGAGATGGTCAGCCCGCCGGACTTCTTGGAGTCATAAACGAAATAGCCCTGGGCATACATATCGGTATTGTCACCAATAATCTTAATGGAGTTCTTATTGGCGCCCACGGTTCCGTCGGAACCAAGGCCGAAGAATTTACAGCGGTGCAAGCCTTCCTCGGCCAGATGAATAGACTCCTTCACTTCCAGGGAGGAGTTGGTGACATCATCCGTAATTCCAACCGTAAAGAAGTTCTTCGGTTCATCCGCCGCCAGGTTATCAAAGACCGCTTTCACCATGGAGGGGGTAAACTCTTTGGAACCCAGACCATAACGGCCGCCGACAATCACCGGATTCATCCGTTTTTCCACAAAGGCGGCACAAACATCCAGGTACAAGGGTTCGCCCTTGGCCCCGGGTTCTTTCGTCCGGTCAAGCACAGCAATCCGTTGGACGGTCTTGGGCAAAACGGCAAAGAAGTACTCGGAAGAGAACGGACGATAGAGGTGGACTTTGATGACCCCAACCTTCTCGCCTTTCTTCACCAAGTATTTGACGGTCTCTTCCACCGTCTCCGCGCCCGAACCCATGCAGACAATGACCCGTTCCGCATCGGGAGCCCCGACATAGTCAAAGGGTTTGTAGTAACGGCCGGTCAATTTCCCGACTTTCTCCATCACCTCGGCCACAATCCGCGGCGTGGCCAAATAGTAGGGGTTGGCCGCTTCCCGGTTCTGGAAGTAAGTGTCCGGGTTTTGGGCGGTACCTCTTTGGATGGGATGTTCCGGATTTAAAGCCCGTTTCCGGAAGGCTTCGACTTTCTCCCAGTTTACTAAGGGTTTAATCTCATCGTAGCTGATCTCTTCGATCTTTTGAATTTCATGGGAAGTCCGGAACCCGTCAAAGAAATGGAGGAAGGGAACCTGGGCCTCCAGGGTTGCCAAATGGGCCACCAGCGCCATATCCATCGCTTCCTGGACCGAGTTGGAAGCCAGCAAGGCGAAGCCTGTCTGCCTGGTCGCGTTGATATCGCTGTGGTCCCCAAAGATGGAAAGGGCATGGGCGGCTAACGCCCGGGCAGAGACATGAAAAACGCACGGGAGTAATTCACCGGCGATTTTATACATATTCGGGATCATCAACAACAGCCCTTGGGAAGCGGTAAACGTACTGGTAAAAGCACCCGCCGCCAAGGAACCGTGCACTGCGCCGGCCGCTCCTCCTTCCGACTGCATTTCCACTACCCGGACGGTCTGCCCGAACAGATTCTTGCGGCCATGGGCACTCCACTCGTCAATTGCCTCCGCCATCGGCGAAGACGGGGTAATGGGGTAGATTGCAGCAACATCGCTAAATGCATAGGCGATATGAGCTGCAGCGGTATTACCGTCAATTGTAACTTTCTTACCCACTGCCAAGCCTCCTTAATTCTAAATTGAATTTTGCGCATACAAAATACACCGGCAAACGTGAAAGAGGACCAGACATAATCCGGTCCCAAGTTTGGATTCCTTTCCGTGGAATCAACTTGTCACAATAAAAGAATAACTTATTTTATAAGTAGGGAAAAGGTATTTAACCAAACGTTAACATATAATTATCCCACCTTAAGCTGGTTGTTTCTTTCTCCGTCCCTCCAAGTTGACTCCTAAGCAACTTTTTTAACCTCTTGCCGACCCCCTTGCCGTGAAACAAAAACCTGTCACCAACCGTTATTTTCCCTTCTTCTGCAGCGACGCCCCGTTAAAGAGGGAAAAGACGTTACGGTAATACAACGCCGCCTCTTTTGGATCGGTCACCACCGCGCCGTTAAGAAAAGTGTCAAGCTGGGTTTGACCAATGTTAAAGTATTTTTCATCACCGGTCTCCCGGTAAAGGAGATCCAAAGCACTGGTGAAAAGAATACCTCCGGTATTCTGAATCAAGCCGGAGCGTTCATCCCAATAATGATAAAGCGCATAATCCACCGCCTTTTGGATCCCCGCCAGCACCCGCGGGTCTTTAGTGAGCCGGTAATAGGCGACAAGACTGTCGGTCAGCAAACCGGCTTTGTAAATAAAATCGGTGGGGAAACCGCCGCCCTGCTCCTCCTGCCAGGCTAAAACCTGGGCGACCAATTCAGTCGCCCGGTCCAAATAACGCTTGCGGCCGCTCGCCTGATAAGCGTTGACCACCGTCATGATCCCGGCGGCAAAGGTCCGCGGGTCGCCCCGATGAACACCATCTTGTAAAGTGACCTGGTCCGCCATGCGGATCGCCGTTTCATATCCATATTGGTCATCCAGAAGATAATACCCCAAAAGTAAACCGCCATTGGCCAAAGCGCGGAAATCCTCTGCCACGCTTACGGTACCTTGCCGCGGATCCTTCAGATGCTCCAACCCGGGAAACGGACGGGGAACGGCCGCCGGATTAAGGAGGTCCACATCCTGCCAATGGGTTAGCGCCGCCTCCCCCAGCGTCAGGAAAACCGGATCCCCGTTTTGGAGGTAAGCCCAAAGTAGCTGATAAGAAAGGTCATACCCATTATTGTTCCAGTATTTTCCCGTCACCGCCCAAGGAACGGCATAAGTTACCGGTAAATCCCCATAATGGAAGAAACCCCAGTATTCCGGAATGGATTCCTGGGTATTCCCCGACCGTCCGTACAAATTTAACAAATCCGTTTGGTGTTTTTCTTTCAAAAGAGAGGCCATTGAACGCCACTGCGGATCCAGGACGGCCAAAAAGGCATCGGTCAAAAGCGGCTGGTTGAAAACCCCGCTTTGGTTCAACCAATTGGCATCCGCCATTCCCACCGGCGGCTGATTGGTCAACGCTTTTAGGTAGGTAAAATTCTCCCGCTCCCGCCCACTGTGAAAATAAAAAACGAGCTCGTGGGTTTTGGCCACTCCCGCCTCCCAAAGCAGAGGAGAAGAAGAAGGCAAAAGCTGAATCTTGATTTCCCCGGCGCCGCTGGCCTGCAGTCCTTTGGGGTACTGGGGAAGGAAGGCTTTGACCCCAAGGCCGACCCCCCAATCGTTCCCGGTTAAATCAACCCATCCCAAAGTCTCCCCTGCTCCCGCCGATACCTGGCTCACCCCGGCAAAGATCCCGCCCCACCGGAGCCGGCCGGCGGGATCAACCTGAACTTCGGCCTGTTCGCCTGGGCGTAAAGTCCCTGTTTTCGGCGTTTTCCCCTCGCTTCCGAAGGCGGCCTGCACCCGTTCCCCTTTCAGGCTGAAGACCGTCCTTAACCAAGCCTCCCCCACCTGCTGGGGGTTACCGCCGGTGTTCATCAATTTCACTTGTAAACGAAGATAAGGGGAATCCGCGTAAAAAAGCAACCGGGCATCGTAGGTAAAGGTTGCCTCCGCCCCCGTTTTTCTCAACTGACCATTAATCCGGAAGACCGCCCGGACCGGTCCGGCTTCCTCCAGTTTAATCTGGGCGGAAGCGGCCGAGCCCGTGGTCAAAGTCCCTTCCGCCGTCCGGAGCCCAAGTTCCCAGGGGGTCGCCGTGATCAGGGTTCCTTCTTTAAATGAACCCCGTCCGCTCGGGTCATACCAGACCCGGGCCACCAAGGGTTGGTCTTCCCGTAATTCCAGCTTCAAAATGCTGTTTTCGACAGCGTAACCGGTAGCTGTCTTTTCTACGGTCACCGCCCGCTGTGGAAGAGCCTGTTTTCCAGTCCTGGGCACAACCCGGTAAACTAGGGAATCCCCCCGGTTAATCGTGGCCAAAAAGGTAATCCGCCACCATTGCGGCAGCGTGCTCGTGGTTGGCGCCAAAAGTAAAACCGCCTGACTCGGCACCTCCCGTCCCCACTGGTCAAGAACCCGGGGCGGAACGGCAAAGTCTTTATTCCCGGCCGGCACCGGCACCCCTACGGTTAGCGGGGTATTTTTCCAATCGATCCCCGCCCGTTCTTTAATCACAATCGGAATTTCCCTGGCGGGTTCCGCCGCTTGCCCCACCGTCCACAGGCAGAAGCAAAGGAAAACAAGGCCGAGCAACCATCCTCCGCGTTTTGGCATTTCCGATACTCCTTACCTTTCATTCTTCTCTAGCCAGCCTATAAAGGGCTTTCCCGTAAATCCGCGCACAGGCCATCAGGTCCTTGATGGCAACATACTCATCCTTTTGGTGGGCCAACTCCGGATGTCCCGGAAAAACCGGACCAAAGGCCACGCCATTACCCAGGGTCACCGCATAGGTCCGTCCCCCGGTGGCCACCGGCTTGCTCAAATCCCCGGTTTCTTCCCGGTAGACGCCAAGGAGGACCTGGACCAGCCAATTATCCTCCGGTAAATAATGGGGAGCCATCCTGCTGCTCTCTGCAATTTTCAATCCATAACGGCTAATTTGCGCGGCAATCCTCTCTTTCATTTGTTCGAGGTCGGCCGCGTGGGGCGCACGGATGTCCAGCTCCATCCGGATCTGAGCCCCCTCCGTCCTGATTACCCCCAGGTTAATGGTTAATGCGCCCGAAACCTCATCCCGGCAGGCAATCCCCAATTTGCCGCCATCGGTCCCGTCCAGCAAACAATCCCGGAGAAATCGGATGATCGCCCAGAAACCGCCCTCGCCCGCCACGGGCGTTAACGCCAAAGCCAGTTTGGTGATGGCGTTTTCCCCTTGTTCAGGCATACTCCCATGGGCCGGGACCCCCTGGGCGGTAACTTGCAACCGGTTTTGTTCCGGATCTTCCGTAACGGAAACCCCTTTAAACTTCTGGGCTAAAATGGCCGCTTTTCCCCGGCGCAAAGCCTCCGTATCGGGAAAGCCCACCACCGCCTCGGCTTTTTCCGGAACGATATTCCGCCTGGTTCCCCCTGTGATCATCAGGAGAACGGGGCCGTTCCCCGCCGGTTTTCTTTCCCCTTCCAATACCAAGGCCAGCTGTCCCTTTTCACTATTGATTAAAGGAAACATGGCATCGGGGGTAAACCCATAATCGGGTTTCTTTTCATGTTTAAAGTAGTGGTCCATACAACGCCAGCCGCTTTCTTCATCGCAACCAAAGATAATCCGGATCTTCTTGCCCAGTTTAACACCGCTTTCTTTTATGGCCTTCAGGGCATACATGACCGCCACGGCCGGCCCTTTATCGTCTTCAGCGCCGCGGCCATAAACCTTTCCGTCCGCAACCTTTCCCGCAAAAGGCGGATAGGACCAGCCTTCCCCGGCGGGAACCACATCCAAATGGACCAAAACCCCGACAGTCTGTTCCCCGGACCCGTACTCCAAATGCCCTGCATATCCCGAGAGATTTTTTGTGGCAAACCCATGCCGCTCACCCCAGGCCAGCACATAATTCAACGCCCGGGCAATCTCCGGCCCAAAGGGCGCCCCTTCCACCACCGGGCCTCCTTTGACACTGGGGATGGCAATCAACTCTTGCAAAGTCTTGATCATCGCCTCTTGCTCCTGTGCTATACGGTCTAAGTAATCCACGGCTAATTCCTCCTGTTTAATAGAGTAGACGGGAAATACCGGCAGTGCTTTCCTTCTCGCCCTCATATTATATCATGTCATATGGTGATTACCGGAAAACCGAATTCCTTCCGATTCTTTTTATTCCCTATTTTCCTCCCTCTCTCCTGCTTTGCATCGGCCAAGAATAGGATTTAAGAAAATCCTTTACCGCCGGATACCGGTTTAAGCCGGGAAAAAGAAATAAGCTGTCATCCAATAAGGCTTAATGTTATAATAGGTAAAAAGAAGAAACGATAGCAAAGGGGGGATCGTCAATGCCCGCCGGTTTATCCTTATCGCCCCGTTCCGGCGCCCGCTGGCTTCTGCTCTTACTCGGTTTAGTACTGTCCGTCACGGTCTTCGGGGAAAACCCGGAACCCGAAATCGTCTTGACCTTAGCCGGAGACCTTTACCCGGGCGGCGCTTTGGAAGCAATCTTAAAAAAGGACCCGGCCTATCCCTTCCTCCACCTTCAAGATTTCTGCCGGACGAGCGATCTCTTTTTTGCCAACCTGGAGACCCCTTTGGCGGCAAAAGGCGTTGTTTACGTGGAAAAAACCTTTACTTTCCGCTGTCAACCTTACACCGTACATACCCTTGCCGCCGGTGGCATTAACATTGTTTCCTTAGCCAATAACCACATTATGGATTATGGCCCGGATGCCCTGGCGGAGACCATCGCCCTTTTAGATCAATATCAAATCGCCCATGTGGGTGCCGGTGCCAACTTGGCTGCCGCCCGGAAGCCGGCCATCCTGGAGAAAAACGGTCTCAAAGTCGCTTTCCTGGCCTACAACAATACATACCCGTTAGAATTTAACGCCACCAGCAACCGGCCGGGAACTGCCCCCGGCGACGTCCGTTATATTACCGTCGACGTGAAAGAAGCTCGCCGTTTAGCCGATATTGTGGTGGTCTCCTTCCACTGGAGCGCCGAGTTGCTTAAGGAGCGCAAACCCTACCAAGCAAATTTGGCAAAAGCCGCCATCAATGCCGGCGCCCACCTGGTAGTGGGGCACCACCCCCACGTGATCCAGGGCGTTGAGGTCTATAAACATGGTTTAATCGCTTACAGCCTGGGGAATTTTATCTTTGCCTCCTACAGTAAGCGGGTCCAGGACGGTTTAATTTTACAGGTTCGCTTGACACCCGCCGGGCTTAAAGCAGCCGCCTTTTATCCCATTAACATTAACAACCATCAGGTTCATTTTCAGCCCCAACCCCTTACCGGCCCGGAAGCCGGACGGGTTTTACAGGAATTGCAGGAACTTTCCGCCCCCTTTAACACTACCTTTGAAATCCTGTCCGACCGGGCGGTGTTAACCTTTGCCCCGTAATCAGGAGAAAGGAGAATGCCATTGCCGACGAATACTGGAAAAAAGACTCCCTTGTTCCCCGTCTGTCAACAAGCCGGCGCCCGTTTCACCGAATTTGCCGGTTGGCTAATGCCTCTTCAATTCTCAGGTATTCTCCAGGAGACTGCTGCCGTCCGTCACCAAGCCGGTCTTTTTGACGTCTCCCATATGGGGGAACTGCTGATAACCGGCCCGGAGGCTGCTTTCTTTTTAAACTTGATGCTCACCAACAACGTGAGTAAAGCCCAAAACGGCCAGGCGGTTTATGCCATTTTGACCGCTCCCGACGGGGGCACCGTCGATGATCTGCTGGTCTACCGGATTACCGGGGAAGAATTCCTGCTCGTGGTCAATGCCGCCAATACCCAGACGGTCCTTGCTTTCCTCCGGGCTAAAACCGCCGGGATGGCGGTGGAAATCCGGGATTACTCTTCTCTCTTTGCCTTATTGGCACTCCAGGGACCCGCCGCCTCGGCTATTTTGAGTAAACTTTTCCCGGAAGTCCTGACCCTAAAACCCTTTCGCTTTCAAAAGATGCTCTGGGAAAAACATGAACTTTTAATCTCCCGGACCGGTTATACCGGGGAAGACGGCTTTGAAATTTTCACCCCGCCGGTGCTGGCGGAAACCCTCTGGCAAACGCTCACCCGGACCGGAGCGGAAGCCGGTTTGCTCCCCGCCGGCCTGGGTGCCCGGGATCTCCTTCGCCAGGAGGCCGGCTTGCCCCTCTTCGGGCATGAACTGTCCGCGCAGATCTCTCCGGTCCAAGCCGGTTTAGAAAGGTTTATCGACTGGGAGAAACCGGATTTTTCCGGTCGTACCGCCTTGCTCCGGGAGAAGAACAACCCGGCCACTCCCCGCCGCATCGGTTTGGTCAGCGACCGGTCGGCCATTCCCCGTCCCGGAACCGAAGTTTACTGGAGAGAGCAATTGATCGGCCGGATCACTTCCGGAACTTTCTCCCCCACTTTACAGCAGGGAATTGGCATGGCGCTCGTCTCACCGGTTCCGCCGCCGGGCACCCCTCTTTCCCTGGCTATGCGGGGGCGGACTTACCCGGCAGAATGTACGGCTTTACCTTTTTATAAAAGAAAGAGGTGATCCCATGGGCCATCCCTATCTTCCCTTAACCGATGCAGAACGGCGGCAGATGGAAAAGGCCATCGGCATCGAAAACTATGCCGACCTCTTCCAGGTCATTCCGGAGGAGATCCGGGCAAAAGCCACCTTTGACCTGCCCGCCCGGACCGAGGAAGAGGTGAAAAAACTCTTTCACCAATGGGCGGCTTTGAATACCCCAGCCTCGCAGCTGATTTCCTTCCTTGGCGCCGGCGCCTACGAACACGCCATTCCCGCCGCTGTGCCCTATATTGTCAACCAATCCCAATTTATAACCGCCTATACTCCCTATCAGCCCGAATTAAATCAAGGCCTGCTCCAAGCCTTTTTTGAATTTCAATCCCTGATCGCCGATTTAACCGGAATGGAAGTGGCCAATGCCTCCATGTACGACGGTCCCACCGCCTTAGCGGAGGCCCTTTTCCTCGCTTATCATGTTACCAAAAGAAAGGAGATTATCCTCCTTTCCGGCCTCAACCCCGAAGCCGTTCAGGTGGTGAGGACTTACACGGCGAACCTGCCGGTGACCATCCATCCTCTTCCCTTCACGGAGGATGATCCCCAAGAGCAGTTGGAAGCCGTCCTGAACGAAGGGACAGCCGCCGTTATCATCCAATACCCGGATTTCTATGGCCGGCTCACCCTCTCACCCGAACTGGTCGCCGCTGTGAAAGCCAGCGGCGCATTGGCCATTGTTTACATCAACGATCCGGTCTGCCTTGGCCTTTTGGAACCCCCCGGCGCTTTCGGAGCGGATCTGGTGGTCGGCGAAGCCCAAGCTTTAGGCTTACCTCTCTCCTTTGGCGGACCATACCTCGGCTTTTTTACCGCCAAAAAAGAGTACCTCCGGCATATGCCCGGACGGCTGGTGGGAAAAACCACCGACCTGGACGGACGGGACGGCTTTGTCCTGACCTTGCAAACCAGGGAACAACATATCCGGCGGGAAAAAGCCACCTCCAACATCTGTTCCAATCAGGCCTTATGTGCTTTGACCGCCACCGTCTACCTCTCCCTCTTGGGACCGGCCGGTCTCCAAGAAGTCGCTTTATCCACCGTCCGGAATAGTCATTATTTATATAACCAATTGACCCGGATTCCGGGGGTGCGGGGCCTCTCATCCCAACCCTTTTTCCACGAATTTGTGATCGGCCTCTCCCGCCCGCCGGCCGTCTTTACCCGGCGCCTGCGGGAGAAAGGTTTTATTCCCGGGTATAAACTGCCCCCGGAAAGCGGCCGGGGCCAGGATGCTTATCTCTTCTATACCTCGGAATTACGAACCAAAACTGAAATGGATCGCTTCTGTGAGGAGATTGAGAGGTGCATACAATGAAAAAGGCAGGACCGGTTTTATTGAAGGAATGTTCCCGGCAGGGACGCCGGGCTTATTTACCCCCCGTTTCCGATGTCCCGCCCACGGAGGGGGAAGAATTAATTCCTTCCTTTTGCCGGCGGCAAACTCCATTGAATCTGCCGGAACTTAGCGAAATGGAAGTAACCCGCCACTTTTTGCAGCTAGCCCAGCGAAGTTTTGGCGTTGACCAGGGCTTTTATCCCCTGGGCTCCTGCACCATGAAGTATAACCCCAAACTCCTGGAGGAACTTCCCCGCCTGCCCGGTTTCGAAGATCTCCATCCTTTACAGGATGAATCCGATCTCCAAGGCGCCCTGGCTTTAATTCACTACACGGAAAAGGTCTTGGCCGCCATTACCGGTATGGACGCCTTTACCCCCCAGCCGGCCGCTGGTGCCCACGGCGAGTTGACGGGAATGCTGATTCTCAAAGCGGCTTTGAAAGACCGGGGAGAAACCCACCGGAATTTAATTTTAATACCCGACTCCGCCCACGGCACCAATCCGGCCAGCGCCGCTTTGGCCGGCTTTGAAGTACAAAAAATTCCTTCTTCACCCGACGGCATCCTCGAACCGCAAATGCTCAAACCCTATTTGTCGCCGCGGGTCGCCGGCCTTATGCTGACCAACCCCAATACCCTCGGCTTATTTGAAAAAAACATCCTGACGGTAACCCGGATGATCCATGAGATCGGCGGCGAGGTTTATTATGACGGCGCCAACCTCAATGCCATTATGGGCTGGGCCCGACCGGGGGACATGGGATTTGACCTTGTTCACCTTAATCTCCATAAAACCTTTGCCACTCCCCACGGCGGGGGCGGCCCCGGAGCGGGTCCCCTCGGAGTAAAAGCCCATTTGGCTCCGTATCTACCCGTCCCTCGGGTGGTTGAAACGGAAGAGGGTTTCAAATGGGATTATCATGCGCCCCGCTCCATCGGGAAGGTCAAAGGTTTCTGGGGTCATTTTGCGGTGATTATTAAAGCCTTAGCTTATCTTCTTAGCCTGGGCTATGCCGGTCTGAAGCAGGCTTCCGCCGATGCGGTTCTCGCCGCCAATTACCTGCAGACACAATTAAAGGAAGCTTATAAGCTTCCTTACGACCACCCATGTATGCATGAGTTTGTCTTAGGCGGTTTAAAGGAAAATCCGGCGGAGGTCCGTACGCTCGACTTAGCCAAAGCCCTGCTGGACTACGGGGTTCATCCCCCAACCGTTTATTTTCCGTTGATCGTCGCCGAAGCACTTATGATCGAACCAACAGAATCGGTAACTTTAGAATTACTCGATTCTTTTGTCGCCATGATGAAAGAACTGGCGGAAAAGGCCAAAACTGAACCGGAGACCCTCAAAGCAGCACCATATACCACACCGGTGCGCCGCTTAAATGAGACCGGGGCGGCCCGTCACCCGGTTTTAAAATGGTAGCCGCCAAATTTACACCTGTTTTTCTTCTTCGGCCGCCTTCAGTCTTTTTTGGAGGGCGGCTAGTTTTTCCTGCCAAGGGGCCGGCCCGGTTTGGATTTGGGCCCCTTTTTTCATTAGGCGTTGTTGCTTATCGAGAACCGCCTTAATTTCTTGGAGACAACCTTTCCAGTCCTGATAGATTTGGGAATTGGTAAAGCGTAGTACATGGTACCCGGCAGCTTGTAACCTTTGCTCTTTCACCAGATCCCTCTCCTGTTGCTTGCTGCTTAAGTGATAAAAACCGTCAATCTCGATGACCAAATAGTATTGGGGCAAAAAAAGGTCCACTTCACTCCCTTCCAGCCATTGATTTTCCAGAAAGGGAATCTCCGCGGCCCGCAATTTCTCCGCCAGTAATTTCTGGGCGCCAGTTTTCGAAGGTTCAAACCGCAATTTTCTCACCTTTTGCCTTTTTTGCCATTATACTATATTCCGCCGTAACCGGCTCCGTGTGCCGGATGAAAGCAAGCACATTGCCCCACGGAGATTCTGACCTAAATTCTTTTCAGGACTTCAAGTTTTCAACTCTTCCCATCCACAGGTGATAACGGCACCGGATAAATAAATACGGAAAACGCCCCTTTTTTCGGGGCGTTACTCACCTTTTAATCCTGTTCCAGTTTGGGCAAGCGTCTTTCCAATTCGGCCAGGACTTCGTCGGCGTCCAATCCGGACGCATCAATAACTACTCCTGACGTCAGCGTATCGGTAATCCCCATCAGGTTCTCATCCATTCCGGTTACGACCACGGCATCCACATTGGCGCCGGCTTCTTCCGGATCGACCACCTGATACCCTTCCTGGCGGAGGGCAGCCTCAATCTGGGAAAGCCCGTCTTCCACCGCAATCCGGTATTTAGGCACCATTTCACCCCCTTGGCTATATTTTCTCAGGATCCAAGAGGGAATATGCTACTTAAATTAGCTTTTCTGTTTATTTGCCCTTCCGGTTTTCCCTTTAACCTTTTCATTGGAAGTATACTGGCAAAAGCTTGGGCAAGCCTTTTCCTACTTTTGTTTTTGCCGACATTCTCCTTCGAAACCGGCGCCCTCTTCCACCACCAAGATGGCCATTTCCGCCTGTCCTTGGTATTTACCGGTCGACAGGATCTCAAATTTCCGGTTGACGACCGTTTCCCCTTGCAGTGTACCAGCCAGCAAAAGATTTTCCGCTGCAATCTTGCCCTGCACAGCTCCAGTCTGGGAGATGATTAAATTGCCTTTGGTCCTAATTTCCCCTTCTTGCTTCCCGTCGATCTGAATATTCTCCCCGGAATCGATGGTCCCCACAAAAGTAGTGGCTTGACCAATCAAAGTCTGAATCTGGCTCTTTCCCATCTTCTCTTCCATTCGATCGGCCCCTTTAATTATTAAGATATGGCACTGGATTGACCGGCACGTTATTAATCCGCACCTCATAATGAACGTGCGGTCCAGTGCTTGTTCCTGTACTGCCGGCATAAGCAATGACTTGGCCTTTTTTTACCAATTGGCCAACCTTCACTGCCAGACGGCTATTATGTCCATAACGGGTACGATAACCGTAACCGTGGTCGATCTCCACCAAAAGACCATAACCCCCACGCAATCCGGCTATGGTTACTTTCCCTTCGGCCGTCGCCCGTACCGGGGTACCAATCCGGGTTGGAATATCAACCCCCGTGTGATTGATTACCTCCTTATAGATCGGATGCCGCCGGTACCCAAAACCGGAAGAGATTCGGCGTTCTTTTGCCAATGGCCAAATGGTCGGTGTAAAATCCATTTGCCGATCATATGCTTTGTATTTGGAGAACAAACCTTCCAAGGCTTGATTAGTAAAGGCGATCTCTTCTTCCAGATAGTCCAAATTTCTGTTTAAAATCTCCAACTTGGATAGATCCTGATCGGCACTGGACAATTGATAACCGGGTAAAATAACCTCCCGGTAAACTTTGGTTTCCCCACTGTTTTTCCGGTTGCGTAACCGATTGTATTCCCACTCCATATCAACGACAAATCGGTTGGCCTTATTTAATTTGGCTTCCATCTCTTGCGTTCCTTTTAAGCAGGGATCCAACCGGCGCAATTCTTTATCCTGTTGAGCAATCGTCTGCCGCAAACCGTAGATCTCATATTCCAACTGCACAATCTCGGCAATCCGGAAAGGATAGCGAATCAGGAAATAACAATTAACGCTCAAAACCAGAAAAAAGGCGACAAAAATGAGATAGGGTATATACACCGAACAGATTCTCCCCCTTTTATTGGGGACAATCATCAAAACATACCCTTTTCTCTTCTGTTTGAGCTTACTTTGGCGTTTAGATAAAAGCGCACACAACAAATCATTACTCATCGAAGCCACCATCATTTAAAATAGTGGTGAAGAAAAAACCAAGCCTATATAGGCTTGATGCTTAGCTCACTTTTTCTCCCCATTCGTTTGCCCTGGTTTCTCCACCGGAGTTTCGATTGGCAAAAATTTCCCTTTTTCTTTTCGGTCTTTACTAAACTGCTGGCAATTGCCTTGAAAGACTGCTCCTTCCTCCACCACCAGTAAGGTCATTTTTGCTTCGCCCTGCAAAATACCGGTCGGGACCAATTCAAGCTTTCCGGTGGCTTCAACTTCCCCCTGCACACGCCCGGCAATAGTAATATTCTCCGCTTTTATTTTACCGTTAACTTGTCCACTTTCACCAATCACCAAATCTCCCTTGGTGACGATTTCACCCTCGAATTTTCCGTCAATCCGGATGGTTCCCGTCGATTCGATATTACCCGTAAAAGATGATTCTTTCCCGATTAGGGTATCAATTTTTTTATTCCCGACTCTGTTGTTAACATCTGGCGCGTTTCTTTTCATCGATATCCTCCTCGTAATTACGGTAGATAGTTCTGGGGATTTACCGGTTTATTTTTATACAGGACCTCATAGTGAAGATGGGGACCGGTACTTTTGCCGGTACTCCCCACATAAGCAATGATATCTCCTTTTTTCACTTCCTGCCCAGGTGTAACCAATACCTTACTGTTATGCGCATACCTGGTCTTGTAGCCATAAGATCCGTGTTGAATCTCGACAAACAATCCATAAGTGCCGAACCGGCCGGCCCTGGTCACCGTACCGTCGGCCGTGGCCCGGACCGGTGTTCCGATCCGGACCGCAATATCAATCCCCTCATGATAAGCACCAGTTCTTCCCGTCACCGGATCCCGGCGGTAACCAAAATAGGAAGTAATGTATCCTTTCGTAACCAAGGGATAAATGGTAGGGGTATAATCCAATTCCCGGTCATAAGCACTATAACGGGTATAGAGATCAAGAAGTTGCTGATTGGTCTTGTCCAGTTCTTCTTCGAGAAAATCAAGGTTGTTATTGAGCACACTTAATTTGGTCATCACTGAATCGGCACTGGAGAGTTTATACTGGGGTAATTGAAAAGGATGATAAACTCCGCCCCGGCTAACCTTGCTCCGGGAGGCGGTTTTCTGTTTGACGGTATTATATTTATCTTCAAACTCAAGAGCCAGTTTATTATGGGTGTTCAAAAGATCCCCTACTTCCTGGGTGGAAAGGATTGCCGGATCAATCCGTTTTAGTTCCTGGTCTTGAAGAGTTATGGTCTGTTTGTAAAGGTCAATCTGCTGTTCTAAAGCAATAATCTGATGAATACGTAAAGGGTAACGGAAAAGAAAATACAAATTTACCCCCATTAAACAAAAGAAAGTTATAATGAGGGCAGAAGGAAGATAAATGCTTCTTATCTTCCCAGGCCGGTTAGAGAGCATAATCAACATAAAGTCTTTGTCCGCTTTTTTTCGGCGCGGCTTGGAAAACTGCAGCCGCTTTTCTCTCTTTTCCCGTCGCATGACAATCTCCCTAAAAAATAATCATCCGGTCCGCTTCAAAACTTGCCCGCTTTTTTCTCTTGGATGGATTTATGCAGGGCTTCGATCTGCTTTAAGAGTTCAGCCTGGTCTTTAACGATTTGCTGATACTCTTCGGCTTTTTTGATTGACGGATCGATCACTTTTAAATCATTGTCATTCCGGCTGATTACATCGTTAAGTTGATATACTTTCCGGTCCAATTCATCAATCTCCGAAAGACGCAAAGGATAACGCACCAAAAAGTAGATATTGGCCACAAACAGAAAAAAGAAAAGCACAATCACGAAGAAAGGAATGTTAATACTTTTGGTCACCCCGGAAGAACGGGGAACCAGCATAAATGTATAACGGACTTCCCTTTTTTTGCGCCAAGCCTTTTTGATTTTATTCAAAACCATTGACCAGCCCACACCCACCATTATCACCACTTGCCGGAAACTATTATTCCAATTCCCGGAAGGATTTATCAATCAGCTTGTCTTTTCCCTTTTATAGTAAATGTTTTATTCTCTTTTTTTTTAGAAACTCCTTCCTCCGATTCGCTTTTCTCCTTCAATTTCTTTGCTGAAGGGCCGCGGCAAGGACTTCCTGTTCCTCATCGGAAAGCGGGTAATTGGCTTTACCGGCACTGATCGTTTTGGCGTAGACCCGGGATTCATCCCGTCCATAAATACTGCTCAGCATGACGCCATCTCCATTCCGGTCAAGAAGAACAAGGGTGAAACTTTGGTCACCGCCCACATTGGCAAAGGCCTTATACCGTTGAAGAGCCCACCGCTGGAGACACTGGGTGGCTTCCTTTTCCAACCGGGCGATCGTCAATTCCATCCTTTCGATTTTCGTTTCGGCCGTGATCATTCGTTCACTTAAATCCAGGAGAATCTCCTCCAAGTTTTTCCCCTCGTTCCCGGTAAGCATCGTACGGTAACGTTTTATAAGTTTCCCTAACCGGACACCGTTAATAAGAAGCAATAAGAGAAAAAGCCCTTGTAAAAGCAGAATAAGATAAACCATTTTTTCTTGGAAAGACAGCTGATTGAAGAAGACTGTTGCCTGCACTTCAAACGCTCCTTCTTGTCCATTCTCTTCTTATTTCTATAATTCTTGCTCGCTCACCAACATCCTTTATAAAAAGCTTTTTCTTGGGAAATTTTTCTCCCTTAATTAATAGAACACTTGTTCGGTCAGGTGCACGTTTTGTTTTACAAACTCAACAGCAACTCCGTAATTCTTTCCAGCTCCTCTTGGGAATAATATTCGATCTCGATTTTTCCCCGGTTACCGCTACTTTTAATCCGTACTTTAGTCCCAAACAGCCGGGTCATATCTTCCACGATGGCTTGGAGGTTTGGATCCAGTTTTTGCCTTCCTTTCCCCGTTTCCCTTTCTTTCTTTTTTTCCTCACCTGTTTCACGTGAAACAATTGAACTATTCATCAAACGGACGAGTTCCTCAGTTTCGCGGACCGAAAGGTTTTCCTTGACAATCTTTTCGCCCAGGAACAGTTGTTGTTCCGTCTCGGTTAAACCCAATAAGGCACGGGCATGTCCCATGGTCAATTGATCTTTCAAGACCATTTGTTGGATGGCCTCGGGCAGTTGAAGCAGGCGAACGGTATTGGCAATTGCCGAACGGCTTTTTCCAACTGCTTTGGCTACCTCTTCTTGGGTCAGATTAAATTCATCAAGTAGCCGGCGGTAGGCTTGGGCTTCTTCAAGCGGATTCAAATCTTCCCGTTGCAAGTTTTCCACCAAAGCAATCTCCATGACCGTCCGGTCATCCAAATCCTTAATGATGACAGGCACCCGTTCTAAACCCGCCAATTTAGCGGCACGTAAACGTCGTTCTCCGGCAATAAGTTGGTATCCCAAGTCCTTTTTCCGGACTAAAAGTGGCTGCAGGACACCATGGATCTTGATCGATTCGGCCAACTCTTGCAGGCTTTCCGGATCAAAATTCCGGCGGGGCTGATCCGGATTAATTTCGATCTCGGCCAAAGGAATCTCCAATGTACTCTGGAGATCTTCCTCTTCAAGTTGGGGAATTAACGCCCCCAGGCCTTTTCCTAAAGCTCTGTTCTTACTCACGGGCGATCACTTCCTTGGCCAATTCATAATAGGCTTCAGCTCCCTTTGAACGTCCGTCGTAAAGATTAATCGGCAGTCCATGGCTGGGCGCCTCACTTAAACGGATATTTCGCGGAATCACCGAGTTATAAACCCGGTCTTTAAAATAATTCCTTACTTCCTCGGCTACCTGCTGGGAAAGGTTGGTCCGGTAGTCATACATGGTTAAGACGACCCCCTCAACTTCCAGCGTTGGATTGGAATATTTCTGTACCAATTGCAAGGTTTTCATCAGTTGGCTAAGTCCTTCCAGGGCATAGTATTCACACTGGATGGGAACAATTACCGCATCAGCGGCGGCCAAGGCGTTCAAAGTCAAGTTGCCAAGGGAAGGTGGACAATCAATTAAAATATAATCGTATTTGTCGCGGATTGGTTCAATTGACCGGCGAAGCCTTTGGTCACGGGCCATCATGCCGACTAATTCAGCCTCGGCGCCGGCCAAACGGATGGTCGCCGGCACGACCTCTAAATTGGTAATTTGGGTGGGTAAAATCACTTCTTCAATTGAAACTTCACTAATTAACACATCATATATACATTTCTTGATTTCATTCTTCTTTAAACCCAACCCACTGGTGGCATTTCCTTGGGGATCATTATCTAAGACCAAAACTTTTTTGCCTAAAACGGCCAGATAAGCGCCTAAATTAACCGCGGTTGTTGTTTTTCCCACCCCACCTTTTTGGTTGGTGATGGCAAAAACCTTTCCCATTTGTATCTCCCTCCTCGTTTCATGGATCCTTCACGATCCATTTTTATCTTCGTGAACGGTCCCTTATCTTCCTGCCGCTGCTGTTGGAAAAAGAAAACGGCACCGAAAAATAATGCTTGCAGTGCCGTCAAAGGTACATTTTTACTTTCTCTTTTTATATTTTTTTCTCCAAATTTATTAAAGCTGAAAAACTATTTTCTTCCTAGAAAAAGGGTGACCAAAGGATCAACCAACCTGGCAAATGGTGTTTCGTAGTCTTCTTAAAATAGGACATTGTTTCACGTGAAACATTAGAGGGGCCTTTTTTCCGGAATACCGGGACGCCGGGGATATTTATCCGGTGTGGTTTTGGTTTTTTGGAAGATTAAAAGGCAACGCCGGCCAAAATCGTTTGGCAGTTCATAAGGAATTTCTTTAACTAAAGGAGCGTCCAAAATTTCAATGGCGTTTTGGGCTAAAGCAAGTTCATTTTGATAGTTTCCGCCTTTATAAGCGATAAAGTATCCGTCCTTTTGACAGAGGGGGATGGCAAGTTCTAGGAGGACGGCGGTGTTGGCGACGGCGCGGGCGGTTACAATTTCATATTGCTCCCGGTATTTTTGTTGGCGGGCTATGTTCTCGGCACGGTCATTGACGACACTTATATTTTCTAAGCGTAACTCGTTTTTGATAAAGGATAAAAATTCGGCCTTTTTTTTATTGGCCTCGACCAAACAATATTGTTGTTGCGGACAAAGAATGGCCAAAGGAATTCCGGGAAAACCTGCACCGGTCCCCAGATCTAAAATTTTCGAAGCCGTTGGCCAAAATGGCCAGCGGACAACCATTAACGAATCATAAAGATGTTTGATCACCGCCTCTTCCCAGTTGGTAATGGCAGTTAAATTAGTCTGTTGATTTTTTTTCAGGACCAGTTGAAGATAGATTACGAGTCTGTTTATTTTACCGGCATCCATCCCGGGAAAGACTTGGAGAAACTCTCCCAAATAATCCAGTCCGCTGTTCATTCTTTTCCGCTCCCGGTCAGCCAGATCAACAAGGTGCTTAAATCAGCCGGGCTGACACCGCTTATCCGGCCGGCCTGCCCTAAGGTTTCTGGACGAAACTTACTCAGTTTCTCCCTGGCTTCTGAGGATAAATTGGGAATTTTCATATAATCCAGATCCGCCGGGAGTTTTTTCTCCTCCATTTTTTCAAGGCGGGCGGCCATTTTTGCTTCCCTTTCCAAATATCCTTCGTATTTTACGAAGTTTTCCACCACTTCATCTTCCAACGGGATATTTTTCTCCGGAGCAACGACCTTCCATAGGATAGAGAGTTTTATTTCCGGCATCTTCAAAATCTGTTTAAGATTGGTCTTCTGCTGGATGGTAATCCCGGTTAATTCCTGGAGGGTAAGAGCTTCCTTTGAACCGGGGCTGATCTGGTTTTGCTCCAAAAAGCTTAATTTTTCATCAATGCGCTGTCTTTTGGCTTGAAAACGGTCATATTCCTCGTTCGTAATCAATTTTAAGCGGTAACCGTAGTCGGTCAACCGTAGGTCGGCATTCTCCTGGCGCAGGGAAAGGCGGAATTCAGCCCGGGAAGTCATAATCCGGTAGGGCTCATTATTTTCTTTGGTGACCAAGTCATCAATTAAAACGCCGATGTAGGCTTCATTGCGCTTTAAGATAAAGGGGGACTCCCCTTTTAAATATAAACCGGCGTTAATTCCCGCGATAAGTCCCTGGGCGGCCGCTTCTTCATAGCCGGATGTCCCGTTAATTTGTCCCGCGGAAAATACCCCCGGCCATTCCCGGATTTGGAGGGCCGTAGTCAGCTGTTCCGGAGCAATCACATCATACTCAATGGCGTAACCAGGCCGGACAATCTCCACATTTTCCAATCCCGGAACGGTTCTTAAAAACTGGTCTTGAATCTCCTCGGGCAAACTACTGGAAAGACCGGCCAGATACATTTCATCGGTGTTTAAACCTTCCGGTTCAATAAAAACTTGATGCCGTTCCCGGTTGGGGAAATTCACCACTTTACTCTCGATGGCCGGGCAGTACCGGGTGCCGATCCCGGTGATCGCCCCACAATACATCGGGGCTAAATGTAAATTTTTTCTAATTATCTCATGGGTTTTTTCATTGGTATAGGTCAGCCAGCAGGAAACCGGTTCCCGCGGGTTCCAAGGCTGCCAGTGGGAAAAACCATGGTTCAACCGGTCCCCCGGCTGCTCAATCATGGCAGCAAAATTCAACGAACGCCGACGCACCCGGGCCGGGGTGCCCGTTTTAAAGCGTTTAAATTTAATACCAAGGGCTTCCAAATATTCCCCCAGGGCGTTGGCGGGGTGTTGTCCCTGCGGTCCGGAGGGAAAAGACAACTGTCCAATATGCACCTTGCCGCGGAGAAAGGTTCCGGTGGCAATCACCACCGCTGCCACTTCATATTTTATCCCCGTGCTTAAGGTTAACCGCCAGTGGTCATTAATCCGGTCGAGAGCTATGACCTCCCCCTGGCGAATGCTGATTAAAGGTTGCTGCTCTAAATAATTCTGCATCAATTGTTGATACAATTTTTTATCCGCTTGGGCGCGCAAGGCCCGGACGGCCGGGCCTTTATTGGTATTCAAAGCCCTGATTTGCAAATGGGCCCGATCGGTAATTCTCCCCATCACGCCGCCGAGGGCATCCACTTCCCGCACCAGGTTACCTTTACCGGGACCGCCCACCGAGGGATTGCAGGGCATAAAGCCAATATTATTAAAATTAATGGTCAGGAGTAAAGTACGGAATCCCATTTTTGCGGTGGCATTGGCCGCTTCACAACCGGCATGCCCCGCCCCGATGATAGCCACATCATAATTCTGCTGCATCTTTCTCACCTTATTTTCCGATACAAAACTGGGCAAAGATTTCCTCAATAATCTCTTCCGAAACCGACCGGCCGGTAATTTTCCCCAAAGCTTCCAAAGTCGCCCTCAGGTTTAGGGCGATCAAATCTTCATTCCCCGCTTCCTTAAGCTCCTCTTCAACCAGGGCTATACATTCGACGGCCTCGGTTAAGGCTTCTTTATGGCGAACCCTGGTCACCAGGACCGGCTGCTCCTCCCGCCCGGCGGTCCCCATCAGTTCGGCGTGAATCTCGGCTTTTAACTCGGGAATCCCCTCACCGTGCAAGGCGGAGATAAACTTTATTTTCGACCGTGGAAAGGCGGTTTGTAAGGTCTCCACCGGTAATTTTACCGGTAAATCTGTTTTATTCAAAACGACCAATGGTTTCTTGTCCTGCAAAAAGGCAATCAATTCCTCGTCTTCCTGTGTTAAGGGCATCGCGGCATCAAAAAGGAGCACGATCAAATCGGCTTTCCCCATCAATTCCCGGGCTTTTTCCACGCCTGCTTTTTCCACCGGATCCGCAATCGGCCGAATCCCGGCCGTATCAATCAGGCGGATCGGTACTCCTTCCAAATCGATGATCTCCGAGACAAAGTCACGTGTGGTTCCGGGAATCGGAGTGACAATCGCCCTTTCCTCTCCTAACAATTGATTGAGCAAACTGGATTTACCCACATTGGGACGGCCAACTATTACCACCGAAGCCGCATCCCGTAAAAGAATTCCCCGGTCGGCCTGGGCCAATAATTGTTCTAATGTGTGGCGGACCGCTTGGATCCCGGCTAAAGCCCGGGTTCTCTCCAGGTCCGGGATGTCGTCCTCAGGAAAATCTAAGGCGGCTTCAACAGGTACCAGCAGGTCCATTAATTTTTTCTCCTGCTCTTTCAGAATTTGAGAAAGTTTCCCCTGGAGTTGTTGAAAAGCCACTTTTTGCGCTAGATCGGTCCTGGCCCGGATCAGGTCGATTACGGCCTCGGCCTGGGCTAAATCAATGCGCCCGTTCAAAAAGGCCCTTTTTGTAAACTCGCCGGGTTCGGCCAGTCTGGCGCCGGCTTGCAAAACAACAGTCAAGATCCGCTTCAGATTTTGGTATCCACCATGCCCTTGGATCTCGATGACATCTTCCCCGGTATAACTACGCTTCTTTTTAAAGTAGAAAAAGATTACCTCATCAACCCGTTCTCCGTCGGGTGCGACCACATAGCCCAAACGGACTTTCCGTTCCGGCCAGGATTTTACCGGCTTTCCCGACGGATGACGCAATACCTTCTCCCCCACCAGCAGAGCTTCCTCGCCGCTGATGCGGATAATCCCGATTCCCCCTTCCCCAGGAGGGGTCGCAATTGCCGCAATGGTCTCCGTTGTTTTCATGGCCAGTTCCTTACCTTGTTTCGGCTAGTAAATTCGCCCTTATTATCTTTCTTCTTCGCAAAATAATACGTGCCGTCAGGCACGTGTCAATTGGAAGAGTTGTTCCGGGGTGAAATAACCACCCGCCGGTAGGGGTCTTCTCCTTCGCTATGGGTGACCACTTCTTTATTGTTCTGGAGCGTAAGGTGAATAATTCTTCGTTCTTGGGGTGACATGGGATTAAGGACCTCTTTTTTCCCTTTTCTTTTCACCCGTTCCGCCGCAGATAAAGCAAGCCGCCGCAAATTCTCTTCCCGGCGCTTCCGGTAACCGGCCACATCGATAATGATCCGGTCTTCTTCATCACTATCTTTATGCACGGCTAAATTGACCAAATATTGCAAGGCATTTAACGTTTGGCCGTGGCGCCCGATCAACTGACCAAGGTCATCTCCGTTTATATTCAACATCACATAACCCGGACGTTTAAACATCTCCACCTGGGCGGATATTCCCATGTTGACCAATATTTCCCGTAAAAACCGGACCGCTTTCTGGGCCAACTCTTCCTTCACCGTCACCCTGATTTTTACCTTGTTAACGTTCAATAAGCCTAAAAAGCCTTTACTAGAGGTTTCTTCTAGAACCTCTACTTTAACCTTGCTTTCATCCACGTTTAACTCCTTTAGGGCCAGCTCCAGGGCTTCCTCTTTTGTTTTGGCCACGATTTCCACTGATTTCATCAGGTTAAACCTCCTTGGCAGCGCGGAATTTATTTAAATCCGTTTATTTTATTTCGGCTTCTTTTTCTTTAAGGAAAAAGCGGGTAATGATCCATTGTTGAATAACCCCAATTACCGAACTGGCCACCCAGTAAAGGCCGACGCCGGCTTTCAGGGTATAGGTAAGCCATCCCATAAAAAGAGGCATTATATATAATAAGGTGCTTTGTGAGGTATCGTCCGTTGAAACCGTCGTCATTTTCTGTTGTAAGAAGGAAATCAAACCGGAAATCACCGCCAACAGCCAATAACTATGACTTTTGGTCAAGTCCATCGTTAAAAAGACCGCATTGGTAAAATCAATGTTGTATTTTTCGGGTGCATTTAAAAGACCAAATAGTGCCCATAAAACAGGTATTTGTAAAAGAAGGGGCAAACAACCACCCAGGGGGTTAATTTTATTCTTTTGGTATAATTCCATCATCCTGCGTTGTTGTTCTTCCGGGTTATTCTTGTATTTGGTTTGAATTTTTTGGAGTTCCGGTTGGATCTTTTTCATACCTTCCACTGACCTTATTTGACTAAGGTTAAAAGGGAAAAGGATAATTTTAACCAGCAGGGTCAAGAGGATAATCGCCATTCCCCAGCCTACACCCAGGTTATCATGGAAAAAGGTCAAAATGGAAGCCAAAATTGAAGATATCATCGGCTCTAACTACACACCTTTCTCTTTTCAACTTGTTTCGCTTTAATATCCTAACGTCACCGGAGATATTCTCCCTCCCCCAAGGAAATCCTCTTCTGTATTTTCTCACACCTTCCGTCTTTTATTACCTTTCGGGGAAGGGCGGTATGGAGCCGGGGGCTCTTGAACCGTTCATGACCAGAATAAGAAGAAAGGGGCTTCTAGCCCCTTTTACGACAACATATCCTTTTCCAACCAGGCCATTCTTCCGGAACGGGCTGTATACCTCCTCCACCCCAAGGATGGCAAGAAGCGAGGCGCCTCAAACCAAGCACCAGGCCTTTTCCCAAACCAAAACGCTCAATCGCTTCAATGGCATACTGGGAACAACTGGGGTAAAACCGGCACCGGTAAAAAGTAGGTTTTAACGGGGAGAGATAATGTTGGTAAAGACGGATTAAACCGACCACAAACCTGGTTAGCATCATACCTGGAGTAGACCGGCTTTGCCTAAAAGTTGCCGGAGGGATTGGCTTAGGCTTTGATAATCAAGTTCCTCCGCCCGTCCACGAGCGATGATAATAAGCGTATATCCGTTTTTTACCTGGTCGCGAAGGGTAAAAAACGCATGCTTCAACTGTCTTTTGATCCGGTTGCGACGGACGGCGGAGCCCAACTTTTTGCCCGCACAAAAAGCAACTTTAAGCTGATTTTTTTCCTCCGGTAAAGGACAAACGTAAAGCACTAAAGTGGAATTGTAGTAAGAATACCCTTTATTAAAGGCTTCTTGAAATTCCCACTTTTTCTTTACACTTTGGAAAGATTTCATTTTAGGCCGTTAATACCTTTCTTCCCTTGGCCCGCCGTCTCTTGATCACTTGTCGCCCACCGCGGGTAGACATCCGAACCAAAAAACCAATGGTTTTTTTCCGCTTCCGGTTGTTAGGTTGAAAAGTCCTTTTCATCGCTTTCACCTCGCTTTGGGCTCCCGTGTTTTGGGTCATTTTGAGTTTATTATAAATAGCTCCTCTCCGGTTGTCAATATTTCCACGGGAAAGTTATCCACAAATCCTTTCTTGTTTTATTTTTCCCCAAACATTCCTCCGGGAGTGCTTTTTTCTGCGCTTTCCGGGTAAAAAGCGGGTTTGTCAAAGCCGCGAGAATTTGGTATTATAAACATCGCGTCTTAGTTTATCCACAATTCTTCTTTTTTTCTGGGGATAATGTTGATAACTTCTTTTTTTAAGTGCACACTTCAGACCCGCTTTTCTTTTTTATGTTGCCTTGGTCAACGCTCGCTAAACCCTTAGTTCTCCGCTTTTCCCCATTCTTATCCTCAAATTTATTCACATTTTATGCACAGGTTGTGGATAAGTTGTGGATTTTTGACGCTTTGCATCTGTTTGAAAGGTGGTTTTTTGGCATGACCCTTGAAGAATTAGAAACTTTATGGCATCAGGTTCAAGAAGAGATGGAACCGCAGATGACTAAACCCAGTTTCGAGACGTGGCTGAAGCCAACCAAACCTTGGAAATTTGAGGAGAATATTTTATATATTGAAGTCCCTAATGAATTTGCCCGGGATCTTTTGGAAAGCCGTTACGTATCATTAATTAAACAAACTTTACTTAAGTATCTTCCCGGTGATATCCAATTAAAATTTGTGATCCTGCAAAATTCTGCCGGAGCCGGACAAGCTGTGCCTACACTACCGGGGAATTTAACCAGTGAAGAAAGTATGTTAAACCTTAACCCCAAATATACCTTTGAGTCTTTCGTGGTAGGCGACAGCAACCGGTTTGCCCATGCCGCCGCTCTGGCGGTGGCCGAGGCGCCGGCCCGAGCCTATAATCCTTTATTTATCTATGGCGGGGTCGGCCTGGGTAAAACCCATCTTATGCAAGCAATTGGCCATTTTGTGATTGAAAATAATCCCTATTGTAAAGTAGTCTATGTTTCATCGGAGAAATTCACCAACGAACTGATTAATGCGATCCAAAAAAATAAAACCGCAAGTTTCCGAGGGAAATACCGTACAGTTGATCTTTTGTTGATTGACGATATTCAGTTTCTCGCCGGGAAAGAAAGTACACAGGAGGAATTTTTCCACACTTTTAACGCCTTGCATGAAGCCAGCAAGCAAATTGTCATATCCAGCGACCGCCCGCCAAAGGAGATCCCTACCCTTGAAGACCGCCTCCGTTCCCGTTTCGAGTGGGGATTGATCACCGATATCCAAGCACCGGATCTGGAAACCAGGATTGCCATTCTCCGGAAAAAAGCAGTGACGGAAGGTTGGAAACTCCCCAACGACGTGATTGTCTATATCGCCAACCTGATTAACTCCAATATCCGGGAATTGGAAGGGGCGCTCATCCGGGTCATTGCCTATGCTTCCTTAACCAAGCGGGAAATTACCATCGAACTGGCGGAAGAGGTATTAAAGGATATCATCCCCAGTCAACAGGCGACCAGAATTTCCATCCCCCAGATTCAACAGGCAGTTGCTGAATATTTTCACCTCTCGGTTGAGGATTTAAAGTCAAAAAGGAGAACCCAGAATATCACCTTGCCGCGGCAAATCGCCATGTTTCTGGCGCGGGAAGTTACCGATGCTTCCCTCCCTAAAATCGGGGAAGAGTTCGGTGGACGGGACCATACAACCGTGATTCACGCCTACGAGAAAATTAAAGAATCGATGGAAAGCGATCCCCAAATAAACCAGATCGTTAAGGATTTATCCCAACAACTGAAGCCATAGTTTTCCTATCCACCTTGGGGGTAACCTTGTTGACGGCCTGGGGAAAACCTGTGTTCTTTTTTATCCACAAACCATTTTTCCCTGTTGATAAAGGGAAGATGTTAATAACACCCTTTATTATCCACAAGTTCTTTTTCCGGAAAAATCCTACCGGTACAGGGGAAAAAGGATTTATCCACATATTCTGGTATACTATTACTACGACTTTTTTGATCTTGATCTTGATCTTGATCCTCTTTTATTCCTATTCGTTCCTGTGCATAACCGTATCCTAATCAATTGGGAGGGTTAATGGATGAAACTACTTTGTACCCAGGAAGAACTGGTTCGCTCTTTACAACTGGCAACCAGAGTTTTACCGTCCAAAACGAGTATTCCGGCATTGAACGGCATTGTTTTAGAAACCAGAAACGATCAACTGTTCTGTTTTGGCAGCGATTTGGAAAACGGGATTGAGGTTAAAATTCCCGGGGTAACGATTATTACTCCCGGACGGGTGGTTCTAGGCGGCCGGACTTTTTACGACGTGATCCGCCATTTACCGCCGGGCCGGATTGAAATGGGGATCGCCGACGAAGGGAAAAACTTTGGGATTAAAGCGGCCAACACGTATTTTACTCTAAATATTTTGCCGGCGGAAGAATATCCGGCCGTCCCGGACGGTTTGCGGACGGTTTACCTTTATACCGAAGAACAGACGGAAGCATCCGGAAATCCCCCTCTCTTTTCCCTTCCTGCCCCTGCGTTTGAGGAAGCAGTCCGGCAAAGCATCTACGCTACCGCCCCCAACGATTCCCGGCCTTTCCTCTCCAGTGTTTTATGGGAACTTAAACCGGAATCCTTAAGGCTGGTGGCGACGGATATTAACCGTTTGGTGATCAAAGACTTGAGGATCAACGGCAGCAGCGAAGAGAATTTTTTAGTGCCGGTTAAATCCTTGAAAGAGATGGCCAGCATCTTTGGGAATGATCCGGAAAGGGAGATTGTCTTCTTTTTAATAAACCGGCAGTTATATGCAGCTGGAAACGGGATAATCTATTATACACGGTTAATCAATGCGCAATTTCCCCGGTATGAGCAGGTGATTCCGGAAAGTTTCGACGGTGAAGCCCGTTTTAACGGGACAGCCTTGACCAGTGCCCTGACCAGGAGTTTACTTATTGATAACGCGGTTAAATTAAGCTTTACTTCTGATTTGCTGACGATCTTTGCTTCGGATCCGGAGTTGGGCCAGTTTGTGGAGGAAGTAAGCTGTTCTTTTACGGCCGAACCCTTTGACATCGGCTTTAATGCCCAGTATCTGATCGATTTTTTAAAAGTGGTGAGCAGCGAGGACGAGATTGTTTTTAAGCTATCCAAAGGGATGAAGGCTTCCGTGATGCAGGTAAAGGAGAAGAAGGATTATACCTATGTGTTGATGCCTTTGCGCTTGAATTATTAAGGAGGAAAGATGGAAGAGGTCGTTGTTGAGGGGACAATCCGTTTGGCGCAGTTTTTGAAGCTGGCCGGTTTGGTCATGACCGGCGGTGAAGCCAAAAAGCTGATCCAAGCGGGGATGGTCAAAGTGAACGGCCGGACGGAGTTACGGCGGGGTCGTCATCTTGCGGATGGGGATTGGGTGACGATGCCCGACGGTACCAGCCGGCAGGTACGGATTAAGGGAGAAGAAAGTGTATCTGGAGAAGATCAGGATTATTAATTTTCGTAACTATGCCCAGGCGGAAGTGGCCTTATCCCCCCACCTCAATATTTTATTGGGCCGTAACGGTCAAGGTAAAACCAACTTTTTAGAGGCTGTTGCCTTTCTAACTTTGGGCCGTTCCTTTCGGACCAGGCGGGATGAGGATTTGATTAAAGAATCCACCGAAGGTTTTTACTTAAAAGGAGAGTTCCAGGGGGAAGAGGAGGACCTTACCCTGGAGGTGGGTAATGGGTGCCGGCAGGTTGTGGTGAAAGTTAACGGTGTACCGTACAAAAGTAAACGGGAATTGTTTGGCCGGGTCCGGACGGTTATCTTTACTCCGGATGATCTTCAGATCGTGAAGGGCGGCCCGGAAAAACGCCGGGAATTCCTTGATTTATATCTGGCGCAGGCCTATCCCGATTACCGTGAGGTATATCTCCGTTTTTACCGGGCGCTCTACCAAAGAAACGCTTTGTTAAAAAGGTTGAAGGAAGGCAGCCGCGATCTCAACCAACTGGAAGTTTGGACGGAACGCCTGGTCGAAGAGGGAAGCCGGGTTATTCTGTACCGGCGGCAAGCTTTGGCGGAGATCGCGCCTTTGTTTAACCATTATCACCGGGTGATGAGTAACGAGCAGGAAACCCTGGCTTGTCTTTATAAAGACCAGTGCGAACCGGGGACGGAGCCGGATTTGCCGGCAATTCAGGCCGGTTTATGGCGGGCCTTGCGGCAGAAGAACGGCGCCGAGCTTCAGTACGGTTATACTTTGGTTGGCCCCCACCGGGACGAGTTGCAAATTTTTCTGAATGACCGGTGGGAACTCCGGGTCTACGGGTCACAGGGTCAGCAACGCACGGCGGCGTTGGCGTTGAAACTGGCCATGGTTGATCTGATTGCCAAGACCCAGGGTACGGCCCCGCTTCTCCTTTTGGACGATGTTTTTTCCGAATTTGACAGCGAACGCAAACAAGAGTTGCTGCAATTGCTGACGGCCGGCACCCAGACGGTAATCAGCACGACGGAGCTAAGTATGGAGCGGGCTTTTCAAGGCCCGCGCAAAACCTTTCGGGTGGAAGGGGGAGTGATCAGCGATGAATGAAGTGACATCTTTGGCTCAGATCATTAAGGGTTTTTTAAAGGACTGGTCACGGAATTCCCCTGTTCAAACCGGATTGGCCGCCTATTATTGGCCGCAGGTGATTGGTGAGGCGTTGAAGGAGAAAACCGAGGTGAGCCAGGTAAAAAATGGGATTTTATGGATCAAAACCCCCGATCCGGCTTTAGCCTACAACTTGACTTTTTTTAAAAAGGAGATTATTAATAAATACCGGCGTTATTTAGGGAAGAAAAGCATCCAAAATGTCCGCATCACCGTGGGCGCCCTCTCCCTGGTCGATGGGAAGGCACAAAAAAGGGAAAAGAATAAAGAATCTCCTCCGGCTTTGCAAATTTCTCTTCCGGCGGAGATCGCCAGTATTCACGATCCCGAATTGAAACAGGCGTTTACCAGTTTTTATTACGCCCATGAAAGGTGGAGAAAGCGGCCGTAACCTGACTACGGAAAGGGGGAGACAGATGTATCTGCATTTAGGTGGGACACTGATCATTAATACTGCGGAGTTAATTGCAGTTGAAAATTTAGAAGGAGAGACGTCGCTGGAAGACTGGCTCCGGAAGCGGAAGAAAACCGGCAAAGAAGTGGTGGATATTGCCGAAGGAAAGCCAAAATCGGCAATTTACACTGACCGAAGCATTATTCTGTCGCCGATTTCCTCATTAACCCTGAAGAAAAGGCTGGAGCAAGGGGTTATGATGTAGGGAGACGAGGGAGGTATGTTGGTGAGCGAGCAAAACAAGCATATTTATAATGCGGAACAGATCCAGGTTTTGGAAGGACTTGAGGCTGTAAGGCGACGGCCCAGTATGTATATAGGGAGCACCGGTGAACGCGGGCTTCATCACTTGGTCTACGAAGTCGTGGATAATAGTATCGATGAAGCCATGGCCGGTTACTGCGATCAGATTGATGTTGTCCTGCGCAAAGACGGGTCCGTTTCCATTACGGATAACGGGACTGGCATTCCGGTGGATATTCACCCGAAGGAGAAGGTCTCCGCTTTACAGGTGGTGATGACCAAACTCCATGCCGGCGGGAAGTTCGGTGGTGATCATTATCCGATTTCCGGCGGTTTGCACGGGGTCGGGGTGTCGGTGGTGAATGCTCTTTCTGTCTGGTTGGAAGTGGAAGTCCGGCGGGACGGCAAGGTCTATTATCAAAGGTATGAGCGGGGCAAGCCCCAAACCGAGGTCAAAGTGATCGGGGAGGCGACGGGGACAGGGACCAAAGTTACCTTCAAACCGGATCCGGAGATCTTTGAAAAAGTTGATTTCGACTTGAATACGCTTATGCACCGGCTGCGGGAATTGGCCTTTCTGACCCGGGGTTTAAAGATCAATCTCGAAGACGAACGGGTCGGAGTCAAGCACACTTTCCATTATGAAGGCGGGATTGTTTCCTTTGTGGAGCATCTGAACCGGACAAAAACCCCTCTTTTTAACGAGGTGATCTATATCAACCGGAAAGTCGGGACCACCATGGTGGAAGTGGCCCTTCAGTATAACGATGGTTATGTGGAGAATGTTTTCTCTTTTGCCAATAATATTAATACCCAGGAAGGCGGCTCCCACCTAACCGGTTTCCGTTCCGCCTTAACCCGTTCCATCAATGATTACGGACGGAAACATAATCTGATCAAAGAGAATGAGAGTAATCTTTCGGGCGATGATGTCCGGGAAGGGTTAACGGCCATAGTCAGTGTGAAACTCCGTGCCCCCCAGTTTGAAGGGCAGACCAAAACCAAGCTGGGGAACAGTGAAATCAAGGGTCTGGTCGAATCCATTGTTTACGAAGAACTCTCCGAGTATTTGGAGAAGAATCCCGCGGTGGCCAAGGTGGTTGTGGATAAATGTCAGATGGCCAACCGTGCCCGGGAAGCGGCGCGGAAAGCCCGGGAACTGACCCGGCGGAAAAATGCGCTGGAAGTCTCCTCCCTTCCCGGAAAACTGGCGGATTGCACTTTTAAAGAGCCTGAACTTTGCGAGTTGTACCTGGTGGAGGGGGATTCGGCCGGCGGTTCGGCCAAACAAGCCCGGGACCGGCGCTTTCAGGCCGTGCTTCCTTTACGCGGGAAAATTTTAAACGTGGAAAAGGCGCGTCTGGACCGGATTCTGAACAATGAAGAGATTAAGGCGATGATTACGGCGATCGGTTCCGGGGTCGGAGAGGATTTTGATCTATCGAAACTCCGTTACCATAAAATCATTTCCATGACCGATGCCGATGTGGACGGCGCCCATATCAGGACTTTATTGTTGACCTTCTTTTACCGCTATATGACCCCCCTGATTGAAAACGGCCATGTCTACATCGGCATGCCCCCGTTGTTTTTAGCAAAGAAGGGAAAAATCCAACGGTACTGTTACTCCGAAGAGGAACTGGAAGCCTTTTTGCAAGAAAACGGAAGGCAAGGGGTTGTCATCCAAAGATACAAGGGTTTGGGCGAGATGAACGCCGAACAACTGGCGGAGACGACGATGAACCCGGAGAGCCGGACCTTGCTCCGGGTCTCGCTGGAGGACGCCATGGCAGCCGATGAAATCTTCTCCACTTTGATGGGGGATAAAGTTGAACCCAGACGGGAGTTTATCCATGCCCATGCGCGGGAAGTTGTGGATTTGGATATTTAAACGCGGGTGTGGAGAAAACTTAAGCAGGATCCAAGGGATCCAATGGAGGGAGAAATTTGGCAGAAATTACCGAGGGAAAAGTAATTCCCATTAAAATAGAGCATGAAATGAAACGCTCTTACCTCAGTTATGCGATGAGCGTGATTGTCGGCCGGGCCCTTCCTGACGTCCGGGACGGACTAAAGCCGGTTCACCGGCGGATTCTCTACGGAATGTACGAGTCGGGGACGACCCCGGATAAACCCCATAAAAAATCCGCCAGGATCGTCGGGGATGTAATGGGACGCTACCATCCCCACGGGGACGCGGCGATTTATGATTCCATCGTCCGGATGGCCCAGGATTTTTCCTACCGTTACCCGCTGGTTGACGGCCACGGCAACTTCGGCTCGGTGGACGGTGATCCGCCGGCGGCGATGCGTTATACGGAAGTCCGCCTCTCCAAACTGGCGGTGGAGATGTTATCGGATATTGAGAAGGAGACTGTGGATTTTACCCCCAACTTCGACGGGAGTCTGGAAGAACCGACAGTCCTCCCTTCCCGCTTTCCCAATTTACTGGTCAACGGGGCGGCGGGGATTGCGGTCGGCATGGCCACCAATATTCCCCCCCATAATTTGGGAGAGATTATCGACGGGGCGGTTTTGTTGATCGACGATCCGGAGGCGGATACGGAAGCCTTAATGAAGGTCGTCAAAGGGCCGGACTTTCCTACCGGCGGGATTATTTTAGGGCGGGACGGCATCCGCGAAGCCTATCTTACCGGCCGGGGCAGCATTAAGGTCCGGGCCAGGACGAAGATTGAGACCCTCAGCAACGGCAAAAGCCAAATTATCGTTAATGAACTGCCTTATCAGGTGAACAAAGCCAAGCTCATTGAGAAAATTGCCGAACTGGTCCGGAACAAGGTGATCGAAGGGATTACCGATCTCCGGGATGAGTCGGACCGTTCCGGGATGCGGATCGTGATCGAATTAAAACGGGAGACCAACCCCAATGTCCTTCTCAACCAGTTGTTTAAACATACTCAGCTCCAGGATACCTTTGGCGTCATCATGCTGGTCTTGGTCAATAACGAACCGAAGGTGCTCGGGCTCAGGGATCTCCTCTGGCACTACCTGGAACACCAGAGGGAGATTATTACCCGCCGGACCCGGTTTGATTTGGCCAAAGCCGAAGAGCGGGCTCATATTGTGGAAGGTCTCCGGATTGCCCTCGACCACATTGATGCGGTGATTAAATTGATCCGGTCCTCCCGGACGGCGGAGATTGCCCGGGAAGGCCTGATGCGTAATTTTGGTTTGTCGGAACGGCAAGCACAGGCCATCTTAGATATGCGCCTCCAGAGTCTGACCGGCCTGCAACGGGAAAAACTGGAGGAGGAATATGCGGAGCTTCAGAAGACCATCCATTATTACCGGGAACTCCTGGCTGACCAGGCGAAGATCATGGGGGTGGTTAAAACCGAACTGCTGGCGCTGAAGGAAAAGTATGCCGATCCACGGCGGACGGAGATTGCCGGGAATGAAGAGGAGATCTCCATTGAAGACCTGATCGCCGAGGAGGATATTGTGGTCACGATCACCCATAGCGGTTACATTAAACGGTTGCCGATCAATACCTACAAGAGCCAGCGGCGGGGGGGCAAAGGGATCACCGGGATTAGCACCAAGGAAGAGGATTTTGTGGAACACCTCTTTATTACTTCCACCCATGATAACGTCTTGTTCTTTACCAACCGGGGCCGGGTCTACCAACTCCGTGCTTTTGATATTCCCGAAGCGTCCCGACAGGCCCGGGGGATCGCCGTGGTTAACCTGCTGCCTTTGGTACCGGAGGAAAGGATCAATACCTTTATCCCGGTCAAAGAGTTCCGGGAAGACCAATTCCTCCTCATGTGCACGGAAAAGGGCGTGGTAAAAAAGACCCCCCTGGATCAGTTTGTCAATAACCGGCGAAGCGGCCTGATCGGGATCCTGCTGGATGAGGGCGACGAACTCATCAGTGTGCGCCTCACCGACGGGAACCGGGAGATCATTCTCTTTACGCGCAAAGGGCAAGCCCTCCGTTGTCACGAGAATGAAATCAGGCCGATGGGCCGGAACGCCCGGGGCGTTAAAGGGATTACCCTCCGGGAAGGAGACCGGGTGGTCGGCATGGATGTCATTAAGGACGGGTCCGAACTCTTGGTGATTACCGAACAAGGGTATGGCAAAAGAACACCTTTCGATCAATACCGGCTGCAATCCAGGGGCGGGATGGGGATTAAAACTCTGAACCAAACGGTCAAAACCGGAGAGGTTGTTGGCGGGGGCGTAGTCTTCCCCGAACATGAACTGATGCTGATTAATACCAGTGGCATGATTATCCGGGTAACCGTCAGTGATATCTCTTCGATGGGCCGGAATACACAAGGGGTCAAACTTATGTATTTGGAAGAGAACGACCGGATTGTGGCGGTGGCTCGGGTGGTTGGCAGAAATGAAGAGGACGAGGACGGCGAATAGCGGGGTGAGGCTGTGCGCATCAAAAAACTGATGGTAAAAGGTTTTGGTGCCCTGCGCGATTGGGAAGCCGAGCTTCATCCGTTTTGGACGGAGATTCCCTTGGGCGGTGAGGAAAGGGAGGAGACGGTCAACGAAGTAATTATGGCTCTCTTGTTCGGATTTCCCCCCGCCCAGCGGTGGAAAAAAGAGCGCTTTACCCCCAAGCAGGGGAAGGATAACTACCGGGCGGCCATGATTGTGGAGACCGCGGACGGCCAGTTTTTGCTTGGCCGTCATTTTGCCCAGGAAACCCTGGAAATTTTTAAATTAGATGATCAAAGCCTCCATTCCTTGTCCCCGATGTTCCTGATGGATCTGCTGTTTAAGGAGATCGGCATCATTAACCCTTTGGACTTTAGTGTGCTGGCCTTTTTCCAGAAGGAGAATCTGCTGCTGGACCAGAATGCCCCGCTGGTGCGGGAGCATATCCAGAAATTAAGGCTGCACGAAGGGATTTCCGAATGCTTGATCCAGACCACCCCCGCAAAAGAAGACCGCCGGAACCAACTGGTAGAAGAAGTGGCGGCCATTGATCAACTCCTGGCCCGGCTCGATTACGCCCAAGCAGAGGTGGAACGGCTCCGGGCGGAGGAGGCAAAATACAGGGATTATGAAAAGTTTCTCTCCCCGGCCGGCGAAGATTTATTGGCCCTTACCGCCCGGGAATATACCGCGGTAGCTTTGGAGAAAAGCTTCTACGAGGAAAAACTCCGGGAAGAGCTGGAGACCAGGGAAATTTTGGAAAGGGCCGTGGCTGCTTTACGCCAGAAAATCGCCGCCTATGATCCGCTGTTTTATACGGATGAAAAGGAGAAAAGGGTGGTCTATTTATTAAAAAGAAGAGCCGAGCTGAATGAACGTTTGGAGAAGGAAGAAGAAGCCTTGGCCCAACTTGAGCGGAGAGGCTCCTGGCTGCGGATTGGGAATAAAGAGAAAGAGGAAGAGATTAAGAAGCGGATGAGTCTTTTGTTGGACGCCTTAAGCCGGCTCCGCGAGGAATTAAAATTTTTATTGAAGGATAAAAAACCCGAGGAGTTTTTGGCGGAAAAAAAACGCTTGGCAGAGTACCGCAGTGATTTGGCCCGTTTGGAACGGCCCCCGCTTTTCCAAGGAAAGAACGGTGATCCCCAGATTGAATTGGCCCGGCTCCGGCAAAGGGAAGCGGAACTCCGCCGGGAAAGGGAGCGCCTTTTGGCTCTGGCCGGCGATGAAGATTTGGAGACGGTCCAGGCCAAAGTAAAAAAATTGACGGAGTGGAAAACCCGGCGGCAAGAGGCCGAAGAAGCGCTGGCTTCCTTCTTAAAAAAAGTGGGCGGTCAAACCCCGGAAGCAACCCGCCGTACTTTACTGGAGAAGAGGGAAGAGTGTGCCGCCCGCTTGCGGGCGGAGGAGAACGTGGCTTTGACGGTGAAGGAGAAAGCCTCTCCCCTTTTTGACCTTTATGTCACGGCCGGGCGTTTTCTTTCCGCTTTGACGGAAGGCCGGTATCAACAGTTGATTCCCCAGGTGGAGGAGGATGTTTTAAAGTTTTTGGTTAAAAGTGCCCAGGGCGGGCCGGTGGTGGCGGCGGAGACGGTTTTTCCTCAGCAGCCCTGGGCGGATCTGGCTTTCCGGCTGGCGCTGGCGAAAGAGGTTTGGGAGACGGGCAAAGGCCGGCCCCTTCTTTTACTGGATGATTTCTTTTCCGGTTTGCCTTCCCGGGCTGCCGAGGAGCTGCGGGCGCTTTTAACCGAGGAATTTGCGGATGGGCAAATTATTCTCCGAGTGCAGAAAGGATATAATTAAAGCGGAGAGATGGCAATGGTCCGGAGGTGGAAAGATGCCAAACTTACGAGGGGATAACCGGTCCTCCCGGCTTAGTCTTTTTACCCTGCTCGTGCTGGCTGCTTTTCTGGGAGGTCTCCTTATGTTGCTGGCCGTCCGATTTACCGGCTTGGGCCAGGCTTTAGTGGTGCCGCCAATGACCCCGCAAAGCGAAACGCAGCAGGAAACGGGGCCGGTACAGATCATTACCGATTACGAGAAAGCCACCATTGAAGTGGTGAACAAAGTGGGACCCAGTGTGGTGATGATTACCACCACCACCCTGGTGGAAGTGAAAGATTTCTTCTTTGGTTTAGTCGGGTACCAGCCGGTGCAAGGGCTGGGCTCCGGGGTGATTTTCCGGGAAGACGGGCATATTCTCACCAATTACCATGTGATTGAGAAGGCGGAAGAGATTATTGTGGTTTTAAACGACGGCCGGGAGTTCCCTGCCAAGTTGGTCGGGGCCGATCCCGACAATGATCTGGCTGTCCTGAAGATTGAGGGGAATAATTATCCTGCGGCCAAGCTCGGCAGTTCCGCCGACCTCCGGGTGGGGCAACTGGCTATCGCCATCGGGAATCCCATCGGGGAAGGGTTAAAAAATACGGTGACAGCCGGGGTGATCAGTGCCGTGAACCGGAGTATCGCCACCGGTGAAAAAACGGCCCTGCGGGATTTGATCCAAACCGACGCCTCCATTAACCCGGGGAATTCGGGCGGTCCTTTACTCAACAGTAAGGGGGAGGTCATCGGGATCAATACGGCGATTATCGAGAATGCCCAGGGCATTGGCTTTGCGATTCCCATTGATAAAGCCCGCGAAATTGCGGATTTGATTATCAAAGGGGAATTCCGGCGGCCCGGGGCGATCGGCATTAGTTACGTGCCTTTTGATGAGTCCAATAAGAAGCAGTTGGAACAGAGATACCGGATTGGACTCCCGGTGGAACAGGGTTTCCTTATTACCCGCGTCTTTTCCGGACCGGCCGCGAAGGCCGGTTTGAAAGCCGGTGATGTGATTGTGGCCATTAACGGACAGGAGATCAAGGAGGGGGCCAACTTTACCGGCCTGGATCTGAAAGCCGGCGACCGGGTCACCTTGGTGCTTTACCGCGGCAAGCGTCGCTTTAAGGTAGAGCTGACCGCGGAAGCGGTGGAGTAAAGGCAAAGATGCTTCATTTGACTATTGTCGCGGTAGGGAGGATCAAAGAGGATTATCTCCGGCAGGGGATTGGTGAATACCAAAAACGGCTGCAGGCCTACACCAAACTGCAGATCATCGAGGTCCCCGACTATCCGGTGGGACGGGATCCGGCTTGGACCAAACAGGAAGAGGGGAAGAAAATTTTGGCTGTCCTCAAAACCCCTTCTTTTGTGGCCGTCTGTGACCGGCAAGGACGGAGTATCACCTCGGAAGAGTTGGCCCAATGGCTGGCCACACGGGAGCAAGAAGGGAAAACGGTTTATGTGGTGATCGGCGGGGCGGCCGGCCTTGACCAGGAGGTACTCGCCCGGGCCGATGACAGGCTTTCCTTTTCCGCCTTGACCTTTCCCCACCAGTTATTCCGCTTGCTCTTATTGGAACAGATCTACCGGGGATTCAAGATTTTACGGGGCGAACCGTATCATTTATAATAGTTAAAAAATCCTTCGGCCTGACGCCGGAAGGATTTTTTTATGTTTTTTCCCGGCGCAGGCAAGAAAAGGGCGGAAGATTATGTCTTTGACCTTTATAAAGCGCAGAGAAAGCAGCATATAATGGCTAATATAGCAGGGGGGCGGTTACCCAACAAAAAGCAAGGAGGAACGGTGATGACACCGGAAGAATTTGTGACGACCTTTAAACCTTATGCCAAAATTATTGAGGAGATGTACGGTCTGCCCTGGCGGGCTGTCCTGGCCCAGGCTGCCCTGGAAACGGGCTGGTTGAGGAATCCCGTCACCGATTTGGAAACCGGCCGCCTCTCCTATAATCTCTTCAATATCAAAGGAGAAGGACCGGCCGGCAGCGTAAAAGCCTACGATGAACAGTACATCAACGGGCGGCTGGTGAAGAGAGTCCACCGGTTTCGGGCTTATCATAATTATGAAGAATCCTTTATCGATTATGCCCGTTTGATTACGGAAAACCCCCGTTACCAGGAGGCTTTGGACGTCGCCGCCGATCCGGAAGCCTATGTCCGCCGGATCCAAAAGGCCGGTTATGCCGAAGATCCCCGTTATGCAGAGAAACTCATCCAAATAATGCGTAAATATATCCAGGAGGAAGCAGAACCGATTGATTAGTCTCGGTACCGCCGTAGATTCCGGCGTCAGCCACCCGTTCTCGCCGGGAGAACGGGTTTTTATTTTGTAAAGAGCGTCCGGATTTTGACCGGATCTTAAACCGGAGTGTCTTGACATGACGATTTGAACATGATAATATTGACACTAAAACACATATCCCCCTCGGACCGAAGAGTCTTTGCTGGATTGTCGCTACCGCCGCTTCTGCCAAACCGGTAGCGGACAGGTAAAGCCGGGTGCTTCGACAAGCAGTAAAGGCCTCTTCAAAGTGGTTAGATAGGGACAAAGGTGCAGAGGAGGTCCAAGGTCCGCCATGTCTTCACCGATGATTGAATTAGAAAATGTGACCAAAATTTACGGACAGGGTGATAAACGCGTTGTTGCCCTGGCGGATGTCAGCCTGAAGATTCAAAAGGGGGAAATCTTTGGAATTATTGGGCTGAGCGGAGCAGGGAAAAGCACCTTGATCCGCTGTATTAATAAATTGGAGGAACCGCAGGCTGGCACCATCCGCCTGGCCGGACAGGAAATTACCAAACTGAAAGGAAAAGAGTTGCGGGCTGCCCGGCGGAAAATCGGCATGATCTTCCAGCATTTTAACCTCCTGTCTTCCCGGACTGTCTACGGGAATATTGCTTTTCCTCTGGAGATTGCCGGGGTCAAACCAAAAGAACGGGAGGAAAGGGTCAACTCCCTCATGGAATTGGTCGGTCTCAGCGAAAAGCGCAACGCTTATCCGGCCGAACTCAGCGGCGGCCAGAAACAGCGGGTGGGAATTGCGCGGGCGCTCGCCAACAATCCGGAGGTTCTCCTCTGTGATGAAGCGACTTCAGCCCTGGATCCGGAAACAACCAAATCCATCCTCCGCCTCCTCCAGGATGTGAACCGCCGTTTCGGTTTGACCATTGTCCTTATTACCCACCAGATGGAAGTCATTAAGGAAATTTGTGATACGGTCGCCGTGATTGAGGAAGGGCGCATTGTCGAACAGGGTCCGGTGGTTGACCTTTTTGCCCGTCCCCGCTCGGTGGCGGCCCGCCGCTTTATGAAGGGGGTTTTACATACGGAAATTCCCCCCGAAATCCAGGAGCGGATTTTGTCGGCTTCCGCAGCGGACCGGCGGGGGAAGACGGTCCGGATTTCCTTTATTGGAGAGGTAGCGGCGCGACCGATTATCTCGTCGATGATCCGCCAATATCATGTGGAGGCAAATATTCTCTACGCCAATCTGGATTTCATCAAAAATAATCCCTTTGGTTCGCTGATTGTGGAGATTACCGGTGCTGATGCCGACGTGGAAGCGGCTTTAAACTACCTTCACATCCAGGGGCTTCAAACGGAGGTGCTGACGAATTGTGGAGCTTGATATTGAATGCGACCCTTGAAACCGTTTATATGGTCGGCGTTGCTTTGGTCCTCTCCGCCCTGTTCGGGATTCCGCTGGGGATCTTATTGGTAATTACCGGTCCCCGTCATATTAAACCCATGCCCCTTCTTCACCGGATCCTCTCCGTCATCATCAATGTGGGCCGTTCCCTTCCCTTTATTATTCTTTTGGTGGCGATTATTCCGTTCACCCGTTGGCTGGTGGGAACCTCCATCGGGACCACCGGAGCCATTGTGCCGTTGACGGTGAGTGCCATTCCTTTTATGGCCCGGGTCGTCGAGAGTGCCCTCCTGGAGATTGACTGGGGGGTAATTGAAGCGGCTCAAGCGATGGGCGCCACAACCGGACAGATCATCACGAAAGTGATGATTCCCGAAGCCGTGCCGGGGTTAGTCTTGGGTGTGACCATGGTGGCGGTCAGCTTAATTAGCTATTCGGCGATGGCGGGGGCGGTTGGCGGCGGCGGTTTAGGGGATCTCGCCATCCGCTACGGATACCAGCGTTTCCGGGGTGATATTATGTTCATTACCGTCTTGGTTTTGGTTGTGATGGTCCAGGGCCTCCAGTCCTTTGGCGGATGGCTGGCAGCCCGCTTAAACCATAGATAAATCGGTCGCCTTGGAAAAGAAGGTCTCTTTGGCAAGTCAACATTTCTTTCCGGTGAAAATAAATGGAGGTGGTTTAGTTGGCGAAAAAAGGCTTGTTCTTAGGTGGGCTCCTGCTGGTTCTGGTGCTGGTGGGCAGCCTAATGCTGGCGGCGGCGCCGGTCAGCCTGAAAGTAGGCGCTTCCCCCACTCCCCATGCGGAAATTCTGGAAGTGGTCAAACCGATGCTGGCCAAAGAGGGAATTGAACTGGTGATCATCGAATTCCAGGATTATGTCCAGCCCAATTTGGCTTTGGCGGAAGGGGAATTGGACGCCAATTTCTTCCAACACATTCCCTATCTTGAACAGTTTTGCAAAGATCACCGTTTGGATTTGACCTATATCGCCAAAGTGCACATCGAGCCGATGGGGGTTTATTCCGCGAAGGTGAAGAGCCTCAGTGAATTGAGAGACCGGGCGGTGGTGGCCGTTCCGAACGACCCCACCAACTGCGGGCGGGCTTTAATGCTGCTGGAGAAGGCCAACTTGATTAAACTTCGTCCGGGAACCGGATTGCTCGCCACCGAGTTGGATATTCAGGAAAATCCCAAAAAATTGCAGGTGAAAGCCTTGGAAGCCGCCCAATTGCCGCGGGTCCTGCCGGAGGTGGATTTGGCAGTGATCAATACCAATTATGCGCTGCCGGCCGGCCTTGTTCCCACCAGGGATGCGCTGTTTATCGAGGGCAGTGAGTCACCCTATGCCAATGTCCTGGCGGTGCGGGCGGCAGACCGGGATAAACCGGCCCTCCAAAAACTGGCCCAGGCGCTCAACAGTCCGGAGGTCAAAGCTTTTCTCCTGGAGAATTACGCCGGCGATATTGTTCCGGCTTTTTAAGGAGAATTTACTAGTGATGAAGAAGCCCCTTTGCTAAAAGGGGCTTTTTTTATCCCGGAAAGGGCGGGAAGCGGGGGGCAGAGGTTTGATTAAATTAAGGCGGATTTGAATCATTCATTTAAATCGATAAGGATTTGGGGAAGCTCGGCGAGACGGCACGTGTAGTCGGGCTTTACTTTTATTTTTTCCCTCTTGATCAGCCGATCCGTGACCAAACAGGTTTTAAGACCGAGAAAAGCGGCCACCATATCCTCTTCCATGTCATTTCCGATCATGAGGCATTCTTCCGCTTTGGCGCCGAGCAGGTCCAGAAGTTCCCGGTAGTAACCGAGACTTGGCTTGCAAAAATGCATCTGCTCCATGGAGGTTATAAAACGGTAAGGAAACTCGTGACAATCAATCCAGGCCAGACGTTCCTTCAGCGCATAGAGGGGGAAGATGGGGTTGGTGGCAATGGTTACATTGTATCCTTGCCGGAAAGCGGCGGATAAAAGGGTCCGGACCGGCCCGGCCGGGGGCAGATTTTGACCGAGCAAACGGTATTCATGCTGGTAAAAATCGAGGAAGACCGGCTCAAGAAAGGAGCGGGAAAAACCGACCCGGGCGGGAAAATCCCGCCAAAAGACTTCCTCATTGGTCAAAGCCGGGTCTTCATTTTTGACCATCAGCATGGTACTGGCCAACAACTTTTCTTTAAACTCCGCTTCGGCAATGACGCCGGTAAATTTGGCGCTCAAGGCGGTTAGGTAGTGTTCGAAGAAAAAATCCAAATCAATCGGGAGCAGGGTCCCGTCCAAGTCAAAGAGTAAATGTTTAATCATCCGCTTCTTCCTTTCCCCGTTTTTCTTTGCGTCTGGGCTTATTAGCATTATAGATGAGGAAGTGGCGGCTGTAAAGGGTCCGCGTCCCAATTAGGGCAAGGCTCCAGTCGCGAAACGGAAGTCTCCTCTTCCCTTGCCTTCCTTTGGTGAAAGAAGGGGACGGTACCGGCCCAACGCCGGGGGGGACCTTTTAGGGACCGGGGGAGCCTAAAGCCGGCAGCAACTTCAGATCTTCACTTTTGATAATCCGGTACGCCGGGGCTTCCCTCAACCGGTAACTCGCACTGTGGTGAAGGGGGCGAATTCCGCCGGCCAAATACCGGTCCAAATATTGTTGCCAGGCGAGGCCGGAAAAAGGGAGAAGCCCTTGTCCGGCACAAGCGGTAACGATCCGGAGATACGCCAGAAAAAGCGGCTTGGCCGCTTCTCTTTTTTCGGCAGCGGAATGGAGAAAGACTTGGCACAGCCATTCCGGCGGCAACTGCCAGTACTTCCAGGCGGCCAGGTTACATCTGGTGTAGACGGCGGAGATGGGCTCAAAGACTGCGATCGGCCGGGGCGGGGTCCCGGCGAGCTCGATAAGAAGCACACGCCGGGCTTGGGCGGCATCCGTCAAAATATGTTCCGCCCCAAAGGCCGCTTGAAAGCATAATTTTACGGTATCCTGCGGTGTCATGCTCGGGTGGAGGAAGGCCTGGTGTTTCAGGTAAGGGGCAAAAGAGGCGCCGTCCATGTTATTACTTTCTCGGATACCGCGGGGGAATGAGCTTTGCTTTCAACAGGGCAGCCACAATGGCCGGGACAAGCGTTAGTTGGATCACCAGTCCAGGCCAAAGGGTGATGAAATAGCTGGTGATCCAGGCGGCCCAAGTATAGTTTCCAGGGGTGAAAAGAAAAGCCTTGGCCAGCCCGGCCACTATCCGTCCGGCCAGGAGGGCCGTTACCAAACTGAGGTAGAGATCGGCATAAAGCTTTTTTGTGAAGATCAAGTTAAACATAAGTCCGCAAACCAGACCGTAGGTAGCCAGCTCTACCAGCATGGAGGGTAAATAAACCAGCGGCGGCATTCCCGTGAGCAGACTGGAAAGCAAAGGACCGGCCAGCCCGCAAAGGAGGCCAAAGGACCAGCCGCAGACTAATCCGGACAACAGAACAGGAATGTGCATCGGGCTGATCACGGTGCCGGCATTGGGAATGGAATGGAACATGATCGGCAGGACCACACAGAGGCCGATACAGACGGCGGTAATAAGTGAGCGTTGGACGGAAGAGAGTTTAGACATGGGTTACAACCTCCTAAGCAATTATTAGTATAGATAAGAACAGAAATTTTACCGTGGCAGGAAGAATTGGACTAGAAAAATTAAAGTACAAACCGTTAAGGCGGCATAATCCTGTGGTCTTAGGGGTTCTTTTGGGCTTTTGGTCCGGTTTTCGGCATTCCGGTAACCCCGCGCCTCCATCGCCAGGGCTAACGCCTCGGCCCGCCGGAAAGCGGCGATAAAAACCGGTACAACCAGGGGGAGATAACTGACCGCCCGTTCCGGCAGCTTCTTACTGTCAAACCGGGCGCCCCTGGCGAGTTGGGCCATTTTGATTAATTCCGTTTCCTCCATGAGGGCAGGAATAAATTGAAGGGCCAGGCTAATGATCATGGCCACTTCGCCGGTGGGGACCCCGAGGAGCCTTAACGGTTGCAACAGACTCAGCAGGGCCGCAGTGACCTGGGTGGGCAAAGTAGTCATGGTCAGCAGGTTGCCAAGGATGAGAAGAAATAAGACATTGGCCGTTACGCGGAAGCCTTGCTTAATGCCGCTTTGTGTAGGGTGAAAAAATTTCCCGGCGGCAAGGATGTCTTCCCCTGGAAAGAAAAGAGCGTTCATCAGAAAAACTGCCAGCAGGAACCAGCCCAGGCCACGGATGGGGGCAACAGCCGCGCGCAGCGGTAAGCGGGAAAGCCGGAGGAATGCCAGTACCGCCGCCAGCGCCAGGGTATAGCCCCAAAGGGACGAAGCCCGAAGAACGGTCGTCATCAGCAGCAAAAAACAGAGCATTTTTATTCTGGCATCGAGCCGGTGAAGGGGGGAATCTCCTGGCCGATACTGGCCGGCCGGCAGGGTGTTCATTTTGGGCCACCTCCGGCCAGTTCTTGTCTTAAAGCGGAAAGCAAATCATTATAGGTAACGACCGCCGCGGGAAGTGGGAGTTTACCTTTTTCCGTCAGCAAGGTGGCGATTCTTTGCGCTTTGGTTTGAAAAGCCCGGTGCTCTTTCTGTTTTAACCGGCTAAAAACCTCCCTGGTCGGTCCCGCCTCCACGAGCCGGCCCTCCTCCAGTACCAGGAGATGTTTGGTGTATTCCGCCAGGGCTTCCATGTCATGGGAGGCCATAATAATGCTGGTTCCCGCTTGATTTATTTCCGTAACGACCCGTAAAAAGCTCTGCCGGCCGCAGGGATCCAGTCCGGTGAGGGGCTCGTCCAGAATGAGAATTTCCGGCTTGCGTGCCAGCACGCCGGCCAGTGCCACCCGGCGTTTTTCCCCGGCGGAAAGAGCCAGGGGAGACTGGTGACGGATTTTGGCAAAAGTAAAACCCATGGTTTCCAAGGCCCACTGGACGCGGGCCGTCACTTCCTCCCGGCTCAAACCGCTCGCTTTCAGGCCAAAAGCCACATCCTTTTCGACCGTGGCGGCAAATAGCTGGTATTCGGGATTTTGAAACACCACCCCCACCTTTTCCCTTAAATGGTGGCGGGCAAAGTTTTTGCTGCTGATTTCTTCGCCGTGAAAATAGATCTCTCCGCTGGTGGGCGGGCGGAGACCGGCCAGCAACTGGAGGAAAGTGGTTTTCCCGCTGCCGGTCGGACCTAGAAGTCCGGTAAAATCGCCGGTTTCGATGGTGCACGTAATGTTTTTCAGGGCTTCGAATTTTTCCCCGTTGGGTTGCAGATAGAAATAACTCAGGTTTTGGATTTTAATTGACATAGCTCTTCGACCAACTCCTCTTCGGTGAGGGGACAGTGGTTTAAATAAACACCTGCCTGCCGCAGGTCATGGTAGAGGCGAACCGGAAGGGGCGGGATCAGTTCTGCCGTCCGCATCAGGTCCGGATTGGTCAGAATCGCGCGCGGACTGCCACAGGCCAGCACCCGGCCCCGGTGCATCAGGATAATTTGGTCGGCGCCGACTGCCTCCTCCACATACTGGGTAATGGTGATAATTGTTTTCCCGGCACGGTGCAACTGGTGCATGATCTTTAGCACTTCTTCCCTTCCCCCCGGGTCCAGCATGGCGGTGGCCTCGTCAAAAATAAGAACGGCGGGATCCAGTGCCAACACACCGGCTAACGCGACGCGCTGTTTTTGTCCGCCGGAAAGGGTGGACACCGCCCGCTGCGCATAGCCGTCCATTCCGACCAGGGACAAGGCGGATCGGACCCGTTCCGGAATTTTTTCCCGGGGCACCTCGTAGTTTTCCAGACCAAAGGCGATATCATCCTCCACCACCGGGGAAACGAACTGGAGATCGGGATTTTGGAAGACCATGCCGCAGAGGCGGCGTAAAAACCAGATCTCCTCTTCATCCCGGACATCAATGTGGGCGATCCTAAGCTCCCCTTCCTGGAGCCGGAGCAGGGCATTGAGGTGTTTGACCAAGGTCGATTTACCCGAGCCGTTACCGCCAAGGATGACGACAAACTGGCCTTGCCCAATCCGGAGGTCCACCTCTTGGAGAGCGAAGGAAGAACCGCCCCCGTCATAGGAGTAGCAAATATGCTTTCCCTCAATCAGCACCCTCTTCTCCTCCCGGGCCAAATAAAAACCGCGAAGGGATAACTTCCGACGGGAAGTCAAATCACCTTCGCGGTAATTGGTTCGTTGAGAATTAACCAACTTTAAACTTGAAGACGCTTTCTTCGGAAAGCGGCGATTTCCTTCGGGAATGTATTATACATTATACTGCAGGAAAGGACAAAAAGCAAGAGCGGGGCAAGCCTTATGCCGGTCCGCCGGAGAGGGATTGGATGGTTTTGATTACGCTTTGGATCAGGGCGGAGATGGACAAATCGGCCACTCCGACCACGATATTATCACAGTGGCTGATGGGGATCAAAATTCGTTTGGCGGCGCTTTGTCCCACAGCTTTGGCCATCCGTGGCGTAATTTCGCCAAAAAGGGCATCGGCGATGACAATTCCCACCGGCCCGACGATTAGATCGGCTTTCCGGCACCCCACTACCACCGCATTTTCCCCGGTAGCCCCATAGTCGGCTCCGGCTTTCAGCATGGCCGCGGTCGCTGTACTGTTGGTGCCCACCGCGGTCACCACCGCACCGGCAATATTTTGCTTAATTGCCGCTACCAGTTGTTTACCGATGCCACCGCCTTGGGCGTCAATAACTAAAATATTCATCGTAATCTCCGTTTACACCCCAACTTAAATTCCGGGCAGGAAAATCAAAGCTTGCCCCACCCGATGGTATCAATTAATATTCAATTCTTCCCTGGTTATTCCTGCTCTTTCCGTCTTTTTCTTTTTCCTGCCATCTTTTGGCTTTTGTGAAATATGCTCTACACTAAGCTTTTCTCTATTTTGCCGGTGACAGTGCCTGCTTATGCAATCCGGGAGCCGGCTTTTCCCTGTCCTTGTTTTTTGATCTCATTAGTAGTAAATTCCCCGTTTACCTTGACAAACAAATGAACGTAAAGTTAAAATCGGGATATAGAATGAAAAGAAGAGAAAGAGGCGATGGCGTGCAAATTATCGAAATTATCTTTTATTTTGTTACACCGGTTTTAATCGCCAAAGGATTAAAACGCTGTAAGAAGCTGGGATTGATCAGCCCCATTCTCCTCTGCTACCTTTTGGGAATTCTTTTGGGCAACCAGAACCTGATCCCCATCGATAAAGAACTGGCCTACTCCTTATCGGAATTAGCCATTCCAGTAGCAATTCCTTTAATCCTTTTTGCCACTGATTTTAAAAGGTGGTTGAAACTGGCGCCCAAAACCATCCTTTCCTTTCTTTTAGTGATCATCAGCGCGATTCTCAGTACCATCCTGGCCGCGTGGTTGTTTCCTTGGGTGGACGAGTATTGGAAAATCTCAGGAATGCTGGTGGGGGTTTATACGGGAGGAACCCCTAATTTAATGGCGATCGGGATGGGATTACATGTCAAGGAGAAGACGTTGATCCTGACGAATACTTCCGATGCCTTGATAGGCGGCCTTTATTTTCTCTTTCTGGTGACGGTGGCCCAATGGCTAATCGGGAAGGTTCTTCCGCCCTTTGCGCAGTCCGGGTTGGAACCGGCGGTTGCGGCGGCGGAAGAAGAAGAGGGGTCCAAAAAGGAACTGATCTTCGCCATTCTTCTTTCTCTTGTTATTGTGGGAATCAGTGCCGGCGTCGCGCTGCTTTGCACCGGAAAGCTGGAAGTAAGCGTTGTGATGTTAATCCTTACCACTTTGGGGGTGGCGGCCTCCTTTCACCCCCGGATCCGGAAGATTAAATACACCTACGAAGCGGGGAAATATTTTATCCTTGTTTTTTCATTGGCCCTCGGAACCAATATTGACTTCCGGGAGATCCTGGTTTCCAGTTCCGATGTTTTTATGTATACCGCTTTTGTAATGACAATGGCGATTGTCATCCATCTGCTTCTGGCGATCATCTTCCGGATTGATACAGATACGATGATTATTACTTCCACCGCGGGGATTTTCGGGCCGGCTTTTATCGGTCCCGTGGCCGAACGTTTAAAAAACCGGGAGGTAATCGTCCCGGGGTTAACCTGTGGCTTAGTGGGGTATGCCATCGGTAATTATCTTGGTTTTGCCGTGGCCTGGCTCTTGATGCCACATTAAAAAGGAGAAGTTAAATGTTGCAAATTAAAGAAGTACAAGACAGGAATGGATTAAAGCAATTTATTGACCTGCCCTGGACTATTTATAAAAGGGATCCCAATTGGGTACCTCCCCTCCGAGGGCAGTTTTTCCATACCTTAGAGGGGAAAAACAATCCTTTGTTCACCAACGGTCCCCATACTTTTTATCTGGCCCTGGAGGAGGGGCAAGTGGTAGGCCGCCTGTTGGTGGGGGTTAACACCAAACTCAACCGGGAAAAAGGGAAAAATGAGGGTTATATCAGTCTGTTTGAAGTGGTTGACGATCAAAAGGCGGCTTTTGCTTTATTTGAGGCGGCCGCCGCCTGGCTGCGGCAGCGGGGATTGACCAGTATGGTAGGGCCGGTCTCCCCGACCAACGGCGATGATAACCGGGGGATTTTGATCAAGGGCTTTGACGGCCCGCCGGTGTTAATGAATTCATATAACCCCCCGTATTACCAACGGTTTTTCGAGGCGTACGGTTTTGAAAAAAATATGGACCTTTTTGCTTTTTATCTGGATGTCAATAATTTGGATACGGAGCGGTTTGCCCGCGTGGTTTCCTATGCCATGCAGAAGTACCATTTTCAGATTGACCGGTTTGACCGGACCCGTCTGGAAAGGGAAATCCGGGATATTAAAACCATTCTCGATCTGGCCATGCCGGCCACCTGGGAGCATTTAACCCCCCCCTCGGTGGAGGAGATCCGGGCGGAAGTCCAGTCCTTGCTCCAGTTTATGGACCCGGACTTGGTTTATATCGCCCGTTCCGGCACGGAGCCCATTGGCTTTGTGGTGGGGCTGCCCGACTACAACCAAGTACTCAAACACTTAAACGGCCGGCTTTTTCCCTTTGGCTGGGTGAAGTATCTATGGTATAAAAGACGGATTACCGGGGCGCGGATTTTTATCCAGTTTGTGGTCCCCAAATTCCGGAACAAGGCGGTGAACAGTGCCATTTATTACCGGATGATGGTGGCCGCCCGGGAAAAAGGGTATACCTACGGGGAAGGATCGGCGATTGCCGAGATGAATAAGGAATCCATCCGTTCGGTGGAAGGCGCCGGTGGACGCCTCTACCGGGTCTACCGGATTTACCGGAAAGCGCTGTAAATGGCGAGGCCGAACGCTGTTTCCAAATGATCTGAATTTCTTGGCTAAGTCGTAGCGAAGCGGAGCCGAGCTTTAAAATACGCCAAGAAATTTCACCGGAAGAAGGAAACAGCGTTCGGCCTTGCGGCTACTTTTACGCTTCCTGGCGGGCGGGAATTGATCCCAGGATCGGGCGGAGGACTTGTCCGGTGTAAGAAGAGGGCTGGGCTGCCACTTCTTCCGGGGTACCGGTGGCCACCACCTCACCGCCGCGGTCGCCGCCTTCCGGACCAAGATCGATAAGGTAATCGGCGGTTTTAATCACGTCCAGGTTATGCTCGATGACCAAAACGGTGTTTCCGGCGTCGACCAGACGCTGGAGAATTTCCAGAAGTTTTTCCACATCGGCGAAGTGCAGGCCGGTCGTGGGTTCGTCCAGGATGTAAATGGTCCGGCCGTTGCTTCGTCTGGCCAGTTCCGTGGCGAGTTTTACCCGTTGGGCTTCCCCGCCGGAAAGGGTGGTCGCCGGCTGGCCCAGTTTGATGTAGCCCAACCCCACATCGTACAAAGTTTGCAGACGCCGTTCGATCCGGGGATGGTTGGCAAAGAATTCGAGGGCCTCTTCTACCGGCATCTCCAGAATATCGGCGATGTTTTTTCCCCGGTATTTCACTTCCAGAGTTTCCCGGTTGTAACGTTTTCCTTTACAAACCTCGCAGGGGACATAGACATCGGGGAGAAAATGCATTTCGATTTGGATGATGCCGTCCCCGGCGCAGGCTTCACACCTTCCCCCTTTGACATTGAAGGAGAAGCGTCCCGGTTTATACCCCCGCATTTTGGCCTCGGTGGTTTCGGCGAAGACAGCCCGGATCTCGTCAAAGACCCCGGTATAGGTGGCCGGGTTGGAACGGGGCGTGCGGCCGATGGGTGATTGGTCGATATTAATCACCTTGTCCAGAAACTCCAAGCCTTCGATCTCCCGGTACGCGCCGGGATAAAGGCTGGTGGCCCTGTTGAGTTCCCGGGCGAGCACCGGGTAGAGAATATCATTGACCAGGGTGCTCTTGCCCGAACCGGAGACCCCGGTGACGGCGACAAAACAACCAAGGGGAATGGCGACGTCGATGTTCTTCAGGTTATGCTCCCGGGCCCCTTTAATCGTTAACCAGTGACCGTTGCCGGGACGGCGAAGGTGGGGGATGGGAATTTGGCGCCGGCCGGCCAAATAAGCGCCGGTGATCGAGCGGGGGCAGGCGGTAATCGTCTGGAGATCCCCGGCGGCTACCACTTCGCCGCCGTGGGCGCCGGCCCCGGGACCGATGTCGATGAGATAATCGGCGGAGCGCATCATCTCTTCATCATGCTCCACCACAATCAGGGTGTTTCCCAAATCGCGGAGCTTGAGCAGGGCTTCGATTAAACGCCGGTTATCCCGTTGGTGGAGGCCGATGCTGGGTTCGTCCAGGATATATAAGACGCCGACCAGGGAAGAGCCCAACTGGGTGGCTAACCGGATCCGCTGGGCTTCACCGCCGGAAAGAGTGCCGGCGGTCCGGTCCAGAGTTAGATAATCAAGCCCTACATCGACCAGGAAGGATAGGCGCTGGTCAATCTCCTTCAGAACCTGGTGCGCGATGACCTTCTCCTTTTCGCTCAGGGACAAGGTGGCAAGGAATTGCCGGATTTGTTTAATGGAGAGGGCGGTCAGTTCGCTGATATTATAAGGGCCGAGCTTGACGGCGAGACTTTCCGGACGCAGCCGGGCTCCGTGACAGGCGGTACACGGGCTGAAGGTCATGTATTTCTGTTCAATCTCCTGACGGATATAATCCGATTGGGTACTGTGGTACCGGCGGTTGAGGTTGTTCACAATGCCTTCAAAGCGGATTTGTTGCTTTACCTGGCGGCCGTCCTCGCCCCGGTAGACTACGGGGATCTTTTCGTGGCCGGTGCCGTAGAGGAGGGCGTGGATCTGCTCGGGAGTGGCCTTGGCCAGGGGCAGATCAGGATCCAAATGTAAATACCGGGCCACACAAAGGAGATACTGGAGGGACCAGGAGTTTTCATCGGCGCTCCAGGCCAGGACCGCTCCCTCCCGCAGGGAGCGGTTGGGGTCCAGCACTTTGGCCGGGTCGATCTCCAGTTTGAAACCCAGACCGTCACAGGAGGGACAGGCGCCGTAGGGTGAATTGAAGGAGAAAAAGCGCGGTGTAATCTCTTCAAAACTGAAACCACACTCCGGACAGGCAAAATTGGTGCTGAATAAGGTCTCTTCTCCCTCCAGCGGGGCGATGATTACCAGGCCTTTGGCGAGTTGCAGGGCTATTTCCAGCGAGTCGGTGAGGCGTTGTTCAATGCCGGGGCGGAGAATCAGGCGGTCGACGACCACATCGATCCAGTGCTGCTGGTATTTGGCCAGTTTAATCTCTTCGTCCAACGAACGGATCTCCCCGTCCACCCGGACCCGGACAAAACCCTCCTTTTTGAGATCGGTGAAGATTTTCACGTACTCCCCTTTCCGCCCCCGGACGACAGGTGCCAGGACCTGAAATTTGGTCTCGGCAGGCCAGGTCATGATCTGGTCGACGATCTGATCCACCGTTTGCTTGCGGATCGGCCGGTCGCAGGTGGGACAGAAAGGATGGCCGATCCGTGCGTACAAAAGGCGGAGATAGTCGTAGATCTCGGTGACGGTGCCCACGGTGGAACGGGGGTTCCGGGAAGTGGTCTTCTGGTCGATGGAGATGGCCGGAGAGAGCCCTTCAATGTCGTCCACATCCGGTTTATCCATTTGCCCCAGAAATTGCCGGGCATAGGCGGAGAGGGATTCCACATAGCGGCGCTGCCCTTCGGCAAAAATCGTGTCAAAAGCCAGGGAAGATTTGCCCGAGCCGGAGAGGCCGGTCATCACCACCAGTTTATTCCGGGGAATTTCCAGATCGATATTTTTCAGGTTGTTCACGCGGGCGCCTTTAATGATAATCCGGTCTTTCATCATCCTCATTCATTCCTCCAGTAATTTCCGCCATTCCTTCAATTCGTCCCGTAGTTTGGCCGCCGTTTCAAACTCCAGTCTACCCGCGGCGGCGAGCATCTCTTCTTCCAGGCGATTAATGGTCTCCTCCACCTCGGCCCGGCTCATCTTTTCCGCTTTGGCCTGGTAGACCACTTTCTCTTCCGCCACCTGTTCCAGGTTGATTAGATCCCGGACGGCTTTCTGCACCGATTCGGGGGTAATATTGTGCTCCTGGTTGTAACGGAGCTGTTTGCTCCGGCGCCGGTTGGTCTCTTTAATCGCCCGGGCCATCGAATCGGTGATCTGGTCGGCGTACATAATGACTTTGCCGTTGACATTCCGGGCGGCCCGTCCGATGATCTGGATGAGCGTGGTTTCCGAGCGGAGAAAGCCTTCCTTATCCGCGTCCAGGATGGCTACCAGGGTCACTTCGGGCAGGTCCAGCCCTTCCCGGAGCAGATTGATCCCGACCAGGACGTCAAACTTGCCCAGGCGGAGATCGCGGAGGATCTCCACCCGCTCCAGGGTGTGGATCTCCGAGTGGAGGTATTTGACCCGGAAACCGGCTTCCTCCAAATACTCGGTGAGGTCTTCCGCCATGCGTTTGGTCAGGGTGATGACCAGAACCCGCTCGCCTTTGACGGTGCGTTGCCGGATTTCCTCCATCAAGTCATCAATCTGCCCCTTCACCGGGCGGACCTCCACCTCGGGATCCAGAAGGCCGGTCGGGCGGATGACCTGCTCCACCACCTGGGAGGCTTGCTGGAGTTCATAGGGGCCGGGGGTGGCGGAGACGAAGATCACCTGGTTGATGGCTTTTTCAAATTCTTCAAAGCGCAACGGGCGGTTATCCAAGGCCGACGGCAAACGGAAGCCGTAGCGGACCAGGGTTTCCTTCCGGGAACGGTCCCCGGCGTACATGGCCCGCAGTTGCGGGATGGTGACGTGGGATTCGTCGATAAAGAGCAGAAAATCATCGGGAAAATAGTCCAGGAGGGTGGCGGGGGGTTCCCCCGGTTGGCGCCCGGTCAGGTGCCGGGAGTAGTTTTCGATGCCTTGGCAATAACCGACCTCCTGCATCATCTCCAGATCAAAACGGGTCCGCTGCTCCAGCCGCTGGGCCTCCAGTAATTTCCCTTCCTGGCGGAGACGGGCCAATTCGGTTTCCAGTTCTGCTTCGATGGAGGCGATGGCCTTTTTCATCTTCTCCTCGCTGGTCACGTAATGGCTTGCCGGATAAATGGTGACGCTCTCTTTCTCCCCCAGGATCTCCCCGGTGAGCGGATCCACTTCCATGATTTTCTCGACTTCGTCGCCGAAGAGCTCGATCCGGATCACGGTCTCACCGTAAACGGGGATAATTTCAATGACATCACCACGCACCCGGAAGGTGCCCCGGGTAAAACCCAAATCGTTCCGGGTATATTGAATCCCGACCAGACGGCGGAGGATTTTATCACGGGTGCGGACATCACCATGTTTCAGTGAAAGGGTCATCCCCTGGTAGTCCTCGGGCGAACCCAAACCGTAGATACAGGAGACACTGGCCACGATCAGCACATCCCGCCGTTCAAATAAGGCGGAGGTCGAGGCGTGCCGCAGCCGGTCAATCTCCTCATTGATGCTGGCGTCTTTTTCGATGTAGGTGTCAGTCTGGGGTATATAGGCCTCCGGCTGGTAGTAATCATAATAGCTGACAAAGTAATGGACGGCGTTTTCGGGGAAAAACTCCTTGAATTCACTGTATAACTGCGCGGCCAGGGTTTTGTTATGGGCGATCACCAAGGTCGGCCGGTTGACCCGGGCGATAATGTTGGCCATGGTAAAAGTCTTGCCGGACCCGGTCACCCCCAAAAGCACCTGGCTCCGGGCGCCGTTTAACAAGCCGGAGACCAACTGGTCAATGGCCTCCGGTTGGTCGCCGCGGGGGGAGTAAGGGGCCACAAGTTTAAAAGCGGACATTGGATCATCTCCACGCTATGCGTTTACGTAAACTGTAGTATAGCAGAGGAAGCCGGAAAGAGCAAGGGTTAGAACAAGAAAAAAGTCGAACATACATTCGTGTTCGACATGAAAGCAACAAATCCTTTTCGGAAATGGATAAACTTATTGCACAAGGCTGGAGACATGGACCAGTTTAATACCGGCGGCGGCCAAGCGGGGAAGTGCTTCGGCGAGAGCTTCCGCCACTCCGGGCCGGGTATGGGCAATCCCGATGGCCGAACCGTGGGCGAGGGCTTTTTCGATTAACACCTCAATTTGGTCCGGAATTCTTTCCACTCCCAATCCGTCCAGAAAAACGTCCCGCCGGGCGGTGGGCACCCCGTATTCCCGCGCTACGGACCAGGCGACGGAGGTATGAATCGTCATGCTGTCGATAAAAAATAAACCTTCCTTTTGCAACTCTGTCATCAAGAGTTCCATCATGGCCCGGTCCTGCGTTCCTTTGGAACCCATGTGGTTATTGACGCCGACAATGCCCGGGACGGCTTTTAGATTCTTCCGGATCCGGAGGCGCATTTCTTCCGGTGCTTGACTGGTACGTAAGGCGCCGGGGCCGGGATCGGTTTGGGGGTCCAGGGGTTCAATGGGGAGATGTAAAATGACTTCCTGTCCGCGGCGGAGAGCTTCCCGGGCGTGGCTTGCCGAATAGCGCCCCCAAGGCAAGACGGCGAAGGTCAGCGGAATGTCCAAAGCCCAGAAAGCTTCGGTGGGTTTCTCCACGAAACCCAGATCATCGATAATGATCGCCACTACGCCTTCGTAGGCCGGGGCGGGGGAAGAAGGCCCGGAAGGTTCGGAAGGCGGTAAGGATTCCTGAGGCCGGTGGGGAATCGAAGGCGCCGGCCGACGCCCATAAAACAACCACTCCCATGTGGCGGACCAGCCGACCCCGGAAAAATTGGTCACTCCGGCCGGACTGGGGACAAACGGCGCCGGCGGTGGAAGGTTCACCCAGAAAAAAAACTGACCGGCCAGGAAGAGCAGGCCGAAGAGGTAACGCAGGTAATGGCCGGGTAGAGACGGGAACCGTTGGGCGCGGGGTATAGGCAGATGGGTTTGGGGCGGCAAAGACAAGCTGATCACTCCCCTTCCGGGTAGTTGCTCATACCGGCTACCAAGGATCTCCCGCCAGAGCCATTAATTTTACGGAAGGAATCAGATCAAAACCGGGTGAGTCCACCGGTGGTCCAGAAGAAGCAATTTTAAAGCCGGGTGAGGCGGGAACATGGAAAGTATTTTTAAAAAGGAAATTTCCGGTTTAAGCGGCGTCCGGACGGCGGGCCCGAATTAGCTCCTTGAGCACCTGGAGGGCGGCGGCCGCCTGCAACGCGTCGACTTGCTGGAGAAGGGCGGGATCGCTGCGGGCCGGAGCAGCCGGACTGGCGGGCAGGGTTACCCGGAGGTCCGGTTCCACCCCGGTTTGGTGAATGGAATAGCCGCCGGCCGTCAAATAACGGGCCACGGTGAAATATAAAGCGCCGCCCCCGCGTAAAGGGATTACATCCTGGACCAAACCCTTGCCGAAGGTGGTATTGCCGACGAGAACGCCGGCCTTCAAGTCTTTAATGGCGGCGGCGACAATCTCCGCGGAACTCGCACTCCATTCGTTAACCAGGACCACCAAAGGAAAGGACGGATGGGGACTGGTCCAGGCGGGAAAGGTTTCCTGTTTTTGGTTCCGGTATTCAAGAAAGACCAGAGGCTTACCTTCAGCCCCGGGCAGCAACCGGCTGGCGACCTCCAGGGCGGAAACCAAGAGGCCGCCCGGATTGTAGCGGAGGTCCAGGATGACACCGGCCACCTGCTGGCTGCGGAAAAGTTCCAAAGTGCGGCCTAAATCGGCCCCCGTCTCCTCGGTAAACTGGGTGAGGGTAAGCCAGCCGATTTTCCCCGCTTCCGGGTCGGGCCGGATCTCCCATTCGAGGGAAGGGTCGATCAAGGTTCTGTTTAAGGTAATCTCCCGGGTGGTTTGGCGCGTTCCTTCTCCCTGCTGGACGGTGAGAAAGACGGTCGTTCCGGGTGGACCTAAAATCGCCGCTGCGACGCTTTCTTTGGTCATTCCGGCGGTGGCTTGCCCGTTGATGGCGATGATCCGGTCCCCCGGTTGGAGGCCGGCTTGGGCAGCCGGGGAGTTTTTAATCACTTTGTAAATGACCAGCCGGCCTTCTTTGTATTCCAGGTAGAGGCCGACTCCGCCGTAGACTCCTTTATTTTCTGCCAGCAATTCTTGGTATTCATCCGGCGTTAGGTAACGGGTGTAGGGATCCTTCAAGCTGGCCAGGAGGGCAGGAACGCTTCCCGTTCGCCAGTAGGTAACTAAAAGTTGGGAAAGGCGAAGAGGCCGGTAATATCTGGCTTTTAGCAAAGGAATGATCTGGCCGGCCAGGACCAGATCGCCATATTTCCCCTGCACGGCGGCAAAACCCAGTCCAAAGAAGGCCGCCAGGAGTAACAGGATGAGCACGAGGGGGATCCACCGGTTAACCGGTGGTTTTATTCTTAACGTCACGCCTTTTGATCTCCTTCCCTCTGTTAGGCGCCCCGCGGCGGTTCCCTAAGAGCATATGAAGGAAGAAAGGCGGTTATAACCTAAACTTTCAGGTGGCGTTTGAGGGAAAGGTGGCTCCCGCAGGCTCCAAAGAAAAGACCCATGGCGAAAAGGACGACCATGAGCTGGACTTGGAGTTCCCGGTCGGCGCGGAGGGGAAGAAAACGCCGGTACGGGCTTAAACGCTGAACCAGAAAAGCATAGGCTTCGGTTAAAATGAGGGCGGCCAGACCGGCGCCGAGCAAACCCAGGATTACCCCTTCCAATAAAAAAGGCCAGCGGACAAAGGAGTCGGTGGCGCCGACTAACTTCATGATCTCAATCTCTTTCCGGCGGGCGTAGACGGTCAGTTGGATCGTATTGACCACGATATACAGGACCGCCAGCGCGGTGAGGGTTAAAAGGATCAGTCCGACGACCAAGGTAAAATGGATGATCATTTGGAGAATCTCGACAAAGTCCTGGCCAAAAACGACCTCTTCCACACCGGAAATCTTGGCGGCCAGTTCAGTTACTTCCTGGGGATCCGCGGTTTCCTTTAAGGCTAAAGTGTAAGCGTCAGGTAGGGGGTTTTCGCCGCTGAGAAAGAGGTTCTTGCGGCCGAGCATCCGCTCTAAGGCTGCTGCTCCTTCCGTTTTGGAAACAAAAGTAACTTTCGCCACGCCGGGCAGGGCGGCCAGCTTACGGCCGACCGCTTCCGGATTGCGCACTCCCGGTTCTAAAAAGACACGGATTTCCACTTCTTCCCAAGTCAAAGTGGTGAAATACCGGAAATTGGCGGCAATTAAAAAGAAGAGGCCAAAGAGGAAGAGGCCGATGGTGATGATCCCCATGGCCGTTAAGGTCATCAACCGGTTACGGACCAGTCCGTGGAGGGCTTCCCGGAGGAAATAGCCAAAGGTTTTAGGTTTCAAGGTTGTACCCCCCTTTAGGTGTATCCCGGACCAGTCGCCCATGGTCTAAAGCAATGACCCGTTTCCGCATCTTGTCAACGATCTCCCGGTTGTGGGTGGCCATGATCACGGTTGTTCCCCGCCGGTTGATCTCACGCAAAAGTTCCATGATCTCCCAGGAGGTGTCCGGATCCAAATTCCCGGTGGGTTCATCGGCCAGCAATAACAAAGGTCGGTTGACGAGGGCCCGGGCCAGGCTGACCCGTTGCTGTTCCCCCCCGGAGAGTTCGGCAGGAAAGACATGGGCCTTGTTTAAGAGACCAACCAGCTCCAGGACGGTATACACCCGTTCTTTAATCGTTCTGGAACTGGCTTCAATGACTTCCAAAGCAAAGGCGACATTTTCGTAGACGGTTTTTTGGGGTAAGAGTTTGTAGTCCTGAAAGATCACGCCGATACTCCGGCGTAAATAAGCGATTTCCTTTTTCTTAAGATAGGCGATATTTTGCCGGTTGACGGCAATCAGACCAGAGGTGGGTACTTCGCGGCGGATCACCAAATTCAGAAAAGTGGATTTTCCCGCTCCGCTCGGGCCGACCAGAAAAACGAATTCGCCCTTCTCCACGGAGAAGGAAACCTGATCCAAAGCAATAACCCCATTGCTGTAGATTTTGGTCAGTTCTTTTGCGACCAGCAAAGGGCAGCACCTCTTCTCTGATGATCAAATTCTTCTTCGACAAACCCGGTTAATCTCCTGCAGGTAAGACCAGCAAGAAAAAACCCCGCCCTTATGGACGGGGTTTTTGTTTATAACGAAGCAGATAACCGTTTTCCGGGCTCATCCGGACTGCTTTCAAAGAAGGTAAGGTCTGCAACAGACGGAATTCCAACCGGATAAAAGAGTGAAAGTCCAACCACCGGTCCAGTTCGGCCAGGGCGACCCGGCGCCAGTCGTCGCCTTTGCGAAAAACGATCTCCAGTTCGGTTCCGGGCGGCAGGAGCCCCGCTCTAAGATCAGCAAGGAGTTCAGGCGCAATTGCTTCCACAGGGTAAGACAAGTGGTAAAAAAAACCGCTGCCCAGCGACGAAATGGTCTCCGGGGTCCAGTCCTTATCCACGACCAGCTGTACGATTTTTTCCCTTGTCTCCACTTTGATCCCCCTTTCTCCTTGCGTGTTCGTAAAGGTGCTCTTTCCTTAGGATAGTATATGAAAGGGGAAGACAAAGGGTGTGCAAGGGCACGGCGCCGGGACGGTTAATCCTTTTTCACCATATTCCAGACTTGCTGGGGCAGGCCGAATAATTTGATGAACCCTTCGGCGTCCTTTTGGTTATAAACCGTATCCGCTTCAAAGGTGGCTAGGTCTTGCCGGTAGAGGCTGTACGGGGATTTCCTGGCGATTGGCCAGCAGTGCCCCTTCCAGAGTTTGAGCCGGACTGAACCACAAACCCGCTCCTGGGTCTTGTTGACGAAGGCATCCAGCGCCTCCCGGAGCGGCGAGAACCATTGACCGTTATAGACCAATTCCGCATATTTCTTGCTAACCAACTCTTTGTAGTGCATGGTATCCCGTTCGAGGGTGAGGTATTCCAGTTCCTGGTGGGCGGTGTAAAGAATGGTGCCGCCCGGTGTTTCATAGACCCCACGGGATTTGATCCCCACCAACCGGTTTTCTACGATATCGACCCGGCCGATGCCGTGTTTGCCGCCTAACTGATTGAGGTATTCCACCAGAGCGACGGGAGAATAAGTTTGCCCATTGACGGCCACCGGAATCCCTTGCACAAACTCGATCTCCACCTCTTCAGGGCAATCGGGGGCCTTCTCCGGTGAGACGGTCAGTTGGAACATCTCTTCATCGGGGGCCTTGGCGGGGTCTTCCAGGATGCCCCCTTCGTAGCTGATATGCCAGAGGTTCCGGTCCATGGAATAGGGCTTTTCTTTGGTGACCGGAACAGGGATGCCATGGGCTTCGGCGTAGGCGATCTCTTCCTGCCGGGAACGGAGGGACCATTCCCGCCAGGGGGCAATCACTTTAAGTTGGGGGTTGAGGGAACGGAAGGTCAGTTCGAACCGGACTTGGTCATTACCTTTCCCAGTGCAGCCGTGGGCGACGGCATCGGCGCCTTCCCGGGCGGCAATCTCCACCTGGTGTTTGGCAATGACCGGCCGGGCGATGGAGGTACCCATCAGGTATTTCCCTTCATAAATGGCTCCCGCTTTCAACATGGGAAAAACATAATCGGTGACAAACTCTTCCTTTAAATCTTCGATATAAACTTTACTGGCTCCGCTTTTGATGGCTTTTTCCCGGATCGGGGCAAGCTCCTCCCCTTGTCCAACATCGGCGGCATAAGCAATTACTTCACAACCATAGTTCTCCTTTAACCAGGGGATAATTATCGAAGTATCAAGCCCGCCGGAATAAGCCAAGACAACTTTGGAAACTTTCATCAATCCGACCTCCTTTATTGCTCCATCTTATTATAACGGATTAACCGGGCACAATCAATAATGAATATGCAAAATTTATGTATAATTATATAACAAGAAAAACCGGTTATTCTCCGGTTTCTTCTCCGGGCGGGGGCTGGATTACTGCCGTTGCCAATAAAGCCTTTGCTTGCGGCCAGTCGTCCGCCTTCACCTGAATTTTAATTCCCAAGGCTCCGCCGTAGATGAGGCCCAGATTGGCGTCGGGAATAAAATACTTGATGCCGGCGGCGTCCAGGAGACTTTTGATCAGTTCGGCGTCAGCCGGGTTTTGGACTTCGATAAGGGTTCGGAAGGGAGAAACGATCGCCATCCGCATACCTCCTCAATAAAAGTAAAAAAGCCGCCTGTCCGTGGAGACAGGCGGTGCTATTGCCTACTGTTCCCGTTTGGGGGTAAAGGTCCGGCAGTAGGTGGCCTTCGAAGTTTGGGCTTCATTACGGCCTTCCCCCAGCGTCCCAATCTCCATATCCGGGCCGGTTTGCTGGTTGTCGACCTCAATCATCTCTGCATCGCACAGGTTATTCTGGGCCCAGTAATGACAGCTATCCACGTAACATCTCACTTGTACCTCATTTTTCGGCACTCTTTCCTACCTCCTTTTCTTTAGTTTGTCCTCGGTTCCCCGCCAATTATACTCAGGGGGCCAAGAGAAAAGAAAGGAGGCGGGCGAAAGCAGCGCCCAAGCCCAAACCGGCCAGGGCCCGGCGCCAACCGGCAAGCTTTACCGCCAGCGGGGCCAGTTCCACGCCGACCAGGGTTAACATGGCTCCGCCGGCAAAGCCTAAGGCGGTGGCGGTCCAGGGGGGGCTGATCATGCCCAGCAGGCCGCCGAGGAGCGCCCCGGCTCCCATTGGGATTTCCGCGAGGAAAAGGGTAAGGGCAATCAGCCGCCATCGGGTTTGCCCTAAGCGTAAGGCGGTCGCCACCACCAGCCCTTCCGGAATATTATGCACGGCCATTAAGAGGGCCAGTTCCCACCAGAGAGAAGAGGCGGGATCATTGACGAACGCGGTGCCGACGGCCAGTCCCTCCGGGAAATTGTGGAGCGCGATCCCGACCCCCAAAAGCAGGCCGGTTTTGGTGAAACGGGCCTCCGCGGTCGACGGGGCGTTCTCTGCTTCCCATTGCCGGAGGAAAAGGATGAAAAGAATTCCGCCGACCAAACCGGTGAGGGTGTAAAAGGGATCCAGGCTCCAGGCTTCCGGGAAAAGATCCCAGATGACGACCCCAAGCATGATCCCTCCGGAGGCACCCAGCAATAGACTTTGCTCTTGCCGCGTCACGCCGGGAAAAAGTCCGGCGGCCAGTCCGCCCAGGCCGGCCCCGCTTAACCCGACGGCCAAACCTAAAACCGCGGCGGGTAAAACCAGACCCATCCCCCTCTCCCCTTTCGCCTTCCATCTTATTCATGGCCCAGGACCGGATATGACTGAGTGGAGGCGGGGAGAATAAAAGCGAGTATTGAGAAGAAAGGGTGGAGCGGGTGGAGCTTGGTTTTTTACTGATTGCCGGTTTGGCCGGCGCCTTAATGGCGATCCAGGGGTGCCTCAATTCTTATTTGGGGAAAAAATTAGGGCTCATCCCGGCCACTTTCGGGGTCCAACTCCTGGGGGCGGTTACCGTCGGCCTTTTCTTCTTTCTTTTTAGCAAGAAAAGCTCCCTGCTGGATGAAATCACCAAAGTACCCGTTTATTACTGGTTGGGGGGCCCCTTGGGGGTGGCGATTATTTATGGGGTCGCTGTCGCCATTCCAAGGGTCGGGGTGGGGAATGCCACCACCGGGATTATCTTCTGCCAGCTGCTGACGGCTTATTTAATTGATCATTTCGGCCTCTTTAACCAGGAAACCATTCCTTTCACCGGCGGGAAGATTCTTGGTCTCTTTCTGATGGTGGGCGGGGCCTTTCTTTTATTGCGCCGTTGATCAACTATTGATTACGATGGAGACGACTTCAATGACTTTTTGGGGATTAAAGGGTTTTAAGATGTAATTCCGGGCGCCGGCCAGAATCGCCTCGATCACTGTGGATTTTTTGGCCAGGTAAGTACACATAATAATCCGGGCATCCGGGTCGTACTCGATAATTTTTCTGACGGCCTCCGTCCCTTTCATATCGGGCAAAGAAATATCCATAATCACCAGATCGGGAAGATACTGCTTATATAGTTCAATACCGTCGGTTCCGGTACTGGCGGCGGCGACAACCTCAAAACCGGCCTCCTCCAGGAGGCGGGTTAGTTTTAATAAGACAACCTTAGCATCGTCAACAAGCATAATTCTCTTCCCCATGGCCAGAACAGAACTCCTTTCCTTTTGCAGCCAAGCACCGGGTCAGGTGTGGTTTAAAAGCGATGGAGGAGTTAGCGTAAGGCGGCCGCCACTGCGGCGAGGACTTTTTCCCGATTAAAGGGTTTGATGATGTAAGAAAGGGCTCCGGCTTCGATGGCTTCCCGGACCATCGATTCTTGTCCCATGGCCGAACACATAATAATCCGGGCAGCAGGATCGTAGGCTTTGATTGCCCGGACAGCATCGATCCCCGACATTTTCGGCATGGTTAAATCCATGGTCACCAAATCGGGTTTTAGTTTTTTATATTTTTCCACTGCTTCCAGGCCATCACCAGCTTCCCCGGCAATGATGTAACCCGCGGGGGTTAAGATCTTGGTTAACATCAATCTGATCACTAGCGCGTCGTCTACCAGTAAAATGCGGTAACTCATGGTGTCGCGAATCCTCCTGTCAAAGCTTCATAAATTTTATTCGGTTCATCCGGCCCAAAAATTTAGAAAAAAAAACCGGCTACCGCCGGTTTATTTAATTTCCAGTCCCTGTTCATCAATGCGTTGAATTCGTTCTTCTTCACCGGTGGCGGCGTTGAGGTAAACCCGGTAACGGTTCTCGCCGATTCGGCCGGTGCATTCGTAAGTTAAGACCTCTTCATACTGATCGTTTAGAATGACCGCTTTTTGGATGGCTTCGATTTTCAGATGTTTGTTGAGGCGCGCTCTGATTTCGTTCTCGTCGAGACTGGGGGCAGCGAGGGCGCGCCGGGGATTGTGGAAGGTCAAGTAGGACATGGCTTCCACCCCCATAATTTCACCGTCGTCCAAGGCAACCTGGACCTTGATCATTTCCGGGTAGATTATGGTCCCGCCCTGGGTGGAACAGAGGGAGACAACGGCTACGTTGCGGTATTCTTCGGCCGCCACCGGTTGCATATTGGCGTAATTCCGGCTGGCCAGGAATTGGCGGGCCGCTTCTTTGGCTTCGTCCAGGGAGAGTTTGTTTTCGGTGACGGGTCTCTCCTTCAGCAGCCAGGCCAGATGGCCTCCTTTGGCGGTCAAGGCCAGACGGCCGCTTTCCGCCGCCCGCCCTTTATCTCCTTTTTTGTTCAGTTGATAAACGTACAGCGGATAATCCCCGTCGACCTTTCCCTCGTAAGTCACCTCATAGCGGGGTTCTTCCTTATTCACGTAACTGCTGGCCAGATCCCGGCCTTGTTCTTGGGAGATCTCCGCGCCGGTGATTCCTTTCGGCACCGGCCGGAAATCCAATAAGTTCCCTTCCATCTCCGGTTCGGGCAGGCGTTGAAAGCCGTCCTCCAGCATCATAAAGCTTTTGGTGATCTTGTTGGTTTCCAAACGGTCGGTTACATCGGCCGCCAATGCCGAGGCGGAGAGGCGATCCACCCCCAACCATTTTTCCCCCGATTCCAGCATGCTTTCTTGGAGATCAACCAGTTGCTCCGCGAGATACCTGGCTTGCCGGTGTAAAGTATTGAGGGTTTGCCAATCTTGATCCGAGAGGTACTGCCTACTGCGGCCATTTCCGGTACTGGCGGGGATGGCGGTCTCCTTGTTTAATACAGAAACGGTATTAAAGGCAAAGGATCCCACTTTGGCCAAAAATTCCTTGGTCCGTTTTAATTCGACGGCGGTCAAGGGTAATTGGCCCAGATCTTCCTGGGCAAGATAGGCTTGGCGCCAAATATCGGAAAAACTTTTGATCAGGTTGACCCGGGAATTGGAGGCCAACACTTCCGCCAATTGGTTTTCCAATTCCCCGACATGGGTGGATAATTCGGAAAAGGACCGGTTGTATTGGTTTTCCGCCCTGATTTCCCAGTTTCGTCTGGCTTGATATTGGGTAAAGCCCCAGGCCAAAGCGGCGACTAAAGCGACGGCCAGTAAAGGGATGGTAAGGTTTGCTCTAAACCGTTCTCTTCTTTCCTCCGCCACTTTTTCTCCCTTCCTTTCTGCACATTGGGTTTGTTTATTTCATGACTAATATGCCCCGGAGAGGGTTGCCTATGCAAAGCCCTCCTCTAAAAGACGGGGAGCGGAAAAACAACCGGTTATTTTCTTAGTTGACCTTGACAGCGGGGAAAAACTTCTTTATAATTGATAAAATTTAAGAGATAAGAATGGAGGGGATTTGGTGGCTTATATTTATGAAGAACCCAGCCGCACCTTCAGTGAATATCTGTTGTTGCCCAATTTAACCACGAAAGATTGCATTCCGGAAAATGTAAGCTTGAAAACCCCCATTGTCCGGTACCGGCGGGGGGAGACTTCTCCCTTGTTTCTCAATATCCCGCTGGTCTCCGCGATTATGCAGGCCGTCTCCGGGGAGAGGATGGCGATTGAATTGGCCCGTTCCGGGGGGATCTCTTTTATCTATGCCTCCCAACCCATTGCGGACCAGGCGGAAATGGTAAAACGGGTTAAAAATTATAAAGCCGGTTTTGTCGTCAGCGATTCCAACCTCACCCCCGAGCATACTCTGAAGGATGTTTTGGCCTTGACCGCCCGCACCGGCCACTCCACCATCGCGATCACGGCCGACGGATCGCCCACCGGGAAACTCTTGGGGATCGTCACCAGCCGGGATTACCGGAAGGGCCGGACCCCCCTGGAGATGAAAGTGAAGGAGTTCATGACCCCCTTTGCGGAGATTGTCTACGGGAAAGAAGGGATCACCCTCTCCGAGGCCAATGACCTGATTTGGGAGCATAAGCTAAATTGCCTGCCCATCATAGATGAACAGCAAAATTTGCGCTACCTGGTCTTCCGGAAGGACTACACCGCCCATAAGGAAAATCCCCTGGAATTGCTGGATCACCATAAACGGCTGGTCGTGGGGGCCGGGATCAACACCAGGGATTACCGGGAACGGGTTCCCGCGCTGGTGGAGGCCGGGGCCGATATCCTTTGCGTCGATTCTTCCGATGGCTTTACCGAGTGGCAGTACGAAACCATTCAAACCATTAAGCAAGAGTACAACGGGGAAGTCAAAGTCGGCGGCGGTAACGTGGTGGACCGGGAAGGCTTTTTGTATCTGGCCGAAGCGGGGGCCGATTTCATCAAGGTGGGGATCGGCGGCGGTTCCATCTGTATTACCCGGGAGCAGAAGGGGATTGGCCGGGGACAAGCCACGGCTGTGATTGAAGTGGCGAAAGCCCGGGATGAATACTATGAGCGCACCGGGGAGTATATCCCCATCTGTTCCGACGGAGGGATTGTCCATGATTACCATATCGTCCTCGCCCTGGCGATGGGGGCCGACTTTGTGATGTTGGGCCGGTATTTTGCCCGTTTTGACGAGAGTCCGGCGCCGAAGGTCAAGAAAGGGATGACCTATGTGAAGGAATACTGGGGTGAAGGCTCCAACCGGGCGCGGAACTGGGCCCGCTATGATTTGGGCGGCGAAGAAAAGCTCACCTTTGAAGAAGGGGTCGATTCCTATGTGCCCTATGCCGGAAAAATGCGGGATAACCTGGAGTTGACCCTGGCCAAGATTAGGTCGACGATGTGTAACTGCGGCGCCCTTTCCATTCCGGAGTTACAGCGGAAAGCCCGGTTGACGCTGGTCTCCCCCCTTACCCTCCGTGAAGGCAGCGCTCACGATGTAATCCTCCGGAAAGAAACCGACCATGATTTCTCTTGATCAGCTGCTACGGATTGCTTGCCTTGCCGAGGGACGGCAAAAGGCGGTTCCGGTCTTGCCCGGAACCGCCTTTGTTGTAGCTTAAAGGAATCCCGTAATTTCATATAAATATTAAATATAAATACTGCGGCTTTAATTAACAGGTTGACAGGCTTGGCTTACAGAGTAATCCGGCGGGCTTCGAAATAAAAGCGTTTCTCCTCGGCTTCCCCCATGGAAAAGGTTTTCCGGGGCAGGGCGCCGTCCCGGACGACGGTGGGAAACAATTCCTCTTTGGGCAAGGGTGGCAGGAAAAGACCGAGGTTCCCCGGTTGGGCCGCCAGTTTCCGGGTGGCTTCCGTGCCGTGGGTGTAATCAATCCGGGTTGCGGGGTGCCGGCGGAGATAACCGTCGAGAAAGGCCTGGACCGCAGCGACCAGCAGTTTGCCGGCGGCCTCATCGAGCGTGATCTTTCCGCTGATCGTCCTGCTGACAAAGGGGAAACACCGGCTGCCGGCGGGAACTGGCGGTACCGGCCCATTTCCGGGAGCGGTGGTGACCCGGCAAGGAAGAGCGCTTTGGAGTTCCCGCAGGAACTCCTCGGGGTCGACGTTAAACAAAAGACGGTGAATGGGATGGAAGACCACGCCTTCATCGTAGAGGTTCACCACTTCCACCAGACAGTAACGGGCCGGATGGCTGGCCAGGGCCGCCGGATCGGCGGTTTCCGCCTTCACCTTTTCCCAGTAAGCCTTGGCGGTGGCCAGGGAATGGTTGCCGTCGCCCACGGCAAAGAGGAAGGGTTCCTCTCCAGCGCCATATTTAGCGGCGGTGGCCGCCGGTGTGATTAAACGGGCCAGTCCGGCAAAGGTCTCCGCCAAAAGTTGAGGGTCGGTCAAGTGGTAGCCGGTAAGATGCCCGCCGTTCATCATCAGCTCAAAATCGTAAATTGGAGTTAACTTGGTCTTTTGGGCGAAAAGGGGTTCGATCACCGTCCGGTCCGGATCATCCAGGAGAAGCAGGATATGGGGGAGTTCCAGCGCGGCCCCGGTGCGGATTTTCAGGCGCGGCGGCAGCCGATCAGCGATGGTTTCTTCGGTGGGCCGGATTAAACTCTTGCTGCCGGGCCGGTAATCGTATTTTTCCAGATCGATGGCGAGTAATAAGCCCTTCCGGGAGGGGACGTGGGGGGTCCGCCGGTCGACCAGGATCAAGCCCGGGGCAAGGGGGACCAGGATTTTCTCCTGTAAGTAGGTTTGCATCCGGCGGTTAATCTCTTTTATTCTGGTCTCCACTTCCGGATCGGTCAGATAAACCTCGGGCAGGATAAGATCCAGGGTGGAAGGGGAATCCCCGATATACTTGCGGACTTTTCCCCAATAGGCAGGGTCGGAGGTATACTGGTCGCAGGCAATGACCGCCCATTTGTGCCGGTCCACATGGGGAGCGGGGACCAGCACGGCAGGGATTTGGATTCCCAAGTCAGCAGGGTTGACCATTAGCTTCACTCCTTTGCTTCAGGGTAGGTCGCCCGGGAGTAAAGGTCCGGATCGACCTTGGCCAAAAATGGAGAGGGTTCTCCCGTATAATAGAGAAAGAGCCGGTGTAAAGCACGGGTGCAGACCGTATAAAAGAGGGTAAGCTCCTCCGCCCGGCGGTAAGTTTCCCGGGAACAATCGGTGATTAAGACCGCATCGAATTCCAATCCTTTGGCCAGGTACGACGGGATAACCAGCGGACCGGAGGTGAAAGTTTTATCTTCTTTCGTGATCAAACGGACACGGATGGCTCTGTTTAGGGCTTCGGAAAGGGCCTCTGCTTCACCGGCGGTTTTGGTGATTACCGCCACCGAAGCGAACCCTTCGGCCAGAAGGGAACGGATCTCTCCGGCCAGGGCCGGCAGGAGGGCGGCCTGGTCGGCCACTTTTACCACCATCGGTTTTGGCCCGGGACGGTTAAGATACTCGGTTTTGAAGGTCGCCTGCTCCGCCAAAAGCTGGAGGGTGAAGGCGGTGATTTCCCTGGTGGACCGGTAACTTTTGTTTAACGTGACCAACAGCGGGTTTTGACCGGCAAAGAGCTTTTGAATCTCGGCAAGGGAAGCCCGGTATTGCCGGGGATGAATGGCTTGGTTGGGATCGCCCAGGATGGTAAAGGTGGCCGCCGGAAACATTTCTTTAATGATCCGGTAGTGCAACAAGGTATAATCTTGGGCTTCGTCGATGATGACGTGCTTGATCGTGGAGAACCGGGGGAAGCCTTCGATTTTTCCCCGGAAATAAATGAAGGGAGCCAGGTCTTCGTAGGCCAGAAGCCGGGCGTCCAAAGTTTTTAAGACCGCCTGGCGGAGGCGTTCCAGGACCGCCGGGGGAAAACGCCCGGCGGCCATCTTCTCCAGCAGCTCCCGGTTGGCGAAAAGCTCCCGGTACAATTGGTAACAATCAAGGTCGGTCCAGGAGGCGATGGTGTTCCGGAGGGGCATTAGTTCCTTCCGGAGGGCCAAACGGCTCCGGGCGATGATCTCCTTTTCGGTCAGTTCCGGATCTTCCTGGCCGATTTTTTCGGCGTATTCCTTTACCTTCCGTTTGGTGAGGGGACGGAGGAGGTAGAAAGCCCGCCGTTGTAACTGGAGCAAGCGTTTTTTCAGCGGCAGGTAGGCGTAATACTCCTCATAGAGCCGGCGCAGCTCTTCTTTGCTGAGAAGCAATTCCTCTTCGAAGCGGAGATCGGGGAAGTCCGTCCCTTGCCGGGTTAAATATTCTTGGTAGTCATCGATCAGCTGTAAAAACTCGGGTGTGGTCTGGAGGTAAATCTTTTCCGCCCGGAGGGAGTCTTCAGGACTGTCGTCGGCCGTCAGCACAAATTCCAGTTGGTTGTGGCGGTCTTCCACCGCCATCCCGGGCGGCAGAAAACGGGCCGCCAAATCCTCGAAGGTAAGGCAGCGCGCCATCTCCTCCCCCAGTTCCGGCAGGACATTGGAGATATAATCGGCGAACAAATGGTTGGGAGAAAAAATCAAAATGTTCTTACTGGTAATCTTCTCCCGTTCTTTATAAAGGTAATAAGCGGCCCGGTGCAAAGCCACGGAGGTTTTTCCGCTCCCGGCGGCCCCTTGCACCAACAGAACGGGATGGTCATCGTCCCGGATGACCCGGTTCTGTTCCCGCTGGATACTGGTGACAATAGTCCGCATCTTTTCGTCGCTGTGTTGGCTCAGGATCTCCTGGAGAATCTCATCGTCAATCTTTAAGTTACAATCGAAGAGATAAACTAAACGGCCGTGTTCGATTTTATACTGGCGTTTCCGGTGGATTTCCCCGCTGATTACCCCTGCGGCGCACCGGTACGCGGCCGGGCCCAATTCGTAATCATAAAACATGCTGGAGACCGGGGCCCGCCAATCGTAAACGAGGGGATTTCCCGCCGGATCGAGCAAGGAGGCAATGCCGATGTAAATCTTTTCCGTGACCGGTGAGTTTTCCTCCTGAAAATCAATCCGGGCAAAATAGGGTGAATCCAGCATTTTTTCCAGTTGACGAATGGTCCGTTGGTTGTTGACGGCCGCCAGTTCGAGGTAGCGGAGGTTGTTCAGCTCCTGGGTAAAGTTGACCGCGGCAGCAAAACTGTCCACGTAGTGGGGACTCTCTTCCCACATGGCCTTCCGGTCTTTGCGGAGTGCCACTTTTAACCGGGTAAGAGCGGCTTTTTTCTCGGTCAACAAACGGTTAATCACTGTGATGGTCTGTGCCAGCCTTTCCTCTTCAGAGCGGCGTTCTTCCGTATCGATGTCCATGTCTCCTCCTTAAAAGGGAATTAAATTAGTGACGAACCTCTTTAATTATGGTAAAATAGGTAATGGACGTTTCCCCTGCTTGAAGCAGGGGATTAGTTTTGCCTTACTATCTAGTTATAAACCTGTGCCCTGAATTTTATTTCTCCGCCCGGAATTTTATTTATTATAACAAACTTTTAAAGCAGCTCCAAGCAGAAGCAGGAAGATTTAGCCAAGGCTTAAAGATTGGCCGGACCGGATTGGGGTGGAAGCCGGGACGGAAGGAGGGATGGGTGTGCCCAGACTAAAGCTGTTAGCCTTCGACCTGGACGGAACTTTATTAAAAGAAGACAAAACCATCAGCTCAGAGACGAGAAGACTGCTGACCAGACTGCAACAGGCCGGGGTGGAGATTGCTTTTGTGACCGGGCGGATGTATCATTTTACGGCGCCGGTCCAGGAGTTACTGGGTTTCCCCGTCCATTTTGTCTGTACTGACGGCGCCTATCTCCGGCCCATTGGCTGGGCGGAGCCGAGGCTGGCGACGGTGGCTCCCGCCGTGACCAAGACGGTCCTTTCCCTGCTCCGGGAGGAACTCTTCCGGGTCTATCTGGTCAGTTACGACCGGATTCACTGCTTTACCGCCGAGCCGGAACCGGCGATTTACTCGTGGGGTTTTGCGATCCAGCCGCTCCCCGCAGCGGAAGCCTTTCCCTCCCCCCACCAGGTAGAACAGATCATTATCGGCGGCGAAGAAGCAAGAATCCGGGGGATTCATAAGGCCTTAAACATGATGTGGCCCGGGATTTACATGGAGATCCATCCCAGCTTAACCCCAGGTTATAACCACCTGCTCATCCGCCCGCAGGGCGTGGATAAGGGGAGCGGCCTCATGCACCTGGCCGGGCTCCTCCGGGTGGAACCCGCCGAAATCATCGCTTTCGGCGACTGGCTTAATGACCTCGCTCTCTTCCGCGATGCCGGGCTGGCCATTGCCCCGGCCAATGCGGTGCCCGAAGTGAAAGCGAAAGCCAGCATTATTTCCTCCTACTCCAACGAGGAAGATTTTATCGTCTTCGAACTGGAACGCCTGTTTAGAGAGGGGAGAATGGTCGTCTGACCGGTGTTAGCCGGCGAAAAAAAAAGAGGCTGCGGCGGCAGCCTCTTTTTTTCAGGTCAGGCTTTAAAGAGTAATGGGCTGCTCCATGGCGGCCACCACCAGACGGACAGCGGCTTCCACATCATTGAGGTCCACCATCTCCGACGGGGAATGCACGTAGCGGCAAGGAATGGAGATCACGCCCGCTGGAATCCCGGCTTTTGTCAAGTGGATGGCTCCCGCGTCGGTTCCGCCGTAGGGTAAAACCTCAAACTGGTAAGGGATGTTATTTTTCTCCGCCAATTCCGTCAGGAGATCTTTAACCCGGGGATGGGTGATTAAAGATACATCTTTGACTTTAATGGCCGCCCCGGCCCCCAGTTTCATGGCCAGTTTCATGGCTTCCGGCGTATCCCCGGTTGCGGTTACATCGATGGCAATGGCCAGATCGGGTTCCAGGCCGAAGGCGGAGGTACGGGCACCCCGGAGGCCCACCTCTTCCTGGACGGTAAAGGTGCAATAAAGGTCGTTTGCTGGCTTACGCACCCGTTTTAAGGCTTCAATCAGGACGGCGCAGCCTACCCGGTCGTCCAGGGCTTTGGCCACCACCCGCTGGCCCAGGTCCACGAAGCTGTGCTCGAAAGCGGCCATTTCGCCCACGTGCACCTTGGCTCTTGCTTCGGCTGCGGAAGCGACTCCGAGATCAATAAATAATTTATCTAGAGTTAGTTCTTTAATATCATCGATCTTCTCGGCGCCGATGACCCCCATGGTTCCGTTCTGAAAGCGGACCCGCTGCCCGACCAGGCGGTGGGGATTGACCCCGCCGACATTGGCAAAACGGAGGAAGCCCTCTTCATCGATGGCCGTCACGACCACCCCGATCTCGTCCATATGGGCGGCCAACTGTAATTTGGTCTTACCTCCCCGCTTAAAAGCGATCAGGTTTCCCAAGGAATCAACTCTCAGTTCATCACAGTACTTTGCCAATTCCTCCCGAATCAAGGCGCGGATCGGCTCTTCCCGGCCGGAAGGCGCCGCAATGGCCGTCAGGTTGCGGAGTAATTCTTTCACACAGGTAACCCCCTTTGCGCAATGTTCTTCAGGACTGCATCGACCAGTTTAATCGTGGCGGCAAAATCGTTCAGGTTTAAGACGCCCACCGGCGAATGGATGTACCGGCAGGGAATGGAGATCACCGCCGCCGGAATCCCGGTCCGGGTCTGGTTGATCGCGCCCCCTTCGGTGCCGCCGGTGGTGGTTTGCCGGAACTGATAAGGGATGCCGGCGCTTTCCGCCACTGCCACCAAGGCTTCCACCAGTTTGGGCTGGACGATGAGGGTGCGGTCCATGAAACTAATGGCCGGGCCGTGGCCGAGGCGGGTGGAAGCCTGGTGCTTTTTCAAGGGGGGAACATCCCCGGCCGAGGTGGTCTCGACCACCAAAGCCAGGTCCGGATTAATGCCGTAGGCAGCCACGGTGGCGCCCCTGAGCCCCACCTCTTCCTGGACGGTGAAGGCATAATAAAGAGGCAGGTCGTACCGGTTTTCGATGAGGTTTAAAAGGACGGCGCACCCGGCCCGGTCATCCAGGGCTTTCCCTTTGAAGAGGCCGTCCCCGAAGCAAGCGGCTTTGGTGTCGAAGGCGATTAGATCACCGATTTTAACCGCTTTCTCCGCATCGCTCCGGTCGGTGGCGCCGATATCGACAAAAAGGGCGGAAAGGGGGACCGGTTTTTGCCGTTCTTCCCTTTCCTGGAGGTGGATGGGTTTGGCCCCGATCACGCCCGGGATCTGCTGCGGGCCCACCAAGACCCGTTTCGAGAGGAGGACCCGTTCGTCGATGCCGCCGACGGTTTTGATCTTCAACAATCCGTTGGTCTCAATCCCCACCACCATGAGGCCAACTTCATCCATATGGGCGGAGAGCATGACTTTCGGTCCTTTTTTGGTCTGTCCTTGACTGGCGATCAGGTTACCGAGCCGGTCGGTATGGAGGGTTTCGACTTTCCCTTGAAGCCGGTCGCGGATAAAGTGCCGGACCGCCGTTTCGTTGCTGGAAACCCCGTTTAATTCGGATAACTCCTTCAGTAGCACGCCAATCCCTCCAGAAAACCGCGGTCGATCTGGGTGATGAATTCGGCCAGCAGGCGGCCGGTCTCTTTCAGATCGTCCAGCGCCAAAGTTTCGACGGAAGTATGCATGTAACGCAGGGGGATACTGACCAGACCGGTGGCAACTCCGGCTTGGGCGATTTGGATCGCGTAGGCGTCGGTGCCCCTGGGGGTAACCTCCGCTTCCACCTGGTACTTGATTTTTCCGGCTTCGGCGGCGTTTTTTAACTTTGCAAAGATTAAAGGGTGAACCTGCGGTCCGGTGACAATGACCGGGCCCTGTCCAAGTTTAAAGCCTTCATAATCAGCGACGCCCGGCATCTCGCCGTGGGTGACGTCGACCGCGATGCCCAGATCCGGGTTGAGCCCGAAAGCGCTGACGAAGGCGCCCCGCACCCCCAATTCCTCCTGGACGGTGATGACGGCCAGCACTTCCGCTTCGTGCTGAACATTCTTCAAACGGCGCAGACATTCGACCAAAGCGACCACGCAGGCCCGGTCATCCATGGCCTTCCCGGCGTAGAAGTTGTTCCTCAAAACGCTGCAGTTCCGCTTGACGGTTACCGGGTCCCCGATGCGGACAAGCGCGGTCAGCCGGTCGGCCGCCAGTCCAAGGTCAATCACCATCTCCTCCATTTTAACCGCTTTTTTTCGTTCGTCCGGCTGTTGCAGATGGGGCGGTTTGGCGGCGATGACGCCGGGGAGATCTTCCCGGCCGTGGACGATCACTTCCTGGCCGGGGAGCACCCGCTGGTCCACCCCGCCAATGGTGGAGAAATGGAGAAAACCCTCTTCGAAGCTGGTAACAATCAGGCCAATCTCATCCATATGGGCGGCCAGCATCAAACGGGGAGGTTGGGAACCGGAACCTGCCTTGCGCAGGATAATATTGCCCAGACGGTCCCGCTCCAGTCCGGTAATCCAATGACGCCCTTCCCCGTCGGTAAAAAAATCCATAATGATTTGGGCGGTCCGGTCTTCCCGTCCGGAAGGGCCTACGGCATTGGAGAGGGCCATCAGTAATTCTTCCGTTTGCACGCGACAGCCTCCTTTCCTACTGTTCGTTTTTATTATATCTTTTTTTCCCGATTGAGGAAGATGAATTTCGGCAGGGAACAGCTATTTTTTATCGAAGTCAAATCAGACTGGGAGTTTTGGCAAGACGAAGAAGGGAGATGGCACCGATTAAAGCTTTTAAGACGCTGTTGTGCACATTCATTTTCCTCCTGGCCAGCGCCGCCCTTTGCACCGCAGCCGGCCTGGAAGTGGGCGCCCGTGCCCTGGGGATGGGCGGCGCCTATACGGCCATTGCCGATGACGGTAGCGCTGCTTACTGGAATCCGGCGGGAATCACCCAGGTCCATACCGGTCTGGTCCTCCAAGGCGGCGGGCGGGGAGACTGGCAAACCATGGACGCCCTTGCCAAGCAGGACCCCTCGTTGGTCGACGGGAACTTTGGCTTGGTGGGCGCCGCCGGTTTAACCTTCGAACATTGGGCTTTCAATGTCCGGACCAAACTGGAGGCCGGTGAGGTGACCGGGGGAACAACGGCGCGGATCAACCGGGCCACCGAAGGGGCCTTAACCTTGGCGGCCGAATGTACCGAGCTTCTTGCTGTCGGGGTGAACGCGAAGTATCTTGCCTTGGAGGAAGAGACCTTTACTGCCGGGGGAAGCGCGGGTAAAGCCAAAGCCGGCGGTTTGGCCGCCGATTTGGGTGCCTTGGTCAAAGTGGGTAAACTGGTCCGGGCCGGAGCCGTGGTGAAGGATTATCCCCTTACCGGAATGAAGCTTGCCGGGGAACCTTACGAATTGCCAACCCGGCTGGTGCTGGGGGGAGCGGTAAAAGTGCCTCTTTTGGGCATGGTGGTCGCCGCGGATCTGGAGACTCCCTTACAGGGTGAAGGAGACCCGGTTTGGCATGTTGGTTTGGAACAGCCTGTCCTGGGGATTCTCCTCCTGCGGGCCGGCGGCTACCAGCGGACGGACGGGTTCAACCTGACCGCCGGCGCCGGGTTGAAGCTAGGCCCGGTTTTACTGGATGTGGCGGCGGATTTAGGGGCGGAAAAAACGGCTTTTTATGCGACGGCCGGGTTGCAGTTCTAAACCGGAAAATTGAGCATGGGCTCATGCCGGCTGCGTCGGTTTGACCGGAGCGGTGATATCCCAAAGCCGGGTGAGTCGACAGGCATCGGTATTGACTGGAAAGCCGCCCCCGGTGTGCGCTGTGCCGCGCCGGCGGGGACGCTTCTTTTTTGCCCGGATCTGTGCCTTTCTCCTCAGCCTCTCAATCTGCCGGGGCGGTCAAAGGACTGATGAGGCGGAGGGCGTGGAGGAAAAAGCTGATCCCGAAGGCGATCAGGCACACCCCTAAGCAAATAATCAGGACCTTATAAACTTTTAAACTGAGAAAAGACCGGGTCTTCCCAATTAGCCAGGCAACAAAAAGATACCAGGAAAAGTCGGAGAAAATATGGCCCAGGTAAAAAAGGAGAATGCCGGCCGGGCCAAAGCGGTTAAAGGCCTTCATCATCAGGCCGAGCCCGACCACAGCCCACCACAGGGTAAAATAGGGGTTAGCCGCGCTGATTAAGGCACCCCCCAGGAGCATACTGCCTTTTCCCGTCCGGGTGGCCGCCGGTTGGGGGATTGTCACCTGTCCGGAACGGCTTTGCTTCACCATCTTTCCCCCCAAAATCAGGAGTACAATTCCGCCGGCCAGGCCGATGATAATTTGGGCAAGGTCAGCGCTGAGGTAAGGTCCGAATCCCAAATACAACAGAATGACCAGGATCAATTCCAGCAGGGAGTGGCCGAGGGAAATCATGAAGCCGGCTTTCACGCCCGTTTGCATACTCCGCTCCAGCGTATAAGTGAGGAGGGAACCGGGCATAACCGCGCCGGAATAGCCAATTAAGAGCGATTCCATAAAGATGTCCAGCATTTTACATCTCCTTCCGCCTCTTTTTACCTTTTCCGGGCTAGGTGCCGGCCAGCCTGCGGTCGGCGGCCGCCGGGCAGCCCTGTTTTTCCCAATTGTAGCAAAGATAAGCAGAAAAAACCAGTGCAAAATTACCGCCGGCCCCTGCCTATAAAGGAAGCCACAGCCTTTTTTCACAGCATAAACCCGGATTAATCTTGTATAATAAGTTTGGGTAAAAGGCAGAAAAACGACCGGCCCGGACGGTTGATCACCGGACGGGGGTCGCGGCATGGGGGGTTAGGGATGGAAAACAACGAGATCGTGGTCAAAAGTTGGAGTGAAGTATGTGAACGTTTGTATGATGAAGCCTGGAAACCGGAGTTGGGGCGGTTTCGCAGCAACTATGCCTTCCGTGGGCTCTCCGACCGCAGTTTTCCCTTGCAGAACAGTTTCTTCCGGGTCTGCGGCAACAAAGCCCATTTGGAATACCATCTGCTGCGGAATTTTAAGAAATACGGCCAGTTTGACGACCCCAGGATGATCGCTTCCGACTGGCGGGTAATGACCCTGGCGCAACACCATGGTCTGCCAACCCGCTTGATGGACTGGACTTATTCGCCCTTTGTGGCCCTGCATTTTGCCACCGAGGATACGACCAAATATGACCGGGACGGGGTGATCTGGCAGGTCGATTTTGTCCGGGTGAACCGGATGTTGCCGCCGCCCCTCAAAGGGGTGATGGAAAAGGTTGGGGCCAACGCCTTTACCGTGGAAATGCTGGAAGAGGCCGTGCCTACCCTCAAGGATTTCGACGCTTTTCATGGGCCCGATTACGACCTGGTCATTTTCTTTGAACCACCCTCTCTGGATTCCCGGATCGTCAACCAGTTTGCCTTCTTTTCCGTCATGTCTTCCGCCACCCGCGCCCTTGACGACTGGCTCCAAAATTACCCGCAACTTTACCGGAGAATCATCATCCCCCATGAGCTGAAGTGGGAGATCCGGGATAAACTGGATCAGGCCAACATTACCGAGCGGATTCTCTTTCCCGGGTTGGATGGGTTGGCCAAGTGGCTTTTACGCCATTATACCCCTCGTTGTTTATAATGGGGAGTTGGCTAACGGTAAGCAACCGCTTTCAGGTCTTTTTAAGCCAACGGGGCACGCGAGAAAGAACTCGCGCGCCCCGTTTTTCGCCTCCCTCGACGGAATATTGTCAGAAGTTTCAAGGCAGCCTGGACGCCGGCTTTGGCCGGCCTGTGCCGGGAGCAAGGGCCCGTTTATCTTTATCCGTTACTCGTTGACCAGGCGTAAACTGATATCCAGGGCTTTGACCGAATGGGTCAAACTGCCGACGGAGATGAAATCAACGCCGCAAGCGGCCACCGTCCGGATGGAGGCGGCGGAAATATTCCCGGAGGCTTCCACCAGGGCTCTCTTGTCGATGAGCCGGACCATCTCCGCCATTAAATCCGGGGACATGTTATCAAGCATAATGATATCGGCACCGGCAGCCAACGCCTCCCGGACCTGCTCTTCGGTTTCCGTTTCCACTTCAATCTTCATGGTGTGGGGGATTTCCTGCCGGACACGGGTGACCGCCGCCTGGATTCCGCCGCAGGCCGCGATGTGGTTGTCTTTGATCAAAACCGCATCGGCCAGGTTGAAACGGTGGTTGTAGCCGCCGCCAACCCGGACGGCGTATTTCTGGAGGGCCCGGAGACCGGGGATGGTTTTCCTCGTATCCACCAGGCGCACATGGGGGTAATCCCGGATCAAGTCGGCCAGTTCCCGGGTGGCGGTGGCGACTCCGGAAAGATGCTGGAGAAAATTAAGGGCCACCCTTTCTCCGCTCAACAGATCCCGGACCGGACCGGAGATGACGGCGATTAGTTCGCCGGGCTTGACCTGTGTGCCGTCGGGACAGTCAATGTCGAGAAAAATTGCCGGATTTAACTGCCGGAAGACTTCCCGTACCACCGGCCAGCCGCAAATCACCCCCGGGGCTTTGGCGATAAACCGGCCGGTGCCATTGGCATCCGCATCAATAGTGAGCAGAGAAGTGATATCTCCGGTCCCCAGATCTTCAGCCAGGGCCTGGCGGACCAGATTGGCATAGACATAATTGGGGAGTTCCATTCCACAAACACCTCACTTTTACCAAGTCCAGGTAAAGGGTTGGTCGGCCGGGAGCAACTCCATGCCATGGGGATAATGAATAATCCGTTTAACCCAGGATGGATCGGTTTCCGGGAAATCGGCCCGGTAATGGCTGCCCCGGCTTTCCCGGCGCGTCAGGGCGGAAGCCAGCATCAGCCGGGCCAACAGGCGCATGTTCTGAAGTTCCAAGTAATAAGGGGTTAAAACCGGTTTGGGTTCGGGGGTCACGGTTTGGAAAAAGGCCTGGGCTTCGCGGAGTCCATCTTCCCGGCGGATAATCCCCAGTTTCGCCGAAGCCATCTGCTTCAGGGCCAGCCAGTCGGCGTTCAACTGTCGTGGGTCGGTCTCCAGATTATAAGTGGCCTCCAGGACGTCCGGAAGGTGCGTAAAGGATAAAGGATGGTTTTGGAGGTAGGCAAAGATCCGGTGGCCGAAGACCAGGCCGTCCAGAAGGGAATTGCTGGCCAAGCGGTTCGCCCCATGCACCCCCGGGTCGGCCACCTCGCCGCAGGCAAAAAGATGAGGCAGTCCGGTCCGGCCGTGGAGGTCGGTGGCGACGCCTCCCATCATGTAATGGGCGGCGGGGGCCACCGGGATTGGTTCTTTGGTAATATCCAGCCCGTAGCGTAAACAGGTTTCATAGATATTGGGGAAGCGGTGTTTGATCAGTTCCGGGCTGAGCAAGGATAAATCCAGCAAGACATGATCGGCCCCGGTCTTTTCCATTTCCAGCAGGACACCGCGGGCCACCACATCCCGGGGGGCCAGTTCGGCCAGTTGGTGGTAGGCAGGCATAAACCGGTGGCCTTTGATGTTCCGGAGGATGCCACCTTCACCCCGGACGGCTTCGCTAATCAAAAAACAGGGGGCCTTATCCAGACGGAGAGCAGTCGGATGGAACTGGATAAATTCCAGATCGGCCAAGGGTGCGCCGGCCCGGTAGGCCAAGGCCAGTCCGTCTCCGGTCGCTACTTGGGGGTTGGTGGTATGGACGTAAAGTTGGCCGCAGCCGCCGGCCGCTAAGATGGTGGCTTGGGCCAAAAAGGGGACGAGGGCGCCGCGCTCATCCAGGGTGAGTGCCCCGTAACAGCCTTCCTCTCCGGTGAGGAGAGCCAGTGCGTAATGGTTCTCTTTAATCTTGATCTTCGGGTTGGCCTGGACCAGCCTGGTCAGGACCGTACTGATTTCCCGGCCGGTGGCATCCCCGTCGGCGTGCAAAACCCGGGAGTAACTATGGGCAGCCTCCCGGGTCATTACCAACGAACCTGCTTCCGAATCAAAGGGGACACCAAGGGTGATTAATTCCCGGACCCGTTCCGGTCCTTCGTGGACTAAAATCTCAACCGCGGCCGGAAGGCAGAGGCCGGCGCCGGCTTTCATGGTGTCCTGATAGTGCAGTTCCGGAGAGTCGGGCGGGAAAAGGGCGGCGGCGATTCCCCCTTGGGCATAGGCGGTATTACTCTCTTGCAACGTCTCTTTGGTGATCAAAGTAACTTCGGCGATCTCCGCTAATTTGAGGGCAGTGTAAAGTCCGGCAATTCCGCTCCCGATTACTAAAAAGGGAGTAACCTCAAGCCCGCTAGTGGAGACACTGATCTTCATGGCCATGGCCTCCTTGGTTTTGGGTAAATGCTTAAAGCTCTCCCCGCCGGCGCGGGGAGAGGAGTACGACGCAAGACAAGGAAGGAGAACCTATTTGATGGCGAGCATCCGTTCAAGGCTAAGCCGGGCCTGGGAACGGACCGGTTCCGGAACCGTGATGACCGGTTCCAGGGTACGCAGGGCTCTGACCACATCCTGTAAAGTAGTTTTCTTCATATTCGGGCAGACCAGCCGGGGGGTTAAAAGGTAAAACCGTTTCTCCGGATAACGTTTCTTCAAGCCATGGATGATCCCCATCTCCGTGCCAATAATAAAGGTAGAGGCCTCCATCTTGCCGACTTCCTCCACAATCTGCTTGGTGCTGCCGACAAAATCGGCCAAGGCGGAAACCTCCGGCCGGCATTCGGGATGGATCAAGAGTTTGGCCTCGGGATGGGCTTCTTTCACCCGCTTGACTTCCTCGACGGTGACCTGGTGGTGGGTGCGGCAAAAGCCCGGCCAGAGATGGAATTTTTTCTCGGGGACCCGGGCGGCGATATAACTTCCTAAGTTCTGGTCAGGTAGAAAAATCACCTCTTCTTGGGGTAGAGAGCGGACCACTCTGAGGGCATTGGAAGAGGTGCAACAGATATCACTTTCCGCTTTCACGGCAGCGCTGGTATTGACGTAAGCCACGACGGCGGCCTTTGGATATTTGGCCCGCCATTCTTTGACCGTTTCGGCGTCGGCCATCTCGGCCATGGGACAACCGGCCTCGATGACCGGCAGGATAACTGTTTTTTCAGGGGAAAGCAGGGCGGCACTTTCCGCCATAAAGTGGACACCGCAAAACACAAGCACTGGATGGGGGGTCTCTGCCGCTAAACGGCTTAGTTCCAACGAGTCGCCTACAAAATCGGCAATCTCTTGAACTTCGTCATTTTGATAGGTATGAGCCAGAATTAAAGCGTTTTTTTCCTTTTTTAGCCTTTGGATTTCCGTCCTTAACTCTTCTTGCGACATGCTCCACCCTCCTCTGCATCAGTTTAATTTTACCTTTATTTCTTGGTTTGTCAATTCGATCAAAAAAGATCGAAAAACTGCTTAACATGAAATTTACCTTTGTTTGCCTTCTTGCCGGAGGCCTTTTCATTTGAAGTCTCTTCTCATCCTTTGCCTTCTGCGGTAAAATAATTCTCGAAAGAGGGGTGGAAGATGGCGGCGGACCGGTTGATTCTGCAGAATATGATTTTCTATGGATACCATGGGGTTTTTGCGGCGGAAAAAGAGTTGGGACAGCGCTTCGAGGTTGATACCGAACTTTATCTCGACCTCCGGGAGGCGGGGGTCAACGATGATCTGGAAGCGACCGTCAATTATGTGGAAGTCTATACCTTAATTAAGGAACTGGTCGAAGAAAAGGAATTTAATCTTTTGGAAGCCCTGGCCGAAACCATTGCCGACGCGCTGCTGTCCGCCTATCCCCTGGCGGAGGTTGTGGTGCGGGTCCGGAAACCCCAGCCGCCCATCGGCGGAATCATGGACTATTTTGCCGTCGAGATCCGGCGTCAAGCCTCTAAACTGGATCGACTCTAAACCGGTTCTCATCCTGCGTTGACCTTGGCGCATTTCAGATTGGAAAAGGTGGCGGAAGAAGAGGAAGCCTTCTCTCCTGTGGGAGAGGAGGCTTTTTTATTGATTAGTCCGGGGCGGCTTCCCAATAGCTTCTGCCCGGGAAAGGCCGGGCGGCGGATTAACTTTGGATAAAGACGGGTAGAATAAGTTTACAACTTTGCCAAAGTGAACATCACAGGCGGCTTTTGGGTGAGGAGGAAGGGTAATGAAAGTGCTGATGTTAAGCTGGGAATTTCCGCCGCAGAGCGTCGGGGGGATCGCACCCCACGTCCACGACCTGACCCTGGCTTTAGCGGAAAAGGGAGAGGAGATTACCGTTCTGACCAGGGGCGACGCGCAGGGAAGAGCGGCCGCTCCGCGGAAAGGGATCAAGGTTTTCCCGGTGGCCGCCGACGCCCCGCAACCGCCCGACTTTATCTCCTGGGTGATGCAGCTTAATTTGGCTTTGCTGGAAAAGGCAGCCGCTCTGGTGGCCCAGGGGGAAAATTTTGATTTGATTCATGCCCATGATTGGTTGGTGGCTTACGCCGGAACGGCCTTAAAACACGCCTACCGGAAACCGCTGGTGGCCACGGTCCATGCCACCGAATGGGGGAGAAACAACGGCCTCCATAATGAGTTACAGCGCTATATCAGTAGTGTGGAGTGGTGGCTGACCTATGAAGCCTGGCGGGTCATCTGCTGCAGCCGTTATATGTTCAATGAACTTCAGCAGATCTTTAAGCTTCCGGGCGATAAATTACGAATCATCCCCAACGGTGTGTATCCGGAAGCCTTCCGCCGCCATGCGGGTGATCTCGGGGCGATCCGCCGGCGGTACGCCGCCGATGATGAGCAGATCGTTTTTTATGTGGGGCGACTGGTTTTTGAGAAAGGGCTGGATCTTTTATTGGATGCCGCGCCCCGGATTCTCGCCCGCCGCGAAAAGGTGAAGTTCATTATTGCCGGGAAAGGCCCCTACGCTGAGCATCTGCATAAGAGGGCCCGGCAATTGGGGCTCTACCATAAATTCTACTTTACCGGGTACCTTGATGACGCCACCCGCAACGCCCTCTTCCAGGCGGCGGATGTGGCGGTCTTTCCCAGTTTTTATGAGCCCTTTGGCATCGTAGCCTTGGAGGCAATGGCCGCCGGGACCCCGGTGGTGGTGACCGATACCGGGGGCTTGGGGGAAGTGGTGCACCACGGCAGGAACGGGTTGAAAGCCTTCCCCAACAACCCGGAATCCCTGGCGGATAATATCTTATGGGTGCTCACCTATCCGGAACAGGCCAAGGCCCTCAGGGAACAGGCCTTCCGCGATTTGAAAGCCGAGTATAACTGGGGAAAGATTGCGGAACGGACTGTCGGTGTCTATACCGAAGTACTGAGCGAGTATGCCCGTTCCGCCTGGGGACGGAGGGCTCTGGAAAAAGAGACTGCCCAGGAGCCGGGTTGGCAGGGAAGGTCATCCGCCCCTCCTTTTATCCCCGCCGGCCGTTATACACCGGCCGGACCGGAGTCTTTCCGGATGCCCGTCGAGCTTAATGGTGAAGGGGAGGGTCATTGATGAAAGCCATTGTGATGGCTGGCGGAAAAGGGACCAGACTGCGGCCGTTAACCTGTAAACAACCGAAACCGATGGTACCGGTCGCCGGCAGGCCAATGATCGGCTATATTCTGGAGCTTTTAAAGAAATACCAATTTACCGAGATCGGGATGACCCTTTTTTACCTTCCCGAAGTGATTGTCAACTACTTCGGGGACGGGCGTGAATTCGGGGTCAGCATCCGTTATTTTATCGAGGAAACCCCGCTGGGCACGGCGGGCAGTGTGAAAAACGCCGAAGCATTCTTGGGCGAAACTTTTTTGGTGATCAGCGGTGATGCCTTAACCGATATTAATTTGGCGGAAGCCTTGGCCTTTCACCGGGCGCGCCGGGCGTTGGTGACCATTGTCCTGACCAGAGTGGCCAATCCCCTTGAGTACGGGGTGGTCATTACGGCGGAGGACGGGCGAATTAAGCGGTTTTTGGAGAAACCCGGCTGGGGCGAGGTCTTCAGCGATACGGTCAACACCGGTATTTACCTGATTGAACCGGAAGTCTTCCGGTATTACGAAAAAAATAAAGCGGTGGACTTCAGCAAGGATCTCTTTCCCCTCCTTTTGCAGGCCGGTGCGCCCCTTTACGGCTTTGTGGCCGGGGGTTACTGGTCCGATGTGGGGAACCTGGCCCAGTACCGGCAGGCCAACTATGATCTGCTCGATGGGAAACTGGCCTTTTCCCCGCCCGGTGCCGAAATTGCCCCCGGCCTGTGGGTGGGCGAAGGGACGGAACTGGCGCCCGACTGTGTGGTGGAGGGACCGGTGGTCTTGGGAAAATATGTCCGGATCGGGCACAAGGCCCATCTGGGGAAATATAGTGTGATTGGGGACTACAGTTGGGTCGGGGAGGAAGCCTCCCTGAAAAAGGCGATTCTCTGGAACCATACTTATGTGGGGTACCGCACGGAGATCCGGGGGGCGATTCTCGCCCATCATACCCACTTGAAAGCAGGGGTTTCCGTATATGAAGGGGCGGTCTTGGGGGAAGGTTGCACCGTCGGGGCCAAAACCTTGATCAGACCGGAGGCCCGGACCTGGCCCGACAAGTATCTGGAGAGTGGTTCCGTTTTAGCCTCCAGTCTGGTCTGGGGTAACCGCTGGGGGTCCACCCTCTTCGGCCGGCAGGGGATTGTGAAAACGGCCAACCGCGAGTTTACGCCGGAGTTTGCGGCCAAGCTGGGGGTGGCTTTGGGGACGGTCCTCCGGGAGAACAGCCGGGTAGTGGTGGCCACCGACCATTTTCCCGTCGCGCAAAAGCTAAAAGGCGCATTGGCCAGCGGTTTATTGGGAACTGGTATCCACCTCCTCGATCTGGGCGTCATGGCCACGCCCGTTACCCGGCAGGCGGTGGTGGCGCTGAAGGCCGCAGCCGGGCTGCAACTGAGGATCTCCCCTGCAGCGCCGGACGATCTGTTAGTGGAATGCTTTGACGACCAGGGTTTGAATATCAACCGGGACTTCGAACGCAAGATTGAACAGGCCTTTTTTGCAGAGGAGTTTCGCCGGGCGCCGGTGGAACGGTTAGGAGAAGTGACCACCGTGACGGATATCTTCCCCCGCTATCTGGAGAGCATCCTGAAAGCTACGGCTAGTGACCGGATCCGGGCGGCAGGTTTTAAAGCGGTGGCCGGGGTGGAAGCTCCAACCGACCCGGCAGAGGCTTGGCTGACACAGGTACTGGCGGCTTTGGGTTGTGCCGTCTCGTCCTTCCCTCTGGCCGCGGGCGGTTCCGGACGGTCCGGCCGGGAGTGGCAGGAAGCGATCCTGCCGGCCTTGGCCGCCCGGGTCCGGCAGGCAGGAGCCGATTTCGGCGCTTTGCTGGTGCACAACGGCGAAGGCCTTCTTTTGGTGGACGGGGAAGGAACCCCCGTCCGGGAGGAACAATTGACCGCCTTGCTTGTGCTGGCGGCGCTCAAAAGGACGGGGGCGGGAACCATTCCCCTGCCGGTCACCGTCCCCTTGTTCATCGAAGAAATGGTAAAGGCCAACCGGGGAAGGGTGGTCAAAACAAAAGCCAGCCCCCGTGGGTTAATGGAGAAGATGGCCGAAGCCCGCCTCTTTCCGACGGCCGACGGCCAGGGGTGTTTTCAGGCAGCCTATGACGGTTTTTATGCCCTCGCCGTTATCCTGGAGTTGATGGCCGGCGAAGAAAAGAGCCTGGCCGCCCTCCTCCGGCTTCTCCCTCCTTTTTACACTACCCGGAAGCAGGTGGACTGTTCCTGGGAGGCAAAGGGGCGGATCATGCGGCATCTTTTTGAAGAGAACAAAGGGAAAGCCATTGAGATTGTCGACGGCCTGAAGGTCTATCATGAGCAGGGCTGGGCTTTGGTCCTGCCCGATGCGGAGGAACCGGCCTTTCAAATCTTCAGTGAAGCCGTCTCCCCGGAGGCGGCGGAGGAACTGGCCGCCTTTTACACCGGACGCATCACCGCTTTACAGCCGGGATAAGGGAAAGCAGGAGAAAGAAAAGCGCCCCCGCGCTTTTCTTTTTTGCTTTTGCCGTCCCCGCCGGCTTCCGGCAGCTTGACCCCGGCATTTTCTTGGTAGCAAGATTTCCCGGCAGGAAACAATTTCTCCGCCGCGAACTTAATTATCTGGTAATGGCTTTCCGGGTTTGGCCTCGAGCTGAGGGGAGGGTTTGGCGATTAATACGATTAGTTTTGTCATCATTACCGGGATCTCCGGCGCCGGCAAAACGGAAGCAATGAAGGCCTTTGAGGACTTGGGCTATTTTTGCGTTGATAACCTTCCGCCCGTCCTGCTCCCAAAATTTGCCGAGCTTTGTGCACAATCGGAAGGGCGGATCAATAGAATAGCACTGGTGGTTGACATCAGGGGCGGCGGCTTTTTCGACAGTCTTTTATCCTCCCTGGCCCTGCTGGAGGAGGCCGGGTATAGCTACGAAATTCTTTATCTAGAAGCGGAAGACGAGGTGATTATCCGCCGCTTTAAAGAATCCCGCCGCCGTCACCCCTTGGCCGGGGAAGGGCGGATTGCCGACGGGATTCAGGCGGAGCGGTCCCGGCTGGAGAATGTGAAGGGAAAAGCCTCCATGATCATTGATACCAGCAATTTAACCGTCCGGCAGTTGCGGGAGAAAATCACCGAACGCTTCGGTCAACTGAACGATGGCCAGAAAATGATCATTACCATTGTCTCCTTTGGGTTTGGCCACGGGATCCCCCTTGATGCCGACCTCATCTTCGACGTCCGCTTTTTACCCAATCCTTACTATGTGGATTCCTTACGGGATCTGGACGGCAATTACCAGGAAGTCGCCGATTATGTGCTGAAATGGCCGGTGACGGCGAAATTCCTGGCAAAACTCTATGATTTTATCTCGTTTCTGATTCCCCAGTACATTAATGAAGGAAAGCTCCAGTTGGTGATTGGAATCGGTTGTACCGGCGGGCGCCACCGTTCGGTGACCATCGCCAATCAGTTACGGGAATTTTTAAAGGCCAAGGGTTATAAAGCCGTGGTTGAACATAGAGATATCAGTTAGGGGGAGTGAACGTGCTCCGACCGTACGGCACTGATCGCCAATGTACCAAGCTGATCTTAGGATTAGGTTTGGTTCTTGGTGGAATCCTCATTGTGGTGACCAAAACCAACTTGAACCTCTGGTTCGGCGGTTGCTTGATCTTTGGCGGCTTGCTGGCGCTGATCCGGGGCAGTGCACTATGGGGTGACCGGGCCGAAGGGCCGGCCTTTTTAAAGAAGCAAAGGGATTTCCCTCCTTTGGGAGGGGAAGTCCGGATCGTGGTGATTGGGGGCGGCACCGGGCTCGGCACGATCCTGCGGGGTTTGAAGAAGATCACCCGGAACTTGACGGCCATTGTTACAGTGGCGGATGACGGGGGAAGTTCGGGGCGACTCCGGAAGGAGTTCGGGATCCTCCCCCCCGGTGACATCCGGAATTGCCTGATCGCCATGGCCGACCTGGAGCCGTTGATGGAGCAATTGATGCAGTTCCGGTTTAACGGCGGCAGCGGCCTGGCCGGCCATAGTTTCGGGAATCTGTTTTTAACGGCGATGACCGGGATTACAGGTGATTTCCAAAAGGCAATAGAAGCATCAGTTAAAGTTTTGGCGGTCAAAGGCCGGATTTTTGCGGCCACTCTGGATAATGTCAGTCTCCGGGCAGAGTTGCAAAACGGTACGGTGGTCTGCGGGGAATCCACCATCGGCCGGAGCAAGGCGCCAATTAAACGGATTTATCTGGACCCGGCAGCGGCCAAAGCGGTGCCGGAAAGTCTGCAAGCCATCGCCGAAGCCGACTTGATCGTCATCGGTCCGGGAAGCCTTTTTACCAGTGTGATCCCGCCCTTGTTGGTGAAGGAGATCTTAGCGGCGGTAAAAGCCTCCCCGGCCACCAAAGTTTACGTTTGCAATGTCATGACCCAACCGGGGGAGACCGACGGCTTTACTGCCGCTGATCATCTTCGGGCCCTCCTGGACCATACGGACCGGAATTTGGTAGACTATATGATCATCAACAACCAGGAGGTTCCGCCGGAGGCCCGTGCCGCCTACGCCGAGGAAGGGGCCGAACCGGTCCTTCCCGATGCGGAGCGTGTCTCGGCCCTCGGGGTCTGTCCGATTGTCGCCCCCCTCCTGAACACCAACGGTTTGGTCCGTCATGACGCCGACTTGCTGGCTAAATTATTAGTGGAGTTAATGCCGGTCTTTTTGCGCCGCCGGCACCGGTGGCGCCGGGGGTGGCAGCGGTTGCTCGGGAAGCTTGGGGGAGGTCGCGCCGCGAGCCTCGGTATTACCGGAGACGCCGGAGCGGGCCGGTCCTGGCTTCCTTGGGCACGGGAAAAGGAACTGAAGTTTGACTTTATTGCGAAGAACCTCAACCGTTTTCAGGCCTCAGCCTGTGAAGTCTACCTGAGCGAGGATGAAGCCCCGCCCGAGCTTCGCTCCTATAAGCTGGATTACCGGAAAAACTTGGTGATCGGGGTCTATTTGGGGAAACGGCCCAGTGGCGGCTTTGTCCTGACCCCCATCGGCGTCCGTTTGAAGAACAACCGCCTCGTCATCACTTACCGGGAGGAAAAACCATGGCAAATGGCGGTTGTGCAAAAGTTGACCTATCCGGCGGCCTTCTTTATTCTCGACCGGGATCAGCTTCCTTCCGGCCAGTTATCCCTCTATTTACGGCGGGCGGAGGAAAAAAGGCCGGTCTGGGTGGAAAAATTAATTTTGTGAGATCTCTTTACAAAAGAGAGAGAAAAGGGTAAAATACAGCCGGTGAGATAATCAACCGGGGATCTGTTTAATCCGCTTATAATTTAAAAATTAAAATAGAAAAGACATCCTTCAGGGCAGGGTGCGGCCGCGCGGCCAATTCCCGACCGGTGGTGAGGGGTAACCCAAGTCCACGAGCTTAAGGCAATTAAGCTGATCTGGTGCAAATCCAGAACCGACGGTATAGTCCGGATGGAAGAAGGAAGTGTAAGTTTTGATCTTAACCCTGAAGGCAAACTTCGGGGTTTTTCTTTTTGGGAAAGGGGTGGTGGACGGGTGGAGACCGTCATAGAAGTTAAGGATGTCACCATGGCTTATTCCCGGGAGGACGCTCCGGAACTGGCCGGGGTCAATTTGACCGTGGGGAAAGGAGAGTTTCTCTGTCTGGTCGGGCCGAGCGGCTGCGGAAAATCCACCCTGCTCCGGCTGGTGGCCGGGGTTTTGGCCCCCGACCGGGGGGAGATCAAAGTCCTTGGCGGCCGGAAAAACGGCGGCTGGTCCCAGTTAAGCTTTGTCCCCCAGGATTCCCTTCTCCTTCCCTGGCGGACGGTGCTGGATAATGTGCTGCTCCCCTTGGAACTGAAGGCCGGGGGCGGTAGCCGGGAAGAATGGAAAGCACAGGCCAGGGAGGCCCTGCACCTGGTAAATCTGGACGGGGTGGAGGATAAATATCCTCCCCAGTTATCCGGGGGAATGCGGCAAAGGGTGGCCCTGGCCCGGGCCTTGGTCGGGAAGGCCGCAATCTTGCTCCTGGATGAACCCTTTGCCGCCCTGGATGCTTTGACCAGGAGCCAGTTGCATCTGGAAATCATGGCCATTCGCCAAAAGGCGCCCTTTACCGGTTTAATGGTGACCCATAATATTTTCGAAGCCGTCTTCTTGGCCGACCGGGTGGTGGTCATGGCGGAGAAACCCGGGCGGATCTTGGGCGAGGTGAAAATCGACTTTCCGTACCCCCGGCCACTGAAGCTCATGAGCATGCCGGAGTTTGCCGCAAAAGTCGGCGCCGTTCAGGAACTTTTGGAGCAGGGATGGGGGGGTAATCATGGGGAGAGTTAAGGGCAAAACGGAGACAGCCGGCGAGCGGTTCCTCACCCTTTTCCTGGTGGGACTGGGGGTTTTACTGCTTTGGGCCGGTCTTTCCACCTTGTATCCGGATTATATTCTTCCTTCCCCGCTGGAAGTGGCCCGCCGGGCCCGGGAACTCCTGCGGGAAGGCAGCCTCTTTGCCGTCCATTTCCGGACCACTTTGGTCGAGGCTTTCTTCGGGTTTCTCATCGGCGCGGGGGTTGCCCTCCCGTTGAGTTACCTCTTGGCCCGCCACCCCCGTTTAGACCGGATGGTTACCCCGGTGGTCGTCGCCATGCAGGCCGTTCCCATTGTGGCCCTGGCGCCGCTCTTGGTGATCTGGTTTGGCTTCGGTCTGACCTCCAAGATTCTCATTTCAGCGCTCACCGCCTTCTTTCCGGTCTTGACCAACGGGGTGGTGGGGCTCAGGGAAACCGATCCCCGTTTGAAAGAGCTCTTCCAGATTATGGGGGCCAGCCAAAGGCAAGTCTTCTTCAAACTGGAGATTCCTTCGGCTTTGCCGGTCATTTTTGGCGGTTTCCGGATGGGCCTGACCCTGTCGGTGATCGGCGCGGTGGTCGGTGAATTTTCCGGCGCCGGCCGTGGCCTTGGTTATCTGGTCTATTTTGCCCGGGGGACCTTTGATACGGCCTTGATCTTCGTGGCCTTGCTGGCTCTGGCCCTCCTTGGGGTCGGATTTTATCTCTGCATTTCCTGGCTGGAAGCGGTGGTGATGCCCTGGCGGAGGAAGCGGTAACCAAGAGGGTGCAGTGGTGAAAAATCATCTGTATGGAGGGAAAAAGTGTACGAACGGAGGGAAAACGATGACGAAAAAACGACTTCTTTTTGGCCTTTTGGGCTTGGCCCTATTGACGGTGCTGGGCGGAGCGGTCTTGGACGCCCGTTCCGCGTCGCCCCGGAAAGTGACCATGGCGATGACCTATATCCCGAATGTGCAGTTTGCCCCCTGGTACATCGCAGAGGAGAAGGGCTTTTTCGCGGAAGAAGGGCTGGAGGTGGTCTTTGACTACCGGATGGACATCGATGCCTTGCAGCTGGTGGCCACCGGGAAACTGGATTATGCCATTGCCGGCGGGGATCAGGTCTTAATCGCCCGCGGGAAAGGGATCCCCGTTGTCTACCTAATGAGTCTTTATGCCCAGTTCCCGCCGGCAATCATCGCCAAGGCCGAAAAGGGGATTAATACGGCCGCCGACCTAAAGGGGAAAACCGTAGGCCTGCCTTTATACGGGACCAACCTTTTCGCCGTCAAGGCCATCATGAAACGGGCCGGCCTGACCGAAAACGATGTCCAGCTGGTGGATATCGGCTATACCCAGATTCCGTCTTTACTCGAGGATAAGGTCGATGCGGTGGTCGGGTTTGCCAATAACGAGCCCATTAAGCTGAAGGCGATGGGCGTGGCGGTGACCCAGCTTAATTCCGAAGACTACTTTTCCCTGGTCGGTCACGGTCTGATTACCGGGGCGGCGAAGATTAAAAAGGATCCCGATGAGGTCGGCCGGCTGGTCCGGGCCAGTTATAAAGGGATTGAATATGCCCTGGCCCATCCGGAGGAAACCTTTGCCGTTTGCCTCAAGCATCTGCCTGAACTCGGGGCGGATCAAAAAAACCAAGAATGGGAAGTCCTGAAAGCCTCGATGGCCTTGTGGGAGAGCGCCTATACCCGCCGGTACGGGCTGGGCCGTTCCGACCCGGCGGACTGGGCCGATGCCCAGGAGTTGATGGTGGAGTTGGGCTTTATTGCCAAGCCGACGCCGGTCAGCGAGATCATTGATTTTTCCTTCTTGCCGGAAGAGAAATAAAAACAACCGCCAAAGGCGGTTGTTTTTTTTAGGCGTTTTGTTGCGGCTTCTTTTTGTCTGCTTCTTCTTTTGCTCCTTCTTCCTTGGTCTGCTTCTTCCCGGAACCGGTCAGTTTTTATAGAAGACATGGTTTCCGATTTGAGTGGTGACCGGATGGGAGATCACCCACCGGTTGCTGGTTTTGGCTGGATTGTAAAACCCGATGGCGCCGTAGGAGGGATCCCAGCCGTTAGCCGCATCCTGCACGGCTTTTCGGGCGGTGGCGGTGGCCGGGAGGTTAATCCGGCCGTCCATTACCGGACTATACTGGTAATATTTCCCCTGATCGACCTGGTAAATGATCTCCCGGATGGTATTGGGGTAACGGGGATCCTTTAACCGGTTGAGGACAGAGGCGGCGACGGCCACTTGTCCCTCATAGGGTTCCCCTTCGGCCTCCGCCCGGACCAGACGGGCCAGTAATTCAAGGTCGGAAGCGGAAAGAGTAAATTTGCCATAATTACCGCTGTTTCCGTTATTCTTCCCGGAACCGTTCCCGTCACCACCGGGATTGCCCGTGCCGACGGGGATGGTTAATTGCTGACCCGGATAAATAAAGTCGGAGGAGAGACGGTTGGCCGTTTTTAAGGCTTGGACGGTAATTCCGTAACGTTTGGCGATTAAATAGAGGGAATCATTGTTCCGCACCGTATATACCTGGCTGCCGCCGGAACCACTCCACCCCGTGTCACTTTGGGACGCAGGGAGATAGAGCGTTTCTCCGACCATCAGGCTGTCATGCCAACGGTTATTGGCCGCTCTTAAGCTGGAGAGGGAAATCCCGTTCCGGGTGGCGATGAGATACAGGGTGTCACCGGGACGGACCGTGTAAACGCTGGGAATCATCAGGGTTTGTCCGGGATAAATCAGAGTGGAGCTTAAATTATTCGTATTGATCAGGGTCGCGGTCGGGATGTTAAACCGGCGGGCGATCAGATACAAAGAATCTCCCGAACGCACCTGGTAGACTTGGGCACTGGCGATGACCGGCAGGAGCAGAAGCAGGAAGGCGAGCAAGAATGAAACATGACGGATGGAAGGTTTCTTGGCTTTCATTGGGTAAACACTCCTCTTTCATGTTGTCGTTTTTGGTCGCCAGAGGGTAAACAAAGCGTAAATGCAGGTTAGATCTAGAACGGCAAGAACGACCTGGTTAAAGCCATAATTCTTGCTAGGAATGGATTATCCTAGTGGGAATTAGAGGCAAGACCAATTTTGGAAGATAACGAGGGGAATGGGATAAATAGCTAAAGCGGTTAAAATGAGGAAAGCTGGATAAAATATTGGCGGAAAGATCACCCAGAGGGTAAGGGGAGTTGAAATGAAACTATTCAGTATTGGTGTCCTGGCGACTGTGACCGGCTTAATCATCACCGGCTGCCTGCTGGTGATCGCCGGGCGGAGTATTATCCAACTGATCTTTGGTTTTGTGTACAAACGAATTACAACCGAACGTTACTGGACTAATCTCTTTGAAACCTATAACCTGGCGAAAATGGTCGGCCTCGGACGCCTGGTTGAAACCGAACTCCGCTCCGCCCATGGCCAGCCGCCGGACCGGCCCTTTGGCCGCCGGGATGTGGTTTCCCCTTGGCAAGAGCTGTTTTTCAATCCGGTTTACCTCCACCGCCTCCCCCTTTTGGACTATACTAAAGTGGGTACCGAGGTGGTCATCGGTCCGGCGGCCCGTTATCCTTTGAAACTTAAGATTCCGGTGCTCATCGGCGGTATGGCCTACGGAACCGCTTTAAGCGCGAAAACCAAACAAGCACTGGCCTTGGGGGCAACGCTGGCCGGCACCGCGGCCAACACCGGGAACGGCCCTTTTTTACCGGCGGAGCGGACGGCAGCGGAAAAACTGATTGTCCAGTATAGCCGGGGCAGTTGGGCCAAGGATCTGGAGGCCTTGCAGGCGGCGGATGCCGTCGAAATCCAGCTGGGACAGGGTTTGTGGGGGCCGGCGCCGGTGGAAATTCCGGCCACCCGCTTGGCCCGTAACCCGAAACTCCGGCAATTGCTCGGCGTGCAACCGGGGGAAGCGGTGAAGATTCCCCCCCGTTTATTCGAGGTGGCATCGGAGCGGGAATTAAGGGAATTGGTGCGGGAATTACGGGAGAAGACCGGCGGGGTGCCTGTCGGGATTAAAATCGGCGCCACCCAATGGTTGGAGCAGGAATTGGAGATCCTGGTCCGGGCCGAACCCGATTTCCTTGCCATCGACGGCCTGGAGGGAGGCACCCATGGAAATCTGGCCTCCTCCCTGGATGCCCTGGGGTTGCCGGCTCTTTATGCCCTGGTCCGGGCGCGGCGTTTTTTGGAGAAAAAGAAATTGTCCGGGAGGATCTCACTGCTCGTGGGGGGTGGGCTCTATTCCTCCATGGACTTTTTGAAAGCGCTGGCTTTGGGGGCCGACGCCGTTTTTATCGGGACCATCGCCTTGCTTGCCTTGGTCCACACCCAGGCGGTAAAGGTTTTACCCTGGGAACCGCCGACTACCCTCATCTTCAACCGGGGCCGCTTGAAACAGAAGCTCCACATTGAGCAAGGGGCGGAAAGCCTGGCCAATTTTCTAAAGGCTTCCGTCCAGGAGATGCAGGTTGCTGCTTTAACCCTGGGCAAAGACCACCTGAACAAGGTGGACAAAAGCGACCTTTCTTCCGTCAACCGGGAACTCGCTACTTATTTGGGGATTAAGTGGTGCGGGGATCCGGCGGTTTAGAAAAAGAGCCGGGTTTGGAGCGGGGAAAATCGCGGCTTACGGCAGGAGAACCTGGGAAAAGGGAGAAAGAAAGATCCTGATCAGAACTGGAAGTTGAGGGAGGAGAATGAACCGGATCAAGCAGGGCGGAGAAAAAAAGGCCTGGCGCTGGCTGTTGCTTTTCCTGTGCTTTCTTTTGTTAGTCCCGCCTCTCCCGGCCCAGGAAGAAGAGGAGCTTGAGCGGATTAACAAACTAATCGAACAGACCAAAAAGGAGCTTTCCGTCACGAAAAAGCAGGAAAGTTCCGCACTGGGTGCCTTGCTTACGGCGCAGCAAGAATTGGACCAGATTGAGTTGGAACTGGAAAAGTTGGACCTGAGCATGCGTTCCGTGCAACGGGAGATTGCCGGGCTTCAAAAAGAACTGGCGGCGGTGGAGAAGGAGCTGGCGCGGCTGGAGAGTCTCCGCCGGGCACGCGAGGATCAGTACAACCGGCGTTTGGTGGCTATTTATAAATACGGACCCTTCAGTTACCTGGAGCTTTTAGTCTCGGCCGAGAATTTCTCCGACTTGGTCAGTAAATTTGCCATGGTCTCCTACTTTCTCCGGGCGGATACCAAGATCATCGGGGAAGTAGCCGCGCTGACGGAAGAGATTACCGCCCAGCAAAAGGCGCTCCAAACGAAAAAACGGGAGTTGGAGAAGGAACGGGCGACGGTAGCCGCCTTGGAAAAAACCGCCGCGGAGCAGCAAAGGGTCAAAGCAGCCTTGGTCAAAAAGACCGAGGAAGAACTGAACAAAATCCAAAAAGACCGGAAACAGCTGGAGGCCGCCCTTGATGAATTGGAGGAGACTTCCCGGGCGATCGAAGAGGAGATCAGGCGGCGACAGCAAAAAGCCGCCCTGGGCACGGGCAAATTCATCTGGCCGTTGCCGGTGAAAGGCCGGATCAGTTCACCCTTTGGCGAACGGATGCACCCAATCCTGAAGGAGAAACGCTTTCACAGCGGAATCGATATTGCGGTGTCCAGCGGCACCAACGTGCTGGCGGCCGACCGGGGCAAAGTACTGATCAGTGGCTGGAACGGGGGCTATGGTTATTATATCGCCATTGACCACGGTAACGGACTTTCCACCGCCTATGCCCACAACTCCCGGTTGCTGGTCAAGGAAGGGGATTTGGTGGCCCAAGGGCAGGTGATTGCCAAATCGGGAAGCACCGGCTTGAGCACCGGCCCCCATCTCCATTTTGAAGTGCGCAAGGACGGTGCCCCGGTGGATCCGCTGGCTTATTTACCGAAAAATTAGGGGGAGAAGAGTCTCCCCGGGCCGTGCGTGGTATATGATATACTAAAAAAGAACAGGAAGAATGGTGGTGGAAGCAGATGGGGCTGAAAATGGCGCTGCTCTACGGCGGACAATCGGGTGAGCATGAAGTATCGGTGATGTCGGCCGCCTCGGTGGTTCAGGCGATCCGCGGGCAGATGGAAATCCTGCCGATCGGGATTACCAAAGAGGGCCGGTGGATTCCGGGCCTCTCCCCGGAGACCTTGGCGGAGCGGGGGTGCTGGACGGTCACCGGAGAAGCAATCCCGGAGGAAGAGGGGCTCGTCCAGAATCCCGCCGGTTTCTTGCTGGGTACCCTCCGCCGGCAAGTGGATTTGGTCTTTCCCCTGCTGCACGGACCGATGGGTGAAGACGGAACGATTCAAGGCCTTTTGGAACTGGCCGGTATCCCCTATATTGGCGCCGGGGTGGCCGCCTCGGCCGTCGGGATGGATAAGGAAATGATGAAGGCCCTCTTTAAACAGCATAACTTGCCCGTTGGCGATTATCTGGTCTACCGGCGTTATCAGTGGGAAAACACGCCGGAAGCGGTGCGGCAGGAGATCGAAGACCGCCTGGGTTATCCTTGTTTTGTCAAACCGGCCAATTTAGGGTCGAGCGTCGGGATTAGCAAAGCCCATAACCGGGCCGAGTTGGACGAAGCATTTCGGCTGGCCTTGACTTACGACCGGAAAGTAATCGTGGAGACCTTTTTGGACGGCCGGGAAGTGGAGTGCGGCGTTTTAGGTAATGATCAGCCGATCGCTTCCGTGCCGGGGGAGATTGTCCCCGGCGCCGAATTTTACAGTTATGAGGATAAATACATCAAAAATGACTCCCAGTTGATCATCCCCGCCCGCCTTACCGACGCCCAACGGGCAGAAGTTCAAGAACTGGCGGTCCGGGCTTTTCAAGCCATCGACTGCGCCGGGATGGGACGGGTCGACTTTTTTGTCCTGCACCGGGACGGACGGGTTGTCGTCAATGAGATTAATACCATCCCCGGTTTTACCAAGATCAGCATGTACCCGAAATTGTGGGCGGCCAGCGGCATCCCTTACCCCGAATTGATCCGGCGCCTGGCCGAGTTGGCCCTGGAACGTTTTCGGGACCGCCACCGGGCCGGTTAATCCTTAAAAGGCGGCAATTATTAAAGATTAGCAGGCGGTTTCGCACCGGCTTTCTTTTTTTAGCGTACCGCTCCTTTTTCCGGCCGGGCGGCGCAGGGCGGAAGCCCTCCGGATCTTTGCCGGCGGCGTGAATTTACAATAGGGCAACAAGGTATCGGCAGGGAAAATATGGACAAGGAAAATAAATAAAAAACATATTAAGGGAAGAAGCAGGAGGTGCGGATTATGTCTGTTCAATGGTTGCCGGAATATGCAGTAGGTGTCCCCGAAATCGACCGTCAACACCAGGAGCTTTTCAGCAAGATCAATGATCTCCTGGAGGCTTGCAACCGGGGGGAAGGAAAACAAGTTTTAGGTGAAGTCCTGGCTTTTTTAGGGAAGTATGTGAAGGTCCATTTCGGGACGGAAGAAAGGATGATGATCGCCGAGGCCTATCCCGAATACGCCCTGCATCGCGGCGAACATCAGGAATTTATCCAAAACTTTAACCAACTGAATGAGAAGTTTGAGGCGGATGGACCAGGCATCTGGCTGCTGGCCCAGACCAACCGCGTAGTGGTCGACTGGTTGATCAACCATATCACCAAGACCGATATCAAGCTCGGCAATTTCCTGCGGGCAAAGCAAAAATAAATAATGACAGCGAAGCGGGGCGCGGCCTTCTTGGCCGTGTGACCCGCTTTCAATTTCTGCTTTGATAAGCATCCTTAACCCAAGAATTCAAGTGATCCGGAAGCAACAAATGGCCTCGGTTGGGTAAATTATGGTCTAGTTTAGTGTTTACGTGCGTATGTGCGGGTAATAAAGGGGGAACAGTATGAAAATCGCCATTGCGCAACTGAATCCGGTCATCGGGGATGTGGCCGGCAATTTGGACCAGCTTGAACAACTTCTGGCCGCTGCGGACAAACCGGTGGATCTGATCGTTCTGCCTGAACTTTATCTCACCGGTTACCCGCCCGCCGGGTTACTGGCGAAAAGATGGTTCCGGCGGCAGGTTGAGGAGGGGCTGGCCCGCTTGGCGGCGCTCTCCGCCCGTTACCCGGAAACCGGGATTTTGATTGGGGCGCCGGTTCCCGCTCCGGAAGAGAGCGGCCGCTCCTGGTATAATGCGGCCCTTTTATGGGCGGGCGGGAAAATGATCGCCACGGAAACGAAGGGTTTTCTCCCCCCTTATGACCTTTTTAACGAGGCGGTTTACTTTGCCCCCGGAAGGGCCGCTTCCGTGGTGGATTTCCAAGGGAAACGCCTGGGGATCGTCATTGGCGAGGATCTGTGGACACCGGCCTCCGCCACCGAAAAGGAACTGGTCCCTTCCCCACTTCTTGTCCAAAAAGCGGCCCAGAGCGATTTGCTTATTGCCCTGGCCGCCTATCCTTTCTTTACCGGAGGGACCGACCGGCTTTACCGCTTTGGGGCGGCTTGCGCCCGGCGTTTTGGCAAGCCGTTCCTTCTGGTTAACCAGGTCGGCGCCAATGAAGAACTGATTTTTCCGGGGGAAAGTTTTCTCTTCAACCGGGACGGGGAGCCGCTCTATGTGGCCCCGGCCTTTCAGGAAACGGTGGCCGTGGTGGAGCCGGAAGCCGCTCCGCCTTCGTTCTTAACGCCCCGCCTTACGGTCCGGCAGGCGCTTTATCAAGCTTTGGTTCTGGGGATTCGGGACTATGCCCGGAAAAACGGGTTTACCAAGGTTTCCCTTGGCCTCTCCGGAGGAATCGATTCGGCGGTGGTTTGTTGTTTGGCCGCGGACGCCTTGGGACCGGAAAATGTTCTGGCGGTGACGATGCCTTCCCCCTACTCTTCCGCGGGGAGTGTGACGGATTCCCGGCAATTGGCGGCGAATTTGGGGGTTGAACTTAAAGAGATTTCGATCACCCCTCTTTTCCAGGCTTATCTGGAGGGACTGGCTCCCTATTTGGGACCGGCGCAAAACTTCGGGGACACCACCGAAGAAAACCTCCAAGCCCGGATCCGGGCCAACATTTTGATGGCCCTCTCCAATAAATACGGCTATCTGGTTCTGGGAGCCGGAAATAAAAGCGAATTACTGGTGGGTTATTGTACCTTAAACGGCGTCGATATGACCGGCGGCCTGGGGGTCCTTGCCGATGTGCCCAAAACCATGGTTTATGAACTGGCGGCGGAAATCAACCGCCGCGGGGAGATTATTCCGGCCGCCATTATCAATAAACCGCCCTCGGCCGAACTCCGTCCCAACCAGACCGACCAGGATACCCTCCCCCCCTACTCCATCTTAGACCGGGTTTTACAATTATACGTGGATGAAAACCGGACCCCGGAAGAAATCATCGCCCAGGGCTTTAGCCCCGAGACGGTGGCCTGGATCATCAAGACGGTGCACCGGACCGAATACAAAAGACGGCAGATGGTCCCCGGTCTCCGGGTTACCACCAACCCGTTACGGCCGAACCGCCGATTGCCGGTGGGCGGGAAAATCCATATTTAAAACGGCACACGCTTTTTCTGCCCGTTAATCCTTGAGGGACGGGAAGACGACAGTAGTGAGGGTAACCCCCTTGACAAAATGGGGCAAGGGGTTTAATCTAAATACCATAGGGGGTATGGTAAGGAGGCGGGAGGATGGACCAACACCACGGGGATTATATTGATAAGGTTTCCGGAGATATTAAAGAGGATCTGATCAAACGGCTGCGGCGAATTGAAGGCCAGGTCCGGGGGTTACAGCGGATGATTGAAGAGGATCGTCCCTGCCAGGAAGTGGTCTATCAAGTCGCGGCGGTGAAGGCGGCCGTGGTCCAGGTCGCCATGGCGATCCTCAGCAATCAGTTGGCCGCCTGTTTGAGACAGGAGATCGCCAGGGGCGGCCATCCGGAGATGGCCGTGCAACGCTTTACCGAAGTTTTTAAGAAATTTTATTAAAAGGAGGCAAAGGTGATGGCTTTGACTTTAAACCAGGAGAATTTTAAAACGGAGATTCTCGACCATAAAGGAGTGGCGTTGGTGGACTTCTGGGCGCCGTGGTGCGGGCCTTGCCGGATGGTGGCGCCCTTTATCGAGGAACTGGCGGAGGAATACGCGGGCAAAGCCAAAATCGGAAAGGTAAATACCGATGAAAACATGGACCTTTCCGTCCAATACCAAATCAGAACCATCCCCACCATGTTGATTTTTAAAGATGGCCGGGTGGTTGATACGATTCATGGTGCCATGCCGAAGAAGCAAATCGCGGCGGTCCTTGACAAATGGGTCTAAAGGGCCGTACGGCCGTTTTTAGAAAAGCTTCCGGATCTGCCGGACAAGCCAGGTAAAGAAGGTGCCGATCGCTTGGAGTATTAGCCGGAAAAATCCGGCTTTTTTTATTTCTTCGGTGGTGACCAAGGGGACGCTTTCCAACTCCGGTCCTTCCGGGGTTAGATATTCGACTTCAGGGCCGTCGTAAGTAACGAACATTTTACCGACGGCCTGGTCTTTGGCGACCGGGGCGGTCAGTTGCTCCGTTTCCAACTCTACACGGGGCTGGTACCGTCCGCTTTCACCCCGCTTGATGAGGATGGTTAAGGGTTTGGCCGTGGCAATCCCCACCGTTTTGGCCCTGCCTTTTTGCACCGGAATGCTGGTTTGAGCCGGCGCTTGGTAGCCGGCGGGAAAAAGTTCTTCCCGTTCAAAGTTGGCAAACCCGTAGTCCAGAAGTTTTTTGGTCTCTTGGAAACGGCCGGCGTAGGACCGGCCTTTCATGACGACCGAAATCAAACGGATCTTGTTCCGCTCGGCGGTGGCGGTAAAACAGTAACCGGCCAGGGCGGTGGAACCGGTTTTCAAACCGTCAACCCCTTCGTAGCCGTAGACCAATTCGGGCAGCATCCAGTTCCAGTTATCCATCTTGATGGCATCGGCCGAACCGGGGCGGAAGGTCTTCCTGGGGATGGAGGCAATGGTCAGCACCTCCGGATGATCCCGGAGGATCCGGAAGGCCAGCAAGGCCACATCCTTCGCGGAAGCGAAGTTTTCCGCCTGCCGGTCCCCCGCCGGGTGCATGCCCAGCAAATCACTGTTGTTTAAACCGGTCGCATTGACAAAGGTGTAATTTTTTAACCCAAACTCCTTGGCTTTGTTATTCATCAACCGGACGAATTCACTCTCACTGCCGGCGACCAGTTCCGCCAAGGCAATGGTGGCGCCGTTGGCCGAATAGATCGCCATGGCTTCATATAATTCACGGACGGTGTACTTTTCGTCCAGCCGGAGCGGCACGTTGGAAAGGCTGAGGTTTTGCGAGATCCGGTAGGCATAATCACTGATGGTCGTGGTGTCTTCCCAAGCAAGTTTTTTGTTGCTGATCGCTTCCAAGATAAGATATTCCGTAAGGATCTTGGTCATACTGGCCAAAGCCAAGGGCTGGTCAGCGTTCTTTTGGTAGAGAATCTTTCCGGAGCCGGCATCGACCAGTACGGCGGCGTCAACCTCCAGGCGGAGCGGGTCGGCAGTTTGGGCGGCGGCCGGAGCGACGACAAGAAAAAAGAGGAAGCAGCAAAGAAGGGTTGACCGCCACCTTTTCTCGCCGTTTAATCCCATCAGATCACCTCCATGCCCCTATAGGGTTTAAAAATGCTCTGTTAAAAAATAATCTTCTTATACCGGCCTTTTCTCCCATTCGGCTTTTACCGGCGAAAAGCGGGGTAAAATAAGCATCGCGTCCCGGCTGCGGATGGCGGGCGCCGGCGGCACGAGAGTAGGAAAATCCGAAAGCGGTGCGCTTTCGGATTTTACCACGGAAAGCGATGCTATTGATTCTTGGTTTCGGTTTCTTCCCGTTCCCGGAAGAGAAAACTGAGACAATAGAGCCCGGCCAAACCAACCAGCGAGTAGATGATCCGGCTGACCGTAGAGGTGGAACCCCCAAACACATTGGCAACAAGATCAAACCGGAATAATCCCACCAGGAGCCAGTTGATGGCGCCGATAATCACCAGGATTAACGCTAACCGATCCATAATTTACCCTCCTTTTTTCTGCTTTATTTATGAAGATTGGGTTAAAGTTTTGCCCTGCTCTTTTAAGATCCACCTCCTTTAAGTGCTGCGGGTAATATTTGCCGGGGATGGATCAAGAATAAGGCCAAGGCGGCGATGGCGGCCACCAGACCCGCATCACTCCAAAAGATAACTTTCTCCCCGTGTTTGGTGGCCAAGCTGAAGAGGGGAGGACCGATCGCCACCCCGAAGAAACGGACGGTACCGTACAAGCAAGTGACCAGTCCCCGTTCGCTGGTGGGAGCGGAAGAGGTAATCAAGGTATTCAGGGCCGGCAGGGCCATGCCGGTTCCGACCCCGATCAAAGTAGCAAAGAGCGTTTTACCGGGTATCCTGTGGCCGAAGGGGAAGAGGAACAAGCCGCCCACGGCGATGGCCAGGCCGCCGATGATTGTCCACTTCATGATCTTTACCATCTGTTGTTTGAGGACAATCCCAAAAAGATAGGAAGTGACCGCCATCGCCAGGACGGGCAGGGCAATCACGAGGCCCCGCCGGAAAATCCCCAGCCGGAATGTTTTTTCCAGGAGATCGGAGAAAAAGCTTAACAACCCGAAAAGGGAAAAGAGAACGATCAGCCCACAGAGAAAAGCGATTCCTAAATTAACCCCCTTTTCCTTCATGATTTGGAGGAGGTTCTTTAAATAGGAAGCAAGGGGTTCACCTTTCTGCTCCCGGTTGGCCTCTTGCGCGATGCCGAGCAGGACCAGGGCGATTGGTAAAGCCAGGACGCCATAGACAAAGAAAGGCATATACCAGGCGATTAAACCGACCGCCGCGCCGGCCAGCGGGCTGACCACTTTGCCAAGGCCGTTGGCGGCTTCCAATAGCCCTAAAACCTGGGCCCGCTCCTCGTTTTGGATCAGATCGCCGGCGAGGGCCATGGCCAGCTGATAGGTTCCCCCGGCGCCAATTCCCTGGAGGATCCGGGCGCCCAAAATATAAGGGTAGGCGTTCTCTTTGAAGAAGAGCGCGGCCAGGCCCGCCAGGAGGCCGCCCGTGCCGTAAACGATGAGGGCCGGCCCCATCACGATCTTCCGGCCTACGCGGTCGGAGAGCATACCGGCAAAGGGGATGGTGAGTCCGGCCGGAATGGAAAAGGCGGTAATCAAAAGACCGGCTTGGAGCAGAGAAAGGTTTAAGGCCTTTTGGATCGCGGGGAGCACCGGAATCAGCATGGAGTTGCCCAGAACCATGATAAAGGGGACCGTTGCCAAAACGCCAATTGTTGGTTTGAGCTTCGGATCCATGGCCTTGCCTCCTTCCTGACGCAAAATAAGCAACAACCTTAGTGTGCCAAAGGGAGGAAATAATTAAACCTGCAATTTAACCGGCTCCCGTCCAAGCGGGCCGGCGGGAAAAGATGGTATAGTTTACCTTGCCGCAGCATACTTTGAGGATGAGGATGGTGAGGTCAAGTGTGGAAGTATCTCCTTCTTTTCCTTGGTGTTTGCTTGGTTTGCTCCCTGGCGGGCACCGGGGCCGGGCCGGCCGGGGACCGGTCAACCGCAGTTTATTTTGAGGCGGCCGATCCGGCTGGGGATGATTACGGACCCGGCGGTTATATCTATCCGCAGAATTTTGCTTTCCGTCCCTATGAAGGGCTTTATGACCTTTTACGGTTCCGCGTCTCCGGAAACGACGAGGCTTTATTCTTCGACCTGCAGATTAAGGAGATAACCAACCCTTGGAACGCGCCGGAAGGTTTTATTCATCCGGTGATCCACATTTATCTTGACCTGGCGCCCGGCGGGAGGACGGAGCCGTTATACGAAGAAATGGGCGTCCGGATGCCGCCCCAGTATGGATGGGAGGTTTGTTTGGAGGGTGTCGGCTGGGAAAGCAGCCGGCTGGTTTATTTGGGTGAAGGCGGGAAACTGGAGACCACCAGTCTGGCGGCGGCTTACCTTCCGGACCAGCACGTAATCCGTTTGACCGTACCCCGGGCGCGCCTGGGCAGCCCGGAGAAGCATTGGCGGTATTATGTCCTCATCGGCGCCTACGATGGCTTTGGCCCCGGATTTCTCCGGGAGGTCCGCCCCGAACCCGGGGACTGGCATTTCGGAGGCGCCCCCGCCGGGCAGATCGTTCCCCGCGTGCTGGATCTTTTGGCCCCGGAAAGAGGGAAGTATACCCAGGAGCGGCAGTTGCGTCCGGGGAAGGATGGCTGGCCGGTGGTCTACCCGTTTAACCGGAGAAAGGAATTACCCTGGGGGTATTTGGTGCTGGGCGGGCTCTTGCTGGCGCTGGGGTACTATCTCTCCAGACGGCTGGTCATCACCGGCTTCTGGTTTAAAGGCGCCGAGCTTGACAAAGACGGCCTGCCGGTGGAGAAATGACAACTAATCACAGGATAGTATAAACCTGGTATAGTTCTCCCTCTCCGGCGCCATACTAAACAGGAAACGGGGAGGGAGAAGGATGTTTGCGGAGAAGAAGGAATTAATCAACAGTCTCGTGAACCTAATCATCAAAGATGACCGTTACCGAAGGGAACAAACGGAGGAAAACTACTGGCGTCTGATTGAGGAAGCCAGAAAAGACTGGCAGGAAGCGAGGGCTTATTTTAATACGGTGACCGAACCCGAGCTGGTGGATCATGCCATTTATGCCCTGGGCGCGGCGGAGAAACGTTATGTTTATTTACTGAAGAAAGCCCGGGACGAGCGGCTTTTCCGGGAGAAGTACCTAAACTAGTCGCCCGGGCCGGCTTCCGCAGGGGGAACCGGTGGAGGAAAAGATAAAGCCGGGTGAGCCGGCAGCGGCAACGGCTTTTTTAAGTAAAGGTGTCTACCTCGGGGGGAGGAGGGTTCTGTGTCGTTCGAAGTTTTATTGGTTTATTTTGCCCTTTTACTGATGATTGCAGTCGGGGGAAGATACCTCTTTTCCCCCTTCCGCTTCGCGGTGGATCTTTTGCTGAAAGGGGGCGGGGGTTTTCTTCTCCTCTTCCTTTTTAACCTTTTAACCCGTTTTACGGGCTATACTTTACCCTTGAATATTTATACGGTATTCTACTGTGGTTTTTTAGGCCTTCCCGGCGTCATCTCCTTATGTTTCTTGCAGACTTGGTTGTAGGCAAACCAAAAGCACACATTAGCGAGACCGGGAATATTATTATCCCGGTGAGGTGTTACGGACATGGAAGATCAAGTTACTTGTTGTTTTTGCGGTCAGTTAACCTGCGGTGGGCTCCGGATCCACGGGGAGGTTATCTGTGCGGCCTGTGAGGAGCGGCTGGCCCGGCTGGGGGTGGAAGATGAGGATTATGACCGGTGGCTTGCCTGTCTCCGCACCCTTTGGCGCAAATGGTTGAAGGAAACGTAAAACGCTCTGGTTTCTTCGAAACCAGGGCTTTTTTGATCGGTTTTACATTGAAAAAAGGAAGCCCCCTCTTTTTTGTCGAAATCTATTTAAATACCGGTGGGCTTTTCTGCCGGAGGTGATCCCAGGGACCTTTAGGCGGAAAAGAACAAAGTCATCTTGGCGACCATGAAGGAGTAAAAATGGAAGAAGGCATCTTTATTACTTTTGAAGGAATGGACGGCGCGGGTAAATCCACCCAGGCTAAGCTCCTTGCCGCCCACCTCCAGGCGGAAGGGGTGCCTGTCCGTCTCACCCGGGAACCGGGCGGGACCCCCTTGGCGGAAAACATCCGTTACCTGCTGCTCTATGCAGGAGAAGTTAAATTGGCCCCGGTGACCGAGGTTCTCCTTTACGCCGCCGCCCGGGCCCAACATGTGAGCGAGATCATCCGGCCGGCCTTGGCCCGGGGGGAAGTGGTCATCTGTGAGCGGTACATCGATTCCTCCCTGGTTTACCAGGGATTTGCCTCCGGCAACGATCTCTCGATGATCCGGCAGGTGAACGCTTATGCCACCGGCGGTTTAATGCCCGACCTCACTTTCCTTTTGGATGTGGAAGCAAGGGAAGGCTGGTGCCGGGTGCGGGAACGGAACGGCAGAGCGGGCACCGACCGGATGGAAGCAAAGGGTTTATGCTTCCAGGAGAAGGTCCGCCAGGGTTTTTTACAGCTGGCCGCCGGCGAGCGGGAAAGAATCAAGTTGCTCAACTGTTCCGGCCAAAGCCAAGACCAGCTTCATCAGCGGATTTGGGAGCTGTTTGTCCATAAATTTCCCTTGTTGTTTACCCGTAAGGAACAGGAGAAAGGAGGATCTTGATGAACCTGTTAATTGCCGTGGTCCAGGATCAGGATGTGAACCGTTTGCTCACGGCTTTACTGGAGAAGGGATACCGGGCGACCAAACTGGCCAGTACCGGCGGGTTTCTCCGGCAGGGGAATACTACTTTATTAATTGGTGTCCAGGAGTCGGAGGTCAAAGAAGTGATGGCGATTATTAAGGAGATTTGCCGGACACGAAAAGGGCTGGTCAGTCCGGTGACCGCGGTGGACCAAACCCTGAATACGTATATCCCGACGCCTGTTGAGGTAGAGGTCGGGGGCGCGACCGTCTTTGTCTTAAAAGTGGAGTCCTTTGAAAAAATGTAGGGAATGAGGGAAGGAGCATGCGGATTAGAGGAGTGGGGCAGGAAATGCCACCTTCCCGCGGTGAACGGAGCGAGTTTTCCCCCGAGGGCATTCAGCAAAGCAATTTCAGCCAGATGCTGAAGAACGCCGGGGAACAGTCCGCCGCCGGATGGGATCAATTGCTGAGCCAGGTGGATGAGGCGGCGAAAAAGATGTTAACCCACCCCTGTACGGAGACGCTCCGTTCCTACCGGGCGGCGGTGCAGAATTTTTTAAAGGAAGCCATTTCCGGCAGTTACCGCATGAAAGGGGAAAGCCGCTGGGACCGCCGGGGGAACCGCCGGATCTTCTGTGTGGTCCAGAAGGTTAACCAAGCCTTGGAAGAATTGACCACGGAGGTGCTCCAAAAAAACGCCAAGCCTATTGAATTGATGGCCAGGGTGGATGAGATCCGCGGGTTGCTGGTGGATCTCTATTATTGAAGTATTGAAGAGACTAAAGGAGCAATGACGGTGACGGAAGCAATAGCCAACAGGCGTTTTGCCGAACTGCAAAAGGTGTTCGCCGGCGGAAAGGCCAGCCATGCCTACCTCTTTCTTGGGGAAATCAATCAAGAAAATGAGGAGAAGATCCGGGAGTTGGCCCAGATTCTGCTTTGTCTTGCTGCCGAAGGGAAACCCTGCGGCCATTGCCGGGCCTGCCGCTACCTGAAGCTGGGCAATCACCCCGATTTCCGGGTAATTGCGCCGGAGGGGGGAAAAATAAAGCTGGAGGAGATCCGGGAGCTTTGCTATGACGCCGTTCTCAACCCGTACCTTTCTCCATGTAAGGTCTATTTCTTTAAGCAATTTGAAACCCTGACCGAAGTGGCGGCCAATGCTTTTTTGAAGACTCTGGAAGAACCTCCCCCGGCCGTCTATTTTCTGGCCCTGGCCGAGCATGAACTGGGCATTCTCCCGACCATCCGTTCCCGGATGCAACGGATTTTGCTGGGCGGCGGCCAAGAAGAGGAAGAAACCCTTCCCGATACCGCCTTACCGGTGGGTGACCTCTATGCCCTTTTCCGGCAGGCAGAGAAGATCGGCGTCCAGGACCGGGAAGAAGTGGACCTTTTTTTACAACGTTTGCAAAATAAATTAAGGACTCAGCTACTGACCGAGATGAAGACCGGGATGGTCCGGTCTGGCCTGGTCAGGGCCAATGCCGCCGTTCAGCAAGCCCGGGCTTACGCGGCGGCCAACCTTAACCTCCGTCTTTTGTTGGAAGATCTCTTTCTCACCCTTTATGAAGAGTTGGGCAAAGCCCGTTCTTGAGTTGAAACCAAAGAAAGCAGGAAAGGAGGGGGGAAAATGGAAGAAGCAGAACCGATGGGGGAAGAGATGAAGCCGGACTCTCCTTCCGGAAATGCCGGGGAATTATATAAAGTGGTCGGCGTCCGTTTCAAACGGGCCGGCAAGATCTACTATTTTGACCCGGGGGATTTGGATTTAAAGGTCGACCAGGAAGTGATTGTGGAAACGGCGCGGGGCTTGGAGTACGGCAAGGTGAAGATCGGACCGAAACTGGTTCCGGCGGCGGAGATTACGCCGCCCTTAAAAAAGGTGCTCCGGGCTGCCGACGAAAAGGATAAAGCACAATATTTGGAGAATAAAGATAAAGAGGCCAGCGCCTTCCGGATCTGTTTGGAAAAGATCAAACAACACGGCCTGGAGATGAAGTTAATTGATGTGGAATACACCTTCGACCGGAATAAGGTGATCTTTTACTTTACGGCCGACGGGCGTGTTGATTTCCGGGAACTGGTCAAAGATCTGGCTTCCGTTTTCCGGACCCGGATTGAACTCAGGCAGATCGGGGTCCGGGATGAAGCGAAGATGTTGGGGGGACTCGGTCCCTGCGGTCGCCCGCTTTGCTGTGCGACCTTTTTGGGGGAATTTGATCCGGTCTCGATCAAAATGGCCAAGGAGCAAAACCTTTCCCTGAATCCAACCAAAATTTCGGGGATCTGTGGGCGTTTAATGTGCTGTTTGAAGTTTGAATCCGACAGTTACCGGGAGACCAACCAGCAGTTGCCCGGGGTCGGCAGTAAAGTGGAGTACCAGGGGAAAGAAGCATTGGTGATTGAGCAGAACGCGCTGAAAGAAACCTTGATTATCCAATACCCCGACGGGGAACCCTTTGAAGTGCCGCTCAGTGAGGTGACCTACCGTTCCTCCTGATCCGGAAGTTCCGATGTCGGGCAATGGGGAGTCAACCCTTTGTTTGCGTTGGCGTTACCGCTTGGTGAAAATCCTGTTTGATCCGGTTTAAAATACCGTTATCTCCGGTGGTGATTGATAGAGAACGCCCAGTTAAATGCCGCTGTATAATTATTTATAAATAGAACTTGCATAAATATAAGTTATCGGCTATAATTAGATCAACTTAAAAATGAAATGAAAAGAAGAGTGGAGGTTTGGACATGAAAAAGAAATTATTCTTTGTTGGTCTAGTTATTGCCCTTGTGGTCATGATGGGTTTAACCAGCTTGGCGGCGAAAAAGGACTCCAATGTGATTGTTGTCGGTTGCGATGCGGCTTTTCCTCCCTTTGAGTATCTGGATGAGGAAACCGGTGAATTAACCGGTTTTGACCTGGATTTAATGCGGGCCATCGGGGCCGAACTGGGCATGAAGGTTGAGATTAAAAATGTCTCCTGGGACGGGATTATCCCCGGCCTGCTCACCGGGAATTATGATGTAATTGCTTCCGGGATGACGATCACGGAGGAACGGAAACAAGTGGTTAACTTCTCCGACCCCTATATCAACGCCGGCCTGGTGATTATTACCCGGGCAAATGATAACAGTATCAAAGGGCCGGAAGATTTGGCGGGGAAGCGGGTGGCCGTCCAGATTAACGCTACCGGGGACTTGGCGGCGACCGCGATGAAAGAGGAAAAGGGAATCAAGATTGCGGAGATTAAACGGTTCACCCACGCGACCGATCCTTTCCTGGAATTGAAGAACGGCAATGTGGAAGCGGTCGTCATGGATTTACCGGTCGCCGGCGCCCAAATGAAAGCCAACCCGGGGATCTACAAAATTGTCGGCGAACCCTTTACGAGTGAGGAATATGGTTTTGCCTTGCGGAAAAGCGATACCGAATTGTTAGCCAAAATAAACCAAGCCTTAGCCACCCTAAAAGCCAACGGGACTTACGACCAGATCTACCAGAAATATTTTGGCCAATAATGATGAGTCGAGGGGGAAAAGGCAGCCGCTTGGCTGCCTTTTCGTTTGCCAGTAACCCTTTACTCATGAAGTTTTGTTTTGGTCGGTTTTGAGACCGGGGATTACCGAGGGGCGAGGCTGTGAAGGAGAGGAAGTCATGGACTATATCTGGGATTGGAGTGTTGTTTTCCGTTTCTTGCCGGTCCTGCTGGAAGGGGCGCTTTTAACTTTAGAATTAACCTGTATCACTGTGGGGATGGGCATCCTGATCGGCACTTTTGTCGGGATCGGCCGGATTTCCAAGAATAAATTAATTTTTGCTTTAAGCTCGATCTATGTTAACTTCATCCGGGGAACGCCCATGCTGGTCCAGTTATACCTGGTCTATTTCGGCCTGCCTTCCTACATCGGCCGCATTGAGGCAAAAACGGCGGCGATTATCACGTTAGGGGTGAACAGCGGCGCCTACGTGGCGGAGATCGTCCGGGCCGGGATTCAGTCCATCGACCGGGGACAACTAGAGGCCGCCCGTTCGCTGGGGATGACCTACTCCCAGGCCATGCGTTATGTGCTGATTCCCCAAACCTTTAAGCGGATTATTCCACCGCTGGGCAACGAGTTCATTGCCATGTTGAAGGATTCCTCCATTGTTTCGGTGATTGCTTTGGAGGAGTTGGTCCGGAAAGGGTCGATGATCGCCGGGCGGACCTTCCGCCCCTTCGAAATTTGGACGGCCGTGGCTTTACTTTTCCTTTTTATGACCTTCCCCATTACCCAGTTGGTGAACTATACTGAGAGGAGGCTGAAAAAGAATGACAATGATTAAAGTGGAAAATCTGACGAAGAGATTCGGCCACCTTCAGGTCTTAAAAGGAATCACCAACGAGATCCGGGAGGGGGAAGTGGTTTGTGTCATCGGCCCCAGCGGCTCGGGAAAGAGCACTTTTCTGCGCTGCCTCAATCTGTTGGAAATCCCCGACAGCGGGCGGATCTTTTTTGAAGGAAAAGAGATTACCGCCAAAAAGATGATTGATCTTAACCGGATCCGCGCGGAGATGGGTATGGTTTTCCAGCGGTTTAACCTGTTCCCCCATATGAATGTGCTGGAGAATATCTGTTTGGCCCCGCTGAAGGTGAGGAAATGTTCCCGGGAGGAGGCAGAAGCCAGGGCGTACGATCTCCTTCATAAAGTCGGTTTAAAGGATAAAGCCCTCGCCTATCCGGATAAACTCTCCGGCGGCCAGCAGCAGCGGGTGGCAATTGCACGGGCGTTGGCCATGCAGCCCAAGGTCATGCTCTTTGACGAACCAACTTCCGCCTTGGACCCGGAGATGATCAAGGAAGTTTTGGATGTCATGAAAGAATTGGGCAAAGAAGGGATGACGATGGTGGTCGTCACCCATGAAATGGGTTTTGCCCGGGAAGTGGCTGACCGGGTGTTGTTTATGGACGACGGCTTGATTCTGGAGGAAAACACCCCGGACAAAATCTTTAGTGCTCCTGATAACGAGCGGACGAAAGCGTTTTTAAGTAAGATTCTTTGAGCCCCATCACTTCGCCAAGAATAGATGGTAAGAAATTCAAGTCAGCCGGAAACACCATCCGGCCCCGGCTGATTAATACGGAGTAAGTATTTACACGAGGACCGTTGCCAGTGGCAACGGTCTTTTGCTTTTTTAAAAATAGGGAAAGTGTCTGCTCCGGAAGAAAAAGAACCACTTGCAATGGGCGGCAGCGGTGAGGAAGGTTTCTTTCAGTAACAAGCAAAAGAGCAAAGCCTGGCTGATGGTTACCCCCCAGGCGGCGCCGGCGAGGCCGAAAGCGGGCAAAGGGACGAAGGCGGCGGTGATCCCGGTTTTGATCAAGATCAAGATGAGGGTCGCCCGTAGCAGGAACTCCTGTTTTCCCAAGCCTTCCACCACCGGCATTAGAAGGTTGTTCATGACCAAAAAGGGGAGGGCGGGCAGGAGAAACGGGAGATAACGGGTGGCCGCGGTTGTTTTATAGAGCAGCAAAGATAAAGGAGTTGCCAATTTAAAGAGGAGAAAGACTACCCCCAGACTGTAAAGGAAGGCGATGCCCAACAAGGGGCGGAGTTTCCGGAAGTAGCCCGTGAGGTCTTTTTTCACCGTGGCGCGGGCGGTTGCCGGCAGGATTAAAGTGGAAACCGGTGAGAAGAGGAGGAGCGGGAAAAAAAGAAGCGGGGTTGCCATCTCCCAATATTCCCCCAGTTGTTGGGCGATTTCTGTCGGGGAGAGTCCTCCCTTGGTCAACAATTTCGGGAGGAGGATGCTTTCGCCAATCCGGGCGCAGGCGAGGATTAATTCCTGAGCCAACCAGGGAAAAGAAGAACGGAGCAAAGAGGAGAGACTGCGCCCCGGTCCGGCCGCGGTTCGGCCGGCGGTTGCGGTTAAGCGGGGACGGATCTGAAAGCGGTCGTAAAGAAAAAGGAGCAAAAGGCTGGTGACTTCACCGCAGAGGTAACCACCGGCTAAAATTTGGGCGCCGGTCTCCGTCCTGAAGGAGGCGGGTTGGCCGGAGAGCAAAAAAGGAAGAATAAAAAGGGTTTCCCCCACGCTTTCGCTAAGGTCGGCCAAAGCCAAAGGGGCCATCCGGTCGAGGCCATGGAAATAACTCCGGTACACCAGAGAAAGACTGTTCAGGTTGAGGGCCAGGGCGAAGTACCGGAGGAGCACCCCGGTGCGGGGATCATTATAAAGCAAGGAACCAAGGCGGGATGAAAAGATAAAAACCAGGAGGGAGAGGAAGAAAGCAGTGGCGGCGACCAGGGCGGAGACCTTTTTTTTCATCTGCAGGATCCAAGCCGTGTTATGCTTTGTTTTTTCAATGGCGATTAACCGGACTAAGGCGGTGGGCAAACCCATGGTGATGATGAGACTTAACAAACGGTAAAAAGGGAAGATCATGCCGATGAGCCCGAAGGGCGCGGGACCAAAGCGGCGGAGGAGAAAAAGGCGGTAGATCCCGCCGTAGATCCGTAGGAAAAGACCGGTCAAACTAAGGAGGGCAAATTTTCTCAGGTATGTTTGGTACTTTACTTTCATACTCTCCCTTCCTTAACAAAGCCGGTACAGCCGGGTGGCAGCTCATACCGGTACCTGTCCAGGATAAAGCAAAGTGGTAAAATGGTTGGGGCGTTGACCGGCGCCGTAGGCCTTTCGTGTGTAACCAGCAATATAAAACTATGTTGCTGTGGAGGGCATCATGCAGGATTTCATCGAAATCTAATGAATAAATATAAATGGACTGGATAGGACAGAGGTGTAAGCATGAAAAGAATAGGAGTTTTCCCGCTTTTCGAAAAACCGGAGGCGGTTAAAGTTGCGGTTAAATTGATTGCTTTATTACAAAAGGCCGGGTTTGGGGTGGTGATGGAGAAGGTGAGCGCCGACCGGCTGGGCGTGGCCGGTGTAGGTTTCCTCGACCAAGGAGATTTTGCCGGTCTTGATTACGGTGTCGTTCTGGGCGGTGATGGCGCGTTGCTTTCCTTGGCCCGCCGCCTTTACCCGCGGGAGATTCCGATCTTCGGCATTAACCTGGGGCATTTGGGCTTTTTGACGGAAGTGGAGGACAAGGAGTTGGAACTGGCCGTCCAACAGCTTCAGGCCGGCGAATTTACCGTGGAAGACCGGCTGATGGTCAATGCGGAAGTAATCCGGAAAGACGCCCGCCGTGCTTCTTTGGTCGGGCTCAATGATATCGTCTTGACCAAGGGGATCTTTGCCCGGATGGTCCGGCTTGAAGTGCTGATCGATGGCTTTTTCACCGGTCTCTTGGCGGCGGATGGCCTGATCGTGGCTACTCCCACCGGTTCGACCGCCTATTCTTTGTCGGCGGGGGGGCCGATTGTTGCCCCGCAATTATCGGCTTTAGTGCTGACGCCCATCTGCGCCCATTCGCTGTTTAACCGCCCCTTGGTGGTGGGGAGTAATGCGGTGATTGAGATCAACTTTGCCGTACCCCCCCTGGAGGTGCTGCTGACGGCTGACGGCCAGGAGAGCTTGGCCTTGGAGGCCGAAGACCGGATCAAGATCTCGGCGGCGCCGCACAAGACCAAATTTATCCGCTTTAAAGAGAAGAGTTTCTACCATATTCTCCGCGAGAAAGTGAAAGAAGGAAGATTGTAAGGGAGGATGTGCCATGAAAGCCCGCCGTCATGGCTTGATTTTATCCATTATTAAAGAGAAACCCATCCAGACCCAGGAAGAACTGGGCGAAGCGTTAAAGGCTGAGGGAGTGGAAGTGACCCAGGCCACCCTGTCGCGGGACATTAAAGAACTGGGGCTCATTAAGGTACCTACTCCCAATGGCGACTACCGTTATTCCTTGCCGCCGGACCGGAACTTTTCCGATCTGATCAAACGGGCGGAACGCATCTTTGATCATGCGGTGATCAGCATCGACCATACGGAGAACCTGATTGTCATCAAAACGGCGAGCGGATCCGCCCAGGCGGTGGCAGCCGCCCTGGATGATCTGGACTGGCAAGAAGTGGTGGGGACGATCGCCGGGGATGACTCGATTCTTGTTATTGTCCGGAAGAAGCAACAAGTGGAGCAGGTACTGGAAAAATTGTATAAATTAAGGAGGTAGGAAGGATGCTGCGCGAGCTGGTGATCGAAAACTTTGCCCTGATCGAGCGCTTAAGCTTGGAATTCGGTCCGGGATTTAATGTGATGACCGGGGAAACAGGCGCGGGGAAATCGATCATCATCGATACGGTCAGCTTGCTGCTGGGAGGGCGTTCTTCGGCGGAACAGGTACGCGCCGGCGCCGAGGCCGCGCAGATCGAAGGGGTCTTTGAGGTGGAAGCCCGCCCTGAGCTCCTTAACCTCCTTGCCGATTGGGGAATCCCCTTGGGTGACGACCGGCTGCTGGTGATTAACCGAGAGATTAACCAGGCGGGCCGGAGCCGCTGCCGGATGAACGGGCAGACGGTAACCGTCCTCGCCCTGAATAAGATCGGCCGTTTATTAATGGATATCCACGGCCAACATGAACACCAATCCCTTTTTTCCGCCGTCTCCCAACGGGAAATTCTGGACCGGTTCGGGGGCGAGTCTTTGGCGGAACGCAAGGCGGAAGTTGCCGCCTTATATAGCCAATGGCAGGCGGTCAAGGACGAACTGGCCGGTTTGGAAATGGACGAGGCCGAAGAGAAACGCCGGGTCGAACTCTTCAGTTACCAGCTCCAGGAGATTGAAGCCGCCCGGTTGCAACCGGGAGAAGAAGAAGAGCTAAACAGGGAACGGGCTTTGCTGGCCGGGGCGGAGCGGCTTTTTGCCAGTGTCTCCGAGGCTTACCAGTTGTTTTACGGGGCGGAGGAGACCGGTTCGGTCCTGGACAAGCTGGGGGCCGGAGTTGAGGCTTTAACCAAAGCGGCGGAGGTGGATCCCGCCTTAAAACAGTGGGTGGAAACCACCACCCAGGTGGCCTGTCAGTTGGAGGAAGTGGCCCGGGAGCTCCGGAGCTACCGGGATCAAATCCTCTTTGACCCCGAGCGTCTCAACCAAGTGGAAGCCAGGTTGGATGAGATCGCCAAGTTAAAAAGGAAATACGGGCAAAGCATCCCGGAAATTCTGGCCTATGCGGCAAAGTTAAAAGCCGAATTGAATTCCCTGGAAGACCGGAGCGGGCGCCAGGCGGCCTTGACCAAAGAATTGCGCCGGCTGGAGGAGAAGTTGGCCGAGGCGGTGCAGGGCCTTTCCGCCTTACGCCGGGAGACGGCGGACCGTTTAGAGGTGGCGGTCACCGAACAACTGCGCGAGGTGAATATGGCGAAAACGGTGTTTAAGATCGCACTGCACCGGGTGGCCGATGCGGAAAAAGGGCTGGTGATTGATGGTGAAACCTGGGCGGTGGGGAAAGACGGTATTGATCAAGTGGAATTTTTAGTGGCTCCCAATCCAGGGGAAGGACTCCGGCCGTTGGCGAAGATTGCTTCCGGCGGGGAACTTTCCCGCTTGATGCTGGCGCTCAAGGTGATTCTAGCGGAGGAAGACCAGATCCCGACGATGGTTTTTGACGAGATTGACACGGGGATTGGCGGGCGGACGGCCCAGGCGGTGGCGGAGAAACTTCTTCTCCTCGGCCGTTCTCACCAGGTGATCTGCGTAACCCATCTGCCCCAGATTGCCAGTCTGGCCCACCGCCATTTTTATATTGAAAAGAAAACGCAGCATGAGCGTACGGCAATTCAAGTCCGGGTCCTGGGTAAGAACGAACGGGTGGAGGAATTGGCGAGAATGCTGGGTGGCGCCGAAGTAACCGCCACTACGCGGGAGCATGCCCGGGAAATGCTGCAGTTGGCCGAGACCCTGCGCTTGGAAAAAAGCAAAACAGAGCAGTAATCCTTGCCGCCTTGACGGACGCCTGGGACCTTAGGCGCAGAACGTGAGGTGAAGAGGATGGTGAACGAGCTCTCCAAGCAACAGCGGAAAGTCCTACTCTTATTGGTGGCGGCGCTGCTGGCGGGCGTCGGCCGGTTGGGCTTCCGCGCCTTCTCCAGAGGCACGGTGGAAGTGCATCTGGTGGAGCCGGTCACGGTGGCGTGGCCGGACGCTGCTTCGGATGGAAAGAGGCCGGTCGCCGGTCAACCGGTCCTCGCCCTTGCTGCGGGGGAATCCGCCGGGGAAACTGGTCCGGGAACGAAAGCCCCGCCTTCATCCGGGGAGAAACAAGTAGACCCGGCGGACAAAGATACTCCGCCCCCTGCGGAAGGGCCGGCAGAGGAAGAGACCGTGAGCAAGCGGCTGGATCCCAATACCGCCACCAGTGAGGAATTACAGACCTTGCCGGGGATTGGCCCGGTGTTGGCCGCCCGGATCATCGAATACCGGGAAACGGTAGGCCGCTTCCGGAGCATCGAGGATCTCTTGGCGGTAAAGGGGATTGGCGAGAAAACTTTACAGAAGATCCGGCCTTACTTGGAAATCAAAGAATGATCTCCGGCTCTCCCCTACTTTGGCTCCCCTTTTCCCTGGGCGCGGGCATTGTTGCCGGTTGGTATCTCCGGAATTATGCACTGCTTATCCTGCTTGTCTTGACGGTCCTCCTTTCGCCTTTCCTCTCCGGCCGCGGCCCGGAGGAAGGCCGAAAACGGGTGGGGTTTCTTTGCTTTTTTATCCTGGGTCTGCTTTTCGGTAGCGGAGAAGGTTGGCGTGCGGCCCGCCAACGGCAGCTGATCCAGGTTTATCAGGGGCGGACGGTTGATCTGGTCGGGACGGTCCTCGAGACTCCGGCCCCTTGGCGCGGCGGGGTCCGTTTTCTCCTCCGGGTGGAAGAAGTGGCCGGAGAGCAACTGGCCGGCCAGCCGCGGCTGGAGGTTTTCTCTTTTCAAGGCGGGGATTACGCCTACGGTCAACGTTTGGCCCTGCGCGGCCGGGTCTTTGGTGATGCTCCCGGGCCCGGCTCGGCCTGGGCGCGTGACCGTGTGGTTGGTGGCCTGCTTAGCGAAGGGCAAGCAGAGGAGCGGGGCGAGGGTGAAGTTTCCGTCCTTGGCCGGTTGGTTCACAGTTGCCAGCGGAAGCTTCTGAGGGTCGGGGAAGCGACTTTGCCCCCGAAAGAGGCGGCGCTTCTCCATGGTATGCTGCTGGGCCGCCGGGAACCGGCCTTGCCTACCTATAACTTTGAACGGGTGGGGGTCGCTCATTTACTCTCCGTGAGCGGGTTGCACCTTACCTTTTGGCTGGGTTTATTCTGGGGCTTGGGGAAAAGCTTCCGCCTGCCCGACCGGGTCCTGGGTATCCTGGCTATCCCCGCCGTTGCTTTGTTTGTGCTAATTGCCGGCGGCGGAGCCCCGGCTTTAAGGGCGGGGATTATGACTTTGCTCGCCTTATTCGGAGACTTGACACACCGGCCGGCCCGCGGGCCGCACCTTTTAGCGGTGGCCGCGATCGCAATTTTGCTCCTCCGGCCGCTTGAGGTTTTTGCCCTCGGCTTCTGGCTTTCTTTTGCGGCTTGCGCCGGTTTGCTAATCATCTATCCCCGCTGGGAGCAGGCCTTCTCTGTTTACCCTTGGTTTGTGAAGAGCCGCGGTTTTTTTCTTTCACTGGCGGCCCAATTGATGGTCACGCCCTTACTGTCCAAGGTTTACGGGGGAGTATCCCTGATGGCGCCCGTGGCCAATTTACTTTTAGTTCCCTTGGGCGGGTTGATCGTACAAATCGGTTTGGTGGCCGCTTTGGCTGGCTTGTTCTTTTTCCCGCTGGCCCGTCTCTTAAATGCCGGGAACGCGGTGCTGATCAAGCTTTTTCAAGAATTAATCACACTCCTGGCGAAGTTGCCGGGCTATCTTTCTTTTCCCCCCTGGCCTTGGCTGGCGGTGGGGGCGAGTTACGGGGTGATTTTTTTGCTCACGTGGGGACTGGCCGTTAATCCGGTGACGAAAAAAAGAAGACTGCCCTTATTCTATATCCTGCTGGTTTTGGTCCTCATTGGTCTGCTGGTAGTCGGCGCTTATCTGGTCAGGGATTTGCGCCCTTCTTTACAGATGGTCTTTTTTGATGTGGGACAGGGGGATGCGGCCTTAATTACCGTGCCGGGGGATTTTCACATCCTGGTTGACGGCGGGGAGGCTGCGGCCTATCAGCGGGAGATCGGCCCCTATTTGCAGGCGCAAGGGATCCGCAAATTGGATTTGGTGGTGCTCACCCATGCGCATGAAGATCATTTAGGCGGGATTGTCCGGCTTTTAGAGGATGGCCGGATCCAGGTGGACCGGATTCTCGAAAGCGGCTTTCCCCATTCCACCCGGCTCTACCAAAGATTCCTCCAGTTGGTTTTGGAGAAGGAGATCCCTCTCCAGCAGGGGGTGCGCGGAACCCGGTTGCAGGTCGGGGAGCTGAAAGGTTTGGTCCTAAATCCCTCCCCCGCTTACCTGACGGGGGATAGTGAAGTGAATAACAACTCCCTTGTTTTGTTATGGGATTACCACGGGGTCCGGTTTCTCCTGACCGGCGATGTGGAAACACTCGGAGAAAGCGCACTGCTGACGGCCTATGGGGAAGGGCTCCGGGCCAACCTCCTCAAAGTTGCCCACCACGGCAGTTCGACCGGGACCGGCCAGGCCTTTCTGGAAAAGGTCCGGCCGGAACTGGCGGTGATCAGTGTGGGTGCCGGGAATTCCTTCGGGCATCCGGGGGAGGATGTGCTTGCCCGTTTAACCCAGGCCGGGGTAAAAGTTTACCGGACCGACCAGGCGGGGCGGCTCAAGTTTACCATCCAGCCGGGGCGGGCCGGGCGGCCGGTGGAGGTCCGGGTGGAAAGGGAGGCCGAAAGATGAAAGCGGCTGAATTTATCCGCCGTTTAGAAGAAAAAGGAAGGACGGACTTAAAGCGTCCCGTTTTATTCCTAGGGGAGGAAGAATACTGGCGGGCATTGGGGATTAACCGGCTGAAGAAGTTGCTTTTCCCAGGGGCGGAGGATGAATTTAACCTGGTGCGCCTGGAAATTAAGGAAACAGAAGCCGCCCTTCTGGGCACCAGACTGGCTACCGCCCCTTTTTTTGGTGCAAACCGGCTTCTGATCCTGGACGGGCTGGAAGAGATGAAACCGGCCCAGGAGGAAATACTCCTGGCGGCGCTGCCCCGGCTGGCGCCGGGGGTTTTTCTGATTCTGACCGCCCGCCACCTTGACCAGAGGAAAAAGGCGGTGAAAGAGATCATGGCTCTGGTGGAGACGGTGGACTGTGCCCCTTTCAAATTATACGAGGCGAAAAGATGGGTTAGCCAGGAAGCGAAAGAGCGGGGGTTGAAGCTGACTCCCGCGCAGATCGATCTCCTCCTCGAAATGAAGGGGACCTCCCTCTTCGCCCTGGATAATGAGCTGGAAAAGGTGAAAACCTACTGCGGCGGGGCGGGACAGGTGATTCCGATGGAAGAATGGAGTGCGCTTTTGGGGGAGGCCTCGGAGACCAACATTTTCCAAATGATCGACGGGGCGATCGAAGGAAAAGCCGGAACCGCCCTCCATCTTCTCCACCATTTGCTCAAGGCCGGAGAGCCGGAGATGAAGATCCTGGCCATGCTGGGGACGGAGGTGCGCCGCCTCTTTATCGCCTGGAGCCTAATACAGGCGGGGCGGAGTCATGAGATCCAAAAGGAACTGGCCTGCCATCCCTATGTGGCGGAAAAAATAAGAAAAAGGGCGGGTACTTTGACCTACCTCCAACTCCGCCAAGCCCACCGGCGGCTGCTCGAGGCCGATTTCCGCTTAAAAACCGGCCAAGCCGACCCGGCTTTGGAATTGGATGGGGTCATTCTCGACCTGGGGGCTTTTCTTGCCGGAAGATCGGAGATTTAATGGTGATTGATTAATCCTCCCCCGTCATTTCCTCGTCATTGGGCGAACCAGGGCCGGATGGTCTTCTCCCGCGACTTGAATTTTCCGTTCATAACTATTCTTAGCAAAGCGGAAGATGAAAGCGGGGCGCGCGACATGGAGGTTGCGCGCCGCTTTTAGTTCAGGAGGAACTATAAAGCGGCTGCCCGTTTTCAACTGGAGCTGAGCTTTAGAATACTCGAAAGAATTCATTGGAGCGGGGAAACACCATCCGGCCCTGCTATCCTGGAGGTTGGGTGAGCGACGGCCAGAAAAAAACCGCCCGTTTTCCGACGGGCGGTTTCCTTACGCATTAACAGCCGTAAGCCGGTTTAGTCTCCGCATCAGCCGGCTTTTTTTCCGTGCGGCGGCGTTTTTGTGGATCAAACCTTTACTGGCTGCTTTATCCAATTCTTTTATGGCAAGGGTAAGTAAGCTTTTTGCTTGCTCCACATCATTCTCCATCGCAACTTGGGTTTTCTTCACAACAGTCTTCAGTTCCGACCGTTCTCTGCGGTTTTTTAAACGCCGCTGTTGCGCAAGGGCCGCCCTTTTTTCGGCCGATTTAATATTGGGCAACGGGTTCACCTCCACCTATTCCATAAACTTATTATATTTTAAACCCTTTTCATAAGGATTGCAAGGCTTTTCTTGATTTATCCGTGATGAGAAAGCATAATTTGGCTAACCCCGGGGGAGGATAAGATTAAGAATTTGAAAGGGAGGTAGTTCTGTGATTGGGGCAGTAATTCGCTTTGTGGTTTCCGCCTTAGTCCTGCTCTTTGTCAGCTTTCTCGTACCGGGGTTTAAAGTTGGAGGCTTTGTCGGCGCCTTAATTGCCGCAGTGGTCATTGCCATCCTCGGTTATATTGTAGAAAGTCTTTTTGGCCGGGAAGTTTCGCCCCAGGGACGGGGTTTGGTCGGTTTTTTGACTTCCGCGGTGGTGATCTACCTGACCCAGTTTATTGTTCCTTCCGTGGAAGTCTCCATCATCGGTGCTTTGCTCGCTGCGGCGGTCATCGGGGTCATTGATGCGATTGTACCGACGGAATTAAGATAAACTGTGGTTAAAGGGGGCCGGTCTCATGTGTGCTGAGCAGAGCTGGGGAGCGATCCGGACCGACCTCGCCATGGAGACCCATCAGTTTTTAGCTGAGAAAAGCGGGTCCGCCGTGCCGGGGGTGGAGTCTTATACCGAAGAAAAGGGAGAAGCAAAAGTCACGCGGGTCATTATTCAAACGCCCGAAGCCGGTCAGGCTTTAGGGAAAAAACCCGGTTATTACGTGACGGTCGAGTCGCCGGCGCTCCGGGGCCGGGACAAGGATGCGTTGGAAGAGGTGGCTCAGGTAATTGCCGCTGAACTGCGCACCTTCATCCGGGGCTTTAATTTAAGTGACGAGGACAGTGCTTTAGTGGTGGGCCTCGGAAATTGGAATGCCACGCCGGATGCCCTTGGCCCCAAAGTGGTGGAGAAGATTTTAGTCACCCGACATCTCTTTGCGACTTCCCCTCCGGAAAAAAGGGGGGGATTACGTCCGGTTTGCGCCATCTCCCCCGGCGTTTTGGGCATTACCGGGATTGAGACCAAGGAAATTGTAGCCGGGATTGTCGCCCGGGTGAAACCCTCTTTCCTTCTGGTCATCGATGCGCTGGCTTCCCGGAGTACGGAAAGAATGGGGAGCACTGTCCAGATCGCCAACACGGGAATTAGCCCCGGGTCCGGGGTGGGTAACCGGAGACTGGGTCTTTCCATGGAATCCCTGGGGGTTCCGGTCATTGCCGTCGGCGTGCCGACGGTGGTCGAGGCCCGGACGATTATCCACGATGCTTTGGAACAAATCGGAAATCTGGGCGGCTTGGCGGCCGAGCACCGCCGGCGGGAAGTGATCGACCGGGTCCTCTCTCCCTACTTCAAGGATCTGATCGTCACGCCGAAGGAGATCGATGTCTTGATTAACGATCTTTCCCGGGCGTTGGCGGGGGCCATCAACATTGCCTTACATCCGGGGGTCACCGCCGACGAGGTCTTCCGCTACCTGGATTAACCTTTTTCCAGATTAACCGCTAAAATGTATATCCGCCCTCCTTAAGGCATAGAATAAAGGGATAAGGAGGGATGGCCTTGGGACGGAGAAAAAGGCCGGCCGGTTTGGGGATTCCTCCGGGGGTGGTGAAAAACTTACTCTTTCTGAATCTGCTGATCTGCTTAACACTTCTCTTTACCGCCTTTGGTTTGCATTATTTTCTCCGCCCGCGCGCCTTACCAACCCTTGCCGGCGCCGCCGGCGGGGAGAGCGCTTCCACCGCCGGGATTTTATCCTGGTGGGAGTTGGAGACCGGACGGGCCGTCAGGTTGCTTTTGGAAGGTTTGCCCATCTTGAAACGTAATGCCAACCCCTAACCTTACAAGGTGCGGGGTTTTTTTGCGAAAAGTTTATTTTACCGTTCTTTACCTGGTGCAGGAGTTTGCCCGGGTGTAGGGAAATGTTTGAAAAGATATCTCTTTGCAAGGAAGGGTTCGCGGATTGAAAACAACAATTAATTCCTCCGGGAAGCTGGCCCGGACCGCCGGAATGATCTCCGGCATGATTCTGCTGAGCCGGTTATTGGGTTTTGTGCGGGAGACCATCACCGCCAATTTGTTTACCCGTGCCGAAACTGATCCTTTTTTTGCCGCTTTTGTCATTCCCGATTTCATGTACTATCTGTTGGTCGGGGGCGCGCTTTCGGCTGCTTTTATCCCCCTCTTCTCCGAATATCTGGCGAAAGAGGAGGAAGAGGAAGGGTGGAAGATGGCCAGCACTTTTTTGAATGTAACCATCATCCTCTTGGCTACTTTTTCGCTGTTCGGCATAATTTTTGCCCGCCAGATTGCGCCTTTACAGGCCTACCAAATGAAAGAAGGCAAACTGGAACTCCTGATCGAGCTCACCAGGATGATGTTTCCGGCTGTTTTTTTTACGGCGCTGGCCGGCTTAATGGGAGGCGTACTCAACTCTTACCAACAGTTTTTCATTCCGGTCTTTGGACCCATCTTATATAATATCGGGATTATTTTGGGGGCCTGGTTTTTGGGGCCCCGGTTTGGGATTAAAGGCATGGCCTTTGGCGTGGTCGCGGGAGCGATCGCCAATTTCCTGACCCAGGCCTTTTTTGCCGTCAAGAAGATTAAAGGTTATAATCCCTTTTATATCAACCTCCAGCATCCCGGATATAAAAAAATGATCCGGTTGATGCTCCCGGCGGTCCTGGGCCTCTCGGCCACCCAACTTAACATCTGGGTGACGACCAATATGGCCTCGGCGCTTCCGGAAGGGAGTATCACTTACCTGCGTTTGGCCCAACGGTTGGTCCTGCTTCCCCTGGGGATCTTTGCCACCGCGGTTTCCACCGCCTTCTTCCCTACACTTTCGCAGTTGACGGCGGTGGGTAAGTGGGACGAATATAAAGAGAATCTCAGCTTGGGGATCCGGGTGATTCTCTTTATCACCATTCCTTGTGCTTTTGGTTTTATTGCGCTGCGGACGGAGATTGTCCGTTTACTTTATGAACGGGGGGAATTTACACCGCTCCAGACAGAGCTGACGGCCTATGCTTTATTCTTTTACAGCTTAGGTTTGTTTGCCCATGGGGTTATTCAGATCCTGCCCCGGGGCTTTTATGCCCTGAAAGACAGTATTACACCGGTGAAGGTCTCGCTTTCGACGGTCCTCCTGAGTGTGGTCTTGAACATTCTTTTCCTGAAATTTACCCCGCTTAAACACGGCGGCCTCGCCCTCTCTTTCTCGCTGATGGGGGTGGCCAATATGCTCCTTTCTTTTTACTTCTTACGGAAAAAAGTAGGCGGTCTGGGGAGCAGAAAGCTAATCCAGACCGGTCTCCAGGCCACCCTGGCCGCTTTGGGCATGACCTTGGCGATCCGGCTGTTTATGCCCGCCTGGAACCGCATTTTGCTGGCTTTAAGGCTGACGACTAACCTCTTCCGTCTTTTACAGGTCATGGGGGGGATTGTCCTCGGCGTCCTCGTCTATTTTGCCGGCGCCGTGGTTTTACAGATGGACGAAATCAAGCTTCTCCGTCGGATGCTCCGGAGGAAGGATTGAACCTGCCCTTGCTTTATCAGGAAATAACGGCCAAGAGAAGGATTTCCAGTCGGGGAAGGAGAAAGGATCAGGGAGAGACGGGGGGCATCTGGCTTGCGGAAAAAACTGAATTTGACTTTGACGAGAATATTAGGGGGATCGCTCCGGCGGATCTCCTGGGGGCGGACCCTTTGGGGACGACCAGAGGGGACACCGGTACTGGACGGGGAAACTACATTGGTCGAGAAGGCGAAAGCCGGGGATGAGGAGGCTTTCCGGCAAATCGTCGAGGAAAACCAAGCTAAAGTCTACCATTTGCTTCTCGCCATGGTACGGAGTGAGGATCTGGCGCAGGAACTGACTCAGGAAACCTTTGTAAAGGCCTGGAAAGGACTGGCTGCTTTTCGCGGGGAGTCAACGGTATGGACCTGGTTATACCGGATTGCCTACCATACTGCATTGGACTATTTACGAAAAAGCAAACGCCGGACCGACCTGGTTTTTCTCGAAGAGACCGGCGACGAGTTCGCCGGGGGACAGGAGAACGAACCGCTCATGGCGGTGATCAAGCGGGACCGGGAGGAAGACTTGCACGAAGCCCTAGCCCGGCTTTCCCTCCCGCAACGGGCCGTTTTGATCCTTTATTATTTCCAGGGTTTGACTTACCGGGAGATTGCCGCCATCACCCGGCGGCCTTTAGGCACGATCCGGGCGGAATTGCACCGGGGGAAGGAAAAGCTGCGAAAGATAATTATTAAAAAGTGGGGTTTAAATGATGCCGAGTCGCGGCCACGGGCCTGAGCAGGGAAGCAAAGACCAAATTGATCTATTTCTCGAAAGCCTCCACCGGCAGCAGCGTCCCGGGGAATTTACCCCTTTGGCGACGGCTTGCGGCTGGGTCGAAAAGGAAATTCCCGCCGGGATGCTGGAAGAGATCATGACCCGCATCCACCGGGAGGAAAGGCGCCGCCGCGGTAAAGTCCTTTGTTTAACCGGCGGTTTGGTCTGTAGTCTTCATTTGATGATCTTTGTCGCGATCAGCCGCTTCCTGAACCCGCGGGGCGCACTTGAGCAGATCCCGATGCTGGTGGGGAGTTTCTGGCTCCTGGCGAGCCTTTGGTTCTGCTTTTTACTGCTGGTTAGCTTTCTCTTAAGCTACGGCGGGCGTAAGGAAGAAGAGGAGAGCAAGGTTATTTCCGCTTCCGTCCGTCTGAGTTCGACTGTTCTTTCCAGGAAGAGTTGAGGATGAGTTCCCTTAACCCCGCCGTATCACCGCTGAGGATTAAATGTTTGATTAACTTTTCCACATGATTATTCTGCATGACATTACCTCCTTCTGAATTATACAAGGGTTATTTTATGTTGTTGGTGCGGAGAAAGTGACGGGTGGCGGGTAAAAAAATGGTTAAGGTCCAAGACTGGTTCGGGGGTTGCCTTACGGCGTTTTTGTGTCCGGCATCATTTTGGTTGGCTTATAAGCAAGGAGATAGGAGGTTAAAGGGTTGAGGGGTGGTTTTGTGTTTAGTGGGATCTTTTGGGGTGTTTTCCTGATTGTTTTAGGCCTTTGCGCCATTCTCAAAACGGTCTTACATATTAATATTTCTCTATTCCGGATTGGTTTCGCCCTGATCATTATCTATATTGGCCTTAGTATGCTGGTCAACGGTCCCCGCTTCCGGGTGGAAGAGAACACGGTCTTATTTGACGACCGGCAGATCATGGCAGATCCGAATGGTGAGTACAATGTGATTTTTGGCCGGGGAGTCATTGACCTGACTGCTCTTGCCGGAGAGGAGACGGCGCGCCGCGTGGAGGTAAATGTCATTTTCGGTGAAGGTGTAATCAAAATCAATCCGGAGATCCCGATGCGCATTAAAGTCAATTCCGCCTTTGCCGGGACCAAGCTGCCCGATGGGAACCGGGTGGCGATGGGGGAATACACCTACCGGACGCCCAGTTACCCCGGTGGAAACGGAGGGTTGGAGATCGAGGCCAACGTGGTTTTCGGTAGTTTGGCCTTTACCGAATAGGCTGGTACCGCCATCCAGTATTGACAAATGATTTCATTTATGGTAACATCTAGGTAAGACATTATGTCCGTGCGGGGCATAATGTTTTATGTTTTTTCGGGGAAATACCATAAAATGGAGTTAAAGGAGGAAAAGTGATGGCGGAAAGTGTCTTGTTGGGTGAGGTTAGGGAAGCCTTAATCGCCCACCTCGTCGCGGTGGAAGAGGAGTACGCCGGATTCATTGATGAATTTTATCCCCACCCTTCGCCCGAACGGGAACAGATCAAAGGGCGGGTCCAAGAATATATGAAGAAACTGGAAGAACTTGTGCAAAAAGCCGATCAAATCAAAGGGAAAGGCAGCTTCCCCCTGGTGATTATCGGCAGCCGGGTGGAACTGGAAGATTTGAAGAGCAAAGAAAAGCTGGTTTTTCAACTTATCTCGCCAACCGGTGAATACACAGGGGAACATGGCATCTCGCCCCTTTCCCCCATGGGGCAGGCCCTTTTTCTGAAGGCGCTTGGTGATGAAATCGAGGTGGAAGCGCCGGGAGGGACCTTCCATTACCAAATCCTGGCCATCCATTATCCGGCCGGCTGAGCGGGTCAGGAAAAGAAAGAGGCGGAGAACCGGAGATCCGGAAAAGGATCCCGGTTTTTTTGAACTGTTTTTTACTTTTCAGCTCCGTCAATTCCTGTTATAATGACAGGAAGACTATGGGTCAAGTCGACAAACGGAGGCAGAATCATGATCGGAAGAGGAACCATCATTAATGCCCTGGCCATTGTCATCGGTGCCACGGCCGGTCTGTTTATTAAAAACGGCCTTCCGGAACGGGTGAAACAAACCATTATGCAGGGAATTGGTCTGGCCGTCGTAATGCTGGGCTTGTCCGGCGCCTTACAGGAGATTTTTTTACTGGCCGACAATGGGCAACTGGAGCGCCGCTTTACCATGCTGATGATCTTCTCCTTGGTGGCCGGAGGAAGCCTTGGCGCCGCGCTGCGGATCGAGGAACGCCTGGAGCATTTCGGGCAACGGCTGGAACAAAAGTTTACCCGGCTGAAGGGGGGATTTGCCCGCGGTTTTATCACGGCCAGTCTGGTTTATTGTGTGGGGGCGATGGCGGTGGTGGGCGCCTTTGAAGACGGGTTGACCGGAAAGATCGAAACTTTACTCTCCAAATCCCTCCTGGACGGGGTGAGCGCCATCATCTTCGGCGCCAGTTTAGGACCGGGTGTCATCTTCTCCGCTGGTTCGGTCCTGGTCTACCAGGGGCTCCTCACTTTACTGGCCGGGCTCTTAAAGACTGTCATGACGGCGGAGCTTCTCAGTCAAATGTCCCTCATCGGTGGTATTTTGATTATGAGTATCGGTCTGAATATTCTTGAGATCACCAGGATAAAGGTGGGGGATCTTCTGCCGGCGATCTTCCTCCCCCTTGTTTTTGATTTTCTCTCGAAATGCTGGTCAATGCTGGTTTAAGTAAGGAAAAGCCCGCTGCACCGAAAAGCCCTGGCTAAATAAGCCAGGGCTTTTCGATAATGGCGGGCGGGAATGATGACACCGGAATCAGCCTTGCGATTGTTGGGCCAGAGTTTGGCTGAGCGGTCCGGCGGACTGTTCCACTTCCAATTGGGCGTTATTATTGTAATTCTGGGGCGCCTGGTAATTTTGGTTCCGGTATTGGTTTTGGTTCGGCTTTTGGGATTGATATTGATTGGTTTGTTGACCGAGACTGCCAATTTCCAAACCGACCAGTTTTTGCGTGGCCAGGATCCGGCTGATCTCTCCCGTTGATTGGGTCAGCTCGCTGCCGGTTTCAAATTTAGTATTCTGGGCATAGTTTTGCGCCTGGGCCATATTCTGTTTGGCCTGGGGATTTTGGTTTTGTGTATTCTGTCCGGGCTGGTAATTCATCTTTTCACCTCCCTATCTGCTTCTGTCTGGAAAATACACCCATTATTCGTCATTGTCGCTCATGTGCTTGCTTATTTTTGACCATTTTTAGTTAGCCGGAGCGCGATGGTATTCTCCCGATAACTTGAATTATTTGGCAAGGTATTCTTCAGGCAGCGGAGGTTGAAAGCGGGTTAAGCGGCAGGAAGGTCGCGCGCTGTTTTATTCGGGAGGAACCATAAAGTATGGCCCGCTTCCAAGCGGAGCTTAAGAATACGCCAAGAAATTCACCGGAAGGAGAAAGCACCATTTGGTCCCAGCCGTAGCCGTGAGCGACCATCTATATTATGGGGTTGATACTTTAAGAAAATAACCTGCAGTTAATGTATATAGTGGCAGAAGATAGGGAGCTTCCGGCACCGGGCAAAACCTTCCCCGATGTAGCTCTTGCCAGTCCCATAATAAGATCCTGCCGGTAAGTTGCTTTTTTCTCCTCTCATTAGCTGGTTAGTTAGCCAGTTTTAGGTCATACTAAATACTAAGGACAAAACCGGTCCGTAAGGAGGAGAAGATGTTCGAGTTTCTCCGGCGCAAGCTGCGCCTTGCCCATCTGCGGAAAAAGCAACCGGCGCCCAGAAGGTACCGGGACTTAAGTCCGGATCTGCAAACCAACCTCATCGCCATCCGGCGGGAACTGGGCGCCAGCCCCGATCTGATTACACGCTGTTTGCAACTGGGGCCCGGCGTGGCAAGCACCGGCGCTTTACTCTTTATCGACGGACTCATCGACCAGCAAGTGGTGAACAGGGACGTGATCTTCCCCCTTTTAAACAGGATAGAAGAGGGAAAAAGGCAGGACAGCGAGGATTTCCTGAATTATCTGGCCCAAAAAGTGCTGGCGGTCGGTGAAATAAAAAAAGAACGGGAGCTCGGACAGGTGGTCGAGGCCCTGTTGGAGGGGGATACCATCCTTCTCCTGGACGGCCACGGCGAAGCCTTGCTGCTCGCCACCAAAGGGTGGGAAAAAAGGGCGATCAATGAACCCGACGCCGAACGAATCATCCTGGGGCCCCATGACGGTTTTACCGAGAATCTCCGGACCAATACGGCCATGCTGCGGCGGAAAATTACCGATCCCAGTCTCCATTTCGAGGAGATGAAACTGGGTAGGCGGACCCGGACCGGTGTGGTGATTGCCTATTTGCAAGGGGTGGCCAACGAAAAACTGGTGGAGGAGGTCCGGACGCGGTTAAAACGGGTCAATATCGATATGATCCTGGATGCCAATTACCTGGCCGAGTATATTTCCGATGCCCCCTTTTCCCTCTTTCCTACGGTGGCCTTCACGGAGCGGCCGGATGTGGTGGCCGCCAAGCTTTTGGAAGGACGGGTTGCCATCTTTGTGGACGGCACACCGGTGGTCAATACGGTGCCGGCTTTGTTTGTGGAGAATTTCCAAAGTCCCGATGATTATAATTTTCCCTTTTACTATGCGACGATTATCCGCTGGTTCCGCTATCTCGCCTTTTTTCTGGCGGTGATGAGCCCGGCCCTCTTTGTGGCTTTAGGCTCCTACCATCAGGAATTGATCCCGACCCCCCTGCTGATTACCATCGGCGCCGCGACCGAAGGGACCCCTTTTCCTCTGGTGGTCGAAGTGGTGTTGATGGGGGCGATCTTTGAAATTATCCGGGAGGCCGGGATCCGTCTGGCACGTCCGGTGGGGCAGACCATCAGCATTGTTGGGGCGCTGGTGATCGGGGAAGCAGTGGTCACCGCCGGGCTGGTCGGGGCGCCCACCATTATTGTCGTCGCGATCACCGCCATCGCCACCTTTATCGTGCCGGACCTCCTGGGGCCCGGAATTTACCTCCGGTTGATCTACACCTTGCTGGCGGGGGTGCTGGGGGCCTACGGCATAATGTTGGGCGCACTCTTCACCCTTTTACACCTGGCTTCCCTCCGTTCTTTCGGGGTTCCTTATTTATCACCCTTGGTGCCGTTTAGTGCCGGCGATCTGAAGGATGTTGTCGTCCGCGCGCCCATCTGGGCGATGGAAACCCGTCCACGGTTGATCGGCTGGTCCCGGCTGCAGCGTCAACCCGTCGGCTTTACACTAGCCCAGGAAGAAAGGAAGGAGGAAAAAGAGAAAGATGAAGGGTGAACCGCGCCGGAACGGACACGCGAACAGACACTTAAAAATAGGGCAGGGCCTTCTTTTTTTCTTTCTCCTACTCCTCTTCCTGGTGCTGGCCGGCGGTTGTTGGGACCGGCGGGAACTGGAGAATCTGGCGGTGGTTCTGGGGATTGGTGTTCACCTGCCGGCACAGGGGGAAGGGTACGAAGTCTCCTTTCAGATTGTCCGGGCGGCTCAAATCCAAGGCCCTACCGGCGAAACCGGCGGGGGCGGCGGGACGATCAAACCGGTTTGGATTTTACGAACCAGCGGCCCCACGGTCTTTGAAGCGGTCCGGAACGCTACCCTCCAAAGCAGCCGCCGGCTTTTTTTAGCCCATAACCAGGCGGTGATTATCAGTACCGAAGTGGCCCAAAAGGGAATAATGCCGGCGCTGGATTTTTTCCTGCGGGACCATGAATCCCGGAGCATCCAGTGGCTGCTGTTGACCCCCGCAGATCCGGTTGAGGTTCTGGATGCCGCAGCCGGATTGGAACGGGTTTCGGCGCTCGCCATCAACGATCTGATCGAGGATTACCGTTCGACTTCGAAGATCCGGCCGGTCAATATCGGGAACTATATGGAGACGGCGATGCAGAAAACCTCGGCCAACACCTTGCCCATCATCCGGGTTAAAGAAACGGCAGGGAAAAGGGAACTCCTGATGGACGGGACCGGCGTCGTGAAAGATGACCGCCTGGTCGGAGCTTTAAACGCTAAGGAGACCCGCGGATTGTTATGGGTCTTAGGGGAAGTCAAAGGGGGGGTGAATACGGTTGATCTTCCTGACGGCGCCAAAGCCACCTTGGAAATTTTTACAGCGGCCACCAAAGTAAAGGTGGAGGCCATAGAGGAAAAAGTCCGGGTGGGGATTGAAGTGAAGGTCCAGTCCAGTCTCGGCGCCCAGACGACCACCGACGATCTTTCCACTCCCGGACAGATTAAAAAATTGGCCGCTCTCCAGGGCCAAGTCATTGAGGATGAGATCCGGGCGGCCCTCCGGAAAGCGAAAGAATACAAAGCCGATATTTTCGGTTTTGGGGAATATTTGTTTAAGCATGACTTTCCAGCCTGGCAGCGGCTGGTGAAAGAATGGGAGCGGCATTTTGCCGGTGCCGAGGTGGAGATCAAAGTGGAAGTGCAGGTGGAAAACTTGGGCCTGGTGACCCGGCCGGCCTTCCCGAAAGAAACGGGGGAGAAATAAAGGGATGGAGCAGGGAAAGATCTCGGCGGGAGAGTTGGCCTTACTGGTCATGAGTTTTACGATCGGAAGTTGGGTGGTGCTCCCCACGGGAATTCAGGCCTGGCAAAACTTGTGGCTCATCATCTTTTTAGGTTTAGGCGAGGGGTTGCTCCTGATTTACTTTGACCTGGCACTCTTTAGGCGTTTTCCCGGGAAAACCCTCTTTGAAATCCATGAACTGGTCTACGGACCGTTCGTGGGAAAGCTCTTCTCCCTTTGCTTTTTATGGTTTTTTCTGCAAATGGGCGGCGGGACCCTGGGGATCTTCGTTACTTTACTCAAAACCACTGTTTTTACCGCCACCCCCGATTTGGCTTTATTAATACCCTGGGTCCTGATCCTGGTTTACGGTTGCCGGCAGGGGATTGAAGTGATTGCCCGGAGTAACCAGCTCTTGATTATGGGTACGGTCGGGCTGGTCCTGATCTCGATTTTGCTGGTGCTCAATATCTTCAATCCCGAAAATTTGCTCCCCTTTTTTAACCTGTCCTTTGCGGAAATGCTATGGATCTCCATCGGAATAGCGGCCTTTCCTTTCGGCCAAAACATTCTTTTTCTGATGATCCTGCCCCGGGTCAACCGGTGGCAAAAAGTGACCGGCGCGGTTTGCAAAGGGATGATCGGTGCCGGCTTGGTGTTAAGTACCATTCAATTTCTGGCGGTCGGGGTGGTCGGTAAAGCCGGCCAAATTCTGGTCTTTCCTACCTTTGAATTCTACCGCTTGATCAATATCGGCCGGGTGTTGACTAGGTTGGAACTGATTCCCCTGCTCAACTTTTTAACCATGGGGTTTGTCAAAGTTATCCTTTGTTTATACGCGCTCGCGGTCGGAACGGCACATCTATTTAACCTGCGGACCTACCGCCCGCTGGTTATTCCCCTGGGCCTCTTCCTGCTTCTGGTCGCCGGGCGGATTTATCCCGATATCAGTGAGCATATACGCTATATCCAAAAAGTCCAAACCTTCTTGGTCCTTTTCTTTGCCCTCCTCTTACCCCTTGTCACCCTGGGGGTAGCCTTCCTGCGTCGTCTGCCCCGGAAGGGGATGACCCCTTGATCTTCTTATTGCTTTTTGTTTTTCTTCTGCTTTTCCTGTGGGAAGCTCCCGGACTGGTGGCCAAGGAGTACTGGCGGGAACTGGCGGTCTTTACCATCCTGCTCCTTGCCGGGTTGGTGATCAGCCTGCTTCTGGTCAGTGGGATGGAGTTGCCCTATATCGAAAGTCTCTGGCTCCAACTCTTTGCCCGATTGGAGAAGGTCTTTGCCCCGGGGCCCTGAGCCGGAAAGAAAGGGTCCGCCGGGTAAAGAAAAGAGCAACTTTTTGGCGTCAGTCCCGTCAAAATGAAAAAAGTGTTTATTTTGGGTAAAAAGAGGAGGGGTTTGATGAATAAAGTAAAAATAATAACCGATACCGCCTGCGATCTAACCATGGATTACCTTAAAGCCCAAGGGATCGGGGTTGTGCCGATGACGGTTAATTTCCCGGACCGGTCCTACCGGGACGGCTTCGATTTGACGCGGGATGAGTTTTACTGTCTATTGAGTGCCGCCGATAAACTGCCCACCACCGCCCAACCGACGCCGGGTGACTTTTTAAAGGAGATCCGGACGGCGCTGGCCGCCGGTCAGGAGGCGGTGGTGATCACGATCTCCTCCGGGATGAGCGGTACCTACGAAAGTGCCTTGCTGGCCAGGGAGCAGGTGGAAGAGAAAGAAAAGGTTGCGGTCTTTGATTCGCGCACCGCTTCTTTGGGCCAAGGGTTGCTGGTTATCAAGGCGCAGGAGCTGGTGGCTGCCGGTTCAGGGAAGGAGGAGATCCTCACCGAACTGACCAAGATCCGGGCCCGTCTCTTTTCCGTCTTCACCCTCGATACCTTGGAATATCTCCAAAAGGGTGGCCGCCTCAGCCGGGTGCAAGCGGTGATGGGCGATATCCTGAACATCAAACCCATTCTTGAAGTAGACAAGGAAGGCCGGATTGTCCCACGGGAAAAAGTCCGGGGCCGGCGACGCGCCATCAAACGCCTTTTGGAGATTATGGCCGCCGAGGGGCGCGCCTTAGAGAACCAATTGGTGACCATCGGGCATTCCCGCTGTGCGGAGGAGGCCCTTGCCTTTGCCGAAGAGCTGAAGAAGCTTTATCACATTAAAGAAGTTCGCATCGGGGAGATTTCTTCCACGGTGGGCACCCATACCGGCCCCGGCTGCCTGGTCGTCTTTTTCCAGGGCGAACGGCTTTGAGGAAAAGTTGGGCCGTGACGAAAAGGTGGATCAGCCGCTGGGGGGAGAGGTATGGACGCCCGGAAGAAACAACGGCCATGGTTAGACCGGCATCGGCAGCAGTGAGGAAAGATGACGAGGTGAGGAAGATGGCTAATCAAGGCGTAGTCTTGGATTACCAAGGTGCGTTGGACTTTTGTCGTCCGGAAGAATTGACGATGCTGGCCGGGCGGGTCCGGCAGCTACACACGGCGATTGCTGAAAAAAAGGGAGCCGGCAGCGATTTTCTGGGCTGGGTTGACCTTCCGGTTAGTTACGACCGGCAGGAGCTGGCGGCGATTAAAGAGGCCGCAGCCCGGATTCGGGAGAAGGCGGAAGTACTGGTGGTGGCCGGGATTGGCGGTTCCTACCTGGGAGCCCGGGCGGCGTTGGAAATGCTGACCCCCTATTTTTACCCGCAAGGCCGGCCGCCGGCCGGGCGGCCGGAAATTATCTTTGCCGGTCATCACCTGAGCGGGGCCTATCTGGAGCAACTTTTAGGTTATCTGAAGGGGAAGGAGTTCTGCATTAATGTGATCTCCAAATCGGGGACCACCACCGAGACCGCCGTGGCTTTCCGTTTCCTTAAACAACTGGCCGAAGAGAAATACGGGAAAAAGGAAGCCGCCGCCAGAATTTTCGCCACCACCGACCGCCGGCGGGGCGCTCTCCGGCACTTGGCGGAGGAAGAGGGGTACTCTACTTTTGTCATCCCCGACGATATCGGCGGGCGGTATTCGGTGCTCACTCCCGTCGGTTTGCTCCCGATCGCCGCCGGCGGCCTTGACCCGGACCGGATTTTAGCCGGTGCCGCCGCTGCTTATGAGGCCTGCTCCGTACCGGAGCTCGACCGGAACCATGCTTATCAGTATGCAGCCCTGCGCCAGATTTTCTACAATAAGGGAAAAAGCCTGGAAATATTGGTTAACTATGAACCGGCCCTCCATTATTTTGCCGAATGGTGGAAACAGCTTTTCGGCGAGAGCGAAGGGAAGGACGGCAAGGGGCTGTATCCGGTCTCTGTTGATTTTACCACCGACCTCCATTCGCTGGGCCAGTACATTCAGGAAGGCCGCCGTCTTTTCTTCGAGACCATCCTGGAGGTGGAAGAGGACCGTTCCACTTTAACCCTGCCGGCCGTGGAAGGGGATCCGGACGGTTTGAATTACTTGGCGGGGCGGCCCATCGATGAATTAAACCGCCAGGCGCAGCGGGGCACGCTCCTGGCCCACCAGGACGGGGGTGTTCCTTGCCTGGTGGTGAAGGTTCCGGCCCTCACCGACTACTATTTTGGTTATTTGGTCTATTTCTTTGAAAAGGCCTGCACAATGAGTGGTTATTTATTGGGGGTCAACCCCTTTAACCAGCCGGGGGTGGAAGCTTACAAAAAGAATATGTTTGCCCTCCTGGGGAAGGCCGGCTTTGAGGAAGAACGCCGGCAGCTCCTGGCCAGGTTGGAACAGAAAAAACCGTCGTAAGACGGTTTTTTTTACGGGCGCCGCCAGAACGGGCCTTTTCCGGAGATACTAGGGGAAAAGGATGAGCAGGAGGCGCCGATGGAAGGAATCATCTTGTCAGCCGTCTACTCGGAAGAGGGGATCCCCTTTTACTATGGCTACCTGGGCGAAGAGAAAAGGCTCTACCGCTGGGAACCGGTGGCGACCAGACTGTACCGGGAGGAAGCCGGTAATTTCCGCCGGAGGGCAGCCAAACGGGCCTGGCGGCCCGGGGAAACGCCGGAGGAGACGGGCCTCCTTCCGGTGGCCGGTCCCCTTTCTTACCGGGGAGAGAAGCTCCTCGGCTGGGAAGCCCGCCCCGGGGAACCGCTCTTTTCCAAATTGCCGCTGTCTTTGCCGGCCGCGGAAATATTTCACCTGCTGCTTCCCCTTTTCCAATCCTACCTGGCCTGCCACCGGCGGGGGTTGACCGTGGGCCCTCCCGACTGGCGCCGGATCTTTTTGGACACAAAGGGGGTTTTTATGCCCGACCCTTTGCTTTTGTCCTATTTGGCGACGCCCCGCCGGTTCCTTCCCCCCCGGCCTAGCCGCTTGCCGCCCGCCGGAGCTTTACTCCGGAAAGCCTCCGGAACACCTGGATCAAAAAGGGGACCTTTTTTACCTGGGCCTCCTTAGCTATCTGGTGTTCACCGGACATTTACCCTATCCTTTAATCCGGGGTTGGCCGACGGAGGCACTCCGGCAGGGGATCATTATCCCCCCGTCCCACTTCCGGCCGGATCTGCCGGCGGTAATCGGCCAGGATCTGGAAAGGCTATTGGCTGTAAACCCGGAGGCAAGACCGGAGGTGGATGAGATCATTGACCGTTGGCGGCAGCTTAAAAAGGCGCAATTTTTTGTTGCTGCGGAAAAGAAAAGGAAGTCCCGGGCGTGGTGGGAAAAGGGAAGGTTATATTTCCGCCTGTACTGGAGCCGGTGGGGGAAAACGGCCCTTCTTTTGGGCAGTTTGCTGATGATTAATCTTTTTTCCTTTCTCTGCTGGAGGTTGGGAAAAGAGGCAGGCGCAAAGAAACCCGCCCTTTTGCCGGCTGAGGGGGCCGCCGCCATCCTTGAGCAACTGGCCGACCCCGCTTTTCCTACGGCTTTTTTCCCCGGAGATCCGGAACTCTGGGCGGACGTGAAAATGATGAAGGAAGAACGGCGGGCGGCCGCAGCGGCCATGCTTACCCACCCCCTCTTGGAGGTGGCAAAGGTCATCCCGCTTTGGCAGGACAGCAACAACGCCGAAGTGGAGGTGGAATTGCTTTGGTACCGGTGGCGGGAAGGGGGTTGGCAGACGGTGGTCGCCCGGGAACGGCTCCAGGTGGTCAGGCGGGGCAAGCGTTGGGCAATCATCGGGCGCCGGCGCCTCGATTAACAATCATCTATCTTTTTTAAGCAGCAAAGCACAGGCGGTTCAGCGGGGAAGAGCTTGGCAGTGACCAGGCTTTCTTTTTTGCAGGATTCTTTCATCAGGCCCCGAATTAACGGCTGGGAGGAGATTTAAATGGAGAAAAAATACCGTAAACCAATGGAAGCCGGGGCCGTGGCGGTCGGTTGTTTTGTCCTCTACTACAAGATGCTCACGGATCCGGCCGCTCCCTATTGGGGAATCGGGTTGGCCCTTTCTCTGTGCCTGACCGGCCTGTATCTAATAGGAGGCTTCCGCTTCCTGAAGGAATGGCGGAAACGTCCTTTCTTCCGCCGTGACCTCCGGGCAGGCAAGGGGCAATAAATAACTCCGGAGAAACAAGGAAAGGAGCGAAAGAAAAGATGGAGATGGCAATTATCGGCGGTACCGGCGTATATGATCCGGGGATCTTAAGCAACCTCCGGGAAATTGAGGTCCAAACCCCCTACGGTCCGGTGAAGCCGAAGGTTGGGGAATACCACGGGATGGAAGTGGCCTTCCTTCCCCGGCATGGGGCCGGCCATTCCGTGCCGCCCCACCGGGTCAACTACCGGGCCAATATCTGGGGACTGCGGCGGTTAGGTGTCAAACGGATTATTGCCACCACGGCGGTGGGCAGTTTGAATCCCCAGATGCGGCCGGGGGAAATGGTGGTGATTGACCAGTTCCTCGACTTTACCAAAGGCCGGCCCAGTACCTTTTTTGAGGGCGGCCCCCACGGGGTGGTCCACGTGGATTATACCGAACCCTACTGTCCGGAACTGCGGGCGGAAATTCTGAAAGCAGCGGCCCAACTGGGCTATAAAGCCCATGACGGCGGCGTTTATGTCTGTACCGAAGGGCCCCGTTTTGAGACGCCGGCGGAAATCCGGATGTTTGCCAAACTCGGCGGGGATGTGGTGGGGATGACGAATGTGCCGGAGGTGGTCCTGGCGCGGGAGGCCGGGATCTGTTACGCCACCATTTCCATGGTCACCAACTTTGCGGCGGGGATGGCCGCGGGGCCGTTGACCCATGAGGAAGTAGTCGCTTTGATGCAGGAAAACACTCAGCGTATACGCCAGGTGATCATGACCGTCATCGGGATGCTCCCCAAAGAACGGCACTGTTCCTGCCGGCACGCGGTACCCAACGCCGACCTTTTCTTTAAGGAGGAATAACTTTGACCCAGTCCTTTTCGACGCTGCGGTGGGAAAACCGGTCCCTGGTCCTGCTCGACCAGACCAAACTCCCGGCCGAGGAGGTTTATCTGGTCTGCCACGATTACCGGATGGTGGCCGACGCCATTCGCCGGCTGGCGGTGCGGGGCGCCCCGGCCATCGGGGTGGCCGCCGCCTTCGGCGTGGTGTTGGGGGCGGCGGAGCTTGTCCGGGAAAAAGCCGATCTTGCCACCGGTTTGGAAAAGGTCTTTACCGAGTTGGCCGGGACCCGGCCGACAGCGGTTAATCTCTTTTGGGCTTTGGAACGGATGCGGAAGGTGGCGGCCGTGCAAGGGGAAAGCGATCCGGAGGGGCTGGTGGCAGCCCTGGAAGCGGAAGCCCTCCGCCTCTACCGGGAGGATATGGAGACCAACGAACGTCTGGGCCGGCACGGCGCAGCTTTGCTGGCCGACGGCACCACGGTCCTTACCATTTGTAACGCCGGCGCTTTGGCCACCGTGGCCCATGGCACCGCTTTGGCGGTGATCCGTGCGGCGGTGCGGGCGGGAAAACGCATCCAGGTGGTGGCCTGTGAAACCAGGCCGCTCTTGCAAGGGGCCCGTTTGACCACCTGGGAACTGATGAAAGACGGGATTCCGGTGACATTGATCACCGACAATATGGCGGGTTATGTGATGCAGCAGGGGATGGTCCAGGCTGTTTTAACCGGTGCCGACCGGATCGCCGCCAACGGGGATGTGGCCAATAAGATTGGCACCTATTCCCTGGCGGTTTTGGCCGCCGCGCATGGGCTTCCCTTTTATGTGGCCGCGCCCACTTCGACCATTGACTTGACCTTAAATGACGGGCGGGAGATTCCCATTGAGGAACGGGGTGCGGAAGAGGTGACCAGCTTCGGCGGGCGCCCGGTGGCCCCCGCCGGGGTGAAGGTTTACAACCCGGCCTTTGATCTAACCCCCGCCCGGTTGGTACGGGCCTTCATCACCGAACAAGGGATTATCCGGGGCGAAGGAGGGAAGTATAATCTTCGGAAGCTCGGTTTTCTTCAGGTTGGCCAGTAAGCGGTCTTTTACCAGTTTTAACTTGAAAGCCAGAAATTCCGCATCGACCTGGAAGAAGTCTTTTAATTCCCTTGGGGGCATATGATTTAAGGCCAGTTCCAATTCTTCGTCGGGGATGAGGTAGTTAACCGCCCAGACCAGCGCTTGGTATTCGGCGCGACAGGTCCGGATCCGGTTGGGATCGTGATAGCGCAGGATAATACTTTCCCGCGGCGCGGTGAAAAAATGGCCCAGTTCTTCCGCGAGGACACAGCGGAAATGTTTCTTGTCCTGTACGATTTTGGGATCGAGACCGATGACCGGGTTTTTTCCCGGATAACTAAAGTAGACGGCCTCAATGGGTGGTTCGAAATCCCAGAATTTCAAGATGATATTATGTTGTTTGGCGAGGGCCAGTAGGGCTTCAGGCAATGTTATCCCCCATTTTATCCCTGATTCAAGTTTAAATAGGGAATCAGTCGTCGATGCCTAACTCCTTTTTGATTTGCTTAATAAAATTGAGCACCGATTGGCGGGCGCTTTCGGGCAACTCCGTCATCGGGTCGTCGTTGCGGTGGGCGGCCACGATCTCAATGGGGGCCCGGATTTCGGTGCGGCCAAGGAGAAAATCAATGGAGACGTTAAACAAATCGGCGATTTTATGCAGGGTTTTTTGGTCGGGAAACCTTTCGTTATTCTCGTAATTACTGATGGTTTTTTGGGTTAAGTTTAATTTTTCGGCTAAATCTTTCTGATATAGCCCTTGTTCTTCGCGTAAGGCGCGCAATCTTGCTCCAAAGGTCACTTGTTTCACCACCATTTTCCGCTCTTGACCAACTTTCCTTCAAATATAGAATCGTAGTACCGGCCGGAAAAATTAAGTCTTTTTTCGCGCCTTCTTTTCCGGTCCCTTTCCGTTTTTGGGCTTGGAAAATACCTTTGCTGCTTGTCGCCTCGCCCGGTTGCCGGTTTCTTTCCTTGTGGTGCCGGAGGTACCGGCGGGAGCGACGATCCGTTTTTTCCATAATCAACTGACTAAGGATGGCAAGGAAAAAAGGGGAGGAGTAACCAATGGACGCCTACCAAATTCGCGATCTCAGCCTGGCGCCGGCCGGTGCGCAAAAGATTGCGTGGGTGAGCAAACATATGCCCATCCTCAACCGGATCCGGGAGAAATACGTGCCGGTGCAACCCTTAGCCGGCCGGCGGGTGGCGGTTTCCGTACATTTGGAAGCCAAGACGGCTTATTTGGCCCTTACTTTAAAAGCATTGGGGGCCGATCTGGCCGTGACCGGGAGTAACCCCCTGTCGACCCAGGATGATGTGGCCGCGGCGCTGGTCAGCAAAGGGATACCGGTTTATGCTTGGCATGGGGCCACCCAAGATGAGTATTTTGCCCACATCGCCGCCACTTTGCGGTGCCGGCCGGACTACCTTATTGATGACGGCGGGGATCTGGTTAATTTACTCCATAAACAGGAGAGGTCGTTGCTGCCTTTCGTGAAAGGCGGTTGTGAAGAGACCACCACCGGGGTGCACCGGCTCCGGGCGATGGCCGCCCAGAACCAGCTGGCCTTTCCCATGATTGCGGTGAATGATGCCTTTTGTAAACACCTTTTTGATAACCGGTACGGCACCGGCCAGTCCACCTGGGACGGGATTATGCGCACCACCAATCTGGTGGTGGCCGGGAAAACGGTGGTCGTGGCCGGTTATGGCTGGTGCGGACGGGGGGTGGCGCTCCGGGCGAAAGGCTTGGGGGCCCGGGTGGTCATCTGCGAGGTGGACCCGGTGAAAGCCTTGGAAGCGCTGATGGACGGGTACACCGTTCTCCCGGCGTTGGAAGCCGCCCGGATTGGGGATCTTTTTATCTCCGTGACCGGTTGTAAAGACGTCTTTCGCGCGCCCCATTTTGCGGTGATGAAAGACGGCGCGTTGCTCGCCAATGCCGGCCATTTTGATGTGGAGTTTAACAAAGATGATTTGAAGAAGATGGCGGTGGAGATTAGGGAAGCCAGGCCCAATATTACTGCCTACCGTTTCAAAGACGGACGGGAATTATACCTTTTGGCCGAAGGGCGGTTGGTGAATTTGGCGGCCGGCGACGGCCATCCCGCGGAGATCATGGATCTCTCCTTTGCGTTGCAGGTTTTGTCCCTGTTATACTTGGCCACGGAGCAGGGAGAAGGCCAATTGAAAGCAGGAGTTTACCCGGTTCCGCAGAAAATTGACTATTTAGTGGCCCGCTTGGCGTTGGAAGCCAGGGGGGTCCGGATCGATACTTTGTCCGAAGAACAAAACTCCTATCTGAACAGTTGGTAGTCGTTCATGCCGGTTTCCGCCGGGGCGGAATGGTGCTTTTTACTCCGGTTGCCCGCGAAGGCCATTCGGCTTCGGCCCGGCAAATGTTGCCCAAAAGAAATTTACCGAGTGCCAAGTATCGAGCGACAAGAGGATTTTCTAAGGAGCGGTAGGAAAGGAGATGACCAAATGGGCACGGTGGTTATCCATTGTGAATGGCTCCTCACGATGGCGGAAGGGGAAGCGCCGATCCATGATGCCTACATCAAAATAGTCGATGATAAGGTGGCAGCGGCCGGCCCTTGGCAAGAGACGGTGGCCGACGGGGTGACCGAGGTGGTTGAGGCCCGGACGAAACTGGTGATGCCCGGCCTGGTTAACACCCATACCCATGCGGCCATGGTGCTCTTTCGGAGCCTGGCTGATGATTATCCGTTGTATGCCTGGTTAAAGGAGAAAATCTGGCCCCGGGAAGCCAAATTAACACCGGAGGATGTTTATGCGGGAGCACGCCTTGCCATCTGCGAGATGCTCCGCTCGGGGACGACGACCTTTGCCGACCAATATTTCTTCATGGATGAGGTGGCCCGTGCCGTCGAGGAAGGCGGGATCCGCGCGGCCTTATCCCGGGGCCTGCTCGGTTCGGAGGCGGAGGTTGAAAAGAAACTGGAAGAAGCGGTGGAAGAGACGAAAAGATGGAAGGGGAAGGCCGAGGGGCGAATTACGGCCATGTTGGGACCCCATGCCCCCTATACCCTAACCCCGCCGGCCTTGCGCCAGATTGTCACTGCCGCCCGCCATTACCAGCTTCCTTTGCATATCCATGTGGCGGAAACCAGGGATGAACTGGAGGAGATTGGTAAAAACTATGGGAAGCGGCCCGTCGCTTATCTTGCCGACCAAGGAGTCTTCTCCCGCCCCGTTTTGCTTGCCCATGGCGTCTGGCTGGACGAGGGGGAAATCTCCTTCCTGGCTAAGCAAAAGGTGGCGGTGGCCCATAACCCCTCCAGCAACCTGAAGCTGGCCAGCGGCATCGCTCCCGTTGTTCAGCTCTTAAAGGCCGGGGTCAATGTCAGTCTGGGCACCGACGGGGCGGCCAGTAATAACCGGTTGGATATGTTTACCGAGTTAAGGACGGCTTCCCTCCTTCAGAAAGTGACGAACCAGGACTCTACGGCCATTCCGGCCGAAACGGCTTTACGGATGGCCACGATTAATGGGGCGCGCGCCCTGGGGCTGGGGGACCAGATTGGCAGTCTGGAACCGGGAAAGAAAGCCGATCTCATCATGATTGATCTGGACCAGAGCCACCTAACTCCCTGCTTTAACCCGATTTCCCTCCTGGTCTACGCGGCGCGGGGGAGCGACATTTCCGACGTCATGGTCAACGGCGAATGGCTGGTTAAAGAGCGGAAGATGATCAAGTGGGATGAAAAGGAGATCCGTGCGGCGGCAGAGCGGACCGCTTGGGATTTACTCCAGCGTTAAGAGGCCATAAACGTAAACTGGGCGAAAAATGAAGGAATGACAGTAAAAAGCGAAAAAATTCGAAGAAACAAGCTTTAAATCCTGATTATGACGGATCAACCAAATTGCGGGAGAGAGCTTTCTCTGTTATGATTTATTTACAGACTCCTCTGCGGACTTTGTCCGGAGAGGGTTTGCAGAGCATCATTCTGATGCTAGGCGCCAGCGGAGGGATGAGGCTCGCCCTGCCTCTGACCACGCCGGCAGTCGGGGTAGGTGTCTTCTCGGAAAAACTTTTCAAGGTTGTTATTCATTTGCCACCATCGGGTGGCACTTTTTTTTTGAAATTTAACCGCTCCTGTCCTCAGGACAAGCGGATTAGGGGATAAATAAGCCATAAACGGTTTGAAAAAGTTTCGTCCGGGTCGAAACTTACCCGGTGCAGAGAGGGAAAATGAAGAAGAGAAGAACGGCAAAGGGTGGAGGAGGAAACCTTGGCAACGGAAAAGGTTGTGGTGATTGGCGGGGGGCCGGCCGGGATGATGGCCGCCGGGACTGCTGCCCGCCGTGGCTGCAGCGTTGTTTTGGTGGAAAAGAATAAGAAATTGGGGCGGAAGCTTTTGATCACCGGGAAAGGCCGGTGTAACTTGACCAATATTACCGATTTGGAAGGTTTGATCGCCAACATTCCGGTGAACGGTAAATTTTTATACCATGCTTTCCACCGCTTCGGGAACCGGGACCTGATCGTCTTTTTTCAGGAGTGGGGGCTGGAAACCAAAGTGGAGCGGGGCGGGCGGGTCTTTCCCGTCTCCGATCGTTCTGCCGACGTGGTGGCCGCTTTGGAGCGATTTCTGGCCTACTACCAGGTGGAGATTATCCATGGGGAAGTAACGGCGATCCTGGTGACGGCGGGAAAAGTGGCCGGGGTAAAATTGAAGAATGGGCAAATGATCCCGGCCGGCCGTGTCATTCTGGCCACCGGCGGCCAGTCCTATCCCCTCACCGGTTCCACCGGGGACGGTTACCGCTTTGCCGCCGCCCTGGGGCATACGATTACTCCCCTAAAGCCGGCCTTGGTTCCGCTGGAGTCGCCGACGGCCTGGGTCCGGGAGGTACAGGGCCTCACCCTGAAAAACGTGGCCATTAAAATCTTGTCCAGGGAAGGAAAGGAGATATATCGAGACTTTGGCGAGATGCTCTTTACCCATTTTGGTGTTTCGGGGCCGGTGATTCTTTCGGCCAGTGTCCATTTGGCAGCGGGACAGTTTTACCGGTTAAGCATCGACTTGAAACCGGCCCTCACGCCCGAACAGTTGGATTTACGCCTGCAAAGGGATTTTACGAAATACATCCGGAAAATTTTCCGGAATGCCCTGGATGATCTCTTGCCGCGGGCCCTGATCCCGGTGGTGATTAAACTGGCGGCGATTCCTCCGGAAAAGCCCGTCAACCAAATTACCAAAGCCGAACGGCAGCGGCTGGTTAAACTGCTCAAAGGGCTGGAAGTGGAGATTACCGGTTTACGGCCCCTGGCGGAGGCGATCGTCACCGCCGGTGGGGTCAGTGTGAAAGAGATCAATCCGGCCACTATGGAATCCCGATTGGTGCCAGGGTTGTTTTTTGCCGGTGAAGTGATTGATGTGAATGCCTACACCGGCGGTTATAACCTGCAAATTGCCTTTTCCACCGGGTATTTGGCGGGGAGCAGTTGTTAAGGTTATGGCGGTTGATTATAAAAGGGTGAAAATTAACGCTTTCTCTCTCTTCCTCAAGAAAAACAGGATCAGACCGGGCGGGAAAGGAATTTTTGCCCCGGGAACGGTTCGACAAAAACAATATGTTGGGGTTATAATGATCCAGGCCACAAAATGTAGGGGTAAAGGATAAACTGGACCGGTAAGGGGGGTCAAAAGTGCGTTGTCCTTTCTGCCATCACCAGGAAAGCAAAGTTATTGACTCCCGTTCTTCCGAAGAAGGGGCGGTGATCCGGCGGCGGCGGGAGTGCCTGGCCTGTGAACGCCGGTTCACCACTTATGAGCGGATTGAAGAAGAGCCGCTCATCGTCATTAAAAAAGACGGGCGGCGGGAGCCGTTCAGCCGGGAGAAGATCCTGAACGGGCTGCGGAAAGCCTGTGAGAAACGGCCGTTATCCTTTGACACCCTGGAAAAGATTGCCGATGAGGTGGAACAGGCGATCCGGAAACGGAACGAAACCGAGACACCCAGTTCGGTCATTGGCGAACTGATCATGGATCGGCTCAAAGAAATTGACGAAGTGGCTTATGTCCGTTTTGCTTCGGTCTACCGGCAATTTAAAGACATTGATATTTTCATGCGGGAGCTCCAGAATCTGTTGGGGAGCAAAAAAAAGCAGGAATAGAGGGGGATGTGGAATGGCAAAGGTCCAAGAAGAGTTGGGAAAGGAAACCGGGAAAGGTCAGGTGATCAACTTCCGGGGCAGCACGGCCGCACCGGAAAGAATTTTCCGCTCCATCCAGAAACGGGATGGCCGGATCGTGCCTTTTGACATCAACAAGATCACCGAGGCCATCTTTAAAGCGGCACGGGCCGTCGGGGGTGAGGATAAGCAACTGGCGGAGGAATTGGCCCAGGTGGTCGTCAAATACCTGGCTAAAGTCAAACCTACCGGCATTCCGACGGTGGAAGAGGTCCAGGATGCGGTGGAGAAGGTTTTAATCGAGACGGGACATGCCAAGACCGCCAAAGCTTACATTCTTTACCGGGACCGCCGCACCCGTCTCCGGGAGGCCAAGTCCGAACTGATGGACATCGTGGAGGATATTCTGGTCGAAACCAGCCGTGAAAACGCCAATGTCAGTAATTCCCCTTCGGCCAAGATGTTACAGATTGCTTCGGCCGCCAGTAAGCAGTATTATCTTTACCGTTTGATTCCGGAAGAATTTTCCCAGGCCCATATCGAGGGGGATATACATATCCATGATCTGGATTTTTATGGTAAGACTCTGACTTGTATCCAAATTCCCCTGGGCCGTTTGTTGACGGAGGGTTTTAATACCGGTCACGGGTATATCCGGCCGCCGAAACGGATTTCTTCAGCGGCGGCTTTAGCGGCGATTATTCTCCAGAGTTCCCAGAATGATATGCACGGCGGCCAGTCCTTCGCCTTTTTCGACCGGGACATGGCGCCCTTTGTCAAGGGCTGCTCCGAAGATGATGTTTATCAGGCGATGGAAGCGCTGATTTATAATTTAAACTCCATGCATAGCCGGGCGGGGGCCCAGGTTCCCTTCAGCAGTATTAACCTGGGGACCGATACCTCGCCGGAAGGACGCTTAATTACCCGGTGTTTGCTGTTGGCCCACGAACGGGGTTTAGGACGGGGCGAAACCCCCATCTTTCCCAATATTATTTTCCGGTTGAAGAAAGGGATTAATTTCGATCCGGGCGATCCCAACTATGACCTTTTCCAACTGGCGATGCGGGTGGCCGCCCAGCGCCTCAATCCCACCTTCAGTTTTATGGACTCCTCTTTCAATGCTCCTTACGGGACGGAAGCATCCTATATGGGCTGCCGGACGCGGGTGCTGGCCAACCGTCACGGGGCGGAGGTTTCGACCGGCCGGGGGAACCTTTCCTTTACCACGATTAACCTCCCCCGGATTGCCCTCAAAGCCCAGGGCAGTCTGGAGTACTTCTATAACGAACTGGACCGGATCATTGTTCTGGCCTGCCGTCAGCTTTACCATCGTTTCCGGGTGCAAAGCAAATTGAAGGTAAAAGATATGCCGTTTTTGATGGGACAACACCTTTACATGGATTCCGAAAAGTTGAAACCGGAGGATCCGATTGGGCCGGTCATTAAACACGGTACCCTTTCGGTGGGCTTTATCGGACTGGCGGAAGCCTTAACCGCGCTGATCGGGGTTAACCACGGCGAAGATCCGGGCGCCCAGCAGCTGGGGCTCGAAATCGTCAGTCATATGCGGCAGCGCATCGATGAAATCGCCGATGAATATGATCTCAACTATACGCTCTTGGCCACACCGGCGGAGGGGCTTTCCGGACGGTTTATCGGTATTGACCGCAAAATCTTTGGGGTGGTGCCGGGCGTAACCGATAAAGAATACTATACCAACAGCTTCCATGTGCCCGTCAGCCAGGAGATCAGTTGTTACGACAAGATTAATCTGGAAGGACCCTACCACCGGTTTACCAACGCCGGCCACATCAGTTACGTGGAATTTTCCTCGCCGCCCATCGACAATCTGGAGGCTTTCGAGAGTGTCATCCGGCATATGGCCGCTGCCGATATGGGCTATGCCGGGATTAACTTCCCCATCGACGAGTGCCGGGCCTGTGGAAACCGGGGGATTTTCCCGGAGGATTGTCCGGCTTGCCACTCCACCGATATTCGGCGGGTCCGCCGGATCACCGGCTATCTGTCCACCGTCGACCGGTTTAACGACGCGAAGAAGGCCGAGCTGAGAGACAGAAAGCCCCATTTCCGCCTCTAAGCCTTTAAGGACAGCAGCCTTCCCTTCATCGGGCATGGGAAAAGGCCCCCGGTACGAAGGCAACAGACGAGTAATGCGGAGGGAAGGGGAATGGAGATGGCAGCAAAAAAGGCCGGGCCGAAAGGCGACTTGCAAGCTTTTTGAAAGTATGTTATAATAACTCGTTGTCAAACTGAAAAGCCAGCGTAGCTCAATTGGCAGAGCAGCTGATTTGTAATCAGCAGGTTATCGGTTCAAGTCCGATCGCTGGCTCCA
>DATCJZ010000008.1:0-52032 GCA_036562545.1 Capillibacterium sp. | reverse complement strand
ACAGTTACACGGAAAAGCCTTGTCCTTTAATAACCTGAACGATCTAAACGCCGCCTGGGAGTTGGTCCGGGAGTTCGATGAGCCGGCCGCCGTCGCCGTGAAACACACTAATCCTTGCGGCGTGGCGGTGGGTCCCGACTTGGAGACGGCTTTTACCCGGGCCTACGAATGCGATCCGGTCTCGATCTTTGGCGGGATTGTGGCCGTCAACCGGCCTCTGGACGCCCGCACCGCCGAAAAACTCAGTACCATCTTTCTGGAAGTGATCATCGCCCCCGCTTACAGTGAGGAAGCCCTGGCCATCCTCACCCGCAAAAAGAACCTGCGGCTCCTGGAGATCCCGCTGACCAAGGCGGAGGAATCTTTCGAAGTAAAAACGGTCTCCGGCGGATTGCTCCTCCAGACCGTGGATTCTTCGGCGATCAGCGCCGAAGGCTGGCGGACAGTCACCGCCAAACAGCCTACTCCACGGCAACTGGAAGACATGGTCTTTGGCATGAAAGTGGTCAAACATGTCAAATCCAACGCCATCGTCCTGGTCAAAGAAGGCCGGACCATTGGGATCGGCGCCGGTCAGATGAACCGGGTGGGCGCCGCCAAAATCGCCCTGGAGCAGGCAGGCGAGAAAGCGCCCGGCAGTGTCCTGGCCTCCGATGCCTTCTTCCCCTTCCGGGATACGGTTGACGCCGCTGCGGCCGCCGGCGTCGTCGCCATCGTCCAGCCGGGAGGTTCGGTCCGGGATGAAGAATCAATCCAGGCCTGCAATGAACAGAACCTGGCCATGGTCTTCACCGGCACCCGTTACTTTAAACACTAATCCGTTGGGTAATGGTCTTTTGTCTTGCTGAAAATATCTGAAGGGAAACGCCAAGGAGGGGAAGGAAAGATGCGGGTTTTAATCGTCGGCGGTGGCGGCCGGGAGCATGCCCTCGCCTGGAAACTGAAGCAGAGCCCCCGTGTGGATCAGCTTTACTGTGCGCCCGGGAACGCCGGGATTGCGGCGCTTGCTCAATGTATTGATTTTGATGTTCTCGATCTTGACCGGTTGCTCACCTTTGCCCGGGAGCAAAAGATCGATCTGACGGTCGTGGGGCCGGAAGCGCCATTGGCCGCCGGGATCGTCGATGCCTTTCAGGGGGCGGGGCTTCCCATCTTCGGCCCGGTGAAAGCCGCCGCCCGGCTTGAAGCCAGCAAAAGCTTTGCCAAAGCATTGATGAGCAAATACCGGATTCCGACGGCGGAGAGCCGGACCTTTACCGCGGCGGAAGAGGCCATCGCTTACATTAGACAGAAAGGCGCCCCCCTCGTCGTCAAAGCCGACGGCCTGGCCAGCGGGAAAGGGGTGGTGGTGGCCAAAACCGTCGCCGAGGCGGAAGAGGCTGCCAAACGGATGTTGGTCAAAAATGAATTCGGTCCGGCCGGCGCCCGGATCATCGTCGAAGAATACCTCACCGGGGAAGAAGTTTCCGTCCTCGCCTTTACCGACGGTACCACCGTGGTGCCGATGGTCCCGGCCCAGGACCATAAGGCAGCCTACAATGGAGACCGAGGGCCGAATACCGGCGGGATGGGCGCCTATGCGCCGGCGCCGGTTTTAACCCCGGATCTCTTAAAACAAGTGGAAAGGGAGATTTTACAGCCGACCATTGACGGCCTCCGGCAGGAAGGAATCCTTTACCAAGGGGTTCTGTACGCCGGCTTGATGTTGACGGCGGAAGGGCCGAAAGTCCTGGAGTATAATGTCCGGTTCGGCGACCCCGAATGTCAGGTGATCCTCCCCTGCCTGCAAAGTGACTTGCTCGAGATCATGCTGGCGGTAGTCCACCGGCAACTGGCGGAGCAAACCATTACCTGGTCTGGGCATCATGCCGCCTGTGTGGTTATGGCCTCCGCCGGTTACCCCGGTCCTTATCAGACCGGGAAAATCATCACCGGCCTGGAGCAAGCGGCGGCCATGCCGGAGGTCTATGTCTTCCATGCCGGGACGTCCGCACAAGGGAAAAACCTGATTACCGCCGGCGGCCGGGTGTTGGCCGTCACCGCCTGGGGCGGGACGCTCCAGGCCGCTCTGGATAAAGCCTATGCGGGAGTAGCTGTCATCAAGTTCGACGGCGCCCATTACCGGACCGACATTGGCCACCGAGCCTTCGCCCACCGGAGCTAACCCTGGAAATACCTTCGGGCGGGAAAAAGGAAAAAAGCGTGCCCCCGCGGCACGCTTTTTCTCTTTTTTTGCGTTGTCCCTCTCTTCCTGGCGCCCTCTACCGATAATCCTTTCAAATAACCCTTTCAACCTATTTTACCAGCGGTCAGTGTTTAGCTTAAAAAACACCAGGAAAGCATTTATATCGAAAGCATTTATTTCGTCACTTTAGGAAGGGACCGGACTATGTTATCCGCCAGCCCCAAACCGGGATTTTTCGCCAATTCCTTGGCCAAGGCTTCCGCAAAAAGGCTGCGGAAATATTCGCCCTGGACGCCCTGGCCAAAAAGGTTGGTCCCACCCTGCATCATGGTTTCGACCATCTTTTGCAGGAGAATGGCCTCAAATTCCTGGGCCTTCTCTCTAAGCTTCCGTTCTTCCGCAGTCAAGGTCTTTTGTCCGTTCATCGTTGCCGGAGAAGATCCCATCCGCAACTGGGCATCGATTTTCATCGGCACCGCTCCCTTTTGCGCTAAATTTCCCCCATAAACTTCCTTCTTATTTATTTCTATTTTCTAATTACCTTCTTATCTAATCTCCAAAACCCCGTACAAAGCACCCGCCTGGTCGATGGCGATGATCAAATTGATAATGTCCTGGGGCGTCGCCCCAACCGCATTTAAAGCCCGGACAATCTCCGCCAGGGAAGTCCCGGCCGGCAAGGCCACCAAGGTGCCGCCCTCCTCCGTGACCTCCAGGTTTTCTTCCGTCCCCACCACCGTCCGTCCACCGGACAAGGGTGCAGGTTGGGACAGCGTCTTTTGCGCAGTAATCCGGACGGTTATATTACCCCTGGTCACGGCCACCGGCGCAATCCGGACATTTTCATCAAAAACCACGGTGCCGGTCCTCGGATTAACCACGACTTTCGCCGTTTGCTCCTGGGTAATGGGTAAATTCTCCAGGGTCGCAATAAACGCCACCGGATTTTGCCGGTAAGCTTCGGGGATGGTCACCCGGATCGCCGCTTTTGTCTCCGGAAAAGCCAGTTCCTCCCCCCAATAGGTGTTGATCGTCTCCGCCACTTTATTGGCGGTGGAATAATCCGGGTTGGCGAGCACCCACCGCAACGCGTCGGTTCTTTGCTCGACCGGGACTTCCCGCTCCACAATGGCCTGGGTAAAGCCGACTGTCGGCTGATTGGTGGTTTGCTTACTTCCCTTGCGGGTTTCGGCGGTATAACCGCCGACCACCACCGGACCCTGGGCTACGGCATAAACATTACCATCGGCCCCCACCAGCGGCGATTGGAGGAGAATTCCCCCCTGCAGGCTCTTGGCATCCCCGATGGAAGAGACGGTTACCTCCAGTTCGTCCCCGCCGGTTTTATACATGGGCAGAGTCGCCGATAAAGCGACCGCCGCAATGTTGCGGACCCGGAGATTTGACTGGTCAACCGTAAAACCGTGATGGGCCAGGTAATTCAGGACCATCTCCAGGGCAAAGCCCTGACTTCCGTCGCCGGTCCCGTTCAAACCAACCACTAAACCAAAACCCGTCAGTTGGTTGTTCCGGTCTTCTTCCAAACGGGCCACATCTTTAATCCGGACGGTTACTGCCTCTTCTTGCTGGGCGCCAACTGCCGCCGGCCAAAGGAGGAAACCAAGGATCATTAAAAACAAGAAAAGGCTATGGGCTGTCCGGCTTTTCTTTTTGTCTTGTCCCACCATCAACACCTCGCGCTCCCTAGAACAACCAGTCTAAAGCCCGGGAGATAATCCCCTTCTTCGTGCCATAATCATCGCCCAAGTATTCGATCTTGGCGTCGGCCACATAGGTGGAATAGACGGTATTGTCAACCCGCACATCCTCCGGCCGGATCGTCCCGCTGAAGGTCAGCTGCTGCCGGTCCGCGTTGACGGTGATCTCTTTCTTTCCCTCAAAGTAAAGGTTGCCGTTTTCGTCAATATCGACAATACGAACCGTCAGTTGCGCCCTCATACTTCCGGCTTTATTGGTCCCGGCCGTCCCGTCGTATTCGTTGTCAAAGGATCCTTTTAAATAAGGCAAAAGACTGGTAAGCAGTCCGGCACCCGGTCCCACCACAAAAGAGCTTTCTTCATTGGCATTGACCCCCGTTTTGGAAGACGCCGAAGACTGTTCCGAAATAATAATCGTCAATAAATCCCCCACCTTAAATTGGCGCTGAGGTTTGGTAAAATAGGAAGTGCTTTGCTCCGTCCACAAGGAGCTTGCCTCCGCGCCAACCGCGACGAGGAAGAGAATCCCCGCCACTACAACAAGGATTATCCTTTTCATTCCAAGATCACCTCCACCATGCCGGGTCCAGTCACCGTTGCCGTTAGCTGATGATTACTCCCCAGGTTGGTAACGGTAATCCGGTCGCCCAACCAGCCATCCTCTTCGGCCTGGGCGGTCAGTTCCACCTGGACCGGCCCGGACGTGAGCACTAACCGGACTTTGCTTCCTTTGATGATCAAGGGTTTTTCCTGCAGGTCTTCACTGGTTAACACTTTGCCCGCCGGCAGATCCCGGGTCACCCGGTACTCCTCCACCGCCAGCGGTGCCAGGCATTCCTTTCCCGTCACCAGGGTCCGGATCTCCTGGCGCAGACAATTTTCGGAAAGGATGGTATACCGGCTTAGCTTTTGGGTGGTCACATAAACCGGAGCTTCAACGACGAGCCGGACCGCCACCGGAAGGGTGGTCACGACCTCCCCATCCACGGTCACCGTAAGGATTAAAGTGTTGAGCCCCGGTTTGACCGGAGTTTGCTCCCCTTCCACTTTCAGCTCCAGCTTTCCCTGGGGAAGGCGGCGCTCCTGGAAACGATTGAGTTCCACCCGCCAGGAGGTCCAGGCCGGAGAGGCCTGGGCCTTGAAGAATGCTTCGACCGCGGACAAAACCGCCTCCGCCGTCAACACTTGGCTGGCCCGCGTGACCTGTACCTTGGCCGGCATCTCCAGGGTATAACTGTCCTTAAACCCCGAACGGTCCAGAACATAAAGGAGATTGCTCCGGTATAGCCAGGCGGTCTCCCCGTACCGGGGTGCCCGGCCCAGACTAAGCCGGGCAAGTTTCTCCCGCTGGTCCGGGGGTGCCGTAATCTCCGCCAGTTCTCCCAGATACATAACCTCCCCCGCCACTTCCACGGCCGCCGGAATGGTAAGAACAATTTTCACTTCGGCGGCGACTGGCGGGAGCAGTCCGCTCAGGACAGCGCAAAGGAGACTAGAGAAGAAGAACCGCCGGAATTTCATTTTAGGCTCAACGTCTCAGGTTATTGGCCGTCTGCAGCATTTCATCGGCCGCTTGGATCGCCTTGGAGTTCACTTCATAAGCCCGTTGGGCCACGATCATATTGACCATTTCTTCCACCACTTTAACGTTGGACATCTCCAGAAAGCCCTGGGCGATCTGGCCAAACCCGTCCAAGCCGGCGGTGCCGTACTGTGGCTCACCGGAAGCGTTGGAAGGCCGCACAATGTTCCGTCCGATATTGACCAGTCCTTCCGGATTCAAAAAACGGGCCAGCTCAATCTGGCCAATCTCCTCAATATTTTCCTGCCCGGCCAGCCTGACGCTCACTGTGCCGTCGGTCCCGATGATAATTTCGGTGGCATTTTCCGGCACCCAAATCTCCGGTTGCAGGACGTAACCGTCATTATTCACAATCCGGCCTTCGCCGTCCACCTTAAAATTGCCGTCCCGGGTGTAACCGATGGTCCCGTCCGGTAACATCACCTGGAAAAAGCCGTCGCCCTCAATCATCAGATCCAGCGCATTCCCGGTCTGCATGATATCCCCTTGGCCATAGGATTTACTGGAGGAAATAAGCCGCACTCCATGGCCCACCTGTAAACCGGCGGGGTTCATATTCCCTTGGGCGGTAGTGCTGCCGGCCGCCCGAATGGTTTGGTAGAGTAAATCCTGGAATTGGGCCCGGGATTTTTTGAAACCAACCGTATTCACATTGGCTAAGTTATTGGAGATAATATCAATATTGGTCTGTTGGGCATTCATCCCCGAACTGGCCGTCCATAATGCTCTAATCAACGACCTTACCCCCCTGTTTTTTCTCTTTGCAACCGTCTCAGTCAGTCAACGGTTGGCGAGGGGCCTCCGTAAAAGGTCCGGCCCCCTTCGTTAGACACGGCCGATTTCGTTGGCAATCTTGTCCATCACCCCATCCTCGGTGGCGATCACCTTCTGGTTGCTTTCATAAGCCCTGGTCACGGCGATCATCTTGACCATCTCTTCAATCGTATTGACGTTGGAGCTCTCATAGGCGCCTTGTTCCACCAAAGGAGTCGCCAGCCTTGTCCACCCGCCGGTAAACAGAAAACGGCTGTGGCCCTCTTTGACCAGGGACGCTTCATCGTTGGGCGTCACAATCAGTAACCTGTCGACAACCTGGCCGTTAACCCGGACTTCCCCGTCGGCGCTGACGGTAACCGTCCCGTCCAGCCGGATGGGGCCGTTTTCTCCCAAGACCAAATCACCGTTGTCGGTTGCCAAGTATCCCTCCGCGTTTCTGGTAAAGTGGCCGTTCCTGGTTAAGTACTGGTTGTTGTTGCTTTCAACCAGAAAATAACCTTCCCCGATGATGGCCAAGTCCAAGGGGTTTTCGGTGGTGATCACCGTCCCCTGGGTCAAATAGGTAAAGCTTTGGTCTGTTTCCACCCCCAAGGGGGCAAAACCAATCGGTTGCACCTCCCGGCGCTTGACGGCATAGTATAACTCCGCCGGGAAAGAGGCGGCAATCATCTCATCCTTCTTGAAACCGGCCGTATTCACATTGGCCAAATTGTCGGCAATGGCATCCAACCGTTTCAATTCATGATTCATACCGCTGGCCGCGGTGTAAAGTCCTCTCAGCATGCAATCACCTCCTTGTCCACATATTGAAAAAAGGCAGTGAGTCCCGCTGCCCTGTTTTCAACGGATACCGCCGTGCTTAATTCCGCCTAAACGGAACGGCTCCCGACAATCAGGTTGCTTTTATCCATCTTCTCCAGAATTTTGCCGGTGCCCAAGACGACACAGGAAAGAGGGTCCTCTGCTAAATGTATCGGTATTCCGGTCTCTTCCTTTAATAGTTTTTCAAAGCCGTGGAGCAAAGCGCCGCCGCCGCTCAGCACAATTCCTTTATCGACGATATCGGCCGCCAACTCCGGCGGGGTCCGCTCCAACACGGCTTTAATCCCGTCGATGATGCTGTTGATCGGCTCGGCCATCGCCTGGAAGGAATCGGCGGAAGTAAAGGTGATTGTCCGCGGCAGGCCGGTCACCAAATCCCGGCCGCGAATCTCCATGCTTTTACCTTCTCCCTCCGGATAAGCGGAGCCGATCTGAATTTTAACCTCTTCGGCGGTGCGCTCGCCAATCATCAAGTTATACATCTTCTTAATATACTTGATAATGGCTTCGTCGAATTTGTCCCCCCCAATCCGCAGGGACTGGCTGACGACGATCCCGCCCAGGGAAATAATGGCAATGTCGGTGGTCCCCCCACCGACGTCCACCACCATGTTGCCACTGGGTTCGTAAATGTTAATGCCGGCGCCAATCGCCGCGGCCATCGGCTCTTCCACCAAATATGTACTTTTCGCTCCCGCCTGGACCGCCGCTTCCAAAACGGCCCGTTTTTCCACACTGGTTACTCCAGAAGGGATACAGACGACCACTTGTGGCCGGAATAATCTTGGTTTTGGGCTGACCTTGTCAATGAAGTACTTGAGCATTGTCTCGGTGACGTCGTAGTCGGCAATCACTCCGTCCTTCATTGGCCGCACGGCAATGATATTTCCCGGGGTCCGTCCGATCATCCGCCGGGCTTCTTCCCCGACGGCCAGGATTTTTCCGGATTCTTTGTCCAAAGCAACGACCGAAGGCTCCCGGACCACAATGCCTTTACCACGTACATAGACAAGGATATTTGCGGTTCCAAGATCAATGCCAATGTCACAAGAGAGATTCAACATACTGGCGCCCCCTCATGGAGTAAACTATGAAATACTGATAATTTCTATACTATTTTGGAATATCCTCCTTTTTTTCCCCCTTTTTCTAGCTTGGTCTGGTATTTGCGCCGGGTGGCCTCCCCCCCGCGAATATGCCGTTCGGCCTTATTGGTCTCCAAAACCCGTTTTACTTCTTTGGCCAAAATTTTATTAATCCCGGGTAACCTCTCGGTGACATCCTTATGGACAGTGCTTTTGCTGACGCCGAAATGTCCGGCGGCCTGACGCACAGTGGCTTTCTCTTTCACAATAAACCTACTCAGGTCGAGCACACGCTGTTGAATATAATCTTTCACTCCTCCACCCTCTCCCGTGATTAATCACTAAATTATATGGGTGGAAGAGGAACAATATTACCCGGCCGCTTGTCCTGCCGGCCGGGACCGGAAATTATTCCGGCGGGAAAGAAAGCACCGCCAAGGGATTGACCGGGTCTTCCTGTTGGTAAAGGGCGAAATGGATCCCGGCTTCCGAACCGCAGGCCGCCGGGGCGCTATAGCCCAAAACCGTTCCCTGGGCGACTTCTTCACCAACCGTCACCTGGACTTGGGTTAGATGGCCGTATAAAGACCGCCAGCCGCCTCCGTGGGCAAGCGTGACCACCGTTCCCAACGCCGCATCGGTTTTCACCGTCTCCACCGTTCCGGCCGCCGCCGCCCGTACCGGCGTGCCGGGCAAGGCCGAGAGATCCACCCCGGAATGATACCGCCATTCCGTCCCCTGCTTTTCCCAGCCGCTTCCCCGGACCACCTTCCCGGCCACTGGCGCCAGCCAGTTGGACGGGGCAGGCGCTGCTTCCGTTTCTCCTTCCGGGGAAGGGGTCTTCTCCGTCTCCAGCCTTTGCCGGAGGGCGGCCACTTCCTCCTTAAGCGCCTCGACGGCCGCTGCTAAATCCTCCCGGTCCGTAACCGGCACCGTTTCCGAGGCTCCGGCCGGCGGAGTTTCCGGTTTTAAGCCTGTTTCCCGCTTCCCCGTCTCCTCCACCACCAAGGAAGGAGCAGCAGTTGGCAGATGGAGTTCCCGGCCGATCCCCCACCCGAGGGCAACCAAGAGTAAAAAACTGAAACCGGCGACGAGTAAACGCCATCCTCCCCAAAAACGGGGCCAGCCCAGGCGTATCCATCCAAGGAGCCGGGCCAGTCCTCCCTTCCAGCCTTCCCAAGCCTTTTTGAAGACCGATCCAATTTGTTTCCTTTCCAAGTTCGTCACCTCTGACCCGCGCGTCTGCGGAAAATGATATACTAGTTTTCCCAATTGATCCTGAATTATCCTTGAGGGCACAAGCAAACAAAAAAGGCAACCCCAAGGGTCGCCTGGCAAAACATTATCTTATCCGTTAAAAAACACAGTCTCTTCCACTCCGGCCTTCAGTGTCCGTTTTTTATCCATCAAAGCGCAAAAGGCCTTCAATTTTTAATAGCTGTGTCAAAAGCGGAGTTTTCTGATTTCCACCCCCTGGTAGTAATAATGGAGAATCTCCCGGAAAGTCTTGCCCTCCTTCGCCAAACCGTCGGCGCCGTACTGGCAGAGGCCGACTCCGTGCCCGTAGCCGGTGGTGGTAAAGATCACTTTCTCTCCCTGCTGACGGAGGGTAAAATTGGTGGAAGCCAAACCAAGACGGGAACGGAGGTCCACACCGCGGTAATCTTTCTCCCCAATCCGGACCGTCTTCACCCGGCCGCTGGCCGTCCGCTCTAAAATCCGGAGCGTAAGGCCGGACGCCGGCGGTTTTTCCCCGCTTGCCAAAGCAGAGAGGAGGGCTTCGACGGTAAAAACCTGTTCCTGCCGGTAGCGGGGGGAATGCTGATCGTAGGGGCAGGGCACACTTTTAAGATAAGGAACGGACGTCCCCCAGACTTCCTCCGCATTGGCGGTCCGCGGTCCGCTGGTGGAATGGTAGAGGGCGTCAATCAGCTTCCCGTCATAGGTTAGGACCAACCCGGCCGTCGCCTCCACCGCCGCCGCGATCTTGCCCCAGTTTTGGTAGTACCCCCACAGGCCCCATTTGGCAATTAACTGCTTTTTACTGAGCCAGGCTTGGGCGTCCTGCACATCGTTGCTGAGATCGGCCTCGGTTCCCGGATAGCCGGGACCGCCAAAACGCTTTAACCGGCGGACCGCGACGGTGCGGGCCGCCACCGCCTGGGCTTTCAAGGCCTCCGGATGGAAATTGGCCGGCATCTCCCCGGCCACCACCCCCTTGACGTATTCCTCCAAAGCCAGGGTGATGGTTTTTTGCTCCTCTTTCAAGTAGAGGCGGACCGTCAAGCCGGCCGGCTTGGGCAGGCATTTGACCAGAAAAAGGGGGAATAAACAGAGCAGGGCAAAGCAAAAAAGAAAAAGGGCGCCAATGGCCTGTCGCATTCCGTTCCTCCGTCACCGTTTAAAGATCTAAACTGCTCTAACCTATGCCCGCCGCGGCCGGATTATGCCGGAAGCCCGGAAATGCTCTGGCAATGCGACTTTAAAAATCACTCAAACCTGAAACCGGCGGAGCCGTTCAAACCAGACCTTCGGCAGTTCCGCCTCAAGATAAACCCCGGAAGGACGGTATTCTTCCGTATAGACCTTTCCTTTTTCGTGCAACAGTGCGAGGTAGTTGCCTTCGGTAAAAGGAATAAAAAACGCCCCCCGCTCCACATAGGCGGAAAGCAACTCCACCACTTTCCTTTTTAACCCGTCGATGCCGGCGCCGGTCCGGGCGGAGACCGCCACCGCCTGGGGAAACATGCGTACGGCGCGGAGAACCGTAAATTCATTCTCCACCAAATCCCGTTTGTTCAAGACGGTAATGAAGGGTTTCTCCTCCAGTCCCAGTTCCCGAAGGAGTTCCAATCCGGCCAGGTATTCCTCGTCCCGCCGGGGACTGGCCAGGTTAACCACGTGCAATAAGAGATCCGCCTCCCGGAGCTCTTCGAGAGTCGCCCGGAAAGCGTCCACCAACTGGTGGGGAAGCTTGCGGATCAACCCCACCGTATCAATGAGCAGCGTCTCCAGTTGGTTGGGGAAGGTCAAGCGGCGGTATGTCGGATCCAAAGTTGAAAAGAGACGGTCCGCCACCCCCACCTCCGCCCCGGTCAGCAGATGGAAAAGGCTGGATTTCCCCGCGTTGGTATAACCGACCAAAGCCAGCACCGGCCAGGCCAGACGGCGGCGGGGGGCCCTTTGCAGCTGCCGGGTAGCCTTAACCTGTTTTAACCGGCGGTTTAACACGGCAATCCGCGCCCGGATCCGCCGCCGGTCCGTCTCCAGTTTGCTCTCGCCCGGCCCCCGGGTGCCGATCCCCCCCGCGAGCCGGGAAAGGTTCACCCCTTCCCCGGCCAGCCTGGGCAAAAGGTATTCCAGTTGGGCCTTTTCCACCTGTAGTTTCGCCTCTTTGGTCCGGGCACGCAACGCAAAGATATCCAGGATCAACCCGGTCCGGTCCAGAACCTTGACGGCCAATTCCTCCTCCAGGTTTCTGGTTTGCACCGGGGTGAGTTCTTCATCAAAAACCACCAGTTCCGCCTGGCGGGCACTGAGGGCGCTCTTGAGTTCCCAAAGTTTACCCTCGCTCAGAAAAAAAGCCGGATCCGGTTTGAGTTTGCGCGGGATCACCTTCCCGACCACCCGGCCGCCGGCTGAATCGACTAACGCCGCGAGCTCATCCAAACTTCCGTCTTCTTCGTTCCCTACGATAACCGCCTTTTCCCGTAGGTCCTTTCCCACCAACAACCCTCCATTTTCTCTTCCCCTTTCTAACCTTCAAGTTCCGGGTAGAAGGAGGCCGTTTGATAGTTGACCGTATACACGTCCGGATAAAAAATAACCTCACACTGGAAGATCTTTAACCGGGTCTGCAAAAGATAAGTCAGGTGCTGCATGCCCGGACGGGCCATGACGCTATGGCCCAGATCCACCAGTTTAATCTCCTGCCGGGTAAGATAGGACAGGGCATACCGGCCCAGTTCGGCCGAGAGGAAAGTATCACACCCCAACGCAATATACTTGTCCCACTGCTTCCGGTAGACCGGGGCAAACCCCGGACCGGAGATGATCAAAACTTTCCCGGTTTGGGCATTTAGATCCCCGGCATAAGGCATGAGGGGGGTCTGTAACAGCCGTTGGCAGGCAAAAATGAGATCCCGCAAGGTCATTTCCAGGCGACCATAAACCAGTTCCCCCTCCTGGACCGGTTCCTTCAAGTTTAAAAGCCGGGCCAAAGTCGAAGTGTTTCCTTCCGGTGCTTTATTCCAGACGCTATGCAAAACCAAAACCCCCATCTCCGTACCGGCCAGGAGCGCGGCATCCTCCTCCTGGCAGGAATGGTGGGAGATCAAGAGGTCAACACCGTCGGCTTTGGCCAGCTGGAAGTTGTGCGCGGTGGGATCGACACAAACCCCAATCTTCTGAAGGGAACGACCGGGCTTCCGCCAGAAAAAGGGGGCGTCATATTGATCCGCCAGCGCGGCCGGGGCTATTTCTTCGATAATCGCCTGGAATTCTTCTAACTCGATCAAAAGATCACCTCGCGATGGACCTCCTCCACCTTGCCAAATCAAACCAACTAAACATAAGTGTATATTCTGAGTTGACGCCGGTTTTTCCTTCCTGCCCCCGGCATCTGCTTGAAATTTCCCGGTCTCCCCGTCCGGAAGACGGGGGTCCTTCGTTCATTTTCCATAATTATTCCTTCTTAACAACATATTCTACTGTTCAAACCCGTTGGAATGTGATAGTTATAAAGTAATGAAGAATGCCAGGGCGCATCATTTGCCATTTTCAGGATAATTTTCCCCGGAACGCGGATAATAGGATCAAACAAAGCAAATAAAAATATAGATCATAAATCTATAAATATGGGGCAAAGAAGCAAAAAACAGAAACAATGATTAACATGCGGAGATGATCTCATGGCGCTACGGAAAAAACGGAATCTTTCCACGTTTTATTATATCTTTTTTTTCCTCTTATTCTTGACCGGCTTTCTCTTCGCCACGGTTACCCTGCCGAAGGACCTCCGGAGTAAAGTGGAGAGTATGCGTTATGTGTCAAAAGTCTACGACCGGAACGGCCAATTGATCGGGAATTTATTTTCCCACCGTAAGATCTGGGTTTCCTCCGACAAAATCTCCCCCTACCTGAAGCAAGCGGTCGTCGCCACGGAAGATGCCCGTTTCTACCGGCATTTCGGCGTGGATCCCATCGGCATTGCCCGGGCGGTCTACCAAACGCTCATCCCGGGCGGACTCCGCCAGGGAGGAAGCACCATCACCCAGCAACTGGCCAAAATCTCCTTGCTGACAATGGACCGGACCATCACCCGGAAACTAAAAGATATGTTCTATGCCCTCCTCATCGAGCGGACCTATACCAAGGACGAGATCCTCGAGCTCTACCTGAACAGCATCAACCTGGCCCACGGGAATGTAGGCGTGGAAGCCGCCGCCCGTTACTATTTTAATAAATCCGCCGCCCGGCTCAACCTGGAAGAATCCGCCTTGCTGGCCGGCATCATCCAGAGCCCGGAAAACTATTCCCCCTACAAACATCCGGAGACGGCCAAAGGCCGGCGGGACCTGGTCCTCCGCAAAATGTGGGAACAGGAATACATTACGGAAAAACAGTACAAAGCGGCAATTGCCAAGGATTTAGGGGTGAAGCCCCAAGAAGAGCGTTCCTCCGTCGGCGCCTATTTCCTTGATTACCTCCGCGATTACCTGACCACCGACTTGGGCTTCACCGAAGAGGAACTGCTCTGGGGCGGTTACCAGATCTACACCACCCTGGACCTGACTTGCCAGCAAGCGGCGGAGAGCACCCTGAAAAACCTCCCCCGTTACTCGGCAGAAGTACAGCCGGAAGCCGCCCTGGTGACTTTGGATCCGAAAACCGGCGCCATTCTGGCGATGGTCGGCGGACGGAACTACCCCACCAGCCCGCTCAACCGGAGCGTCAAGGCTTACCGGCAACCGGGCTCCGCCTTGAAACCCTTTGTCTATGCCACCGCCTTGGAACAGAATTTTACGGCAGCCTCCATCCTTTACGATCAACCTTTGGCCATTCCTTTGGAGAACGGGCAGATCTGGTCGCCGGAGAATAGCAACCGGGAGTATCAAGGCAAGATCACTCTGCGCCAAGCCTTAAGGAATTCGGTCAATACCATTGCGGTCCAACTGGTCCAGACCCTTGGCATCTCCACCGTGGCCGACCAGATGGAAAAGATGGGGATTACTAGCCTGGTCCGGACAGGACAAGTCAACGATTTAGGCTATGCCCCGCTGGCCTTGGGCGGTTTGACGAAGGGAGTCACCCCCCTTGAGCTTACCGCCGCTTATACTTCCTTTGCCAACCAGGGTAAATACGTGGCTCCTTACGCCGTGGTCCGCATCGCCGATTATCAGGGTAAAACCATTAAAACCTTCAAACCCAAAGAAGGCCGGCAGGTTGTTACCGCGCAAACCGCCTACATCATGACCGTCCTGTTACAAGATGTGGTCGCCCAGGGTACCGGCAAGCAAGCCCAACTGCCCGACGGACGCCCGGTGGCGGGCAAAACCGGGACCACCACCGATTACACCAATGCCTGGTTTGTCGGCTACACACCCGAATATTTGACCACGGTGTGGATTGGCAATGACCGGCAGGAAGAGCCGATGCGCTACAAAGAGGGAGTGATCGGCGGCGGCACCGCCGCCGCCGTTTGGCGGAATTATATGACCAAGATTACCGCCGGCTTGCCGGTAACGGCCTTTCCCGAACCGGCCGGGATCATCTGGGCGCACGTGGACCCCGAAACCGGCCAGGCCATCCCGGCTTGGGCGAGTAGAAACTCCTACCCGGAGGTCTTTGCCGAAAATAAAGTACCGGAAAGCACCGCCTATAAAATCTGGAATTGGTTTACCACCTGGCCGAAGAAAATCGGCCGGGGAGAAAAATCCCAGGAAGAAGAGGCCAATCAGCTTCCGGAGACCCAAGCGGCGCCAGGGCAGGCCTTCCCACCGGCCTCCGGGCCGGAGCCGCCCCCGGCCAGCGCGGAGAAGGAGACTCCGGGGGCATTCGGGGAACCATTCACCGGAGCCTCTTGGGAACAAATACCATAACCATAAAAATCCCCCGGCCGGAAAAAACCGGCCGGGGGATTTTTATTCCGGAGGACACTCTTCCCCCATACCTTTTATTCCGTCAATGGAAAATATAGACTGGACCGTTACTTAAAGAATTGATGGTTGCCGATGGTGACGGTATGGGTCAAACCGGCCGTCCGGAAAAACCTCGCCCCTTCCCTGGAGGCCAGCTTGGGATTGTAGTAATATAAAGCCCCCCGGGAAGGATCCCGGCCGGCCATGGCTTCCCGGGCCGCCTGGATCGCCTGGGCATCCGGTTCGGTCGTGGGCAGTTTGGGCAGGCAGCTAAACTGACCGGGCTGGTAGATCACATCGTAAATCGTATTGGGAAACTGCGGGCTTTTTACCCGGTTCATCACGACGGCCCCGACGGCGACTTTTCCCTCGTAAGGCTCGCCCCCCGCTTCCGCCTGAATCAGTTTGGCCAGTAAGTAAAGGTCCGCATCAACATTCTTGGGCGTCCGGAGGGTAACCGGTGTAAACCCGTAGTGAACCGCCACGCCCAAAAACGGTGCCGACCGGTTCTCCGCCCCGACCAGGCTGGCCAGAACGAGGCGGCCTTCGACCGCCGCAGAAAGGCCCGGAACCATCCGGTCCAAACGCAGTTCAAAGCCGGTGGTTAACTCAAGGCGCTGGTTGGCGGGAGACCCGCTCTTGTCCAAAGCGTCCCGGAGTCCCAAGCCAATGTAGGAGTGGAAACCGGATTTGCTTTGCGGAATATACAACACGGCTACACCCAGATCCTGCGCTTCCCAGGTGTAGACGGAACGCAATCCCAACCGGGGAGCAAACCAGCAATTCAATTTTAAAGCTTCCGGAGCAACCTCTTCTTCAAATTGCCAGTCCAAGCCCAGCTGCCACGAAGCAGCCGTTGCCGGCAAAGCAGTAAAAAGGACGGCAAAAAGCAATAAGCACAGGGGTATTTTTTTCATCATTCCACCTCCGGCGGGAAAATCTCCGCTGGAGGTTAGAATTAGGCGTCCCTTCCCGAAATTCCTCTTTTTCCCTAGAAAATGCCCATAATGTGCATTAATGTCCGGGGCAGAAGGGAGCCCATGGTACCGGGGATGGAAAACGCCATAAATTCCGGGTTTAGAAGTAGCCGGGCAAGGTGGGCGAGGCCAGAATAATCCGGGTCACACCCTCCGTCTCCAGATACCGGTACCCAAACTCCAGGTTGATCTGTCTCCCCTCCCGGATCACCTTGCCGTCAAGAAGATTGCTCCAGGCCGACCACCGTCCGGAGTTCAACTCAAACCCACCGTTTCCACCGGTTACTTGCAACTGGTGGAAGGCCCCTTTCATCAACTGGTAAGCTTCGCCTTCCGTCAGTCTTCCCGGTTTAACCCCGCCCAACATCACCGCCAAAGGAAACTCCCCCAGCGCCGGCTCTAAAGCCCGCTTCAGCCGAAGCATCGTCTCGGTCAGCATCTCTTTGGTTCCCGGCAGCGCAATCACGCCGCAAAAGGATTCAGCCAAATTGGCCTCCCCCCGGATGGATTGGAACGTAAGCACCACACGCACCTGATCATCCAGTGTTCCCTCCAGGGTTAAATAGCTGAAATCAAGCTCATCCCCAACCAGCGGCGGGGCGACCCTTTTCAGTTTCAACCGCTGCTCCACGCCGGCTGCTATTTTCAGCAGATCGGACGAAGCCATAAATTCACTATTTAACTTTTTCCAGCCTTCGATCTGGATTTCGGTCAGGGGAACCCCGATTCCTTCCCAACCGGCCAGTAAAGGATGGTCATTAAGGGCCACGCTAAAAGTCTGATCCACATAACGCATGGTAAAGAGAAATAAAAAGCAGAGCGAAAAGAGAATTTTCCGCAAAAAAGAACGGAACATCTTAATTCCCCCCGGAAATCATTTGTTATCATTCTTTACCATTGAGGGGAATTTTATACATCTAATCCGTAATTTTATGGCCGGATTGTGACCAAAAGTTAAGACGACCCGTTGCGTAATTATTTATTACTTGGTATAATTAGTAGGTCATAAAATATTTCTTCCCGTTCATGGTGACAGAAGTTTTCCCTACCAATCCAGAGGAATGTTTATGGTTAAATCGCCAGCCAAATAATCATTGACCCGCGTCGGACAAGGCCTTTTCTCCGGAAAATGCTTTTTTCGTCCGGGAACGAAAGGAGATCTATGATGCCAAACGGTTTAAAACCCAAATGGTGGAAGCATTATGAACCGGAAGTCGCAACCCACCTGGAATATCCTAAACTTACCCTCTCCCAGGTTCTCCACCAGACAGCTGCCAAGTATCCGGATCACACTGCCTTTATTTTCCTGGAACGACAATGGACCTACCGCCAATTTAACGAACTGGTCTCCAAAATGGCCAACGCCTTAATTGACCTGGGCCTTGCCATCGGCGATCCGGTGGGCATTTATCTTCCCAATTCACCCCAGTTTCTCATCGCCTATTACGGAATTTTACGCTCCGGCGGCATTGCGGTTCCGATCAACCCGATCTTAACTGGACATGACCTGGATTTTATCATCAAGGACACCGGGATGAAGATCCTGGTTGCCTGCACCGAGTCTTTAGCCCAACTTGAACAGGTCAAGACCGACGGTTTACAGATCATTACCACCGCCTTAACCGGACAATTGGATCCGGAAAGCAATATCCCGGATCAACCCGGTTTGCTCGCCCTGGAAAAATTACTGGCGACGGCCGGCAGCACCGACCCGCAAGTAGCCATCGGACCGGAAGCCATCGCCAACTTACAGTATACCGGCGGAACCACCGGCCGGCCGAAAGGGGCGATGCTGAGCCATGCCAACTTGCTGGCCAACGCCATCCAGTTTCGCGACTGGTTCAAGAACGTGTATGCCGACGGTGACGGCCGCTTTTTGGGGGTAATCCCCTTCTTTCACATCTACGGTCTGACCACCACCATCAACGGTCCAATCCTGACCGGTTCCGCCATTATTCTCCATTCCCGTTTCGATATTAACGAAATTATGCAATCGATCAGTAAATATAAACCCAACCTCTTTATGGGCGTACCGGCCATGTATGCGGCCATCGCCCTCCGGGACAATCAGGGCTACGACCTGAGTTCCATCCGGGCCTGTGTCAGTGGTTCTTCACCCCTTCCCCCCGCGGTCCAGCAACGTTTTGAAGAAGTGACCGGCGGCAAACTGGTGGAAGGCTATGGACTTTCCGAATGCTCCCCCATCGTGACCGTGAACCCCATTTATGGTATGGTTAAACCCGGCAGTATCGGCATTCCCATCGCCGACACGCTGATTAAAATTGTCGACCCGGACACCGGCGAAGAGATCACGAAAAGCGGCGAGGTCGGTGAACTTCTGGTCAAGGGCCCCCAAGTCATGCAGGGTTACTGGAATAATCCGGAGGAAACCGCCTTGGTGCTGGCCGATGGCTGGTTACACACTGGTGATCTGGTCTATATGGACGACGACGGTTATATCTTCATCGCCGACCGCTTGAAAGATTTGATCATCATGGGCGGCGAAAAAATTTACCCACGGGAGCTTGAAGATTTTCTCTATACCCATCCGGCCGTCAAAGAAGTGGCGGTCACGGGGATCCCACATCCGCTCCGCGGGGAAGTTCCCAAAGCCTTTGTCGTCTTAAAGGAGGGCGCCGAAACTACCGAAAAGGAGCTTCGCCAATACTGCCTCACCCATCTTTCCAAATTTAAAGTCCCCAAGATTCAGATCATCGATGCTTTACCCAGAAACGCCGTGGGTAAAGTATTGCGCCGTCTCCTCCGGGAAGGACAGGTCTAAACTATTCAATACGAAGCTGTACCGGGCCCCGTCCAGAACGGGGCCCGGTTTTCTTTTGGCCTTTCGCAACCGCCTCAAAAAACGGAAAGAACCTTGACGATCCGCCAATATTTGGTTTAATCCGTTTTCCGCCCCGCTCCAACTCCTCTTTGCCCAGCCTCCCGCGGGCCCGCTTTCTTAACTCCAAAAAACGCAAATTACGTAAATCTTCGGTTAATTTCTCCCATTTTATGGAAAGGAGTTTCCGTTGTTAACACGAATACTATTGTTTAGTGTTTTATGTCCGAGAGTTAAAACGGGGTGATCGATCATGGCCATGGAAATGCGAAAAGGTCTTTTTTATTCTTCCCTCCTCACCAACGAACGAGGGGTCAACAAGTTGGAGAAACTATACCAGGAAGGCGTTCGCTGCCTGGGCCAAAAACTCTCTTCCTTTTTGGCGCGGCCAGTAGAGATGGAACTCACCGGTTTCTTCTTTCTTCCCTTTTCCTGGTTACTTCAGAATCTGGCCCATGTCCCCACCGCCGAGATGGGGTTTCATTCCCGCGTCACCGGGGACCTCAAGGGTGAATTATACCTTTGTTTTTCCCGGGAAACCGCAATGGAACTGGTCAGGATGGAGATGAAACAAAAATGGAGCATTAGTAAGTTTTTCCTCTCCAAGATCGACGAATCTTTTTTGAGTGAAATCACCAACATTTTTATCAATACGTTCTGGCAATCCCTTCACCAGGAACTCCCGACCAGATGGTGGCTGACGCCACCCTGCCCCATTCATAATGTCTTGAAATCAATCCAATTGGCCAGTAAGATTTACTCCTTCGACCGCCGGGTCTTAATGGCGGAGATCTCCGCTGACAATCCCGAATTTAAGATGGAATTAATTTTTATCCCGGCCGGCGAAAGCCTCAACACTTTTTTAGCCCGCCTAGAAGAGCACAGTTCTGCCACGGAAAGGGAAACCGTTACTTTGTGATCCCTTCCCCGTTCCATAAAATTTACGCATTTGTACATAATAGGCTTAAGGGGAAGTGGAGAGGAAAATGGGCGTTAAAAGAAAGAATTTACATGTGCGGATTGAGGAAGACACCTACGAAAAACTTCGTCATTTAACCTTTTATGAACAGTCCAGCATTTCGGAGGTGGTGCGCCGGCTGATCACCGAATATTTGGAGGAAAAGGCCATGGAGGAGCCGGAATTTGTGGCGCCGCCCCGGCTTTAAAAATATAAAACCCGCCAAACGGCGGGGTTGGTTTCACCACTTATGACAGTCTTTCTTATTCGGGTTGGGGAGCTCCTACCGGACAAACATCGGCGCAAGCGCCACACTCGATACATTTTTCCGGATCAATCTCGTGTTTATCCGCACCTTCACTAATCGCTTCCACCGGGCACTCGGCGGCACAAGCCCCACAATTGATGCATTCGTCACTGATTTTGTAAGCCATTTTGACACCTCCTTCATTCTGGATCCCACCACTCCTGCCCAGAGGTAAACCGCTCTTCCTTCTTCCACCGGCGGATAGGTGGTGAAGACCTTGAACAAAATAATTATATTCTGCGTAAAAAGAAATCCACCTTCTTTTTTTCGGAGAATATTTATAAGAATTTATCCCGTTTCCCGAGGAAAAGGTGGCAAAGGCGGAAAAAGTTGTGCTTGACTTTTTTCCGTGGTTATCATAAAATAGACATTGCTAAGCGGGCGTGGCTCAGTGGTAGAGCATCGGCTTCCCAAGCCGAGGATCGCGGGTTCGAATCCCGTCGCCCGCTCCATTTAATCTTCATGCTGGCGTAGCTCAATCGGCAGAGCAGCGGTATCGTAAACCGCAGGTTGTCCGTTCAACTCGGATCGCCAGCTCCACCAGAAAAATGAAATCCGGAGGATCCGGATTTTTCTTTTTACCGGTTAGCTTACGCCCATCCTGGGCGCCTTACCAAAAAAGACCCGGTTGCCCACCGGGTCTTTTCTTTATCCAGAATAAACTCCCGAATTATAAGACCTCTATCTTAATATTTCTTGTTGTTATCGATCCCTAAAACCAGGAGGATCAAAATCAAGAAAATCAAGAAGGGCAAAAACCCTCCACCGCCAACAGTATCAACCGTACCCATCTCTTCTAGCCACACCTCCCTTTTTCTACGGCGCTACCACATAATATTGCGCCGTACGGAAGGAGGTGTCGGGCTGAGGGAACTTTCCAACCGCCACCCGGTTGATAAAAGCGGCCGGCGGAGGAAGAATAATATCAGTAACCTTACTTATGCGCAAAGGGGAATAGTCCGTGCCCGTCAGCCTAAAAGAACAGCGCCTTGCGGCCTATTTCCGGAAGATCGCCCCCCGTTATGACCTCGTCAACACGCTGGTCAGCTTTGGCCTTCATCATTACTGGCGTCATTTTGCGGTGGAAAAAGCCGACCTCCGCGCCGGTCAGCAAGTGTTGGATGTCTGTTGCGGTACCGGTCTGATCACCAGGGATCTGGCCCAAAAAGTGGGGCCCCGCGGTTACGTGGTCGGCCTTGATCTCTCCCCCTCCATGCTCAAAATCGCTGCGGAAAATCTGCGGGAGCTTGCCCGTTCCCACCGGATTCGCCTGGTGGAGGGGAACGCCATGGCTCTTCCCTTTCCCGATCACTCCTTCGACCGGGCGGTAATCGGTTATGGTTTACGGAATGTGGCCGACATGCGCCAAGCCCTCCGGGAACTCTACCGGGTGCTGAAACCGGGGGGACGCCTCGTCGGATTGGAACTGGGCAAACCCCGTAATCCCCTTCTCAATAAGCTTTATACTTTATATTTCGCCACTTTTCCCCCCTTGGTCGGGTTCCTCATGACGGGGGAGAAAGAACCCTATCTCTATCTGCACCGTTCCGTCCAGGCCTACCCCGCTCCCGCCGAAGTAAGCCGCATCTTTGGCGAGACCGGGTTTACGGCTGTCCATTATTATGAACTAAGCTGGGGAATCGCCACGGTGCATACGGGAGAAAAACCCGTTGGTCCGCTCTCCGCTCCATTTACAACCGGGCCAACAACCACGCCGTCAGATACCCGATCAACCCGCAGACGGGAAAGGTAAACAGCCAGGCGGCAACCAGTTCTTTGACGATTCCCCAGTTGACGGCAGAAAGTCCCCGGGTGGCCCCCGCGCCCATCAAGGCGGTATTGATCGTATGGGTGGTGCTTAAGGGTATCCCGAAGCCGGAAGCCAACAAGATGGAAGCCGCTGCGGCGGTTTGGGCGGCCAACCCTTGATCCGGCTCCAGTTTCACCATGCGGGAACCAACCTTTTCAATAATCCGCCAGCCGCCCACCGAGGTCCCCGCCCCCATCACCAGTGAGCATAAGATAATGACCCAAGGCTGCACCCGAAACGCCGGTAAAATACCGGCCAGGACCAAAGTCAAAGTAAGAATCCCGATAAACTTCTGCCCGTCGTTACTCCCGTGACTCAGCGCCATCCCGCCGGCGGTCACCACCTGTAAAGCCCGGAAAACCCGGTCTCTTTTTTCCCGCGGCCAGCCTGCGCCCAGGAGCTTCACCACTAAACCCAGTCCGAACCCGCCGCCGGCGCCAAAAAGCACCGAGATGACCAGACCCAGCATGATCTTTTTCCACCCGGCCGGGATCCAGGCCGCCGGTCCCGCCGTGGCCAAACCGGCGCCGGCCAGTCCCGCCAGCAAAGCATGGCTTTCACTCGTTGGGATCCCGAAACAGGAGGCGGCGGTCGACCAGAGCAGAATCGCGACCAATGCCGCTCCCAGGGTGACCAGGTTAATGGCTTCCGCTTTGACGACCTCCGTCCCGATGGTCTCGGCCACCGCCCGCCCGTAAAAGGCGCCGATCATGTTCCCCACCACCGCAATGCCCACCGCGGTTTGGGGTTTGACCGCCCGGGTCGCCACCACCGTCACAATCGCGTTCGGTGCATCCGTCCAGCCGTTGACAAACTCGGCCGCCATAATTAAACCCACCACAACCCAGAGGGTAAAGCCGCCCATTTTTTCCTCCCTCATCCTTGACCTTTTGCCGGAAAGAAGTCTCTCCCGAGGTCAGCCTGCTCCGGAGTGGATTCCTCCGGTAAACAGAGGTCAATGGTAAACCAAGTCAAACTAACTTATGAAAAAAACACCCGGTTAATTCCCGGGTGTTTTTTTCCTCCGTCGCTAATCCTTTAATACTGTAATTTTAAACCCTTAATTAATCCAAATGTTCTTCAGCCCATCCGGGCTTTCACAAACTTCCATTTCCCGGAGCGGAAGCGGAAATAAACCACGGCTGACCGGGTATACTGGTCCATGACAAAAGCCGCCCAGGCGCCGATGAGCCCCCAGTGGAAGATATTGACGAAGATCCAGGCGACCACCACCCGGAAGATCCAGATCCCGGCCGCCGAGGCATACAAAGGATACATGGTATCCCCGGCCCCCCGCAAAGCCCCGGCCAGGGAAAGCTGGGTGGATTGTCCCGGCAGGGAAAGGGCTAAAATCTTCAGGATGGTGCCGGCCGCCGCCGCCACGGCGGTATCGGCGGTATAGATCCGGGCGATCGGGTAAGAAAAGAGGATAAAAAGTAAGGCGTTGAAAGCAGCAACGACCAGCGCAATCTTGTGAATGATCCGGGCGTACTTTTCCGCCTGGTCGACCTTTTCCGCCCCCAGGCTCTGCCCGACCAAGGTGGTGGAAGCAACGGAAAAAGCCTGACTGGGCGAGAAGGACAAGCCGCTGATGTTCAAGCCGATCTGGTGCGCCGCAAATTTCATCGTGCCGAGGCCGGAGACAGTCCGGGCAAAAAGCATCAACCCGCTTTGCAGGACAAACTGCTCAAGGGCGGCCGGCAAGCCGATATCGAAGATTTTGGCGACCGTCGGCCGGTGGAGCCGGTAATCCCCCCCCACGCTGAGGTGAAGAATGGTATGGCGGGAACAGTAAAGCACATAGAGCCCCGCCAGGCAACCTAAAAAACGGGAGAAACTGGTCGAGATAGCCGCCCCGGCCACCTCCCAGCGGGGAAAACCCAGCTTGCCGTAGATCAGCACATAATTGCCGAAAACATTAAAGAGGTTGCTCCCCACATTATATAGCATGGGGATTTTCGTCTCGCCCGCCCCGCGGAGGGCGGCCGTGATTCCCATGTTGACGGCTTGGAAGACCAGCCCGGCGGAGACGATCTGAAAATAAATGTTGGCATCGGCAAAGGTATCCGGCTCTGCCCCCATAAAACGGACAATCGCCGGCGCCGACACCACCCCAAGGACACTCATGACCGTCCCCAAAAGCAGTCCGAGGACCAGCGTCTGCCGGGTGACGTTCCGGGCATCCTCAAGTTCGCCCGCCCCAATCTTCCAGGCCACCAAAGTGGTGGCCCCGATATTGACTGCGGCAAAAACCGCCAATAATAAGTTAAATGGTTGGTTCGTCAGGCCAACGGCGGCGATCGCCGCCGGACTGATTCGTCCAACCATCACCATATCAACCATACCGAAAAGGGTTGACATTACCAATTCAATGAAAGCAGGAACCGTAATCGCAAGAATCTCCTGCCACATCGGATTGGTTCTGGCTGTCAATTTTTGCTGTAACCGCTTTGTAATGGCCATTTGCTTCTGCTTCCTCCCCATCAAACGCTGGAACTTCTTTTTCCCCTCATCCTGATTAATTGCGCATTTACTCCTATAATCCTGCAAAAAACTTCTCCCGGCCACTGTTAACAAAAGGAAAACGCCTGTTTTCGGGGGCAGGCCGTGAGCGCATGGCACACCGCCTTAGTCCCGGTCGACCCGGGCTTTGGCCACCAGTTTCACCCCGCCCCGGGGTTTTTGGGTCACGGTGACCGTCACCCAAAAGGGATGGCAGGCCGCGGCCACATCATGGGCAATCCGGGAAGCCAGGGCTTCACAGAAGGCACCTTCCTCCCGGAAACTCCATAAATACAGTTTTAAGCTTTTACTCTCGATGCAAGCTTGATCAGGCGCATATTCGATGGTCACCGTTTCCCAATCAGGCTGTCCGGTCACCGGGCACAAACTGGTCACTTCATCGCTTTCCATAATGACCGTTTCCACCCCTTCCGGCTTGGGAAAGGTATCCAGGGTACGGATGGGTTCCCGGACCGTTTTTCCTAAAACTTTGAATCCCGACTTATTCATGGTTGGTTTCATGCTCCCGCCTCCATTCGAAAGAAAATGGATTATAATTCACCCCATCGTCAAAGGCGTCCCTTTGTTCCTTGCGTTTAATCGCGTTCACCACCAGATAGGTTAAGGGCGTCACCGCCACTTCATAGGTAACTTTCCACAAATACTGGCCCAGGATGAGCCGGCCTAAACGGCCGGGGGGCATCGTCCCCCCAAATCCGAGCGTAATGAAGAAGGCCGTATCCACACCCTCCCCCACCAGTGTGGAAAGGACTGTTCTCAGCCCAAGCCACCGCCCGGCGGTTCTCACTTTTAACTTGGAAAGTAAAGCAGAGTTTAAAATGGAACCGGCAAAATAGCCCAGGGATGAAGCCCCCACCAGCCGCGGGGTCATCCCCAAGACCCTCCGGTAAGCCTCCTGATCCGTCCAGAATTCCGGATAAGGCAAAGCCAAGGTCAGGCTAAAAACTAAGGCCATAAACAAGTTGGCCAGCAACCCCAGCCAGATCGTCAGCCTGGCCTGCCGGTAACCATAGACTTCCGTGAGCACATCACCAAGAATATAAGTGATGGGGAAGAAAACCACCGCAGCGGGTAAGGTTAATCCAAAAAGGGTCGCCATTTTCCCGGCAGTAATATTCGCCAGCAGAAGGGATGTGATGAAAAAGGTGGAGAGGATAAAAAACAAGGGGGAAAGGAAGTAACTTTTTGCTTTGGACATCTAAACACCTCCAGTTTTGTTATCGCGGGTTAGCTGGACAACCGCCACCGCCAGCCCAGATTGGGCTTTTCCGGCCCCTACCGGGACGGTAAAGATTATGATATAATTTTCAACGGTTTATTCACTGATCATAATAGATAGGAAGTGTTACCATCATGGCCCGTGCTTACCTTGCCGCTGTTCTAACCTCCTTTATCTTTGGTTTATCCTTTCTCTTTACCAAAGACGCCCTCGCCTACGTAACAACCCATCAATTGTTGGCCTTCCGCTTTCTGACCGCCGCCTTGCTGATGACCCTCTTACGGGTATGCGGCCTGATCAAAATCGACTTTCGTCACCGGCCCGTCGGGAGAATTATCCTGCCCGCCCTCTTCGAGCCGGTCTTATACTTTATTTTTGAAACCGTCGGTATCAAACTGACAACCTCTTCGGAAGCGGGCCTGATCATCGCCCTCATTCCGGTCTTCGTCACCATCCTCGCCATCCTGATCCTGAAGGAGCACCCCCGTCTCCTCCAGGTTGCGGCGATTCTCATCTCCGTGGCCGGGGTCGGGTTCATCGTCCTCGGAAGCGGAGAATTTACCGTCTCCGGGCATACCCTTGGCCTCCTTGCCCTGTTGGGCGCCGTCCTCTCCGCCGCTTTCTTCAACATCTTTTCCCGCCGGTTATCCCGGGAATTTCGCCCCATCGAAATCACCTATGTCATGATGGTGGTTGGCGCCCTCATTTTCAGCGGGTTGGCCTTGTTTGACACGCTCCGTGAGCCGGACCCCCTCGCCGTTTTCTCCTTGCTCCGGATTAAAGAGGTTTGGTCCGCCGTCCTTTATCTTGGCATCTGCTCTTCGGTGGTCGCCTTCTTTGGAATGAATTATTACATTGCCAAGCTTGGCGCTGCCCGGAGCGCCGTCTTTGCCAACCTCACGACCATTGTTTCGGTGGCAGCCGGCTTCTGTTTCCGGGGCGAACCCCTCTACTGGTACCACTTGGTGGGCGGGGTCCTGATCCTCCTCGGGGTCTGGGGCACCAACCGGCTGGCCAATTCCAATCCCCATCCAGAAGCTACTTCTCCCCGTTAAAAGCTTTTGCCTGTTCCCGCTCTTCCCGGAGCAGACTTTCGTAATAGGCCGCCAGTTGGGGATAGCGGCCGAGGGCGGCTTCGCCCGCGTCGGTCAGCCGGTAGCACCCGCGGGTCACCCGTTCAAACCAGCCGTAAAAATTCTTCTATAAAATCGAAGCGGTCTTGGGGCCCGTCCCGAGCAGGCGTAAAGCTTTGGGAGACAAAAGGCCAAGCTTTCGGAGGCAACAAGCAATCTGGAGCGCATTTTCTTTATAGGCGGTCATTAACTTTTGGCCGGTGCTGCCGCCGGTATTGTAGTTCCCGTGCCGTCCGGCGATCTCTTGCTGCAACCGGCTTTTTTTCTTGCGGGAAAGCCGCCTGCTCTTCTCCTGGTCAAAAGGGGAAGGATGAAAGATGACCTCTACCCGGGGGTGGCTGCCAAGAAAGGAAACCGTAATTAACCCCAGTTCCAACCGGCGCACCAAGTAACACAGGTCTTTCCAGCGGCGCGAATAGATACTGAGTTTCGGTTTGACAATCGCCAGATAAACATGGGGTGTTAACCGCTGACGTTTAGCTCCCTGGAGCAGCAAGTCCAAATTCAGGTTCCGCTTTAACTCCACAATAATCAGCTCATCCCCGCGGGAGGCCGTCAAATCGCAAAGTCCGACTTCCCCGTGGACTTCATACCCCAGTTCGGTAAAGAAGTCACGAACCGGCCCGAATAATTGAGTCTCCTCGATCTTGGCAGCTTCCTCCATTGATCGCCTTCCTCCCCGCCTGCTTAATTTAAGCCCCGGTGATGACCGGTACTTCCGTGAGGATCACCTTTTCCTCCCCCGGTTCCACCCGGTAGGCATAGAACAAGACCCCGCACTGGGCCGCCTCCGTCATGGCCGCCGCAAACTCCGGATCGGTCTCCCCGTTGGCCTGCACGCAGTCGCCCCCCGGATGCTGGAGGAAGAAAAAGACAAAGGCCTTCTTCCCCTCCCTGGTCAGGCCAATCAGTTCCTGCAGGTGCTTGCGCCCCCGCGCGGTGGGGGCATCGGGGAATAGTCCGGTCCTACCCCGCACCAGGGTCACACATTTGGCCTCCAGCCAGGCGGTGGTCAACATTCTCCCCGGAGCCGCCGGTCCGTCCCTCCCCGCCGCACCCCCGCTTTGCAAGGCCAAATCAAACCGGCTCTTTCCCCAGGTCTTCTCCGGGTAGGCTTGCTGGTATGGGCGGAGGGGCGGCAGTTCCCGCCAGAACCGGGACAAGATCCGGTTGGGCAGGCGGGCGTCGATATATGCCCACCCTGCCCCGGCCCCGGCCCGGACCAAAGTATACCTGGTGAGCCGGCCCGGATGCTCTTCGTAACTAAGGCCCACCCGGTTCCCGGGGAATAACAGCTCCCCGAGCCGGCCGGAATTGGGGATATGCACCACCTCGCACCCCGCCTCCGTCTCCACTTCCGCGGCAAAGCGGTGCAGGCGGCAACGAAAAACAGCCGGCTCCAACCGGCTGTAAAACAGATTGGGGATTGAAATCATCGAACGACTCCTCTTCCTTTTCTGACCCGACCGGGTCGTCGCTGCGTTCGCCCTCTGTTTGTCTTAACCCGGCTTTCTTCTGCTTCAACCATTACCCTTTTCCGGCCGGGGATAAGTCTGCTCGAGGGTGGTGATCATCAGTTTCAGACAGGCATTGACCGGGGTTGCCACCCCGTATTTTTCCCCTAAAGCTGTCACCGTCCCGGCAAAGCTTTCCACTTCGGTCCGGCGGCCGGCTTCCACATCCTGGAGCATGGAAGTCTTGCCCTCCGGGGCCAGTTGGTCGATGGTCCGCAAGCAAAGGTCAATATCATCCTCGGTCAGGTTGATCCCGCGTTGCCCGGCAATCCGGATTACTTCCCGGCAGGCCATGGCCATTAAATCCCGCGCGGCCTGGACCCGCTGAAAGACCCCGTAAGGCGCCTTTAAAACCGCCGAGACCTGGTTGACCCCCACATTCATCATGAATTTCCACCATAACTCCCGGAGCATATCGCCGGGGATCTCATAAGGGACCCCCGTCCGGTCGAACAACTCTTTGACCTTCTGCACTTTCGCCGAATAAACCTTATTTTCCCGTTCACCGAAGACGATCCGTCCGAGGGTGGAATAGCGGGTCGTCCTGCCCTCCCGGGTGGCGTCGGTCGCCACCACAAAGGAATACAAGAGTTTCTCCGGGCCGTACACCCGCCCCAACTCCTCCTCGCTGGTGATCCCGTTGAGCAGGGAGAGGATAATCGTCTCTTTGCCGACGAAGGGCTTGATTGCCTGAATGGCTTCGGCCAGGTCATACCCTTTAACCGCAATCAGAAGCAAATCCGCCTTTTCCGCCGCCGCTTCCGGGGTGACCAGGGCAAACCGGTAAGGCACCCCGTTCACGCTCACCGGCTGTTGCCGGTAAGCGGCGTAGCGTTTTTGGTCGACAATCACCTTGACCAACCCGGGCTCGGCCTCCTCCATTTTAGCCGCATAGGCGCTGCCGATGGCGCCCAGCCCGATCAGATAAACCTTTTGAATCTTTTCCACCGCAAACTCCTCCCGGACCTGCCTCTTCCTTCTGCCCGCCTTCCAAAAGAACAGGCCCCGCTTCTTTCTGGTAAATTTATATTTCTGCCAAATTCCAATACCAATAAATTCCCAATCCCCTATCTTTAACGTTTGCCTTTATCGTAAGGTTCACCGGCCGCCCGGGGACCTTGGGTGGTCTTGGAGAAGAAGATCAACACCAGCAGGGTGACAATATAGGGGAAATTCTTCAGGAAAATCCCGGGGATCCGGGCCAGCGCCGGAATGGCCTGGGAGACGTTGGCCATGGTGCTCGCCAGCCCGAAAAAGAAGGTGGCTCCCAGGATCCCCCAGGGTTTCCACTGGCCGAAGATTAAAGCCGCCAGGGCCAAAAACCCCAATCCGGCCACGGTCCCGTTGAACTCGCCCGAATAGGTGACCAGAATGATGGCGCCGCCCAAACCGGCACAGGCTCCGGAGATCATGACCGCGAGATAACGCATGCGGTAAACGTTAACCCCGGCCGCATCGGCAGCCTGCGGGTTTTCGCCGCACGCCCGGAGACGCAACCCGAAGGGGGTCTTGTACAAAAGAAACCAGGAAAACGCCAGGATAGCCAGGACCACCCAGGTGGTGGCATAAGTGCGGGTGAAGAAAAGGCGACCAAGGACGGGAATCTCCGCCAACAGTGGAATATCCCGCCGGATCAATCCGTTCACAATCTGAATATTGCCGCTCCCGGTCAGATGCCGGGCCAAATAAACGGTGAGCGCCTCCGCAATCATGTTCAGCGCCGTCCCGCTGATCACCTGGTTGGCATTGAGCGTAATACTGGCAAAAGCATGGAGGAGGGAAAAAAGTGCGCCGGCGATCATCGCCAGGAGGAGCCCCAGCCAAATGGCCGTCCCCGGAAGGACGCTTTCCAGACGGGAGATGACCAAGGCGCCGGTAAAGAAGCCGACGACCATGAGCCCTTCCAATCCGATATTGACCACCCCGCTCCGCTCACTGTACAATCCGCCGAGGGCGGTAATCAACAACGGAACCGTGTAAGCGATCGCGTAAGGAAAGATCTGCTCAATGATACTCCACCACATCAGCCGGCACCCCCCGCTGCTTTCTGTTCTTTCCCTTCTCCTGCCGGAGGAAGGTCCGCTTTCTTCTTTTCCGCCCGGTGTTTCTGCCACCGCTCCCAGCACCGCTCGATCAGGACACTGGTCGCCGCGAAGTAAATCACGGTGGCAATAATCGTATCGGCAATCTCCGGCGGCACGTGGGTCATGGCATTCATAAACCCCTTGCCGGAATGGAGCACACCAAAGAAGATGGCCGCAAGTAATACCCCCCACGGGGAATTGGCCCCGAGGAGTGCCACCGCCATGCCGTCAAACCCCTGACTGGGCATCACTCCAATCTGCATATTGGAGGCGTAGCCCACGTAGAAGGCGGCGCCGCCCAGACCGGCACAGGTTCCGGCGATCACCATTGACAAAATGATGTTCCGGTTGGCGTTAATCCCCGCATATTCCGCCGCATACCGGTTATGGCCGACCGCCTTCAATTCATAACCCAAAGTGGTCCGCTCCAGGATATAGGCGATCACCACCACTGCAATCAGCGCCAGGAAAAAGCCGAGATTGATGTAGGAACCGTCGAAGAGTTCGGTCAGCCACTTTACCTTTAACGACGCGGCTGCGGGGATCCGCCGGGACTCGGTCTCCAGGTAGGCCCCTTTAAAATAGGCGGGAATGATGTAATAGACCGACCAATAGGCAATCCAATTCATCATGATGGTACAGACCACTTCGTGGACGTTGAATTTGGCCTTGAGCAAACCGGGGACCAGCCCCCACAACGCCCCGCCCAGGGCCGAAGCGATCACAATCACGGTCAATAACAGCGGTTTCGGCCAGGCAAAGGTCAAGCCGATGGCCGTCGCGCACAAGCCGCCGATCAACATTTGCCCGGAGGCGCCGATGTTAAAGAGCCCGGTCTTAAAGGCAAAGGCTACGGATAATCCGGTAAAAATGAGCGGTGTGGCCGTAGCCAGGGTATTTCCGATCCGCTCGAGATTCTTTAAGCCGCCGCTAAAAAGGTAGTAGAAGCCAAGGAGCGGATTGTTCCCGGTCACCAGCATCAGCAGGGCGCCGGCGATTAACCCAAGGCCCACCGCGGCCAAGGCAATAATATATTCTTTACCTGCTTCTTTCTTCATGCGGTCTCCCCCTTCCGGACGCCGGCCATCATCAAACCAATCTCCTGTTCGCTGGTGGCTTGGGCTTCCACCATCCCGACCAATTCGCCGTTGTAGATGACGGCAATCCGGTCGGAAAGATTCAGGATCTCATCCAACTCCAAGGAGACCAGGAGCACGGCTTTTCCTTTATCTCTCTGCTCCACAATGCGTTTGTGGATATACTCAATGGCCCCCACGTCCAAACCGCGGGTCGGTTGCACCGCGATGAGCAGATCCGGATCCAGGTCGATTTCCCGGCCGACAATGGCCTTCTGCTGGTTGCCGCCTGAGAGCGACCGGGCCATGGAGGTGGAGCCTTGTCCGGCGCGGACATCAAACTCCCGCATCAGCCGCTCCGTATGCTCCCGGATCACTTCCTGGTTTAAGAGGCCCCTTTCCGAATAGGGCGCCTGGTCATAGACTTTTAAGATCATATTCTCTTCCAGGGTGTAATCCAGGACCAAGCCGTGTTTATGCCGGTCGGCGGGGATGTGGGCCATCCCCATCCGGATCCGTTCCCGGACCGAAAGGTTGGTGATGTCCTTGCCCTTAAAAATAACCCGGCCGCTCTCGGGCTTCCGGAGACCGGTAATCACTTCCACCAACTCGGTTTGGCCGTTTCCGTCAACCCCGGCGAGGCCTACGATCTCCCCCGCGCGCACTTCCAGGGAAAAGTTCTTCAGCCCCAGCACCTTCCGGTTATTCTGGGCGGAAAGGTTCTCCACCTGCAGGACAACCTCCCCCGCCGCCCGCGGGGTCTTCTCCACCGTAAATTGGATCTCCCGGCCCACCATCATCCGGGCCATCTCTTCTTCGCTGGTGGAGGCAACATCAACCGTGCCCACCACCCGCCCCCGGCGAATGACGGTGCACCGGTCGGCGATGGCCTTGATTTCCTTCAGTTTATGGGTGATCAGGATGATGGATTTTCCTTCCTTGACCAGGTTGCGCATAATGACCATCAGATCCTGGACTTCCTGGGGAGTGAGGACGGAAGTGGGTTCATCAAAGATCAGCACTTCCGCATCGCGGTAAAGCATCTTCAGGATTTCCACCCGTTGTTGCATCCCGACGGAAATATCCTCAATCTTGGCGTAGGGATCCACATTCAACCCGTACTTCTCCGAAAGCTGCCGAATTTTTTCCGCAGCGGTGGCATGGTCGATCACTACACCTTTGGTCATCTCCATGCCCAGCATGATATTTTCGGTCACGGTAAAGTTATGCACCAATTTAAAATGCTGGTGCACCATCCCGATGCCGAGCGCATTGGCCACATTGGGGTCGGTAATCTTCACTTCCTGACCGCGGACTTTAATGATCCCGCTGTCCGGTTGGTAAAGACCGAAGAGGATACTCATGAGCGTGGACTTTCCGGCGCCGTTTTCCCCGAGCAAAGCATGGATTTCGCCCTGTTTCAGCTGCAATGTAATGTTGTCATTGGCGACAATCCCGGGGAATTCTTTCCGGATGTTGATCATTTCAACGATATATTCCATTACATCGCTCCTTTGTCTTTTTCCCTCTTTCTTTCATTATAATAATATTTTTTAAAAAAGAAAAGAAGAGGATGGTTTCTTCCATCCTCTTCCCGTCACCAAACATGAGCCCCCCGCACCCGAAAGGGGCTCTCTTCTTCCTTACAACAGTCTTACTTAATTAAATCCCCCTGGACATCAGCGACCACGATCTCGCCGCTCTTCACCTTGGCGTAAACCTCGGCCACTTTGCTTTCCACTTCGTCGCTGAGGTTCGGGTTCTCGTCCGGAATGCCGATTCCGTCGTTGGCCGCGCTGAAGGTGAGAATCTGGCCGCCGGGGAATTTGCCTTCGGTTTCGGCTTTAACCATATCATAAGTGGCCTTTTTGATCTGTTTCATCGCGGAGGTCAGGATAATGGATTTTTCGCCGTCGTAGATCCCTTCGCTATACTGGTCAACGTCCACCCCGACAACCCAGACTTTCTGACCGGCCTTCGCCCGGGATTTGGCTTCGTTAATCACGCCGACCCCGACCCCGCCGGCAGCCGCAAAGATCGCTTTCACCCCGCGGTCATACATCTGGGCTGCCAGTTGCTGACCGGCCGCCACATTGTCGAAGGAACCCTGGTAAATCACGTTCTCCGGTTTGATCACCATGTTGGTGCCCAGGTTCTCGTTGGCGTATTTGACTCCTTGCTGGAAGCCCCAGTTGAACTTCTGCACCGAGGGGATCTCCATGCCGCCGATGAAACCGAGTTCGCCCTCCTTAAGCTGCAAAGCAGTAGCCACGCCGGCCATAAAACCGGATTCATGCTCCGCAAAGAAGATGGCGACGGTGTTCTCCTTCACGACCGCGACACCATCCCCGGCATGGGGATTACCGTCGATGATCACAAACTTGGCATCCGGGTATTTGGTCTGGGCTTGGTAAATCGCCGTTTCAAACTTAAACCCGGGGCAGACGATGAATTTATACCCGGCATCGTAGAGATTGCCGATCTCTTTCATATAATCGGCTTCAGTGGTGCCGGCTGGTTTCAAATATTTGTATTCCAGCCCGAAATCGGCTCCGGCCTGTTGGACCCCTTCCCAGGTTCCCTGGTTAAAGGATTTGTCGTCAATGGTCCCCGCGTCGGTCACCATTCCCACCTTCAACTTACTAACCTGGGGCCCGCTGGTTTTTTGGCCGACATTGACCAGAATCAAGACGGCCGCCACGACGATGACCAAAACAACCAAAAGTTTCTTCCACATTTTAGGCGCCTCCTTTAATATTTTCAGTTAAAATAACTGAATTATAGATCATTTCCTTTACTATTTTAGATAATGTGCAGCAAAGTTGCAAGCTCCAGAAGGGCTTTTTCTTCTATGAAGCTGTTCCCTGTGGGCAGTTTTTCCCCTGTTCAGCCTTGACCTTCCTTTGCGGATAAGATAAGATCACACTAATAATTAATTGCGTTTACCTTAAAAAATGACATTTTCAATCCTTTCCGGCCCAATTTCCCTTTACTGTCACCGGATTTTCCCGTATAATTGTATATAAATACTTCAGAGGTGATTATTTATGAAGAAAAACATTTTTCTTGTCTTGACTCTGATGTTGGTATTGGTCTTCTCCGTCCTTGGCGATGCCGCCGCCAAAAAGGATACCTCCTGGGAGGACGTGGTCAAAAAGGGCGAGTTTGTCCTGGGTTTGGATGACAGCTTTCCTCCGATGGGTTTCCGGGATGAACAAGGCCAGATCGTCGGGTTCGATATCGATGTGGCCAAAGCTGTTTGCGCGCGCCTGCAGATTAAATTGAAGTTGCAGCCGATCAACTGGGATGCCAAAGAACAGGAACTTAACACCAAGAATATTGATTGCATCTGGAACGGGTTGACTATTACCCCCGAGCGCCAAAAGAACCTGCTCTTTAGCAAGCCATACATGAAAAACCGCCAGGTGGTGATCGTCCGCGCCGATTCCGGTCTTACCTCCTTAGCTTCTTTGGCCGGGAAACGCCTGGGCCTCCAGGCCGGCTCCAGCGCCCAGGATGCTTTAAATAAGGCGGCCGCCTTTAAAGCCTCCCTCGCGGAGATCATTGCCTTTGACGAAAACATGACCGCCCTTATGGACTTAGAAATGGGCGGGGTCGATGCGGTCTTGATGGATGAAATCGTCGCCCGTTATTACATTCAACAAAAGAAGAAGAACTTTATGGTCCTGGATGAGGCTTTGGCCGGGGAAGAATACGGGATCGGCTTCCGCAAAAACGACCAGCAACTAATGGCCAAAGTCCAGGAAGCCCTTGATGCCATGGCCAAAGACGGCACTTTGGCGGAAATCTCCAAGAAATGGTTTGGGGAAGATATTACAATCCTTGGTAAGGAGTAGAGTCCGGACGCGGGGCTGAAGACTGGATCCATCAGCCGTGGAACTCCTTTGTCAAGGTAGCGAAATGTCTTTTCCAAGTACTCTTTAACATTAGCAAGAAGGAAATTTAAAAGAAAAGCGGAATTGTAAAAGGGTTATGAGGGGGGTAACCGATACTCATAACCCTTTTCCTTGTTTCGACTACCACCGGAGACCGGCTCCGTTCATGATCAATCTTCCTTATGCCATCTTTATTATTTCATTACATTAATTAATAGAGAAAAAAGGGGTTTTTTCCATGTTCAGCTTTGAAAGCGGCGCTCAGCTAATCCAACAATTGACGCTCTTGGGCGAAGGGGCCCTCACTTCCCTCCGCCTTTTCTTTTTGACCCTCCTTTTTGCTTTACCGTTGGGGCTGCTCATTGCCCTCGGCCGGATGGCGCCGGCCAAATGGCTAAACACCCCCATTCGCCTGTTTATCCTGATCATGCGCGGCACACCTTTACTTTTACAATTGATCTTTGTCTATTTTGCCCCCTTTTACATGCTGCCGGAAGGATGGAAATTCAACCTGCCCCGTTTCTCGGCGGCGGTTCTGGCCTTTACCCTGAATTACGCCGCCTACTTTGCCGAGATTTACCGGGGGGGGATCGAGTCCATTCCCCAAGGCCAGTACGAAGCGGCGGCCGTTCTAGGCTTTACCAAAGGGCAAACCTTTTTCCGGATTATCCTCCCGCAAGTCATCAAAAGGATTCTTCCCCCCATCAGCAACGAGGTTATTACCCTCGTCAAAGACACCGCCCTCATCCAGGTGCTGGGGATCTCCGAGCTTTTCCGGGTGGCAAAAAACGAAGCCTCCCGTCTCTTTTCCACGACTCCCCTCTTTATTGCCGGCCTTTTTTATCTCGTGATGAACTGGCTCGTCACCAAAGCCTTCGAAGCGGCCGAGAAAAAACTGAGTTATTACAAGTAGGAGCTGAGCGCCATGGAAACCATGGAAATTTTGAAAGTGGAGAATTTGTTTAAAAGCTATACCGGCGGCGAAGAGGTGGTGACCGGCGTCTCCTTCAAGATCAACGAAGGAGAAGTGGTGGCCATGATCGGGCCCTCCGGATCGGGCAAAAGCACCATTTTACGTTGCCTGACCCTCCTGGAGAAGATCGATCACGGCTCCATTTACGTCGCCGGCCGGCCCATGGTGACCACCTCCCCTTCCGGCCAGGTGATCTACGCGCCGGAAGCCGAGTTAAGAAAGATCCGGCTCCAACTGGGCATGGTCTTTCAGAATTTTAACCTCTTCCCCCATTTTTCGGTCCTCCGGAATATCACCGAAGCGCCGGTGCGGGTGGCCGGCATGCAGCCGGAAGAAGCGGAAGCCGTCGCCCGTCAACTCCTGGCCAAGATTGGGTTGAGCGATAAAGCCGATGCTTACCCTTATCAACTTTCGGGCGGACAATGTCAACGGGTGGCCATTGCCCGGGCATTGGCCATGAAACCAGCGATTCTCTTCTTCGACGAGCCCACTTCCGCCCTGGATCCCGAATTAACCGGTGAAGTGCTGAAAGTAATCAGGAATCTGGCGGCGGAGCGGATGACGATGATGGTGGTCACCCACGAAATGCGTTTCGCCCGCGAAGTAGCCGACCGGGTTCTTTTCATGGACCACGGCCAGATTATCGAAGAGGGTCCTCCCGAAATCGTTCTTGATGCCCCCACCAACGAACGGACCCGGGCTTTTCTTGGCAATTTAATCAACGGTTATTAGGCAATCTCCGGAAAAACACTCCCCCGGATCGCCCGGCTTGGCAACCAAACCTTTGTCTGCCTGTTGACCGCGGCCGGAATAAAGAGGGAAACAGTTCCGGTAAAGGAAGGTGCAACGGTAAGATGAACATCAATCTCCCCGCCCAGGAAAAAGCCGATCTTTCCCGGCGCTTCGCGCCGCTCTTTGCCCGGATTGATGCCCTGCTCACCGAGAAAGACCAGGTTCTGGTGGGTATCGATGGCAACAGCGGGGCGGGAAAGACCCGTTTGGCCGCTTACCTGGCGACCGTTTACGATTGTAACCTTTTTCATATGGATGATTTCTTTCTTCCCCCGGAACTCAAAACAGCAGCCCGCCTGAGAGAGGCCGGTGGGAATGTGGATTATCTCCGTTTTCAAAACGAGGTGATCCGGGGCTTGCAAACTCGCCGGCCTTTCCGGTACCGGATCTACGACTGTCACGCGGAGACCTTCTCCCAAACCATCACGGTCACCCCGAAACCCCTGAATATAATCGAAGGGGTCTACAGCCTCCATCCGGTTCTTTTCCCCCATTATGACCTGAAGGTCTTCCTCCGTCTCGATGCCGCGACCCAAAGCGAACGCATCTTGAAGCGAAACGGCCCGGAACTGCACCGGCGTTTTCTCCGGGAATGGATCCCCCTGGAAAACCGGTATTTTACGGAGCTGAAGATCCCCGACCGGTGTGACCTGGTCTTTCCCGGGTAAAACCGGCATTTTTAATTTATCCGCGGAAAGTTCATGAGACGATGAAGCATACAAGAAAAGAGGCCCTCCCGGTGGGAGGGCCTCCTTCTCTCCGTGGCAACGCTTTAATGGCTACCATCCGTCTTTAGTATCCTGGGGGCGTCGCAATCACCCATTGCTGGTACATTTGGGTTTCCGGCAAGATAAACGCATCGGCCCACATATAAAAGAAACGTTCGGCGTTGAAAAAGTAATACCCGTCTTGTAAATGATCGGAAGTATCGTAAGGATCGGCCAAGATGAGCACGTCATCACCCAACGTTTCGGTGCCCATGGTATCGTAACCGATAATCACCTGCCAGTGCCCAAGCCAATCAATCCATTCGACCATAATCGGAATCCCCTGTTTTAAGTTGGCAAGCACCCAAGGCGTAAACTCGTCTTGTCCGGCAAAAGTCCGGCCGTCCTCCAGCCGGCCTTCGGTCAAGGAGGAAGTAACCTGCCAGCCAATCTCTTCAAAGAATTTTACCATCCCGCTGGTGGAAGTCCCCCATTCTCCCCGCTCGTTGGCCTCACCCGGGTTTTCCCAATTGTCACCATCCAAATCCTGCGACGTTCCCATAATCTCGGCAATCGCCAATTCATCCCAGTCGGTATTCCCGAAATGATAGAGAACCATTAAGGCGGAGGCCGGTCCACAGGTTGATTCCGTGGTCTGTTGGTAAGTGGCAAAGTGAGGAATAATCGTCAGGGTTGCATCGGAGGTCAGGTTGTACACATCCAAGTGGGCAAAATACCTTGAGTCCGGATGATCGGTCGAACCGGCATAAGCGGAAGCCCCCTCGCTGGTTAAATCATAGCCGGGAGGATAAGGAATGGTCCGTCCGGTTTTTTCTTCTGCCGCCAGGGTGAGGAAATTTGCGCCACTCAACAAGAAAATAAGCAAGAACAGGGAAATAGGAAAAAGGCCTTTTCTCATTTCTTGTTTTCTCCTTTACTAAATATTGTTTAGGTTATTTATTTTGCCATAAAACCTTCAAACAAACAAGGCCGTTTTCCATTCCTTAATCAGCAACAGAAAAGTTGAATCAGAGAAGGAAATTTAACAACTCCGGGACCGAATGGACGATCTGGTCCGGCTGCGCCTTTTCCAGTTCGGACCTTTCCCCATAGCCGTAAGTAACGCCAATGGCCGCAATCCCGTTGGCCCGGGCGCCTTCCACATCATATTTCCGGTCACCGACCATTACGATCTTCTCCCGTTCCGGGGGAAGAAGCGCCAGCACCGCCCCAATCACCTCGGCCTTTTTGATCCGCCTCCCATCCAGGTAGCTGCCGACAACCATTTCCGCCGCAAAATAATGATCGATCTGGAAATGGGCCAGGATTTGCCGGGCAAAGACCGTCGGTTTCGAAGTTGCCACCGCCAGGATCTTCCCCTGCTCCGTCAGTTTGGCCAGTAATTCCGGGATCCCCGGATAAAGCCGATTTTCAAAGATCCCTTGCACCCTGTAGTATTCCCGGTAATACTCCACTGCCTCCCTGGCCTGCTCCTCCGTGAATCCGTAAAATTCCATAAAAGAGTCAAAGAGCGGGGGACCGACAAAACGCCGGAGGAACTCACGGTCGCCTTCAATCCCGTAGTGTCGTAAGGCATAAAGCACCGAATTGACAATCCCGGCGCCGGGATCGGTTAAAGTCCCGTCCAAATCAAAAAGGATGTAATGATAAGCCACCTCAACACCTTCTCCGTTTTCTTGCTTAATCCATGTCAACGATCTTTTCTTCGCAGGCATATTTACCCTGCCGTTTCCACCGCAAGCTTGTCCGTGCGGGCTTATAAAGTAATATTTATTCTGTCTCTCTCTGTTTATTCCCTTCCTTAATCTCGCCGGCAGCAACAAAAAAAAGCCGTCTCCTCGGAAGAAGACGACCTTTTCATAGGTGGCTTTTTGCCATTTATGCTTCTGTGACGCCTACAATCATCCTTTCAAAGCGCCGGCCAGGGTCCCTTGGATAATCCAACGGTGGCCAATCAGGTACATAATAAGAGTCGGGGCGGCAGCAATAATCACCGCTGCGGCGTACCTCGGCATCCGGGTAACGCCATAATTATTAAGGAACTGGGCAATCCGTAACTGCATGGTGAAAAGTTTCTGATCGTTTAACAGGATTAAGCTGAGTAAATAGTCGTTCCACGACCCCATGAAAACCATTAAGGTTGCCAAAACCGTCGCCGGTCGCGCCAAGGGCAGCATCACCCGGAAGAAAGTCGCGAAGTGACCGGCGCCGTCGATCCGGGCGGCTTCCGCTAATTCCCCAGGCAGAGTAGTGAAAAAGGATCGGTAAATAATGGTCCAAAAGGGGATCCCAAAGGCGGTCATCGGTAAAAACACACCCGGCAGCGTGTTGCTAATCCCGATTTCCCCAACCAACTGGTAGAGGGGAATCAGACACATCTGCACCGGCACAAAGTAACCGGCCATGACCAGATAGAAGATAAGCTCCGTAATACGATTCCGGTAACGGGCGAAAATATATCCTGCCATGGCGGCCGACGGTACCGTACAGGCAATCGCGCCCAAACAAACAAAGAGTGTATTGAGCAAACCTTTTCCGATGTCGATGGCAACCCAGGCTTCCTTAAAGTTATCCCAGCGAATTTGCTTCGGTAAACTCCACGGACTGTAGGAATATTCCAATTGGGTTTTAAAGACAAAAAACCAAGGGATCAAGAGTGGCAAGATCACTAACAGTGCAAGGATAATCAATAAGATATTGATAATGAAAGCGGGAATCTTTGCCCGCCGACCCGGCCAACCCATGCTGTACCCAGCCATTTTCGTTTGCGCATTCACACGAATTCACCCTTCCTTTTTTGCATACTAAAGAGCGTTACGGCAAAGAAGAGCGAGAGCAGGAAAATAACTACGCCAATGGCGGCGGCCCGGCCATACAACCAATTGACAAACCCTTCTTGATACAGGTAGATCACCAGGGTAGTCGTGGCAAAGCCCGGTCCACCGTTGGTTATCAGGTAGGGAAGATCGAAGACTTTTATGCTGCCGACAATCGTCGTCACCGTAATAATCAGGAGCGGGTAGGAAACCATCGGCAGAACGATATAGCGCGCATACTGCCAACGGTTGGCGCCGTCCAGCATTGAGGCTTCCCGGATTTCCGCCGGAATCTGTTCGATGTTGGCCATCAGATAGACAATATTAAATCCGGTATAGGCCCAGGTTGCCACCGCAAACACCGACCAAAAGGCAATCTTGGCATTTCCTAAAAAGTCAATATTCGATAGCCATTGCCAATTTAAGGCCTCCGCAATACTGGCCAGCACACCATAACGGGGAGCAAAAACCAGCCGTCCAAGCATCGCCGTGATCGCGGACGGCATCACGCTGGCCAGGTAATAAATTACCCGTAACTTACCAGTAAGCCGGTTACGGTATGCGGTTAAAGAATAAGCAATAAAGAAAGCAAGGGGAATCTGGATGACCACACTCCAAAAAGCCCAGCCTAAAACATTAATAAAAGAGGTGATAAACTTTTCCTCACTCAGTAACTTCTGATAATTTTGTAAACCGATATAAGTAGGTTGCCCTAAACCCGTGTAACGCATAAAAGAGAGGCGAAAGGTCTCTTCAATCGGGTAAAACATAAAGATGATTAGAAAAGCCGCTGCCGGGAGAAGGAAAATAACCTGAAAAAAGATGCTGCTCCAGTCCCGTTTTTTTCTCTCTTTACGCGGAGGAGCGATTGTATATTGTGCAGTACTCATGCCCAGCCACCTCCATTTTCACCAGAATAATTATTTCAAAACATGTTCTCTCTTTCCCAACACAGAAGGCTTCTCTCCCCTTATCACCTGGTCTCTATTTGTTCCTCTGTTTTGTGGGGAAAGCCACTGTCAACGGCTTGCCTATTCCGTTTTGCTTTCTATTCCATCCCGGTTCTCCGGGACAGTCCCATGGCTGTATTGAAATTCAACTAATACTGCCGGCCACCAAAAGAGAAAGGGCGGGGGCGGATGTTGTTACGCCCCCGCTGGTTCATGTCCAAAGGTTGGTTTTTTAACCACCCGGTTTATTGCACCGGCCCGACGTACTCCTCCACCAAAGCCTCAAAGGAGGTCAATGATTTCTTCACATCAGTATCCGGCAGCAAGAAGCTTTGGATCGTTTCGTTCATCGGAGTGGTTACTAACGGCGGCAGATCCTGATCCCACCAGAACTGGATCGCTTCGGCTTTGCCAAAGACAGCCGCCGCCATCTCGGTGATGCGGTTGGGCGCTTGGACACCGGGCACCGAACAAATCCGGCCCGGTTCCGCCGAACAAGCCTCAACGCTCATGGCGTACTTCATAAACCGGACCACGGCATCCTTCTTGTCCTTAGCCGCAATGGTCGCCGCAAACCCGATATCGGTTTGACCCATCATATCGGTAGCTTTTCCTTTGCCACCCGGCAAAATGGGGAACGCCGCAAAGGCAATCGGTTCTTTCGTTAAGCTGGGGTCGGCATACTGGGCGCACATCCAGGAACCGGTCACGTGCATTGCCGCTCTCCCGGTGTACATCGATTGTTGGGCATCATCATAGGATTCACCCAACGGAGTCTTGCCAAAATAACCTCTTTTTGCCCATTCTTGGTAAATTTTCGCCGCTTCGACAAAGGGTTCGGCGTCAAAACGGCCTTTCCGGGCCTGGGCGTTATTGAACGCTTCCATTCCGCCAATACGGTCAACCAGATACATATAGAGGGCTAAGACAGGCCATTTATCCCGCGCACCGCAAGCAAAAGGTTGAATCCCTTTCGCCAACAGTGTATCGGCGATTTTCTCCAGATCGGCGATGGTCTCCGGCGGGGTAAGACCGTTTTCCTTAAAGATCCGCTCGTTATAGAAAATACCGGCAATCGCAAAGAACGGCGCAACCCCGTAGATCTTGCCCTTCCAGGTCATCGCATCCCGTGCGGCCGCGCTCCCCGGAATATCCTTCAATTCAGCGGTCAAATCCAACAAGCGGCCGGCATCGGCATAGCCGCCCATCGTGGAACCGCCCCAGCTCTGGAAGATATCCGGGAGATCCTTTCCGGCAGCCATCACGACTTTGGTTTTATCCATCAACCCCGGGTCGCCCAGAGCAATATACTCCACTTCGATATCGGGGTTTTTCTTTTTGAAGCCGTCGAGCAAAGCCTTTATGTAAGCATGGGACGGATCATCATCGGGCAAATCCCGGCCCCAAATGGTAAGTTTGACTTTGCTTGCGGCAGAAGTCGAAAACATACCGACGCAAAGGGCCAACACCAAAAGCATTGCAACTAACAGCGCCTTTTTGTTTCTAGACATCAAAAAACCTCCCTTTTTCTTCACTGAATCTTGGTTTCTTTGGTCGCTGCTTACGACCAACATCCCCCTCAGCGGGGATTAGTGTCCCCTCCTGACACCACCTCCTTGGCGGCAGATTATTAATTTCTAGCCTTTAATTTACCTTTTGGTGTCACAAACGTTTGTGAAAAAACAAACAAAAGAGAACCATCTTGTTCCTGCTAAATAAAACTTCTTCCTTCCCACAGTTTTCACTTGCTTTCGCCACCATCATCCATAATCATAAAGTCAGACCGCAATTTACTGCCTTCTCTGATAAGGTCGATGTTTAATCCATCAACTTATCGTTTTTATTCTTCGCTATCGTTATTTAATATCCTTTTTTCATTTAAAATTTTTTTCTCCTCTTTTTTACCCTTTCTTTAAAATACCTGAATAAACCGGGTTTTGCCCGGCTTGTCCATAAAAAAAGCGATTAGCCGCCAACTAATCGCAGGTGCATGCCGATGGTAATCCCAATCAATAATACTCACAAAAAGGGCGCTCGTTATTTATCTTTCTTCATTCCGGTATAAATAAGGACCGCGTCACGGAGAAATTCAGCGGCGCCCGGCTGAACCTGCCCGTCGTAATAGGCAGTAAAGCGGGGATCATCCACATACATCTGAGCCAGCCCGGCATGGGCTTCCTTGCTATAATCCGGCCAGGTAAAGCTCAACCACTGCCGGTGAAGATCCGCCGCTTTCTGCCCCAGTTCCCCGCCGGGATCCTTGGTCGCCATTGCCGCTCTCAGCGTCGTCAGGACGGCGTTTCCCAGTTCTTGCCACTTTCCATACTGCTCCGGTGTCATGTTGTTCAGCAATTCATTGGACCGGTCGACCGCCTCAGCCCCATATTTGGCTCTGGCTTCCGCTCCGTACTTTGCTTCATTCTCCGCTATCATTTTCCGTTTGAAACCTTCAAATTTCTCCTTGTCCGTCATTGCCCGTTTTCCCTCCTTTGCCGCAATGGTCTTTTCCACATTGGCAATTAAAAGATTGAGCTGTTCCCGGCGGGCCAGGAGTTTCGCCCGGTGCTCTTTTAAAGCCGCCAGTTCATCAAAGGACGGCTCCGCGAGAATCTCTCCAATCATCTTCAGGTCCACCCCCAGTTCCCGGTAGAAGAGGATCTGTTGTAACCGGTCCACCTCAGCCTTGCCATAAAGGCGGTAGCCGGCAGGACTGGTTCCGGCCGGTTTGAGGAGATTAATCTCGTCATAAAAGCGGAGCGTCCGCGGGCTGACTCCGGCCAGCTTTGCCAATTGGTGCACCGTGTAAAGCATTGCCTCGCCCCCCGACCAACACCACTCTACACCTTGACGTTACGTTAAGGTCAACAGTTTTTTTAAAACTTATTCGGCCGCCCGCCGGAGGGCCTCCTCATCGATAATCTTCACGGAGGCCCCATGATAATCAATCAACCCCTCCGCTTTCATTTTGCCCAGTTCCCGGGAGAGGGACGGACGGGCCACATTGAAAAACTCAGCCCATTCATTCCTGTTAAAAGGCAACATGAAGGTAGCCGCTTTCGCCTTCTTTGCCTGTTCCAACAGGAAGACGGCAATCTTTCCCCGGAGGCTTTTAATCGTGAGGTATTCGACTTTCTTGTTGAGCATCAGCGCTTTTTCCGAGAGAATCCTCAGCATGTTTGTGATTAAAAGCCGGTGGCTCCGGCATTGCCGCGGACAGCTTCCCACAATCTTTTCGGAGGGTAAAAAAAAGGCCTCCGTCCGCTGCTGGGCAAGGACGGTGGCCGGCCAAACCTTTTCTTTGGTAAAAGCCACCATTTCCCCAAAGACATCCCCGGCTTGCAAGGTATTAAGGATCACCCGGTTCCCGGCCGCATTCTCTTTGGTCACCATCGCCCGTCCGGCCAAAATCACCCCCACCCCCGTAAAATTCTCCCCTGCCACCGTTAAATACTCGTTCTTTTTATAAGTCCGGACCACCGGATTAAAACAGGCCAGCATGCTCTGAACCGCTTCCGGTTCGATCCCGGCAAACAAGGGACAGGTCGCCAGTTCCGTTTTGTATTTGCCTAACATTCCCGCCACCACCGTTTTGCAACTTCGGTTACCCGTATTTGCCTTCATTTTATTCCAACCTCCTGTGCAGGGCAAGGAGTAAATATTTGATGACGGCCTTTACCGGCGTAGAATGGCGTTCTCCACTATTCTTAACTAAGCCTTGGCAGTCGGTCAATTCACGGCTGACCAAGGCCTAATCGGTAATTTCCAGCTTCACCTCGGTGCTTCGGCCGTGGTCGTCCTGGCAGACTACCCGGTGCCGGCCTGGTTTTGGCAGATAAAAGAGGCGTTCGCCCGGTTTGGCCCGGCCGTAAAATTCCCCGTCGATAAACCAGTAGAGGCGCTGCACATCATTGCCGGCCGCCGCTTCCAGGCAGATCTTCTGGTATTCCAGGGGAACCCCGCGGCGGATCTGATATACATAATCCGGTGAAGGTGAACGCACCACCGGGGCGCCGCCCGGCAGGATCTTTTGCCACTCGGGAAGGAGGGGCGGGAGTTTTTCCACCGGCTGTCCGTTGGCCTCCAGCCAAGCAGCCACCCGGGGCGGGTACTGCAAATAAACCCGCTCCTCGATCGCCCGGGCCGCCGAGTAGTAATGGGGCGGAAGGCGGTAGCCGGTCGCCAGATCCAGCAGATAGGTCTGGTGGAGCGTACACTCGACTTCCGGCGAGCAATCGGTTAGATAATAATCGGTGCGCAGCGCGGTACAGAAGGGACCGGGGATTTGACCGCTCACAGCGCAAACCGTCCGCTTTTTAACCGTCGCCGGCGGCGTAAACCAGGAAACGGTGGTGTTGTTGTTTAAGTGGGTAAAGATGGTGAAAAGGAGCGGGGCGGCCTTCTCGGCCCCGTTCAGACCGGCCCGTCCGGCCCCGGAAAAGTTGCCGACCCAGACCCCCACGGTATAGCGGGGGTTGTAACCAATGCTCCAGGCATCTTTATGCCCGTAGGAAGTCCCGGTCTTCCACGCCACCTTCGGCAAAGTGGTAAACTCCCAACAAGACGGCAGATCGGGGCGGCGTACCTCCGTCAGGATCTCGGTGATCACATAGGCCACGCCCGGGGAAAGCAAGGCAAGGGGCGGGGCTGTGCTCTGGTCAAGCCTGGTTTGGACCGGGTATAATTTCCCGCCGCAGGCCAAGGCGGCATAAAGGTTGGTCAGTTCCAGCAGATTGACCTCGCAGGCGCCGAGCACCATCGGTAAACCGTAATTATTCACCGGCGTCAATGTGGTAAACCCGGCTTTCTTCAAGAATTCGTAAAGGGCTTCACCCCCCAAGGCCGCCAGCAGATTGACCGCCGGTACATTGAGGGATCTTTGCAGCGCCTCCGCGGCGGAGACCAGGCCGGAATAGGTGGAGTCGTAATTCTCCGGGCTATAGCCGGAATACATGACCGGAACATCCTCCACATAATGGGCGGGGGTGATGAGGCCCTTTTCCATAGCAAGCGCATAAACGAAGGGTTTCAGGGTGGAACCCGGCGACCGGGGCGCCCGGTATCCGTTGACCTGGCCCCGGTCTTCTTCGTTAAAAAACGCCGCCGACCCCACCGCCGCCACCAGTTGATGGGTTTGGTTGTCGATCACCACCGCCGCCGCATTGGTGATTCCCTCCGTTTTTAACTTGGCGGCCTCCAGTGCCAGCAGGTCTTCGAGAAAGGCCTGGAGATTCCGGTCAATGGTACTATAGATCCGGGCATCCCCGGAATAGCGGGTAACCAGTTCCTGACTGAAGTGGGGAGCCAAAAAGGGCCATTCCCGCCGGGCCGTTGGGATCGCTTCCGCCAAAGCCTCCCGGTATTCGGCTTCCGTCAGTAAGCCATGGTCAAAGAGGCGTTTTAACACCTTGTTCCGGGCCGCGCGCGCCCGTTCCGGGGCCAGATCCGGACGGAGTTGGGTCGGGGAATTGGGGAGCACGGTAAGTAAAGCCGCTTCCCCGGGGCTCAAACGGTCCGGTTCCTTCCCGAAATAGAGCCAGGACGCGGCGGCCACCCCCTCAATATTCCCGCCGTAGGGGGCAATATTAAAATAAATGGTCAAAAGCTCCTCCTTGCTAAACCGGTGTTCCAGTTGGAGGGCGCGGAAAATCTCAATCAACTTGTTCTGCCAGGTGCGCGCCTTCGGTTCCATCATCCGGGCAATCTGCATTGTTAAGGTCGATCCACCGGAAATAATCTGCCCGGCCCGCAGATTCTGGCCCAAAGCCCGGAATAAAGCCAGCGGGTTGACCCCCGGGTGGTAATAGAACCAGCGGTCCTCGTAAAAAAGGAGATACTTGCGGAGAAGCGGCGAGACTTGCTCCAGATCGGTCCGGATCCGCCACATCCCGTCGGCAGAGGTAAACGCCCGGAGCACTCTCCCCTCCCGGTCAAAGACCAGGGTCGAAGTGGGCCGGTCCAACGCCGCCCAGGGCAAGGGGACCAAATAAACGGCCAGTTCAAACAGGATGAAAAGCAGGAGAAGAACTCCCAAAGCCTTGCGCAGCCGGGGGTTCAACCGCACCCACCCCGCATGGATTCGGGAAAAGAGGGCCTTGCCCCAGGCACGGGCAAGGCCGGACAAAGCGGATAACTTAAGGCGTCCTTTGTGTCTCCAGACCAAAAGTTCCATCTTGACCACCTGTTGCTGGTTTAATCGGAAACGGTAATCTTTTGAAACATTCCTTTCCGGCGAAGACCAGTCCCGACATAATCAACCTGTTTTTGCCTTTAACATCCTTAATCGGCCACCACCCGGATCACCCCGCTCGAACTCAAACTGGTGATCTCCGGGGCGTACATACACTCGGCTTTAATGGAAGGCAGGATAAACTCCCCGCACGTCACCGCCCGGAGGGCGTAATAGAAATAATAGATTTTGGCCTTGGGCAAATTGACAAAGAGAATCAGCCGGTCATCCCGGACATCCAGATAAGCGGGGGACACCGTTTCCTTGGGCAGCCAGGAGATGCTTTCCCTGCTCTCGATCCGGGGGTTTTCGATCTCCAAACCCGCCGGGAGAAGATCCACAATCCCCACATTCTCCAGTCCCGCCTGTTCCGGCTGGATCTTAATCCGGGCGACAATCAAATCCCCCTGCCGGATCCGGCTCAGGTCCAGGGGATTACCCTGGCGGTCAAAGTACTCTCTGGTGACCTTGATCCCGTTGCTTTGCTCCGGCAGATCCCTCCGGGTGGAAAGGCCGCTGCTTTTCAGGTAATAGTAGCAGGCCCCGTCTCCTTCCAGCTTTACCGTGATCTTTCCTTCCGCCAGGCGCGGGTCGTTTAAGACCAGATCCTGGGTGGAGTCAAATTCGGCAATCTTTTCTTTGCCCAGGTAGACCTCGCCCCGGTAGGTTCCGTCACTCTTTTCTTTATAAAGCTTCCCTAAAGCCAGCAAGGCAAAGGCATTCTCCTGGGTGGTTCCCCAGCGTCCGCCCCGGGCCGCCTCGTTGAGCCGGTTCACCAGCTGGTAGACGGCGGGATGATAAGGATCCACATCCGCCAGCACACTGAGGATCAGCGCATCCGTGCGCACCGTGGAGTTGAAGTTCCCTCCGCTCTCCCGCGGGAAGACTTCAACCGCAAAGGTGGCGGGGAGCAACTCCCGGGCGGTCACCCGGTCCCCAGTGTAGAAATAGGCGGCGGCCAAGAGGGCCCGGGCATCGCCGGAGAGGTCTTCCGGCGCGTACCGCCGCCAGTAGGCCATCGTCGACAGGTCGGGACTGCCGTTGAGGCTGAGGACATAAAGGGCATACACCTTTGCCTGCAGGCGATAACGGTCTTTTTCTTTCCCCCGGACGGTTGCTTTCAAATAGGAGATCATCCGGTTATAGACCCGGTCGGAGACCACATACCCGGCCTTCCGGGCTTCCACCAGAAAATGAGCGGCATAAATCGAGCTCCATTCGTTGCCGTAGGTCCCCCCGGGCCAGTAGGCAAAGGAACCGTCCCGGAGTTGCATCGCCTCGATCTTTTCAATTCCTTCCGTCACATAATAATCGGCCTTTCCGGTGAAGGTCCCCCCTTCCACCGCGCTCAGCAGATAATCAAAATAAAGCAGGGGGAATAACTTCGAGACGGTCTGTTCCAAGCAACCGTAGGGATAAGTCAAAAGATATTCCAAACTGCCGGCCAGCTCCACCGAAGGGAACGGCGAAAGGGCCAGCGTGTAGGTGGCCGTTCCCGGCAGCCACCGGTCCTTGATGGTAAAGGTCAAAGGGTCCCTTTGCGTTATCGTACCCGATGTGATCTCATGGGTCAACGCCACCGGCGGCCGGAGCGCCAGTTCTTCTTCCCAAACACAAGTTTCCCCGTTTCCCTCCACTTCCAGCCGGAAACGGAGGGTCCCCATCCCCTGGCCTGCTTCCAACTGAAAAGAAGCGCTCTTTTCCTCGCCGGCCGCCAGTTCAAGGGTGACCACGGGCATGCTGGCCAAAGTCACCGGACCCTCCGAAGTCAGGCGGAGGGTAAACGTGCCGTCCTTGCCGGTTCCGTTGAAGACCGCCACCGGCACGGTAAAACGGTCCTGCGGCGCCACAAACCGCGGGAAAGTCGGGGTCAGCACGATGGGATCCCCGACGATGACCTTGCTTTCCGCCGCACCAAAGCGCTGCCCGTCAAAGGCTACCGCCATTAAACGCAGGGTTCCGTTGAACTGCGGCAGGGTAAATCTGACCGTCGCTTCCCCCTTTTGGTCGGGGGAGACCAGCCCGGACCAGAGGGAGACCGGTTTCACCCGGCGGAGGGAAACCGGGTTTAAGTTTTGCTTTCGCACCCTGTCCAAGACATCCCGGTCGCCCCCCGGCGTGCTCTCCGAGGTCATTCCCGGAACCTCCGGGAGGAGCATCCCGTACAGGTCATAGCTGGCCAGGCTCAAGCGGCGTTTCCCGTAGAAGAAGGCAAAGGGATCGGGTACGGCGTAATCCGTCAATTGACAGATGCCTTCATCTACCGCCGCCAGGGTAAGACAGGTACCGGGCCCGGCATTTCCCACCCGGACTTTGATCGCCACCTCCCGGTTGGGCCGGAGTTCGGCCGGGGCCTCCAGGTCAATTCCCAAGCGGGCCTGGCTGTTGTCCACCATGAGCGGAACCGTCCCGAAGGCGCGGGCCGGGGCATGCGCCTCCAGGCCGCTGGCCGAACGGAGAAGATGAACCGAGAGATAAACATTGGGTTTATATTCCTCTTTCACCGGAATGGAAACTACACCCGTATTGGCGGCCAAGTCCACAATCCAATAATCGTAAACCCTTTCCCGTTCCACCGTGACCAGAGCCTTCCCGGCAAAGGGGGCTTTAATCTGCAATTGCGCTTTTTCCCCGGCTGCGTACCGCTCTTTGTCCAGATCTAACTCGATCTTGTCCGGATCCTCCATCGCCCAGGGCGAATACCCCCAACCGCTGGCATAGAAGGAGAAAGAAGCCTGTGCTTTGGTCTCCGGATCCCGCAGGATAACCAGATACCTTCCAAAATCCTGCGGCGTGTAGGTGAATTCCCCTTCGGCCTGGCTAAGCTTTTCGGTATGTACTTTCCGGCGTTCCTCTTCCGAAACATAACGGTAGCGTCCGTCACTGTCCCGCCGGTAGATCGTATTCCAGGTCAAACGGTAAACTTCGGCTGTCAACTGGGGATCCGGAACGGGGTTCCCGTCGGCGTCAAGAACCACATATTTCAAAGTAAAGGGTTTGCCCAGTTCACAATAGTTGCCGGACAGCGCCTTCACCCCGATATAATTGGCATAGGGGTGAAAAGTCACCGCCTCGTAATTGCTGACCGCCCGCCCGCCGTCTTCAATCACCGTCGCCTGAATGATGGCGTTCAGCTTGGCCGGCGGCGTCAAACCCTGCGGAAAACGGTAAGTGAAATAGGCTTTCCCTTCGGCGTCAAGCTTACCCTCGCCCAACTCCTCCGTCTTCGCCGTAAAACTCCGTTCCGGGTCGCCAAAGCGGTACGAGGCATAGGCGGGCGGCGTAAAGTCCGCCGCCTCCAAACGCAGCCGGACTTCGGTCCTCCGTCCGGCGGCCGGCGGGCCGAACAGGTTGACCCCTGCCACTTGGATCCGGCACTCTTCCCCCGGGTGGTAGGCATCCCGGTCGGGCGTCACGGTCACTTTGATCCGGTCCGGCATAAACTCCTCCACCTGGAAGGAGGTGCTGCCGATCTCATTCCCGCCTACGAAAATCCGGGCCTGGTAACTCCCGGTCTGGGCATAATCGGGGATGTTCAGCGTAAAGGCGCAAGCCCCCCGGTCCCCCGTGTTTCCCACCAGTTCCCGGAAGATCTGGCCGTCGGGCTGCCGGATTTCCAGCTTGACCGGGAATTCCGGCGGCAAGGCCGCCCCCGGTCCCCGCACCACCGCCACCAGGTTTCCTTCGTCCCCGGGGCGGAAAATATCCCGGTCCAGATAGGCAAAGGCCTCATACCCTTTATCCAGGTATTCCCGGCCGCGCACATCAAAATCGGTGGTGGCAATCCGGCTGCTCGGCAAATGGACAAAGGAAAAGTCATTCCCCTCTTCCGCCAGGATGATGAGGGGCTCGGCCGGATCGCCCGGCAACTGGTAACCGGAGAAGCGGGCAATCCCTTGGGCA
>DATCJZ010000004.1:0-9577 GCA_036562545.1 Capillibacterium sp. | reverse complement strand
CCTTAGAGGTACTGACTGAACCCTAGTACCTGCCATTGGTGAAGGCGGTACCGTCCAGGCCTGACTGAGACACGGGAATTCGGGACCCCAACCAGGCTAAGCTGCTTTTTTCCTGGTTAAGATTTGCTGAAGGATTTCTTTCTTAATATAACATCGAGAGGTTTCCCAGTCTTCAGCATACTCAATAAGATAACAACAGATAAGGCGTAGATAAGAATCCATTGAGGGAAAGATTCCCACAACTTTCGAACGACGACGGATTTCCTTGTTCAAGCGTTCTAAGACGTTAGTTGAACTGATTTTCCTCGGATCAATCTCCGGAAACTCGTAATACTGTAAAGAGTCTTCCAGGCCATTCGTCAAGACTTCGATCGCTTTAGGATAACGGGCTTGATATTCTTCGATAAGAAGCTCCGCATAACGTTTGGCGGATTTGTAGTCAGGTTGTTCCCAAATTTGCTTGAGTTTTGCCGCGAAGGTTTCTTTATCCCTGGCCGGGATATGGGCGAGGATATTCCTCATAAAATGAACTTTGCATCGTTGCCAGCTACATCCAACAAAGGATTTTTGGACGGCAGAAATTAGACCCTGATGAGCATCGGAAACCACAAGCCATACGTTTTGTAACCCGCGCTTTTTAAGACGATCAAACAAAGCGGTATAAGAAGCTTCTGATTCTTCGTACATGGGCTCAACGGCTAAAACTTCGCGTTTACCCTCAAGATTAACGCCACAGATCACATGGACGGCCATGTTGCAGACGCGGTGGTGATCCCGAATCTTTTCGTATAAAGCATCAACCCAGATGACCGGATAAGTACTTGCCAGCGGCCGGGTTCTAAACTCTTCGACCTGTTCATTCAATTCTTTGTTGAGTTTGGACACCTGACTGGCCGAGATGGATTCGATACCGAGCTCCTTGGCCAACCGTTCGATTTTCCGTGTAGAAACGCCGTTGATAAAGGCTTCTTGTACAACCTGGATCAATGCTTGCTCGGAACGTTTTCTTTCCGTCACAAAGAAAGGGATGTAGCCGCCCTTGCGCACTTTCGGAACTAGTAAATACATGGTGCCCATCCGCGTATCAAAGCGCCGGACCCGTGTCCCGCAGCGATAACCGGTCCTTGTTGAAGAGTGTTCGCCTTTGCCGGCGCCTAGTTTGTTTTCAACTTCTACTTCCATTAGTTTGTGGCATAGCCATTCCAGCATAGAAAGCAACGGGTCCGGTTCACCTAAAAATTTCAGTAGCATTTTTTCTAAATTTAGGGTATCCTTATGGTAAGCCATCGGGTAACACTCCTTTCATGGTTTGTTTAGGCAACTTACCATTTCGGAGCCCCGATGGCTTTTCCTTTTTGAAATTGCGAACTTAATTATACACTAGCGTTGGATGAGAATGATCTGAAATTACTAGTTTGAATGGATTATCCTCACCGAAGAGGTGCTATTGACTAGGCGTAAAAATACGGTGAATTAAAAAATATAAGATCATTTTTTTTAGCAAAAAAGCCTCCTAAAATAGCTCAACTTTTCTCCCCACTCTCTGTGATACACAGGGCGGGGATTTTTTTGCCCGGACTTCACCAAAGTTCAGATAGAAGACAAATGCCCATTAGTTCTCCGCTTTAGGGGCACGCCTTCCCAAGCGGCCTGCTTTTTTGTAGGTATCCCGGTAAAGTAGCGGCCAAGCACGGTGAATAAAAAGAAAAGTATTTACCTGTGTTGACACCTTTGCTAAAGATTGTTAAAATAATCACAAGAACTGGTCGGACCAGATTGTAATGGAATTGTAAAGGACCGATGGGATGAACCAAGAACCGAAGAGGCCTGGACCAACCAAAAAAGAGGATTTTGTCCGCCGCATGTCCCGGGCGATCCTGGCCGGGAAGTGGAATCCCGGCGACCGGCTGCCTTCCGAGCGGGAACTGGCGGCGGAACTGGGGATCGGGAAAACGGTGGTGCATTCCGGTTTTGAACAACTGGCCGCCATGGGTTTGGTCGAGATCAAACCCAAATCCGGGATCTTTGTGGCGGATTACATGAGGAACGGTAACATAGAAACGCTTAATGCCATTGCCCGGCTGAAGGGTGATGAGTTGGGCCGGGAAGTGATCGTCGCCATTCTGGACCTCCGGCTGGCCATTGAGGGTACGGCCTTGCGCGCCCTCTGTCAAGGCCGCCGGCCGGAGGACGTCGCGCATTTGCGGGCACTGACTTCAGCCATCCGTGCGCTTGCCCGCCGGAGTGACGAGAAGGAACTGGCCGAACATTTTTTCCGGTGGCACCGGGAGATCTGCATTTTGAGCGGCAAGAGCATCTTGACGCTGTTTATGAACACCATGCATGAGGTCTCTATTGCCTTCTGGGTGAACTACCTGCGGATGTACGGACCTGCCTTCGCCATTGACCGGCTGGAACGCTTCACCGAACTGATCGAAGCCCGGGACGGGGAAGGGGCCTATAATCTACTGGCCACGGGGATTGCCGACTATCTGGCACGTCTGGGGAAGTAGGCGGGTTCCGGCGGCCAGGGAGGGGAGAAGGATTTTTGCTAGGCTATCCCATGGGACGTTGCCGATAAATTTAGTTTAAGAAAGAGGAGGAGTGGACACGCATGAGCAAGCAGACCAAGAGCAACATGCCGCTGGACGAGAGTAAGCTGTCGTTTTCGATTCCCCGGACGGATACGCCCCGCCAGAAAATCATCGAGCTCGGCCGGATGATCACCGACCGCCTGCCCGCCAAGCTGAAGGGGGTCACCGGTGATGACCCGGAGTACTGGGGCCTGGCCGGTTTGGTCACCGATGAGATGGCCGAGATTGCGCTGAAGATGGGGGTCCGTAAGCCCAAGACCCTGCCGGAACTGGTGAAGCTGACCGGTAAGGATGAAGCGGCCTTGGAGAAGATCCTAAACGAAATGGCCTATATCGGTCTGATCGAATATAACTGGGAAAATCCCCGACGGGAAAAGCAGTATGTGCTGCCGCGCTTCGTGCCCGGGAGCGCCGAGTTTTTTAACATGCGCAAGTCCCAGCTTGACGAGCATCCCGAAGTGGCGGCCTTTTTTGAGCGGATGACCTTCCTGCCGCTGGAGAAGGTCACGCCGATGGTACCCCCCGGCGGGGCGGGCATCGGCATGCACGTCATCCCGGTGGAGAAAGCCATCGAGACCGAAAACCAGTCGGTCAGTGTGGAGCATATCTCCTACTGGCTGAAGAAGTATGAGGGGAAGTACGCGAAAAGTCTGTGCTCCTGCCGGCTCAGCCGGGCGAAGCTGGGCGAGGGCTGCGGTGACGACCCGGAGAACTGGTGCATCGCCATCGGCGATATGGCCGATTATATTGTGGAGACCGGCCGCGGCCAGTATATAACCTATGACGAGGTGCTGGACATCCTCCGGCAGGCGGAGGAGAACGGTTTCGTCCACCAGATTACCAACATCGACGGCGAGCACAAGATCTTTGCCATCTGCAACTGCAATGTTAATGTCTGTAACGCTTTGCGCACATCCCAGCTGTTCAACACGCCCAACCTGAGCCGCAGCGCCTATGTGGCCAGGGTCGACAAGGAAAAGTGCGTGGCGTGCGGCCGCTGTGTGGAGTATTGCCCCGCCGGTGCGGTAAAACTAGGGCAGAAGCTCTGTACCAAGGACGGCCCCGTCGAGTATCCCCGGGTGGAACTGCCCGATGACAACCCCTGGGGTCCCGAAAAGTGGAGTATCGACTACCGCGACAAAAACCGGATCAATTGTTACGAGACGGGGACGGCGCCCTGTAAAACGGCCTGCCCCGCCCATCTTGCGGTCCAGGGTTATCTGAAGCTGGCCGCCCAGGGCAAGTACCGGGAGGCGCTGGAGCTGATCAAAAAGGATAATCCTTTCCCCGCCGTTTGCGGCCGGATCTGCAACCGCCGCTGCGAAGAAGCCTGCACCAGGGGGACGGTCGACCAGGCGGTGGCCATTGATGAGGTCAAGCGTTTCATCGCCCAGCTTGATCTGGAGGCCGGGACCCGTTATGTCCCCAAACCGGTTATCCCCAAGATTGGCGGCGGCTTTGACGAAAAGATCGCGATCATCGGCGCCGGCCCGGCCGGAATGAGCTGCGCCTATTTCCTGGCCCTCATGGGGTATAAGCCGACGGTTTTTGAGAAGGAGGCCCGCCCCGGCGGCATGCTGATGAACGGTATTCCCGGTTTCCGGTTGGAAAAAGACGTGGTCGAGGCGGAGATCGATGTCCTCCGCGCGCTGGGCGTGGAGTTCAAATGCGGGGTCGAGGTCGGCAAAGATGTGACCATTCCCGAACTCCGCCGGCAGGGTTATCAAGGTTTCTACGTGGCGGTAGGTCTCCAAAAGGGCGCCCCGCTGCCAGTCCCCGGGGCGGACAGTGCCGGGGTGGTGGCCGGGATCGACTTCCTGCGGAAGGTGAACCTGGACGGCGGGGGCCAAATCGCCGGCAAGGTCGTGGTGATCGGCGGCGGCAACGTAGCCTGTGACGTGGCGCGGACTGCGGTTCGCTGCAACGCGGAGAGCGTGACCATGTACTGCCTGGAGAGTTACGACGAGATGCCCTGCGGGGTGGAGGAACGGACCGAATGCGAAAAGGAGGGCATCCTCATCCGTCCGGGCTGGGGACCGGTGGAGATCCACACCCAGGATGGCCGGGTGACCGGAATTACCTTTAAGCAATGCCTGTCGGTGAAGGACAGCACCGGCCGCTTCGCCCCCGTCTACGACGAGGGCGTGACCGAAACGGTCGCCTGCGATCTGGTGCTTTGCTGCATCGGGCAGCGGGGTGACTGGCAGCAGTTATTCGCCGGGACCAAGGTGGAGTTTAATCCCAACGGGACGGTTAAGGCCGATCCGGTGACCTTCCAGACGGCCGAACCCGATATCTTTGTGGGCGGCGATGCCTGCACCGGCCCGAAATATGTGATCGATGCCATCGCCACCGGCCGGGAAGGGGCCATCTCCCTCCACCGCTACGTCCAGCCCAACACCAGCCTGACGATTGGCCGGAACCGCCGGCACTTCATCGAGTTGGACAAGGAGAATCTTCTGCTCGAAGGGTACGACAACACACCCCGGCAACAGATCGGTTATAACGAAGCGTTGGCCAAGAGCTTCCGGGACAACCGGATCCCCTTCACCGAGGAGCAGGTACGGAAGGAGACCGCCCGCTGCCTTGGGTGCGGGATGTCGGTGGTCGACCCCAACAAGTGTATCGGCTGCGGGATCTGCACCACGAAGTGCATGTTTGACGCCATCCACCTTTACCGGGAGCGGCCGGAGTGCAGCACCATGGTGCGGACCGAAGACAAGATGAAGGTGATTCTGCCGTATATGATCAAGCGCGCCTTCCGGATTATGCGCAAGCGGCTGACTGGTAAAAAGCATGCATGAGTTGGGAATTGTCTTTCACATCATCAAGACCGTGGAGCGGATCGGGGACGAGAACAAGCTGACGCGGGTTTCCACCGTCACGGTGGAACTGGGGGAGGTCTCCGGCGTCATTCCGGAGGAGCTCACCAATTGCTGGAACTGGGCCGTGCGCAAGACGGAGCTGTTAAAAGAGGCCAGGCTGGCGCTGGAGACTATCCCGGCCGTGACCTTTTGCGCGGATTGCCAAAGGACCTACCCGACCGTCCAGTACGGACGGATCTGTCCCCATTGCGGCAGTGAACAGACCTATTTGCGGCAAGGGAATGAGATCAACCTGAAAAGCATCGAAGCCTGTTAGCGGCGACGGTTGTTCAGGCTCCGTTCCGTTTCCGCTTGTACCGGCCGGCGCCGGCGGGCGCCGGTGATTCCGCGGAAACGGGAATGAACAACGGAAGGCTATTGGCAGGAGGAATAGAGGATGGAGCAGGTGCGGATTATCGAAGTCAAAGAGAGTGTTTTTGCGGATAACGACCGGGAAGCGGCGCGCCTCCGGGCCAAACTGAAGGAGGAGAAGACATTTCTCCTCAATTTGATGTCCTCGCCGGGCAGCGGGAAAACCTCGGTCCTGTTGCGCACTATCGAAGCCCTCAAGGATGAGCTGCGCATCGGCGTGCTGGAGGCCGATATCGATTCGGTGGTGGACGCCCAGCGGGTCGCCACCACCGGGGTGCGGACCCTCCAGCTCCACACCGGCGGCATGTGCCACCTGGACGCCGGGATGACCGAAAAGGGCCTGCGGGAACTGGGGACCGCCGATTTGGACCTGGTCTTCCTGGAGAATGTGGGCAACCTGGTCTGCCCGGCCGAGTTTGATACCGGCGCGGTCAAGAACGCCATGATTCTCTCCGTTCCGGAGGGGCACGACAAACCCCTTAAGTATCCGCTGATCTTTACCGTCTGTGATGTGTTGTTGATCAATAAAATTGACGTCTTGCCTTATTTCGATTTTGATTTGGAGAAAGTAAAGGAATATGCCCACCGCCGCAACCCCGGCCTGAAGATCTTCCCCCTGTCGGCCAAGACCGGCGAGGGGATGGACCCCTGGCTGGCCTGGCTCCGGGAGCAGGTGCGGGACTGGACGCAAACCGGTTAACGGGGGGATGGGATGACGGTACGGCTGACGGTACCGGTTTCCGGCGGGCAGCAAGGGGGACCCGGCCACACCGCGGAAGCCCGAGCCGGCACTTGGAAACAGGAGGTGGCCGCCTTTTTTGACCGTCTGGCGCCGGAGTGGGACGCCCGGACGGTAATCGACGAGGCCAAGATCGACTTTATTCTGGATGCGGCCGAAGTGAAAGAAAATGCGGTGGTGCTGGATGTGGCCTGCGGTACGGGGGTGCTCTTTCCTTTCTATTGCCGCCGTCAGGTCGCCCGGGTGATCGGAGTGGACATTTCAGCGGAGATGGCGCGGCGGGCCGCCCAGAAGGCAAATGACCCGCGCTTGGTGGTGACCTGCGGCGATATCGAGGTCCTTCCGGTGCAATGCCTCTGTGACTGCTGCGTGGTCTACAATGCCTTTCCCCACTTTGAAGACCCGCGGCGGTTGATTGGCCGTCTGGCCCAATGGCTGAAGCCGGGAGGCCGGTTGACCATTGCGCACTCGATGAGCCTGGAGGCGCTCCGGCGGCACCATGCCGGACGCGCCGCCCATGTAGCCCGTGAGCCGCTCCCGGTGGAGGAATTGGCGGCACTGCTGGCTCCCTGGTTCCGGGTGGATACGAAAATTGCGGACCAGGAAAAATATCTTGTCTCCGGAAAACGCAGGACAGAAGATCTCCCGGGTGGAACGGCGGGACAATAAGGCTGGCGACAAGCGACAGGACCCGAATTTTTTCGGGTCTTTTTTGTTCTTCGTAATTTCACAGATTGGCCTTGATGGCTTTCACCCTGGAGATCCGTCTCTCCGTTATTTTTTCCACCTTAAAGACGATCCCGTTAAACTCGACGACCGGGGTTTCTTTTTCGTCGGGAATCCGGCCCAACTGGCCGATTAAAAAGCCGTTCAAAGTATCGTAATCCTCGGTGGGGAAGTCCACTTCCAGGAGGTCCTTGACCCGTTCCAGGCTTGTCTTGCCGTTGATCAGGTAGGTGTTTTCCTCCACTTTTTCGAATTCCTTTTCCTCTTCATCGTATTCGTCCAGGATATTGCCGACAATTTCCTCGATTAGATCCTCGATGGTGATGATCCCGGCCGTCCCGCCGTACTCGTCAATGGCTACCGCCATATGGGTTTTTTTCGCCTGTAACTCCTTGAACAGTTCATCGATTTTTTTGGAGGTGGGGACAAAATAGGGTTTCCGGATGATCTTTTCCAGCCGGAAATCGCGGTTCTGATGCTCGACCAGCCGGATGAGATCCTTGATATTCAAGATGCCGACGATCTTGTCGAGATTATCCTCGTAGACCGGAAACCGGGTGTATTTATATTGGTTAATTAACTCAATGACCTCTTGCAAGCTTGCCGTGATGGGGATGCCGACGATCTCCGTCCGGTGGGTCATGATATCTTCGACTATTTTATTGTCAAACTCGAAGATATTGTTGATCATTTCCTTTTCGCTTTCGTCGATGGTGCCTTTTTCTTCGCCCACATCCACCATCATCCGGATCTCTTCTTCGGTGACATTTTCACCGTCGGCGTTCGGGTCGATTCCCAAAAGCCCGGCAATAAAGTTGGTCGATGCGCTCAGGAGTTTCACAAAGGGTGAAACAACGGAGGACAGAACACGCAAAGGCGCTGCCACCGCAAAGGAAATGGCCTCGGCTTTTTGCATGGCCACCCGTTTGGGGACCAGTTCCCCGAAGACAAGGGTGAAATAGGAAAGAATAATGGTGATGAAGAGAACGGCCACCTTTTTCAGGAGGTATTCCGAGACGGGAAGGGCCGTTGTTTTTACCATGGCGACCAAGTGATCGGCAAAAGTATCGGCGGCAAAGGCGCTGGCGAGAAAACCGGCGAGGGTGATTCCGATTTGGATGGTGGCCAGGAACTTACTTGGTTCGCTGAGGATATCCTTTAACACTTGGGCCTTTTTATTACCTTCCTCGGCCATCAGTTTTATTTTGTTGTCATTCAAAGAGATGAGGGCAATTTCCGAGGCGGCAAAGAAACCGTTCAATACGATCAGGATTAACAATATCAAGAATTCAGTAAGCAAAGATCTTCATCCTCCAATGGGATATTGTCAAGTAAGCAACCGCATTGAAATACCATGGAGGACTTATGGCCGCGGATAATAGAAAGGCCGCAAATAAACTCTGGTTTTTAAGAATGGGCCGAAAAGCAAAAATCCCTTACTACTATCCCCTTCACCAAGGTTATCATCCATCTCGCTTCTTTCTCTCCCCTTTTTAATAATAATTTGCTTATCTTAATCTTACGCGATAAAGATTGCCACTGTCAAGTTGGGCCAGGCCAAAACTGACCGCTGGCCTACTTTTGTCCATTGAAGATGGTCATAATTGTTGCTACGATTAAATTATTCCGGGGGTGCAAAGGAGTAATGCCAATGGAGAGCAGAACGAAAAAAAGCGAGGCTACCAAGAAGCGCCTGCTCGCCAGCGCTTTAAAATTGATTGAGCAGAAAGGTTTTAACGCCACTCCGGTGCGGGAGATCGTCGCCGACGCCGGCTGTGCGAAAGGGACTTTTTATTTGTATTTTGAAACCAAAATGGATTTGCTCAAATACTTTGCCGGGCAAATCTTTGAGAGTTTCAGCCGGATCATTCAAACGGAACTTTCCGAACTGGAGGACGACCCCTTTACCCAAATCGACCGGCTCTTTGACCGGCTCTATACCGTGCTGAAAGAAAGGGAGGGTAGTTTGCGCCTCCTTCATAACGGAGAAATCCTGAATCCCGTTTTGGAGCAGGACTTTGGCCGCCAGTATCTGGAGGCGATCCACCGGTGGATGGCCGGCTTTTTGCAGGCCGGGATCGACGGCGGCTATTTCCGGCCGGTCGACCCGCAACTTTATGCCAGGATTCTTTTTGGGATCGGGCATGAACTCCTGGAATCGGCGTTGCTCCATGCCTACCCGGGGACCACGGAAACTGTAAAAAAAGAATTGGCGGCAATTATCCGGCGGATCTTGGCGCAACCGAAGGAGTGACTTGTGATGGGGTTTATCCAATTCCAAA
>DATCJZ010000010.1:0-2350 GCA_036562545.1 Capillibacterium sp. | reverse complement strand
TGGATTAATTGTCACAAGGAAGAGGCCGCCAAACTCCTGGCGCCGGAGTTCGGCTTGACCCCCGAAAAAACTTTGGCCTATCCCAACTGGGAAGGCATGAACTATACCTCCGCCCCTTACGGCCTGATGGGCTTCGGTGAGTTTATGGTCCGGGCCGGGTACATCAAACGGGCGCCGGCGAGTTTGTCCGAGATTGCCTTTGATAATGTCCTGGCGATTGCCGGGAGCCGCGCCGGTGGAGCGTCGGAGATCGAACAGCTGCAGTATTGAGGATGAAAGCAACCGCGAGTAGGCCGGCGCTCACGCCGGCTTCCGTCAGGCGGGCGAAGGTGAGTTTACAGCCGGGTGAGCCGGCAAGCAGCATGAGTATTTAAAGAAAGGGAGGGCCGGCGGTGAAGGAGACCGGAAATCTAAATAAGCATAAAAAGAAAACCCTGCATCAAGTCCTCTTTCTTCTTGGCGCCATCCTCGGCTGGGAGATCCTGGCCCGGACGGGATGGTTCCCTCCCCTCCTCTTCCCCAGGATGAGCGATGTTTTTAGGCAACTGATTGCCGAAATCATCAGTGGCGAGATCCTCCGGCGGCTGGCCTTCTCCCTTCACATCATCGCTTGGGGCCTTGGCCTGGCGGTGGTCACCGCCGCGTTGATCACCGCCGGGGCGATGCTCTCCCCCCTCCTTTCCGATTGGGTGCAGGCCATGATGGCCATTATGCACCCCTTGCCCGGAATTGCCGTCCTGCCCGTCATCATTCTCTGGCTGGGGACCGGCACCCGGTCCATGATCGCCGTTATCTGGTTTTCTTCGGTCTGGCCGCTCATCGCCAACCTCGATACCGGACTCCGCTTGGTGTCGGTGACCCAAATTGAGGTCGGCCGGAATCTGGGCTTAAAAGGATTCGCTTTGGTCCGTTCCATCCTGATCCCCGGCGCCTTTCCCTATATCCTCACCGGGTTGCGGGTCGGTTGGGCCCGGGCCTGGCAGGCTTCGGTGGCCGCCGAGATGGTTTTTGGCGCCTCCGGCGGGGAAGGGGGACTAGGCTGGTTTATTTATAAAAAACGGTTTTTTATGGAGATCCCCAGTGTTTTCGGGGGGATGATTATTATCATTCTCATCGGCTTGTTGGTGGAACGCCTCTGTTTCGAAGGAATCGAGGCGCGGACGGTAAGACGCTGGGGGATGACCTCAGAGTAAGGGGTGGAGCGAAAATGGGAAAGCAGGACCAATTGGTTGTGGAAGCGCTGACCAAGACGTTCTATGCGGGCGACCGGCCCATTAACGCCCTGAAGCAGATTGACCTGACCGTCAAGAACGGGGAGTTTATCAATATCATCGGACCTTCCGGGTGCGGGAAATCAACTTTTCTCCGGTGTATCGCCGGTTTTGAAAAACCGACGGCAGGCCGGGTCCTCCTCAACGGGCAAGAGATCAACGGACCCGGCGTGGAGCGGATGATGGTCTTCCAAAGCTTTGACCAGTTATTCCCCTGGTATACGGTCCAGGAGAATATTATGTTTGCCCTGAAGGTCACCGGCCGGGCCGCTTCCCGGGCTGAACGGAAGGAGATCACCGGGGCTTACCTGAAAATGGTTGGCTTAACCGCTTTTACCGATTTCTATCCCCACCAATTGTCGGGAGGGATGAAACAAAGGGTGGCCATTGCCCGCGCCCTCTCCGTCCGGCCGCGGATCCTGCTGATGGATGAACCCTTCGGCAGTCTGGACGCGATGACCAGGTTAACCCTCCAGGAAGAGTTGATCCGGATCTGGGAAGAGACCAAAGTCACGATCCTCTTTGTCACCCATAACATTGAAGAAGCGATCATGCTCGGGGACCGGATTGTGGTGATGGACGCCAGCCCGGGACAGGTCAAAGCGGTCATTGTCAATCAATTAACCCGTCCCCGCTCTCCGGAGGCGAAAGAGTTTAATTTGATCTGGGAAGAGATCCATACCCTTTTAGGTTTCAAAAACCCGGAACAGATGAAGGCGGAAAGAAACATGACCAAACTTTTTGCCGACGACCGGGAATTGTCCTTCCTGCCCCATCTTTAGTTAAGGGCAAAAAGACAAAACAAAACTGGAGAGAAATGAGCGAACAGGAAACTTGCCGGCATGGAAATATACTTGGTAAAAACTGCCGGGTAAGAAGGATAATAACCAGGATTAATCGAACTTATAAAAAAGTTAAGTCTATAACTTGAGAAGAATTTGTTGTCGACCCCCGGTGATGTAAAAAACCCGGGGGGTCGACAACAATTAGAAAATTTGGTTTCTAAGGGATAAGCATAGCTTTTTCTTCTTTACGCCCAGTTGCATCCGATCTTTTCGGAACATCCTGGGCAAAAAAAG
>DATCJZ010000040.1:0-32690 GCA_036562545.1 Capillibacterium sp. | reverse complement strand
CGAGGTTTTGAGGAACGGCCTGGAAGACTCTTTACAGTATTATGAGTTTCCAGAGATTGATCCCCGGAAAATCAGTTCAACCAATATCCTGGAACGCTTGAACAAGGAAATCCGGCGCCGTTCGAAGGTTGTGGGAATCTTCCCTTCCATGGATTCTTATCTGCGCCTTATCAGTTGTTATCTCATGGAGTATGCTGAAGATTGGGAAACATCTAGATGCTATATTAGAAAAGACATACTTCAGCAAATCCTGGCCAGGAAAAAAGCGGCTTAACCCTAGGAGTCCCAATGGAAAATTGCGAACTTGACTAGACACAATCCTTTAGGTCGCCATTATAAATGTGCGAAAAAATATTGACACTACCCAAATCTAAGCTTTGGTTAGTTCTTCTCCGGAATTTTCGTGACAAAAAAGCCGGGAAACATCCCGACCGATCTTATTACGCCCTTTTATTTCCTTAAATAAATTCTTCCACTTCCGCCCAGGCTGCTTTTGCCTGGAGAAGTTCAAGAAAGCCTTGTTTAACAGATCCCATCGCCACCTAATGTTGCTGTTTGATCCACTCCAGCACCGGGTCGGTCCCCTTCCGGTAAGCGGCAAAAGATTCCTTAATCTCCACGTCCGGCGCCAAAGTATCAGCTTCCTGATTGTACCAGCGGAAATACTTGGTGGAATAGCGGATCGTCTTTTTACTGTTGGGCAGCTGAAAGGTCCTGACTTCTCCGTGGTGGTTGGGCTGGCCGCCCGTAGGCTCCCCCACAAAACAGGCTACGGTTTCCTTCCTCAAGCGAATGGCATTCAAAATCCCGGAAGAATAAGTGTCCTTGCCGATAATCACATACAACCTGCCTTCCCGGTTGAAACTGCTTTTTTTCAGCGTATTGATAAATTGGTCGAGGATTGCTGAACTGCCGCCCCGGTTTTTCCTGAGGTCGACCACCAGTTTCTCCACCTCATGACTGTCGATAAAGGCCCATAATTCTTTATGGAAGGCGCTGAACGGCTTGCTTTTCATCTGTTGGCAGCGCCGGTAGTTAAAATAAAGGATCTTCCCTTCCACCAAATATTCGTACCAGTAATTTTCCCCGGGATGGCGAAGGTACAGGGGAAGGGCTCTTTCCGGCGGGTCCGCCGGGATATACTCCCCGTAGCTCACCGGCCGCAATTGTACAGTTTTCTTCTCGCCGCTTGCAAGTTCAATCTCCAGTTCGATCTCATCCCCGTTGCTCAGGCCAAAGTATTTCAAAACACCGGGGATGGGCAAATAGTAGACAACCTGGGTCTTGAACCAACTGTCATTGGCGCCGGCCAGGAGCGGCCGGAGGGTGTTCGCAACTTCTTCGATTTCTTTCCCGTTCAAAGAAAGGATTTTCGCATCCAACAATTCTTCATATCCCCGGGCGGCGCCGGTAATATAAATACCCTCGTCAAACCAGTACAATTCCAACGGATACATGAACTCCGAGCCGATGCTTGCTCCGGTGTGCGTATCTCCGACACTGGCGATGATGATGCTGAGGGCGATTTCAATTTCTTCATCGGTATACTCAGGTACCTTCGCTTTGAGATCGTTCAGTTGCCGGTTAAATTCAGCGGCGGAAAGCCGGAAAAATAAGTTCTTGTGGACCAGCGGCAAAGTTTCCTGGAGATAAGTAAGGTCATTCACCCAGCGGGTGTTCCGGTCGGTGGCCAGGTACGGTTTGGGCGAAGGCAGCTTGCTGCAGCCGGTCGCAGTAAATAAAAGCAAAATCAAGAGAACGGCCAACCGGGAAACGGCTGTCCGCTCGTTTTTTCTTTGAAAGTAAGATCTGACCATGCCAACTCACCTATCCCCGCGGAAATATGCTTTCCGCTCATCTGGTAAATCAAGGGATATTATAGCATAAATTTAAAAAACAAACCGGTCAATATGTACCGGCTTATAGTGCTATAGGTATTGAAAAATATCCGCAAGACAGGAAATGTTTTCACCTTCCGCGTAGTGTATACTGAAACCACCGGACGGAGGGAGGGAGACCATGCCATACCTCGAGGTCATCAAAGCCGCCCTGGACTACATCGAGGAAAACCTAAAAACCCGGATTACAGCAGAGGAATTGGCGCAGCGGGCCAATTATTCCACCTATCATTTCTGCCGTTTATTCTCCATGGTGACAGGTTCTTCGGTGGCGGGCTACATTTTAAAGCGCCGTCTTGACCACGCGCTGGCCGAAATCGCCGGAGGCCGCCGGGCCATCAAGGTGGTACTGGAATACGGCTTTGATACTTATGCCGGGTTTTACAAGGCCTTTATCAAGATGTATGGTTGCTCCCCCCGCCAGTACCTTCGTCTTTATCAAGGACATCAACCGACAAAACCGGAGGTGGTTAAGGTGTATACCGAAAAAGAACTACGGAAAATTTTAGCCAATTGGGCGATCCCGGAAAATCTACCCGTCCGCGATCTCTACCGCACGGACGGCGCCAAAGTTTCCGGCAAGGTTTGGCAGGTAGGAGAAGATTATCTTTTGAAAGCCGGCGACCGCGGGAAAATGATGAAAAACCTGAAAATAGCCAAAGCCCTGCACGGGCAGGGCTTTGCCTCTTCCCTCCCCGTCCCCACCAAAACCGGGCATGATTATTGGGAAGAGCAAGAGGTATTTATTCTCACGCGCGGTTTAAAAGGCGGCCCGCTGCCCAAAGCCGAGCGTTTTGGCGCCAGGCGGGTCAAGTTTGCCGAGGAATATGGCCGGAGCATCGCCAGACTCCACAAGGCGCTGAAGTCCATCCAGAAGGAGCTTTTATGCGATGAGGTAAATCTCGATCAGCATGTGCGCGCGTGGGCCCTGCCGAGTGTGGAACGGCAAAACATCCAGTGGCGGATGGGGCTGGCGGACAGCTTCTTTCAGGACTTTGGCGAAGGCTTTGGTCTTCTCTATGCCAAGCTGCCGAAACAACTCATTCACCGGGACCCCAACCCCTGCAATATCCTGTTTGACGGTGAGACGGTCAGCGGGTTTATCGATTTTGAGCTGAGTGAAATTAACATTCGCTTATGGGATGTCTGTTACTGCGCAACGGGAATCTTATCGGAAAGCAGCGACGAAGCCTATGCGCAATGGTTGGAGATCCTCGGCAGCATCCTTAGGGGTTACGACCGGGAGGAAAGACTGACCCCGGAAGAAAAAGAGGCCGTCTTCTATGTGATCTGCGCCATTCAGATGGTTTGTATCGCTTTTTTTGCCGGCCATGACCAGTACGAGGAACTTGCCAAAACCAACCGCCGGATGCTCCAATTTATCGTTGCCCGGAAAGATAATATTAATCAGCTCACTCGCTTCTGAAAACCACCGTCACCGCGGTCCCCTTTCCCGGCTCGCTGTCGAGTTCAAGCCGGGCCTGATGCAATTCGGCGCCGTGCTTGACAATGGAAAGGCCCAGCCCCGTCCCGCCGGTCGCCCGGGAATGGGATCGGTCGATCCGGTAAAAGCGTTCAAAGATCCGGCCTTGGTGCTCCCGGGGGATGCCGAAACCGTTGTCCTGAACGGTCAAACGGACTTCTCCGGCGGCCGCGGCGACCTTCACTTCCACCCGGCCTTTTTCCCAATTGTATTTAATGGCATTATCGCACAGGTTGTAGACTATGTCCTCAAGAATGGGCCTGACCCCGGAGACGACCGCCCTTTCCCCGCTGACGGAGAGACTAATCTGTTTTTCCTGGGCCAACGGGGCGAGTCGCCCCGCCACTTCTTGCGCCAAGGCCAATAAATCAATCTTCTCCCAGGGAAGCTGGAGATTTTGCTCATCCAGCCGGGAGAGTTTAATGGTATCTTCGACCAGCCGGAGGAGATGCCTGGCTTCCGCATAGATGCGGCCGGCGGCAGCGGCCATATCTTCCGGTTTTACCATGCCGTTCTTCATCAGTTCGGCATAACCCAGAATGGAGGTGAGGGGTGTTTTGAGCTCATGAGAGACATTGGCCGTAAACTCCCGGCGCATTTTTTCCGCGTTATGTTTTTCCGTAATGTCCAAAATGAAGAGAATCACCCCCCGGACCTGTTGCCCGGCCAGGACCGGACTGGCCAGCAAATCAAAGGTATTTTCCCCCTTCGTCAGAGTATCTTCATAGGGTTGCCCGCCCAGCGCCGCCGCCACGGCTTTTTGCAGGGGGATGCTCCGGTTGAGGGTTGAGAAATGCCGGTTAAGATTTTCACCAGCGCCAACTCCAAAAATCGCCGCGGCGCTTTTATTAAGCGACAGGATCTGTCCCTTGCTGTTTAAGATAATGATTCCTTCCCGGATATTTTCCGTGATGGCGTTGAACTCTTCCTGCTTCTCCCGGAGCTTTTGGAATTGCCTTGCGATCTCCTCCTTTTGCCTGGCCATCCGGGTAAGCAAGGGGGATAATTCATCATAAACCTCATTGGCCAGCGGCTCGTCCAAATTCAGGTTGTTGAGGGGGACAATGATCTTCCCGGTCAACAGGTTGGCCAGGAGCATGGTGAGGGCAAAGACCGGCAATAGCATCAGGGCGATATAGGGGAGCAATCCGAAAACGGCTTTGAAGACACTGTGGATGGAGGCGGACACCCGGAGCACGGTTCCGTCCGTCAGGCGTACCGCCCGGTAAAAGGTCTGGGTCCCAAGGGTTTTCGAAAGATGGACCGCCTCCCCGGCCCCGTCCCGCAACGCCGCCATGATTTCCGGCCGGTTGCCATGGTTTTCCATGCCGGCAGGCTCCGCCCGGTTATCAAACAAGACCGTCCCATCCTCTGCTACCCAGGTGATTCTGCTGGTAGTATCCTCCATGGCCAGCTTGGAAAAGTCCAATGGCCCGTTCTGGTTGTAACTGGCCGCCAACAAAAGCGCTTCATTCCGGATTTCCTGTTGCATGCGGCGGTAGAATTCCCGGTAGATCACCCCGGTAATCAGCAAGGAAGTACAGAAGATCGTGACGAGCGCCAGCAAAAGCATGCTTTGGTAAATCCGCTTTTTCATGTTTCTCCTCCAATTTTGTAGCCAACCCCCCGGACTGTTTCAATCACGGAACCGGCTGCACCAAGCTTTTGCCGGAGGGTTCGGATATGCACATCCACGGTCCGGGTTTCCCCTTGGTAATCATAACCCCACACTTCCTGCAGGAGCTGATCCCTGGTCAGCACAATCCCTTTGTTTTCCAACAAATATTTGAGGAGCATAAATTCCTTCAGGGTCAGCGTCACTTCCCGCCCGTCAACCAGGACAAGGTGGCGCGCCACATCCATCATCAGCCGGCCGGCGGTTAATTCGCTGGGGTTGACCGGCTGACCCGCCCGGCGGAGAACCGCTTTCACCCGGGAAAGGAATTCCATAATCCCGAAAGGCTTGGTGATATAATCATCCGCCCCGCTGTCCAGGCCGACCACTTTATCATATTCGGCGCCCTTGGCCGTGATCATGACGACGGGAATCGCCCGGGTGCGCGCGGAAGCCTTGAGGCGTTTTAGGATGGTAAGGCCGTCTTCGCCGGGGAGCATAATATCAAGGAGGATCAAAGACGGCAAAGCATTCTCCAGGGCGGCATAAAAAGGCCCGCTTTCACTGAAACCGCGTGCTTCATAACCGTTGACTTTTAGGGCATAAATGATGAGCTCCCGGATGCTGCTGTCATCTTCCACACAATAGATCATTTCCCCACCCCGTTTCGATGCCGGCCGGTGATGGCAAACTCAACCCATTCGGCGATATTGGTGGCATGGTCACCGATCCGCTCAAAATACTTGGCGATCATGATCAGGTCAATGGCAAATTCGCCGCTTTTGGCATCTTTGTTGATTAGCCGGATCAAATCTTTTTTTACCTGAATAAACAACTCGTCAACCACATCATCGTACTCGATGACCGCTTTGGCCAGCTCCAAATCCTGCCGGACAAAGGCATCGATACTGCCGGTCACCATCTTAATCGTGGCTTCCGCCATCGCGGCGATGGGTTTGGTCTCCGGTGCCGCCTCAATCTTGGCCTGTATAGTGATCTCCGCAATATCGCCGGCTTGATCGCCGATGCGTTCCAGATCGGTGATCATTTTCAACGCCGACGAAATCTGCCTTAAATCCCTGGCCACCGGTTGCTGCTGGAGGAGGAGCTTCAGGCAGAGTCCTTCAATCTCCCTTTCCTGCTGGTCGATTTCGACATCGGCCTCCACCGCCTTTTTAGCCAGGGCAAGGTCATTATTTAGCAAAGCCTTGACCGCATTGGCGATGGCTTCTTCGCAGAGGGCGCCCATCCGGATCAGCCGGGTTTTCAAGAGTTCCAGTTGTTCATCGAATTTACTCCGCATTACCCGTACCTCCCCGTGATATACTCCTCCGTCCGTCGATCCTTCGGCATGGCGAAGAGCTCCTCCGCACTGGCATATTCAATCAGTTCGCCTTGGAGAAAAAAGGCGGTAGCGTCGGCGATCCGCACGGCTTGTTGCATATTATGGGTAACAACGACTATAGTATATTTCTTTTTTAATTCGCCAACCAGGTCTTCAATCTTGGCGGTGGAAACCGGATCCAGGGCCGAGGTGGGTTCATCCATCAGCAACACTTCCGGTTCTACCGCCAACGCCCGGGCAATGCAGAGCCGCTGCTGCTGGCCGCCGGAGAGCTCCAGGGCGCTTTTTTTGAGGCGGTCCTTCAACTCCTCCCAAATCGCCGCCTGCCGCAAGGAGTGCTCAACGATCTCATCCAATCTGATTTTGCTGCGGATGCCATGGGTCCGCGGGCCGAAGGCCACATTATCATAAACGCTCATCGGGAAGGGATTGGGCTTTTGAAAGACCATCCCCACCCGTTTCCGCAGGAAGTTTACATCCATCTCCCCATAAATATTTACGTTATCCAAAAAAACCGCTCCGCTGATCCGGCAACCCGCCACCAGCTCATTCAAGCGGTTCAGGCTTTTGAGCAGCGTTGACTTTCCGCAGCCGGAGGGCCCAATCAAAGCGGTAATTACGTTTGCTTTGATCGTCATGTTGATTTGTTTCAAGGCCTGAAAATCTCCGTAGTAGACATCAAGGTTTTCGATGCGGATTTTATCCATAAGGCCTCCCTTCTCCTTTTATGGCATTAAACTTTTCCCAGCTTTTTACCGGCCAATTCCGAGAGCCAGTTGATTAAGGCCACCATCATAAACAGAACAACCGCGGTGGCCGCTGCCTGGTTGACATGCAATCCCTCGCTGGCCAGGGCAAAGAGGTGGACCGCCAAGGTGCGGGTGGAGTCGAAGAGAAAGTCCCTGCCCCCGGGTATTTCGGCAACCGTGCCGGCGGTATAGATCAGGGCCGCCGTCTCGCCGACCACCCGGCCGATCCCCAGGATGACGCCGGCCAATATTCCGCGCGCCGCCGAAGGAAGCACAATTTGAAAGACGGTCCTTAACTTACCGGCACCCAGCCCGTAGCTGCCTTCCCGGTAGGCCGCGGGGACTGCCTTCAGGGCTTCCTCCGCCGTCCGCATGATCAGCGGCAAAATCATCATGGCCAACGTGAAGGCGCCGGCCAGCAGCGACATTCCCCAACCGAGGGCGGTGACAAAAAACAGCAGACCAAAGAGGCCGTAAACAATTGAAGGGATCCCGGCCAAGGTCTCGGCGGTAATCCGGACCATCCCAACAAACCCATTTCTTTTCTGCGCATATTCCACCAGATAAATGGCGGCAAAGATGCCAACCGGCGCGGCCAGAAGCAGCGCGATCAAGGTCATCAGCACCGTATTGATCAGCGCGGGCATTAGCGACATGTTCACAGTATTATATTTCCACGCAAAAAGCCCGGGTTTGAGGTGGGGGATCCCCTTGATCATGATATATCCGGTTAAAAAGAGGAGACTTCCGAGCGTGAGCAGAGCGGCAGCCATCACCAGGAGAAACAAAAGAAGGGACAGAGGGCTACGCTGGTAGGCGTTGAGCTTGCACCGTAATGACCTTTTATAGCTCGCTTCCATCAACCCGCCCTCCTTTTCAGAAAGGATAATCCTAAATTGAGCAAAAGAATGAAGGCAAAAAGCACCACCGCGGTGGCAATCAAGGCCTCCCGGTGCAGGTCCGCCGCATAACCCATTTCCAGCACAATGTTGGCCGTCAGCGTCCGGACGCCTTTCAGCAGTCCGGCCGGCATTCTGGCCTGATTCCCGGCCACCATGACGACGGCCATGGTCTCGCCGATCGCCCGGCCGACGCCGAGGACGACCGCCGTCATGATCCCGGATTTGGCGGCCGGCAGTTCAATAAAGAAGATACTCCTTTCCCGGCTCGCCCCCAGGGCCAAACCGCCTTCGTAATAGCTTTGCGGCACCGCCCGGAGCGCCGCTTCGCTGACACTGGTAACCGTCGGCAAGATCATCAGGCCCAACAGAAGCGAAGCCGTCAAGATGCTGTGGCCGGTCCCCCCAAAAGTATCACGGATCAGGGGCACGAGCACAACCAGGCCGAAAAAGCCGTACACGACGGAAGGGATTCCGGCCAGCAGGTTGATGGCCGGCTTGAAAAAACGGTACAATTTGGCTGGACAGTACCGGGCCATGAAGATGGCGGTCAGGATCCCGACGGGAACCCCGATCCCGGCCGCGCCGGCGGTCACAGAGATGCTGCCCAGGATCATCGGAAGGATCCCGTAGGCCGGCGGCACATTATTTGGCTTCCAGCCTCTCCCCAGTAAAAAATCGAAGACCCCGATTTTAACCATCGCCGGAATGCCGTTGCGCAACAAGAACAAACAAATGAGGAGCACCGCCAGGATAGAGGTACCGGCGGCCATAAGGAAGATTCCTTGCATGATCCTTTCCTGGTATTTCCCCATCAATTTCCACTCCTTATCAGCTGGATCCGCCCGCTTATGGTTTAACCCGTACGGCAACGGCCGGGCCCGGTAGCCAGCGTGCGCGCTACTCGGTAATCTGCGCCCAAGAGGTGATTTCCCCTTTGAAAATCTCTCTAATTTGCTCGCTGGTCAGATTAGCCACGGGATTTTCCTTATGCACAATCACCGCCAGCCCGTCGAGGGCGATCACGGTCGCCTGCAGTCTTTTTCGTTCGTTTTCCTTCAGTTCGCGGGAGGCCATCGCAATCTCGCAAGTTCCTTCGATGGCCGAGTTTAGACCGGTGGTGGAATCACTGAGCTGAATTTCTATTTCGGCCTTGCTGTTCAATTGCAAGTAAGCTTCTTTCAACTTTTCCATCACCGGTGTGACCGAGGAAGAGCCCGCCACCCCTATTTTCCCTGCCGGTCGGGTGCCGCGGTAGGGCTCTCCTGATCCGGCGGCAAGATAACCAAGGTCTTCAATTATCTTTTGCCCGTCGCTGCTCAGGATAAAGTCGATAAAATCCCGGGTCAATGCGCTGGTCTCGGCTTTAGTGGCGATATTGAACGGCCTGAAGACTTTGTAAGATTTATTTTTAATATTCTCCACGCTTGCTTCTACCCCATCCACTTGCAAAGCCTTGACGGTGTCATCCAGCGCACCCAGGGAGATATAGCCAATGGCATTTCTGTTCCCCGCCACCGTTGTCATGACCGCCGACGTACTGTTAACGACAATCGCTTCGTCGGTGGTCCGGTCTGCCTTATGGCCGGAAGCGTCCTTTTCCTCAAGGCCAAAAAGTTCAATAAAGGCGCCTCTGGTCCCGGAACCGTCCTCCCGGGAGACCACAACAATTTTGTCATTTTTTCCCCCACCGGTGCAGCCGTTGAGGAAAAGAGTAAGCAGAATCCCCGCCAGCACAATCCCTTTTCCCATTTTCATGCCTTTAACTCCTTTTCTTTAATTTTTTGGTCAGTCCAAACTTACCGTACCTAAGTTAAAGGCAAAGACAATCTTAAGTAAAATCTAAATAAAATCAATTAAAACAAACGCCGGAGGGCAAGGAAGAAACTGGCCCTCCGGCAGCTACGAATCCCTCGTTTTCGCTCAGCGGTTTAAAATCCAGTTTTCCGCTTCCTCTTTACTGCTGAATACCTTAAAACTGTTTCCCCGGTTGGCTTCGGTGATGAATTCCCTGAACTTGCCCTTCACTCTTTGCTGATCCGCCATGACAAGTGCCACTTTTAGCCCGTAATTGCTGAACTTTTGCAGGACACTCCCGGCCAAACCCGTCCGGAGGTTAAAAAAGTCCTCCGGCAAGGTGAAGTAAAATTGGATAAAAATTTGCCGATATTTTATGTAAGAAAAGAAGTCATTAACAAGAGCGAGGTTTCACCATGTTAAAGATTTTAGTTGTCGACGACTCGGTAATGGACAGATTCATCATCAAGAGGGCGTTAAGCGAATATTGTGTCTTGACGGCCGTTGACGGTCTGGAAGCTATGCGTGTGCTTAAAGAGGATGAGGGGATTAACTTGCTCATTCTTGATCTTGATGTGCCCAAAATGAACGGGTTTCAGGTTCTGAAAGCCCTGCCAAAAGAGGGGCGCTTCAGGAAGCCGCGCACCATAATCCTAACCGATGTTGCCAACTGGGAAAACGAAAGCAAGGGCTTGAAGCTTGGCGCCGTAGACTTTATCCGGAAACCAATCCACATGGCCTCCTTAAAAGCCAGGATCGATCTGCACGTGGCGCTTTTCCGCGCCGAGCAGGGGTTGGTGAAAGAACGGAAAACGATTGAAAAAGCATTGCATGAGAGCGAGCGAAGTAAAGCTGTTTTCCTTTCCCACCTCCCGGGACTCGCCTACCGTTGCAATTATGATCCTGACTGGACAATGCAGTATGTATCCCAGGGCTGTTTTAACCTCACCGGTTATCCCCCGGAGAGCCTGCTCTATAACAGAGATTTGTCTTATAATTACCTCATCTCCCCCGAATACCGCGAAGCTTTATGGAATGAATGGAAACGAATTTTACCCGCTAAGCAGCCGTTTAAATATGAATACGAGATTATCACCGCTACCGGCGAGCGGAAATGGGTTTTGGAACTGGGCCAGGGGATTTACAACGAAAAAGGAGAAGTTGAAGCGCTGGAAGGAATTATTCTTGATATATCCGAACGAAAAGCAATGGAAGATACCTTGAAGTATAACAATGAGCACGTTCAATGGACCGGGTTGTATAACCGCGACTATTTGGTGTCCTTCCTTGCCAAGGAGATCAAAAGAAAGCAAGCGTCAAAAAAAGCACTCATTGGTATCAACTTGAGTATGGTCCAGCTCATAATAGCCAATTACGGGTTCCAGTATGCGCAGAATCTGCTCAAAAAAGCCGCCGAAGCCCTGAGCCGGCATTGCGCCAGTAACCGGTTATTGTTCCATGTCCAGGAAAACCGCTTTGTTTTCTATCTCTGCGACTACAAAGACAAAAACGAACTTGTTGGGTTTAGCAATGTCATTATCGAAACATTAGAATCCTTATTTGTGACCGACCGAATCAGCGGGGGAATTGGGATCGTCGAAATTGAGCCGGACCTAAATGAAGCGGATATCGATCTTCTTTTGGGCAAACTCCAGATTGCCTCGGAAAGATCGGTCAACTTGGTGGGAAGAAACTTTGAGATTTGCTTTTTCGACCAAGAGCTGGAAGCTTTGGTTAACCGCGAAAGGGAGATCATGGAAGCCCTCCAAGCAATCGCCGCGGAGGAGCAGACCAATGATCAACTGTTCTTGCAATATCAGCCGATTCTGAATCTAAGAACCGGCTTAATCTGCGGCTTTGAAGCTTTGGCCAGATTAAGGACGGAGAAGCTCGGCCTGGTGTCGCCGGTTGAATTCATTCCGCTTGCGGAGAAAACAAAGCTCATTCTGGCGATTGGTGAAAAAGTGATCATGAATGCCTTCCGTTTTTTAAACAAGCTGAAGGAGAAGGGTTATGATCAAATCAGCGTCTCCATCAACGTTTCCGTGATTCAATTATTGAATCCCGACTTCGCCGGCCGGCTGTTTGCGTTAATCGACGAGATGCAGGTTAATCCGAAAAATGTCGGTATTGAGATTACGGAATCGGTCTTTGCTTCCGATTTTGCCAAAATCAACAATGTGATTGGCCGACTGAGGGGTGCGGGGCTCCACGTGGCGATCGATGACTTCGGGACCGGCTATTCTTCCCTGGCCAGAGAAAAAGAGTTGGCCGTTGATTGTATGAAAATTGACAAACATTTTATCGATGAACTGTTATCTACGGAACTGAGCAAAGCAATAACAAGTGATATTATTTCCATCTCCCATAAATTGGGGCATTGTACGGTTGCCGAAGGAGTTGAGCACGAAACCCAACTGCAGTATTTAAAAAAACACGGCTGCGATCGAATCCAGGGTTATCTGATCAGCAAGCCGTTGGATGAAGAAGAGGCGCTTCAATTTTTGCAACGGACGAACAAGACGGGAGGCGGGCCCATGCCTTCCGGCGTTAAGCCGGAACGGGCCGGACTCCCGGACATTTAAAGTAACAACGACAAGGTACCGGCGACAATCAGGACCAAACCGGCCGTGGCCTTCAGCGTCAGTTTCTCCTTGAGGATAAAATAGGAAAAAGCGATCGTAAAGAGGATACTCAGCTTGTCAATGGGCACCACGACACTGGCGGGACCGGTCTGGAGGGCCCGGTAATAGCATAACCAAGAGCCGCCCGTGGCAAAGCCGGAGAGAATGAGAAAGAGCCAGCTTTGCCGGTCAATCTCCTTAATCGTCTGCTGCTTCTTCGTCACAAAAACAAGCAGCCAGGCCATGAGCAGTACAACAACTGTCCGGATGGCCGTTCCCAGGTTGGATTCGATCCCCTCGATCCCCACTTTCCCGAGGATGGCGGTGAGGCTCGCAAAAATGGCGGCGCCAAAAGCGTAAATCAACCACAGGTTGCTTTGCGGGCCGGCACCGGTTGGCCCGGCGGTTGTCCCCCCGGTTGCCTCCTTTTTCTTGTGAACCATAAGATAGGTTCCACTCCCGATCAAAAGCACCGCCATGGCCTTAATGGGCGTAAGCTCTTCCCCCAGCAAGACAAAGGCCAGGAGCATGGTCAAAACCGTGCTCGATTTGTCAATGGGTGTTACCTTGTTCACATCGCCGATCTGGAGGGCTTTGAAATAGCAAAGCCAGGAAGCGCCGGTCGCCAGACCGGATAGAACAAGAAACAACAAAGTCCGGCCGCTCACCGCGGCGAGGGTCTGTTGTGAACCGACAATGAACACCATCAGCCAGGAAAAGAAGAGAACAACAACGGTTCTAATGGCGGTTGCCACATTGGAATCGGTGTTTTTAATTCCGATTTTCGACAGAATCGCCGTCAAGCCGGCAAAAACCGCCGACCCAAAGGCAAACAAAACCCACATCCGCATACTCTCCTTCCGTTTTTGTTTTATTTAAAGCAGCTCATTCGCCAAACTCACCAGCTTTTGGTGTATATGCCCCTGTTACTTCAATTACATTGCCATCCGGGTCGGTCAGTTGAAAATAGTAATAGGGGCTAACATTACAGACATATTTGATGTTCGTAACGGTTTCAGAAATATGTAAAGCATTTATCCTTTCGTGTTCTTTCCGTAGATCTTCAGTCCAGAAGTTCAAAACAAATTTGCGTGTATTGGGAGCAAGGGCGATCTTTTCCAAATCATCAAAGAGATCATTGTAATCGCCTTTGCGGACTACCTTGTCAGGGTGTTCGGCATCAAAATGACCATTCATCAGCGCAGTATTATGCCCTTCAAATGCAAAGACGGCAAATCTGTTCATATTCTTACTTGTCACGGGCATTTCAAGTAATTTTTCATAGAAAGCGATTGATTTTTCAAAATCATTCACGACCAAATATATCGAACCAAAATGCATTGTGTTATCCCCCCGATGCGTCATAATTCAGCCCCGGCTTACCTTGGCCCTTTTATCTTGATACATATTATAATCGGCCAAATCCATTGTCTCCCGGGCATTTTTGCCGATTTCAAAGTGGGCATAACCCACCGCCACCCCGGGAAAATCCGGATCCTCCTGTTGCCTGCGCTTGATCAAGGAAACCAATTTGGCGGTATATTCCATCTTGTCACCGGGTTTCGTGGAGAGAATTACGCTGAACTCATCGCCCCCAAAACGATAGATCTGGGCATTAAGGGAAAAGACCACCCCCAGGATCTCCCCGATTTCCTTCAGATAGTAATCCCCATAAGCATGCCCTTTGGCATCATTGATGACCTTAAAATCATTGACGTCGATCATAAAAAGAACGGTGGCCCGTTTTGAAGAGGGCTTCAACCGCTCAATTCTCTTGTTGAACGCCGTCCGGTTTAACAGACCGGTTAACCCATCCATCAGACTGCTCATTTCACAAGAGAGCGCATAGCTTAAAACCAGATAAAAAGCCGCTGTTATCCAGGTCGTATGATACCGAGGGAAAAGCACCTGAATCATAATGCCGGCGACCAGAAGGATCCCGCTCTCGATAATCCTTTTCTGAAAATAGACCGGGTAGTTCCGGGAAGCCAATAATTTCTTGCCCAGGGCAAAAAGAACCGAATAAAGAAAGGTAATCAAATAAATAAAAAAGAACCTGCCCCGCTGATAAGAACAGTCCGCCTCCACCAAGAAAATCCAGCCGTGATAAGCCGAGGCTATGGTCAGCACCAAATTAATCACCGGTGGCAGATAAGACAAAAATCTTTTTTTCGTCTTGCCCAGATCCGTGCCGACCAAAAAAACAAAGGGCGTTAACGAAAAGCCAAGCATGTTGAAGAAGATCGAAAGTTGCCTGTTCCCGGGAACAGTGTTATCCGTTAAGGCACACCCCAGTTCCGCGCCGGCAATGATCATGGTCAGGAACACACTGTAAAGAAAATATTTCTTTTTTCTTTTTTCAAGTAGAATGTCGGATGATACCCATCTTGCTAAGATTGCCAGAATGGCAATGGTTAATAGGTTAATGGTCATCACGTCAGTCCCTGTCTTTGGTATGTACTTTCCAACTTTTTATTGTGCTTTCAATCCCCTCAGCCGGAAAGGCGGCAAATAATTGTCTTCATTACGGATTAATAGTATTTTAGCATACTCCCCTCCGGCCGTCATTGTTTTCTTTTTCTTTATGCCATGGAAAAGTCAACTTCGGGACTAATCTAGTCGATAGTTGCAGGCGGGGAATTTACGGTTATCTTCTTTAAATCTCTTCCATTAAATAGTTTTCCATACATCATTTGGTGTTTGACTTCATCGTTAAAGCCGGTTACATTAGGATCACCAGGAAATTAAAGCAAAAAGCAGGGTAAAGGGCAGGCGCCGAAAATCAGAAAAGCAAGTCCCGGAAACAGTTCCGTCCCACAATGCAAAATAAAAGAGGCGAACGGTCATAGAAAAAACAACAGCAAACGAACGGCATTATGTGAAAGTCAAGACCAAATTTTTCCTCAGTCATCTGGTTGCCTTGTCCTGGTTGGTTTTTTCGATCGTCCTCTCCGTTTATTGGCTTAATTATTTAGGGGGAATTGTTACTAAACCAATCGCAATCTTGATAATCACCGGAATCGCTTATCTCCCCGGCTACATAAATGCTTTTATCATTACCAGTTTATTGCTGGACCGTCAGCCAACTTTTACTACCACCAACCCGCAAGACCGGGTCACCCTTATTATCGCCTGCCGGAACGAGGAAGCGGCAATCGGAAATACCCTGAAGTATATTGCCAGGCAAGATTATCAAGGGAAGATCCGGACAATCATCGTCGATAACGGCTCGACCGATCAAACCGCGGAAATTGCCAGAAAAACAGGGGAAGAATACAGCCTTGATTTATTGCTCCTCCACGAAGAGAAGCCCGGAAAATTCCATGCCCTCAATAAAGCCCTCGCGTCTGTGGATACCGAATACGTTTTGACCCTCGATGCCGACACTCTTCTACATAAATCGGCCGTCCGCTATATCGTTTCGCGGATCAAAACCGCCCCCGCGCAGGTCTGTGCGGTGGCCGGCTCCGTCCTTGTCCGGAACAGCAGAGCCAATTTCCTGACCAGACTCCAGGAATGGGATTACTTTTTGGGCATTGCCAGTATCAAGCGGATGCAAGGTCTTTACCAGGGAACCCTGGTCGCCCAAGGCGCCTTTTCCCTATATAAAACAAAAGCTTTAAAAGAAAGAAAAGGCTGGCCGGATGCGATCGGTGAAGATATCGTTCTCACCTGGGACTTCTTACACCAAAATTGGCTGGTCTATTATGAACCCCTGGCGGTGGCCTTCACCGATACCCCCACCACCATTAAACACCTGGCCCGGCAAAGAAGCCGGTGGGCCCGGGGGATGATCGAAGCGTTAAGAAAGATTAAACCATGGGAACACCCGGTTTTTTACGTCAAATACCTGACCGGCATTAATCTCGTCATGCCCTATCTCGATCTGACCTACACCTTAGTCTTTATCCCCGGGCTCGTCCTCGCCTGTTTCGGGTATTATTGGATTGCCGGACCGGCAACCTTAATGGTGTTGCCGCTGGCCTTGATCCAAAATTATATCCTGTACCGCTATCAACGGCGTGTCTTTGAAGTTTTGGATTTACAGATCCGGCGGAACCGGTGGGGATATCTTGCGTATGTTTTCTTCTATCAACTGCTCATGAGTCCCATGTCCCTCTATGGCTACATGCAGGAAGCGTTCTCGGTTAAACGAACCTGGAAGTAAAAGTCCGGTGGTTGCCCATTGAACAATAAAAAAATGCCGGCTTTTACCATGGTTTCCTGGCCAGTTGCAGATCGATGGTATCGTAAAGTGTTATGTATCCGCCATATTTCCTTATCGTCTCCCTGATCTTCGCGAAAAACTCCCTTCTTATGTCTTCGCCGAGGGCAATATGGTCGGAATAGGTGTTAAGCAACGCCACATATTCTTCGGCAGTATAAGTCCGTGTCCGGTGGTAAAGTTTATAGCTGATCTCAGTAAAACCGTATTTCTCCGCAAGCTCGGCACGCTTTTTGGCCTCTTCCCAGGTATATTCATTGTCTGCAGGCACCCCGGGCATATAAACCGCGTACAGTTTTTGGATTTCCGCACAAAGTTCTTCTCTTCCTTTATCCTTATACGGATGGTTGGCAAAGCGGGCAAAGACCCCTCCCTTTTTAAGCAGGGCAAAAACCTTTGGATAACCAATTTCTTCCGGGATCCAATGAAAGGAGGAGGCGGCGTAGATTAGATCATATGAACCGTTTTCTCCTTCAAACTCCTCAAATTTCATATTCACCACGGAAAAGTTGGGATAATCCCTGAATTTCTCCCGGCACAGCTCTGTAAGGTTCTTTCCATACTCCACCGCCGCTACTTGACATCCTGTTTTCAGAACCGGCAAGGTGGCTTGCCCGCCGCCAATCCCGATCTCAAGGGCGCGGCTGGTTTCATCAAGCGGAATCATCTTGAAAAGATCATCATAAAGCGCCATCGGGTATCCCGGCCGCATCCTCTCATATGCTTCGGCAGCGGTATCAAAAGTCCATTCAAGCCCTTTTCTGACCGGCATTATCCATTCATCTTCATCTTTCAAGCCCTTTCCACCGGGTGCCTGAGGACCGTTTTCATGGTCTCGGGTTTGGCTTTTCGCGGGTCGGAAAGGTAAATCTCATGGTGCTTGCCCCCCTTGGCCAGGCGGTCCCTCAGTCCATGCGCCAAAAGAAAAGCTTCAACTTTCTTCATGGTCTCAGGCTCGGTTGAATAAGGTCCACGGTGCATGATTTGGACGCACAAGCCTTCGGTAAAAGTTGCCAAGCGGGCCTTCTCAATCGGTAATTCCGGCTTCTTCCTCCTCATTTCGCCGGTTGCCCATTGGAGAAGCTCCGCATCGACAAACTCCGGCTGGCGGATGAGCAAAATCCACTTCCAGTTCTCCCTTTGTTCCAGGGAAAAATTGCCCTCATCAACCCACCATAAACCCTCCAGGGGCGGGATCACATAATCAAAATACCCTTCCGGTTGCCGCCCTTTCCTCGGGCTCATTTTAATGGTATAGGCGAGTCCATAGAGCACCTCGATGGCCTGCTGGAATTCGGGATTATGATTGGGGTCGCCGCGGCCATCCACCATCAGAAAGTTCATGGACGGCACCTCAATTAAAACCGGCTCTTCTTTCGGCATATATAAATCCTTTTCCTCTTTTTTGTAATCGAATACTTTTCCACCCAAGGCAAATCCCTCCCTTAATAAATGTTTAGCCTTCTCTTCTCCTGTTTTTTTATGATCCTAACTCAAAAAACCTGACACATATGTGTCAGGTTTTTTGAGTTCCTATGGCTTAAAGCCACCAAGCTTGCGCCCTTAACGTTTCAACCAAGACCCCCGATCTTAGGGCGAGGCATCATCCCGGGTTATCTTTTGATCAACAGCACCGACAGGTCATTAACGTTGGTGCCGGTGGGCCCGGTGACGATCAGGCCGTCCACGGCCTGGAGAGCGTGGTAGGCATCGTTGTTCTCGAGGACCTCGAAGATCTTGATTCCTTTGGCGCCGAGCTTTTCTTTGGTCGTGTTGTCGACATAGCCCCCGGCGGCATCCGTCGGTCCGTCGGTCCCGTCGGAGCCGACGGAAAAGACCGCCACATCCTTTAAGGTGGCGATGCCTTCCGCCGCGGCAAGGGCCAATTCCTGATTCCGCCCGCCTTTTCCTTTCCCTTTCAAATGGACAACGGTTTCACCGCCCGCGATAAAAGCCAGAGACTGGGTGGAGTCTTGGTGGTACTGGGCAATGGAGGCCAAAAAGCTTCCCGCCTCCCTCGCCTCACAGCTGAGACTGGCGGTCAGGATCGTGGGCTTGTAGCCCAATTCCCGGCAGGTTTGCTCCGCCGCAAGACAAAGCTGGCGTACGCTTCCCGTCACTTTGGTGGTCACGTTTTCCAGGGAAGCCGGGGGTTCGATGCGTAACAGTTCTTCCACCTCTTCCGGGATGACCAGGTTATACTTCCGGACAATCGCCAAAGCCTCCCGGCTGGTGGAACGGTCGGGATAGGCCGGCCCGGAGGCGATCATGTCCAGGGGATCACCGATGATATCCGAAAGGACCACGGAGAAGACCCGCGCCGGTTCGCACAGCTTGGCGAATTTCCCGCCTTTCACGGCGGATAAGCGTTTACGGATGGTGTTGATCTCCGTAATATTGGCTCCGCAGGCCAGAAGTTGTTCGGTTATGTTCTGGAGAACCTCTGCGGAGACCAGTGGTTTTTCAAACAAAGCCGAGCCCCCGCCGGAAATCAGAAACAAGGCCGTATCCCGGGCGGTCAAATTCTGCACAAGCTTGATCGCCTCTTCCGTCGCGGCAAAGGAGTTGGCATCGGGGATGGGGTGTCCGGCTTCGTAGATCCGGAGGTTGGGCAGCTCCCCCTGGGCGTGGCCATACTTGGTGATCACCACACCGTCCTTGATTTGGCCGGCGAGGACCTCGCAAGCGGCCTTCGCCATGGACCAGGCGGCCTTGCCGATGGCGACCAGCACCAAATCCCCCCCGGAAAAGTCCTCCCCGCTCAGGGCTTTTTTCACCGCCGTATCCGGGAGGGCGGCCGTAATCGCTGCCTCAATAATCTTTTGGGCGTCTGTGCGTAAACTCAAAGCGAAAATACCTCCTTGTCACTTGCTATGGACAGCGTCAAAGCATCGGACGATGCTTTGGCGCCGCTAGTCCTGTCCGTTTTGCCGCTTTACCTAGCGAATGAAGAAATAAATCAGATAAACATTGATCAGCGAGGCGAGCCCCACCAACAGCGTGCCCAAAGTCTGGGTCTTATAACCGTCTTCCACTTTCATGCCGCCGAAATTGGTGACGACCCAGAAATAACTGTCATTGGCATGGGAAACCGTCATGGCGCCGGCGCCAATGGCAATCACCGTCAAGGCGGTCAAGGCCGGGGTCGCCAGTCCCATGGTGGGCAGCATGGGGGCCACAATCCCCGCCGTGGTCACCAGGGCAACGGTGGATGAACCCTGCGCCGTCTTTAGAATGGCCGATAAGAGGAAGGGGAACATCAGGCCCAGCAAAGAGATGGTCCCGGCGTTTTCCTTAATGAAATCAACCATGGAAGTGGAGGCAATGACGTTCCCAAGGACCCCGCCGGCCGCCGTAATGAAGAGAATCGGCCCGGTCACCTCCAAGGTGCGGTTCGTAAGCTCCCGGAAATCTCCCAGTTTGTTCTGGCTCGCCAGCGGGATCAGGGCAAAGATGACGCCCACCGCAATGGCGATTATCGGCGTCCCCAGGAAGGTAAAGAGGGGGCTCGCCACACCGGCCATCGTCAAGATGGACGAAAAGGCCATCAACAAAATGGGCACCACAATCGGGGCGAAGGAGCTCAGGGCACTGGGGAGCTTCCCGTAACTGGCCACCAGCTCTTCGTAGGACTGGGATATTTCAGCGTCCAGGTCGGCTTCATCATTGGCCCGCACCTTTTTCCCAATGGCCTTGGCAAAGATGAAACTTGCGATCAAAGGCAAGATGGAGCCCAAAACGCCCATGACGATCACCAACAGCAGGTTGGTTTCCTGGCCCAGCCCTTGGTAGAGGGTGTTGGCGGCCGCGATCGGCCCCGGCGTCGGCGGAATAAAGCAGTGGGAAATGTACAGGCCAAGGGAAAGGGCAACTGTACAGGCCACGGACGATTTCATCGTCCGCTTGACCAGAGCTTTACGAATGGGGTTTAAAATGACAAAGCCGCTGTCGCAAAAGACCGGAATGGACACGATCCAGCCCATGATTAACATGGCCAACTCCGGATTGCTCTTTCCCACCCAGCGGACTACGGTGTCGGCCATTTTTAAGGCGGCACCGCTTTTTTCCAGTAAAGTACCGATCAGGGCGCCAAAAATAATGACGATCCCGATACTTTTGAAGGTATTACTGAACCCGGTGCCAATGACTCCCGGGATCTCGGTGAGCGGAATCCCGCCAACAAGCGCCAAAAGCAGAGAGACCGCCATGATGGAGATGAAAGGATGGATCTTTAATTTGGAGATGGAGAAAATCATGAGTCCAATCGCCACCACAAAGGCAATAACTAACGGAACACCCGTCATCCACTAAACCTCCTTTAACTTAATAAGCCGTTAACCCTTATCTATTAAACCAGGTTAACGCCCCCATCGTAGCATATGTCCCGCCCATCTTCAACATGTTTCTAATTGGTAAAAATAACTGGTGACGATCGAATTCATGCTCCCCGTTTTTCTTTATGTCCAACAATCATTTCCAGTTCAGCGGGGCTAAACTCATATCTTTTTCCACAGATCCCGCAGGCCAATTCCATCGTCTCCCCGGCTTCAATAAATTTTTCCAGCTCGGCCGTCTCCAGGGTCTTGAGGGCGGAACAAAACCATTCTTTCGAACAAATACACCCGCTTCGCAAGTCATCCGCTTCCACTATTGCCGCATCGGGAAAAACTATGGAGGGCAGTGCGGTCCATTCCCCGGTGACCAGATAATTTTCTGCCCGGTCAATCCTCTCCAGCACCGATTTTAAACGTTCATCTCCGGCAAAGGGCAACGGTTGCACCAGGCAACCCCGGGCGACCCCCTTTTCAAACCAGGTGCGAAAAATGGTTTTAATCTGTTCGCTTTGGGTATAAAAATCCGAAAAACAGGCATCGATGGAGGGAGCCTTCAATTCCACCGTTCCGGTAAACACCCCCTCCCGCCGGCTACCTTTTGTGATCGAAAGCGTAGCCCCCTCCCCGGCCAAATCGGCAAATTGGCCGGCAAAGGAAGCCAATGGGGAGGAGAATGTACAGGTGACATTACCAGCCCAGTTGATCAGGCCGGAAGCCAGGCACCCCTCGGGTTTGAAACGGAAACTTACCGTGATCCGCTGACCGGCTTCGGTTAAAAAGCCCCATAACAGGCAGCAATTGACAAAGATGTTGGCATAAAGCTGCCGGGCCAAAGGAGTTTGCATTCCCTTTAACTCACTTTCTTCCAGAAGACTGGTGGCTTCGACCAGAAAAATCCTGATCTCCTTATCGTTGGTCAACAGCTTCAAAAAATTGGCCATGCTCATTACCTCCCCCCGGCTTCAACAGCACGAAATTATTCAGTGATCAATGCTTTTACCCACATAAATAATTGTTCGGACATTGGCGCAAATTCCACCGCGGCACCGTTCTTGAGCGCCAGAAAGGTCGCCATAATTTCTTTCGCTTTGTCGTCGACCACGTCAAGCAGTTCGTTCCGGCTTTTGATGTATATGCCCGTCTCCCGAAAAGCAAGAGCTTGTACCGCAAAAGAAGCCAGCTTATATAGGTTACGCACGATCTGATCGCTTTTTTCATGTAACATATTGTGTACGCACATGTGGTAGATGTTACAGGCGCCTATTTTGACGGCACGTTCGACCGCCGCCCGATCAATTTTGACCAGCAACTCATCCAGGGTACCGATAATGGGAGTCGTATCATAATAGAACTGAAACAAATCCGCGGGTTCCCAATTGAAAAGCTCATCTTTTCCGGAGAGAAAACCACAGATCTTTTCCCGGTGAGGAAGCCGGTCAAGCATGGCGTTATATGTTTTGATATCCCCAACCGTTAAATTATCTAAAATGACCACCGGATCGATGTCACTTGCTTCCGTAGCCTCACCTCTACCGTAACTTCCTTGGAGCCCGGCAAAATAGATCCGTTCCCCGAAGGTTTCCGTGAGTAATTTTGTGAAACCTTCGATCCATCCGTTTATGTCAATCATGGCAATCTCCCCCGACTTTTTTTAATAGTCTATCCGTACCCGCATATAGATACCCGCATATTGGGGACAGGAAGACACCTTGGCGCTGTTTTTCCAGAAACTCTATGTTATGATCTTACCACAGAAACCAATGTCATTACCACCTTCCGGAGGAGAAGCCCATGGTTCGCTCGGCCACGGCGGAAGAGGCGCCTTTGGTTTAGAAAACCATGATCTCAGCCTATGAAGAATACCGATTGCTCGTGGCGCCCTCCGGAGCCCTCAGGGAAACGGAAAATTCCATCAAACAAGCTTTGCTGACTCCCGGCGGGGTCCCGCTAAAGATCGTAATGATGGAAAAGAAAATAGACCAAAAACGGGCGGCCGCCCGCTAACCGGGAAGCCGCCCGCCTCTTTTGCTCCGCTTCGCCCTTGGGCTGAAAAGAGCAGCGTCTTCCCTGGAATGAGCAACATCTTCAGCAAAAACCCCAAAAAGGGTCCCCACTCAGCTTTGGCTAAAATTAACCAGTAAGGCATTGAATTCATCCTTCTGTTCATAGAAAAGCCCATGTCCGGAAAAGGTAAACGGCACCAACCTGGAATTCGGGATCATCCGCTGCTGGATCTCTCCCAACTGAAAAGGAACTACCCGGTCGTGAAGGCCATGGGCAATTAGGGTGGGCACATTTATCGCCTCCAGATCAGTGAATAACACCTCATCAAGCCAGGTCTGGGCCACCGCGGCCGTGGCCCATCCCGCCGCCGCCAAACCGATCTGGAAGAACCACTCGGCAAACGCCCGGGAGGTCTGCTGAAAGAAAAAGCGGGCGCCGAAATCCTTCAGCATCCGGGGACGGTCCTGGTATGTATCCTCAATGATCTGCAAAATGGTTCCTTCATCAACGCCATAGGGAAAAGCGGGCCTTTTAACCAAACTGGGTGCCGCGGCGGCAATGAGGACCAGCCTGGTTACCCCGTGTCCCTTATGCCGCCCCATATAGCGGACAGCGATGGCCCCGCCGGTGGAATGGCCGGCAAGCGTGAAGTCCCGCAGGCCCAGAGCCTCCACCACGCCCCGCACATCGTCGGCAAGGGTATTGTAGTCATATCCGGAGAATGGTTTGTCCGACCGGCCAAACCCCCTCGTATCCAGGCCCACACAGCGGTATCCGAACCGCGGCAGTTCGTTAAACTGGTATTCGAAGAGGCGGTGACTGCCCGGCCAGCCATGCAAGAAGAGAATACTCTTTTTTCCGCCCGGATTTAAATCCTCGACATAGATCTTTACATTATTCACGTTGACGTAGTAACCCATCTTCTCCCACCTTAGGCATAATTATTGCTTTATATTATGCCTGAAGGTGATTTATGGTGTATAAAAACACAAGGATCGAAAACATCAGGGCAGCAGAGCCAAGGAGGCAACTACCGGAGGCCGCTTTTTCGCTCTATCCACTCAATAACATAACGCTGAGCAAGCCCGATATTGCCGACCTGACAATGATTGGCGGCATGTTCGTCTTTGGTGAAAATCCGCCCTTCAACGCTGTTGGCACTGGTCAATACATTAAGCTGGCGCTTATACATCCGGAGCGGGATAATGTGATCCTCCACGCCGGCCATCAACAGGACATCCTGGGTTATTCGCTGCGCGATCTTTTTCCCGCACTTGTACCTTTTCATGATCTCCAAGTATGCAAAGGGGGTTTCGGCGCCAAAGGTGTACATCATCTGGTTATAAATCCATTCCTCCATTTCTTTGCCCCGCAACTGCCTACGGACCATACGGTTGATGATTCCCTTCGCTTTAATTAAGACCAGCGCGTTGATCAGGTGGTACCTCAGCATTCCGTTCCGTCCCATCACACAGGCGAAGAAATCATAGACCACATCCCAGGCCACGACCCGCTTGATCCTTTTTTCGAAGGCGGCGGCCCGCAGCGCAAAATAGCCCCCTAGAGAAATGCCGATCAGGGTCACATCGTTCAGCTGAAAATAATCCAATACCGCCTTGGTAGGTTTTTCCCACTCGTGGGTCATCTTTAGGTTATATTTCTGCAGGGGCTCACCTTGGCCGGGACCTTCGAACATAATAACATTGAACCCGCGATCAACAAGTCCCCGTACCGAAAGGTAGAACTCCTCCACAAAGGAATCGCCGCCCCCGTGCACAACCACCGTTCCTTTCGCCGGTTGACCGGTCTTAATCCGGATCGCCTTTAAAAATCCGCCCGGATATTCTATTTCATGCCGTTCGATCCGGTCGGCGGCCAAGGCGCGGTAAAAAAGCAGGAGAAACCGGTCAAACAACCGCCTTTTGGCAACAAGGTCGCCAAAACAGAAAAATTCGGCAAAGCGATAGTAAAAGGCGGCATTCAGCAAACGCCCCTCGCCCAACGCTTTCTCGGCCAAGCCGGTCATGATGGGGGTAACATCTTCATACTTTTTGATTTTCCGGGCTGCCACCATCATTTCATCCAGCGGACACTGGTTGAGTAAAGCCCGGTTAAACTGGAAGTTAAGGCCGATATCATCATGAAAATGGTAATACCCTACCGGTAATTCAATTTTAATCCTCGCCTCCAAACCGCTTCCCCCCTTCGTTTAGCTGATTCACCGACGGACTACGTTTACTTCGCCCATCAGGCAAATATCTCATCAAGCCAGTCAAAGATAAGCGCGCTCAAGAGACTGGTGTTCTCACCGAGGCAATGGGTTCCCCCGCCGTCCGCAAAGGGGGCGACAATCATCATCTTCTTCGGGTTGGGTAAAGCCTCCATGTAATCCTCCTCCATCGCCCGGCTGGCCGGATTGAGATATTCACCGTTGCTGCAGATATTCAGCGCCGGGCAGATGACCGACGAAGGGTCAAAGACAAATTCCCGGGTCTTCACCAGCAAACCCGGAATGTTCTCCGTGGACAGGCCGTGCCGCCAGGCCATAATTTGAAACATTCTTTGGTTAAAGGGCGACATTTTAACGCCGCCGGCTGCTATTTTTTCCGCCTGGATCGCCATCTCCGCCATAATTTTCCCGATATTGGTCACCGCGCAATTGGTAATACAGGCCTTAATCCGCTTGTCGTAGACCGCAGCCCGGGGCACATAGTACCCTCCGCCGCTGATGCCGTAAACGGCGATTCGCTCCGGATCCACTTCCGGTCTGCTCAGCACAAAATCGAGAATCGCCCCGATGGGCTTTTCCGTATCCGGCCGGAAGAAATGACCCGTAAAGGGTAAAACGCCCTGACCGGGGAGATCAACGGTGACAAAATTGTAACCCCGTTTCCGGGCGGACGGCGCCAGCTGAAAATAAAGATCAATGAAAAAGGTCTCCGCTCCGCCTATTGCCACGATGGTTTTGCCTTGGTTGGCGCCTTCTTCCGCCTTAATGTAGCAACCGGGGAGATAGGTGTCTTCAAATGGGATCCGGATCATCTCGATTTCCGGTCTAAACATCGCTCCCGCCTTGGAAAAGCACCTCATTGCTTTGGCATATAATTCTTTAAAGGCCGGTTTCTCCGGCAGCAGGGCAGTCAAAGCGGCACGGTAATAGCCAGCCGCCCTCAGGTAAAATTCCCGGGCGCTGACGAAATGCTTTCCGGCCTCCGCAATTTCGCCCCGCTTTTCCACCCGTTCCGCCATCTTGGGCCATTCCGCCGCCCAGCTGTCCGGATTGTAATCCTCGATTTGGGCGGCGGTATAGAACAATTCGCCGATCTCGCCGCCGCCATTCCGGACCGCCCCCAACATCCATTGAAAAGCAAAATCCATGCTGTTGTCTTCAAACCTGATCTTGTAAAACTGCCGGTGCGGGTCGACCACTTGTTCCGTCTCCCTCAAAAGCTCCTTCATTCTTTCATTTTTCTCCATCCTGAACCCCCCGTTTTTATTTATAGTCAGTTTTTAACTAACTACCTAGTTAATTTACGCCAAAAAAAGATCACTGAGGCAAGTGGGCCGCTAAATGCGTCCTTTTATACACTTGATAAAACTTGGCACATAGCTCCTCCTCACTGAGGTTATAAAAGGACTCCCACTGGTCCTTATAAAGGGCGAAGCCTAAAAAAGGCATCAATCCGGTAAAAAATTCCATAACCAATAATTCGGTTTGGTCTTTAGGATAGTTAAGCCCTTTACTTTCATAGGCTTCCCGAATACGGCCAATTTCAGCGTTGATTAGCAAATTGCCCAATTCCAGAATAACCGGAAATCCTGATGATTCTTTTGCCGATTCGGCAATTGCCACTTTTATTAATTTCCTTTTCTCGGTAACAAAACGAATATATTCATCAAAGAGAGCTCTGTAATTATCACCATCAATCACATCCGGCGTCTCCTCCACGGATTTGACCAGCATCCGCCGGGCCTCCTCCACCAATCCGGAAAAGAGGGTCTGGAGAATTTCCTCCTTGCTCTTAAAATAGTAGTAGATCAGGGCTTTGTTCACCCCTGCCGCTTCGGCGATATCATCAACGCGGGCTTTATCGAAACCAACCTCGGAGAATAATTTTTCGGCCGCGAGTAAAATCTTCTTCCTGCTTTCCCCGTTATCCCTCTTGCGCATGGAGTGCCTCCCATTATTATAACTAACTACTTAGTTAAAGTTTAAACGCGTAAAGCGGTTTTGTCAAGAACAAAGTGCGCCAGGAAAGGCTCATCACCCGTCCCCAAACGGCCCATGGTTGCCTGATGATAAAAAAAGCGTTCCCGCTAGGGAACGCCTGGACTGCGCAAGCTTTTGAGCAGTTATTCGGAGAAAAGCGGCGTTGACAGATAGCGCTCGCCGGTATCGGGCAGAATGACCACAATCACTTTTCCCGCACTCTCCGGCCGCTTGGCCACTTGGGTGGCCGCCCAGAGGGCCGCCCCGGAAGAGATCCCGACCAGCAGCCCTTCGCTTCTCGCCAGCTCCCGGCTGGCGGCAAAGGCGTCTTCGTTCTTCACCCGGACAATCTCGTCGTAAATAGAAGTATTCAGGACCTTGGGGACGAAACCCGCCCCAATCCCCTGGATCTTATGGGGCCCGGGGCTCCCGCCGGAAAGGACGGGCGAGGCGTCCGGCTCCACCGCCACCACTTTGAGGCCGGGTTTTTTCCCCTTCAGGTATTCACCGGCTCCCGTCAAGGTACCCCCGGTCCCCACCCCGGCCACAAAAATATCGACGGCCCCGTCGGTATCCTCCCAGATTTCGGGCCCGGTGGTCTTCCGGTGCATCTCCGGATTGGCCGGGTTGTCAAACTGGCCGGGAATGAAGGAATTGGGGATTTCTTTGGCCAGTTCCTCCGCTTTGGCGACGGCGCCGGCCATCCCCTTGGCGCCGTCGGTAAGAACCAACTCGGCCCCATAAGCCTTGAGCAAGTTTCTCCGTTCAATGCTCATGGTCTCCGGCATGGTCAGAATAACCCGGTACCCACGGGCCGCCGCCACCGCGGCCAGGGCGATCCCGGTGTTGCCACTGGTCGGTTCAATAATGACCGAAGCGGGGGTCAGCAACCCCTTTGCCTCGGCATCCTCAATCATGGCTTTGGCAATGCGATCCTTCACACTCCCGGCCGGGTTAAAGTACTCCAGCTTACCGATGAGCGTGGCCGCCAGTCCGTGCTTTTTTTCGTAGTTAACCAGTTGCAGCAGGGGGGTCCTCCCGATTAAATCCGCAATGCTCCGGTAAATTTTCGCCATTATCCCACACCCTTTTCATTTAATTCATATATGTTTTATATGTATTATCATACTATGCCCGTTCCGCCCTGTCAATACCTTTTTATAATTTCTGCCAACCGGAGGAAATTAAAGGGCCGGTCTTGACAGAACCCTGCTTTACCGCTATGATAAATACATACTATTTATATATGAAATGAGTGGTACCATGCGCATCTCTGCGAAAGGCCGGTATGCTTTGGCCGCTTTGACATACATGGCACAACAGAATCAAAAGGGGGAGTATATCACCATCCTCACCATCTCGGAGGAGCTCGGCATCTCCAAAATCTACCTGGAGCAAGTATTCGCCCTCTTGAAAAAAGCCGAACTAGTTTTTTCCGCCAAAGGGGCCCAGGGCGGTTACCAACTAGTACGCCCGCCCCAGGAGATCACAGTCCTGGACGTTTTGTCGGCGGTCGAGGTTTCCTTGTTCGAACAGACGCAGGATACGGTCGCGGAAAAAGCCCCCGCCATTGAAAAGGCCCTGCGGCAGTCGGCTTTTGAGGTGGTGGACCAAAGTCTCCGGAAAACCTTAAGCGGAATCACCCTGGCCGATCTGGTCAGCGCCGCGGAAAAACACAAGCAGGAACAGGCCATCATGTTCTATATATAAGAGAGGAAAGGGAGTGTTAGCATGAAAATGATCCAAACCGGCAAGGCTCCCGCAGCCATCGGCCCCTATTCCCAGGCCGTCATCGCCGGCAACCTGGTTTTTACCTCCGGACAAGTGCCGATCTCCCCGGTTGACGGGAAGGTGACCGGTGAGGACATCCGCACCCAAACCGCGGCGGCCATCGAAAACCTCCAGGCGGTGCTGGAAGCGGCCGGCAGTTCCCTCGCGCAAGTGATCAAGACCACCTGCTTTTTGACGGATCTCAATAATTTTGCCGCCTTCAACGAAGTTTATGCCGAATATTTTCCCCACAAGCCGGCCCGTTCCTGTGTGGAGGTCTCCCAATTACCCCGGCAGGTCCTGGTCGAAATCGAGGCCGTGGCCGAGCTTCCCGCCCAAAGCTAAGCCCCGCTCACCAGTTCGTCACCGGCCATCCCCTTTTACCGGGGCGGAAAGAAACCGATACCAAGCAAGAAGCGTTTGGAGTTAGCTGTTTATGCCTCCAGACGCTTTTTTTTTACTCTTCCAGGGTCGCCAAGGCAGGCCGGGCCCGCAATACATACTTAACATATATGTAATTGAAAAATTTTTCTTGACACCCGACCCAAAATAGGATATTATTCCTACCAAACCTATATTTTATGTATGAGTTGGGAGTAGAGCAAAATGAAAACCATGAAAAACCTGACCCTAAATCTTCCCCGGCACATGTGCATGCGGGGTTGTGCCCGCCATCCGCGCGACAGAGAGAAGCGAACGCTACCATTTTCTTCTTTTCTTGTCTGATCATGGTAAATATGGTGCCGTTCGCTTTAAGCGGACGGCACTTTTTTTAACCGCAGCCTGCTTAAGGTTAGGCTTTGACCCTTGCCGTCCGGCGCCTTTGGGCGCGGCCGGTCTTGAATCTTAACGAACGGAGGAATGGCCGATGAGCAAGATCAATTTAGCCCTCCCGGCGGTCCCCATCCGGGAACACCGCCTCAATTCGATCACCGGGTATCAGGGCGATGCCGCGGCACTCGTTAAAGCCGGCGGCTGCCGCTTGAAAGACCAGGAACGCTCATTTAGTCAGTGCATGGGCTGTGCCACTTCAAAAGCGGCCTGCATGACCATCCTGATCCAGGATGCGGCGGTGATCAGCCACGGCCCGGTGGGTTGCGCCTCCTGCCTGCATGAGTTTGCCTTTACCTACCGGGTCAACGCGCCGCTCCGCGGGGTTGAAAAGCCCACCCCCCGCCGGATCTTCTCCACCAATCTCCAAGAAAAGGAGGCCATTTATGGCGGCGGACCCAAACTGGCCCGGGCCATCCGGGAAGTGCATGACCGCACCGGCGCCAAAGCCATTTTCGTCTTGACCACCTGCGCCACCGGGATCATCGGCGACGATGTGGAAGGCGTTTGTGCGGAGGCCGAGGCGGAACTGGGCGTCCCGGTCGTTCCCGTTTTCTGCGAGGGGTTCCGTTCCAAGGTCTGGACCACCGGTTTTGATGCCGCCTACCACGGCATCGCCCGCAAACTCATCCCCAAACCGCAAACCCGCCGGAGAGATCTGATCAATGTGATCAATTTCTGGGGCAGCGATGTCTTTACCCAATGGTTCGCCCCCTTTGGGGCCAGGCCCAATTATCTCACCCCCTACGCCACGGTTGACCAGCTCAAACTGGCCGGCGAAGCCGCGGCTACCGTCCAGGCCTGTTCCACCTTGGGCAGCTACCTGGGGGCCGTTCTTGAGCAGGAATACGGAGTCCCCGAGCTTCCGGCCGCGCCGCCTTACGGCATCGCCCAAACCGACCGGTGGTTCCGGGCCCTGGGCCGTATCCTTGGTCAGGAAGAGGTGGCCGAGAAGCTCATCGCAACCAAGAAAAAGGAGTATCTGCCCAAGATCGAAACCCTGCGCCGGAAATTGGCGGGGAAAACCGCCTACGTGACCGCCGGCGCCGCCCACGGCCACGCCCTGCTGGCCGTCCTGGGGGAACTGGGGCTTAAGGTTTACGGGGCGGCGATTTTCCACCACGATCCGGTCTACGACAGCGGCCGGCCCGAAAACGACCAGCTGGCCCTGTGCGTGGCCGACTACGGGAATGTCCCCAATTATACCGTCTGCAACAAACAGGAGTTTGAGCTGGTCAATGCCCTGAACCGCCTCCGTCCCGATGTCTTGCTCGCCCGGCACGGCGGCATGACACTGTGGGGCGCCAAACTGGGCATTCCCTCCCTTTTGGTGGGTGACGAGCATTTTGCCATGGGTTATGAAGGCCTGGTGAGCTACGGCCAACGGTTGGCGGAAGTGATCGAAAACGACGAGTTCGTTAAGAATCTGGCCAAACATGCGGTAATGCCCTACACCAAATGGTGGCTGGCGCAAGCGCCCGCCTATTTCCTGGAAGGAGGAGCCGTCCATGGGGAAACCAGTCGTCATTGAACAACAGCGTTACACCTGCGCCCTCGGCGCCCTGCAAAGCGTCGGGGCCATCCCCCGGGCCGTACCCATTCTCCACGCGGGTCCGGGGTGCGGCGAAATGATCGCCGGTTTTTTTGAACGGTCGGCCGGTTACGCCGGCGGCCCGACCATCCCCTGCACCAACTTCTCCGAAAAAGAAGTGGTTTTCGGGGGAATCAACCGCCTGCGGCAGATCATCGGCCATACCTACCAAGTGCTGGAGACCGATTTACAAGTGGTTATGACCGGCTGCACCGCCGCCCTGGTCGGCGACGATGTCGACCGTCTGGTCGCCGAGTTCGCCGCCGCAGGAAGACCCATCGTCGCGGTGGCCACCGCCGGTTTCAATGCCACCAACTTTGAGGCCCACAGCCTGGTGGTCAAGGCCATCATCCAGCAGTATGTACGCCGCTTTGAAGCGGAAAACAAACCGCGATCCGGCAAAAACACGGTCAACCTGCTGGCCTCCATTCCGTACCAGGATCCGTTCTGGAAGGGCAATTTGACTGAATACAAACGGCTCCTGGCCGGACTGGGCTTAAAGGCCAATGTCCTGTTCGGTCCCGCCTCCGGCGGGGTGGAAGAGTGGCGGTCCATCCCCAAAGCCAACTTCAACATTCTGGTTTCTCCCTGGTACGGCAAGCCGGTCGCCGATTTTCTCAAAGAAAGGTACGGGCAGGATTATACCTGGTTCCGCCATCTCCCGATCGGGGCCAATGCCACCGAAGCCTTCCTCACGCAGGTCCTGGCCTTTGCCCTGCAGCAGGGGGCCGAACTTGACGAAGGAAAGGCCCGTGCCTTCATCCAACGGGAGTCCGCCGCCTATTACGAGGAACTGGAAAATCTGGCCGCTTTTCTGCTGGAGTTCCGCTACGGCCTGCCCAACCACGTCCACATCCTGCATGATGCCGGCTATGTGCTGGGCCTTGCCAAGTTTCTCCTCCATGAAGTGGGGATCGTCCCGCAAGAACAGTTCATCACCGACGGGACCCCCGCCGAATTTCAGGAGGCGATCCGGGCCGACTTGCAAAGCACCAGTGACAAACGGGAGATCCCGCTCTTTTTTGAACCCGATGCGGGAAAAGCCCAGGCCATGCTCAGGGAGATCCGGCACCAGGGCCGGGGTCTGATCATCGGGGCGGGCTGGGACCGGGAACTGGCCCGGGAAAAAGGGTACGACTTTCTCCCCGCCGCGGTACCCGCCACCTACCGCCTGGTTCTGACAACCAACTATATCGGGTTCAGCGGCGGTCTCCGGGTGATTGAGGATATTTACCAGACGGTTCTCGCCACTTACGCCTGAGCAAGGCCGGCGCACCGGCTGGAAAGGAGGATTAGTATGAGGGTAACCTTCGAC
>DATCJZ010000048.1:0-2444 GCA_036562545.1 Capillibacterium sp. | reverse complement strand
TCCAGGTCGAGATTGCCCGGCAAAATGCTTTGGTAACCCGGAGCGAGCAGGTACTCGCTCCCGTCCAGACTGGCCAAGGCGGTCAAGGCCAGCGTGGAAAAATCATCAAGCGCATAAGCCAGCTGGGCGGCGAGCAAATTGATGCTCTCCTCCCCGCTCCCGAAGAGCAGATACCCGCCCAGTAAAGAAGTTAGGTTATTCCGGTCCAGGCCCAGGTATTCCAGTTGCATGGTGAGTGTGCGATCATAATCAATCTTGTAACTGTAATCGAATCCCGTCAAATAGCTGTTCCCCGGCGTCGCTCCCTTCCCGAAATAATGGCCGTAGGCGCCGTACACCCCCACCTTCCCCAGGTCGCCCTTGAACGTCAACCCAAGCCGTTGCCGGGGAGGAGAAAGTAAGGCAGGTAGCCCATTAACAACTAACCCGCCGCCACCCGCGCCGGCCGCTTCCGCTTCCTGCACATAATTGAGGGTGAGATCATAACCTTTCACCCCGAACCGGCCCCGCACCCCCCACTTCAGCTTCTCCCTTTCCAGCGCAAACCCCGCCGGAAAGGAGACCACCAGGGCCAGGCCGGAATTCCAGCTTAGCGGGATATAGACCTCGACCGCCTCCGTATATTTACTCTTGTTTTCTTCGGCAAAAGCCTCCGCCCCGATGGTATAGTCCACCGGGTTCAACAAGGAGCCGAAAGACCAGGAGACCGGTTGCCGGCCAACCGTCAGCTGGAAATGGTCAAAGCGCTGCTTTACATAGAGCTTTTTCGTGAAATAACCGGTCTCCTGTCCGGCGGTCAACCCCTCCAGGGGCGAAGTAACCCGGAAGGAGTAACAGACTTCCGTCCTCCCCAGCGGGGGGAGATAAAGTTCCAAATCCAGATAATCGGTGAATTCACCACTAAAGGCCCCGTTTTCCAGCCAGGATCCGTGATAGTCAAACCCCACTTCCCCCCCCGGCTTCCACCGCCCAGGCCGGGGCCGTCAGAAAAGTCCCGGCCAAGACCAGGAGCAAAATGAAGAAACTTTTCCACACCGGAACAACCCCCTTTCCCTATCCGTCAACCCCTTACTCCACTCGCCATCGGTAACACCTTACCCATTGTTTTTCATTCGTTACCCGCTGCTCTTTACTCCTCTTCCTCGTTCGCCTTTTTCGGCGCTGAAGCATTTTTCGTTGCCGCGGCACAATTGCCGCCCCGTCTACCTTAGGTTCTCCAAGGTAAAGGTTCCGGCCGGAATCTCCGGGTTAAACTCAATGTTATGGATGATAAACTCGGTGCGGGTATCCTTCCGTAACTTGTCTTCCATGTAGGAAGCCACCGGGTACCAACGGCCTTGCCGGTTTTCCACTTTCGTCACCACCATTACCTTTAACAGGCGGCCGCTCCGGGCATACAACTCTTCCTTCAACCCGACAAACCTTTCCTTGTCAATCCAGGCTTTCCGCCGGTAATAGGAGACCTCCTTGCCTTCCACCGCCGTCCCCTCCAGGACATAGCACGGGCGTCCGTCGATTTCTTCCTCGCCGACCAGTTTAAACTCGTATAAATCGGTCAGCTTATCCGCTTCCATCACGTCCTGGTAGGAAAAGTCACTCCCCATAATCCCTTGATTCAACATGTGCCCGGAGATCTTCACCAGATCTTCGGCCTCGGGGAAGAACATCCAGAGGTCGTCGCCGCGTTTCAAGAACTTCGTCCCGCGGTCCCGGGGATTGGTAAAGATCACCAAGCCGTTGTCGCCCTGGGCATAGGAGGTCATCGTCTTCACCGCTTTCCGGTTCCGGTTGATAATAATCATCTCCGCCTCCAGTTTTGCGCACTCAAAATACTCGTTGTCATCCCGGCGTTTAATGATCTCTTCCGCCGTCAGCGCTCCCTGCGCCGGCCGAACAAAAATCGAAATCAGCATGGCAATCGCCACCGCGCTCAGCAATGTCTTTTTCACCGCGCCCGACTCCCTTCTCAAAAGTTTATCCCAAAGCGATTTGTAAATCCTCAAAATGAACCCAGGTTTAACTGCCACATTACGTCAGGTCACCTTACGTCCGGCTTAAGTTCACCGGCAGCTTTACTCCCGCATGGCCACGGTCGGCTCCAGCCGGGCGGCCCGGCGGGCCGGAATCAAACAGGCCAGGGTCACCACAACCACCCCGAAGACAAAAGCAAAGACAGCGTTGGCCGCCGAAGCCACCGGATAAATCATGGTGTCAAAGAGAATCTCCGTATCCATCCCGGATAAGGCCTGCCCGTAATCGAAACCGACCTTCCCCAAGTAGGCGGTGACCAAATAGCCCAGGATCGCCCCAACCAAGCTGCCGGCGACCCCCATAAAGGCGCCCTCGACGGCAAAGAGTTGCAGAATATTTTTCCCTTCCAGCCCCAGAGCGGTCATCATCCCGATCTCTTTCGTCCGTTCCTTGATGATCATAATCATCGTATT
>DATCJZ010000030.1:0-138949 GCA_036562545.1 Capillibacterium sp. | reverse complement strand
CCATCCCCGGCTCGCTGGGAAAACCATTTATACTTACTTTTCCCTTTCCTCGCCTTTAATCATTATGAAGTGTTTAGGGATAATAATTATTTATGATTCTAATGGAAAATGGTGTAAAAGTCAACCGCTAATTTGTCTGGTTCAGAAATTCCATCCTTATTTCCCGATCAGAAGTGGCCGGTCTTCCGGGAACCAATCCAGCTCCGGATTGGTTCCTTTTTTTGTCTTTACTAAATGTTTAAGCGGGAGAGGAATTTTTTTGTGTTTTTACCGGAAAACCGTGGTATTCTGTTAAGTGAAGCGGGGCCGGCGAGCCTAAACCGGCGAAAAAAACCAAAAACACCGGTGCGTGGGGAAAATTATCCGCCAACCAATTTTTTTGGCTTGGCAAGAGGAATTAAAAAGGTAAGCTTGAATTTTTAGGGGCAATCATCTAGCGCCGGAGTATAATAAAAGCCGGGGGCTGAACCAAAGCTGTCTTAATAACGGACAACAAAGCCGGAAACTGCTTTTGCTTTGCGGAGCAAAATTGAGGGAAAACTAGCTTATAAAAGTGAGGTGAAAAAGATGGACGCAGATGGTAGTAATGGCACAATAGGCGGCCGAAGGCATCGCGCATGGACCTTTACTCCGGAAGCGTCCATTTTTCACTGATGCCCCGGCCTCATTGTGTCTTACTCCTGTTTTGGAAGAGGGACGGATACGCCCTCTACTTTTAACGCCTGCCAAGTTTAGTACTGACAGAGAGGAGTGAAGACCAATGACGGAAAATTTTGATCTTCTGCAAAAGACTGTTCTTGCGCTGCTTGAGGAGAAAAACTTTCAACGTTTGAAAGAGATGTTGGCCACCATCCCGCCGGCGGATATTGCCCTGCTCATCAGTGAACTTCCCGAAAGGACGCAGCCCCTGGTCTTCCGGTTACTCCCCAAGGATTTGGCCGCGGACAGCTTTGTCGAGATGGACAGCGACCTGCAACACCTCCTAATCCAAGGCTTTTCCGATACCGAGCTTCAGGAGGTCCTTAACGAACTCTATGTGGATGAAGCGGCCGCATTAGTCGAGGAAATGCCGGCCAATGTGGTGAAACGCATTCTCCGGCAGGCCGACCCGGAAACCCGCCGGCAGATCAATGAAATCCTGCAGTACCCGGAGGGTTCCGCCGGGAGCATCATGACCCCGGAGTTTATCAGTCTCCGGGCGCAGATGTCCGTCGCCGATGCGATCAAGCGGATTCGCCAGCAAGGGGACGAGAGCGCGACGATCAATGTCTGTTACGTGACGGATGATGAAAGACGGCTGATCGGCGTTGTTTCGATCCGTACAATTATATTGGCGGACGAGAATGACCGGATTGAAAAGATCATGAACCGGTATGTGGTCTCGGTGCGGACCACGGAAGACCAGGAAACGGTGGCCAATATGTTTGCCAAGTACGATTTGACCGTGCTGCCGGTGGTGGATGGGGAAAACCGGTTGGTGGGAATTGTGACCGTCGACGATGCCCTCGACGTGTTGCAGGAAGAGACCACCGAGGATATTGAAAAAATGGCGGCGATTACGCCGACCGACCGCCCCTATCTGAAAAAATCGGTACTCGAGATCTGGCGCACCCGGATTCCCTGGCTTTTGCTCTTAATGATCTCGGCTACTTTTACCGGCATGATCATTAGCCACTTTGAGGATGCCTTGAAAAGTTATGTCTTGTTGACGGCCTATATTCCCATGCTGATGGATACCGGCGGCAATTCGGGCAGTCAGACGTCGGTCACGATTATCCGGGGACTTTCCCTGCATGAACTGGAGTTTCAGGATCTCTTCCGGATTATATGGAAGGAGATCCGGGTAGCCCTGTTGGCCGGTATTACCCTGGCCGTCTTTAACTTTGCCAAGCTAATGCTCTTTGACCAGGTTGGCCTGATGGTGTCTTTGGTGATCTGCCTTACTTTAATTCTTACGGTTTTTGTGGCGAAATTAACCGGCTGTATCCTGCCGATGCTGGCAAAGAAGGCCGGCTTTGATCCGGTGGTGATGGCCAGCCCCTTCATTACCACGATTGTGGATGCCTTGTCCTTACTGATTTATTTCCGGATTGCCACGGTCATCCTGGGGATATGAAGGATCGCTTTGGCTTTTGAGCTTTGCCGGAGTGTTGCTAAAATAACCGGGGTGTCGGCAAAAGAAGAAAGGACCCGTCTACGGGTCCTTTCTTGTATGCGATTCTTTTCTTGTATGTGATTTCATTTCGTATGAATAACTGAAAATAAGAAGCGGGCGCTAATGGCCGTTCCTTTTCAAGTATTGCAAAATTTCGGTTCTATTATAAAATCTAAATGATCCAGGCCTCGTCCCTTGGAGTTTAAGGGTTTTGGTGAGGCAGAAACAACCATGTCCGTAAAAGTGGATAACAGGAAAAGGAGCGTTCACCATGTTCATGTATGTGTTTTCCATTGCCTTAATTGTGACGTCCAACATCTTGTATAATATCTGTCAAAAATCCACCCCGGAAAAGGCCAACCCCTTTGCGGCCTTATTGCTGACCTATTTGGTCGCCGGCCTCTTGTCGGTGGCCGCCTTTTACCTGAGTAAACCCGGGAAAACCCTTCTCCAGTCCTTTAAAGAATTGAATTGGACCAGTCTGGCCCTGGGCGCAGCCATTGTCGGCCTGGAGTTCGGTTATATCATGGCTTACCGGGCGGGCTGGAACATCAGTGTGGGGTCGTTGGTGGCCAACATCCTGCTGGCGATCGCACTCATCCCTGTGGGAATCTTATTCTATCATGAAGGTTTTACCCTGACCAAAATGGCGGGTGTCATCCTGTGCCTGGCCGGTTTGGTCTTAATTAACAAGTAAAGGAGAGCGGTATTTTATTCCGGAGGGGGCGAAGTATTCCGCCGGTATTTGGCCATTGTGGGCATTCTTTTTTTCATCTCTTCCCTTACGTTGCTGATCTCGCTTATTATTTTGCGATGTACCCTCCTTTAAGCTGATCCGGACGGACCGCAGCTTCTTCCCCTCTTCTTGTTGGCGGTGTTGTGCGGCGGCCCCATCCTTGAAGCAGTCTTCGGTCTCCGGGGTTATGCCCTCCCGGTCTTGTTGAAAACCAAATCATGGGTAAGGCGCACCATGGCGCTGGGCATGAAGGGGTTTTCCAAAAGCAAGGCGATGTTTGGCGGCAGGCTTAAGTAGGCGCCAGCCAACAGCGCCGTCCACCAAGGGTTGAGCTTTGTCCCGCGGCCCTATCAAAAACAGGCGCGGCAGGATTTGGGGATGTTCCGGCGTTCTCCTTTTAAACCGGCCAGTAAACAGGAGTTGCTCGAGCGCTTGCGCGCTGTGCTCAACAGTGCCCGGGAAAAGTTCTGGCAGGGGATCGAAGAAAAGCAGCGAATATCTACGAATATTTAGCGGAAGAGGCGTTTTAAAAGATTGCTCCAGGTTTGCTGTATTGATTGAAGAAACAGGAGTGCGACCGGATGGCAAAAGACCAGAAACCTACTGATGAACAACTGCTCGAGTTGTACCAGGCAGCCTCGGCTTTTAAAAAGGCCGAGCCTTGGAAGGGACTCTCCGATTCCGATCTGATCGGCGTGGAGAATCCGGAAGACAAGACCATTGGGTATTGTTCGGTGATGGGCCGGATCGGCCAGCATTATGCCCTGGGGGTTTATCTTGGGGAGAAAGGCCTGGCCGGCTTCTTTGAATTGCTGGAAAAGGCGGCGGGCACGCCTTATCACCAAGCCCTGCACTATCAGGATTGTCTTATGTGCTCCTTTGAAGACCGGGAGCAGTTGGACAAGGCGGACCGGGCGCAAATAAAGGCCTTAGGCTTGTCCTTCCGGGGACGGAATGCCTGGCCCATGTTTCGCCGGTACGAACCGGGTTATCTTCCCTGGTTTATCAACCAGGCGGAATGTATTTTTCTAACCCATGCCCTGCGCCAAACCCTGATTGCGGCGGAGGAGATCAATGAGGAGAAATGGGATATCGATTTTGAACAGGGAGAAACTATTCTCAGGCGAAGCCGGGAGAAGAACGGCGAACTCCAGTGGTATAGTGAGAAAATCCAAGTTAATTTTCCAAAAGTAACGTACTCTCCGGTGAAAATAAAGGACGATCTCTTGCTGTTAAGGATAAAAAAGGCCAAAAGGATGGGATACGGTCCCCTGGAAGCCGATTTTTGTTATTTACCCTTCCCGATACGGGAACACAAAGATGAGCGGCCATTTTTTCCCCGGATTTTTATGCTCGCCGAAAAAAGGTCCGGCTTGATTGTGGATTTTGAAACGTACCAAGGCGCCGAGGAAGATGCCAATGTGGTTTTAACCAAGCTGACCGGAATTTTTCTGGAGAAAGGCGTGCCTGGGGAAATACAGGTAAGAAGTGAGAAAATGGCGGCGATCTTGGAGGACTTGTGCCAAAGGGCTAATATCAAGTTGACGTTGGTGAAAACCCTCTCCGGCATCGATCAAGTGTTGGAAGAGATGATCAAGGATCTTCAGGAATAAGTACATTTATTTATAATTAATTCATATTTAAATATTAATTCATTTTGGAGGGACGGGCGATGAACGAAAAAAAAACATACGCAAATTTAATGGCTGCTTTTGCCGGGGAAGCCCAAGCCAACCGGAAATATCTCGCTTACGCAAAGAAAGCGGAGGCCGAAGGGAAACATAATGCAGCCAAACTCTTCCGGGTGGCGGCCGAAGCCGAAACCATCCATGCCCTGCGTGAATTTGAACTGGCGGGCAAGGTGGGCTCGACCAGCGCTAATTTGGAGGATGCCATTGCCGGCGAAACCTATGAGTTTAAAGAGATGTACCCGGAATTCTTAAAAGTTGCCCAAGAAGAGGGGGAGAAAGCGGCGGCGACCATTTTCCGCTTTGCCATGGCGGCCGAGGAGGTTCATGCCAACCTTTACCGGGAAGCCTTGGCGAATTTGGACGAGACCAAAGAAGTCTTTTACTACCTCTGTCCGGTTTGCGGCAATATTGAAACCTCCCTGCCGGAAAAATGTCCAATTTGTGGCGCGCCGGCCAGCAAATTCATTAAGTACTGAGGAAAGAACTGCGGATGGAGTTGAACGGTAGAATGCGCCCTTTCTAAAGTGGGCCGGCGGGAAAAGCCAATTGCTGGAGGTCTTTGCGGCCCGGCTGCCGAAACCGGTCAAGGAAACCGGGACTATTCCTTGCTACCTCGAACCCTTTGCGGGCGGCGGGGCGATGTTTTTCTTTTTAAAAAGCCGTTACCGCATGGATGAGGCTTATCTCTTTGACATTAATGCCGATTTAATCGTCTGCTATAAAGTCTTACAGAATAATTGCGGGGAATTAATCTGCGTCCTGGAAAAGCTCAGTGCCGCCTTTTTGGAAAAGACAATAGAGGAAAGAAGGACCTTTTATTACCAAATCCGGGAGTTGTACAACAGGCAACGGGAAAGCTTCAATTACCGGGTCTACGGCAGGGCATGGGTGGAGCGGGCCGGCTTTTTGATTTTTTTAAATAAAACGTGTTATAACGGTTTATTCCGCCTTAACCGGAAAGGCGAGTTCAATGTGCCTTACGGCCGCTATAACATGCCGAATATTTGCGATCCCGGCGCCTTAAAACAGGCCAGTCTCGCTTTGCAGAACACCCGGATCATCTGGGGTGATTTTTCCAAGGCGGAGAAATATGTGACGCCCCATAGTTTCGTCTATCTTGATCCTCCCTACCGGCCCTTAAACCGGACCTCCCGTTTTACCAACTACGCAAAGGACGGCTTTTCCGACCGGGACCAGGAGAGACTGGCCGCCTTTTTCCGCCGGCTGGACCAAAAGGGCGCCTATCTGATGCTCAGCAATTCGGACCCGAAAAACGAAAACCCCCATGACCATTTCTTTGACACGCTCTATAAAGGCTACCGCATCGAACGGGTCTCCGCCAAAAGATATATCAACTGCCGGGCGGAGAAGAGGGGGGCGATCCAGGAACTGATCATCAGGAATTATGATTAATTTTAAAGAAGATAAATAAAAAGAGGAAAAGTTGAACCGGAGAGTAATATATTTAAATTAAACCGTAACCAGGCATGACCCGGTTCCTTATGCTAAAGGTAACCGGGGAAATAAATTCGGGAAAGAAGGGAATAGGGTGAAGAAATACAAGTGCATCTACTGCGGTTTCATTTATGACGAGGCGGAGGGTTATCCGGAAGGCGGCATTGCCCCGGGGACCAAGTGGGAGGATCTGCCCGACGACTGGGTCTGCCCCCTCTGCGGCGCAGGCAAGGATGAGTTTGAGCCGGTCTGAACCAGCCCGGCGTTTTAACCGGTGGCGGTGAGCGCCGCCGGACCTGCCATTTTCCGGCCGGAATTGGCAGGATTTTTTTTAATTATGCGTAATTACTTAGATTATTGTTTGTGGCACAGATGGGGGTTGTTTTGATGAAAAAAATTGCTTTGGGTATAATCGTCGCCATCTGCTTGCTGATGACGCTTCCCGCCGTTTGCCTGGGTGGGACCAAATGGCAAGCGCTGAAAACCGAAGCTTTTACCGTATTTTATCCTTCCGGGATGGAAGAGACCGCCCGGGAGATTCTCCAAACCCTCGAATTTTACCGGCCGGAAGTGGAGAAGCTTACCGGCAACCGCCGGACTCACCTGCCGGTGGTCATAGATGACCTCGGCCTCTATACCAATGGCTTGGCTAATTCCGCCTACAATTATATCCACCTTTTCTGGTACCCGCCGGCGGCCGGTCTCCTTGGCACGGTGGAAGACTGGCCCGCCCTGGCGGCGATCCACGAATACACCCATATCCTGCAAATGTCGAACGTGGGGAAGGGAATGAAGGTGATCTGCAGTATCTTCGGGAATTTCTATTCCCCCAACGTTTGGCTCCCCAACTGGATGCTGGAAGGAATTACGGTCTATAGTGAATCACGGCTCTTCAATTATCAGGGCCGGCTGAACGACGGTGAATATGACGCCTACATCGGCGCCCGGGTGGCGGCGAACCGCTTCCCTTCCCTGGTGGAGGCCTCCTTTGAGCCGTATGCATTTCCCCTGGACGGCTCCTATAATTATGGGGGCGTCTTCCTGGACTACCTGGCGCAAACCTACGGGGAGGAGAAGCTGACTGCCTTCTTTACGGTCCATGGCTCGGCGGATGATTCGATGGACAAAAGCGCAAAAAAAGTCTTTGGCCAAACCTTCCCCGCGCTCTGGGAGGACTGGCAGGCTTACGAGCGGGAAAGGTTTAAAGATTTCCGGATCGACGGGGAGCGGGTGACCACCGACGGGTGGTACGTTTCCCACCCGGTGGTGGCCATGGACGGAGAGGGCGAGACCCGGCTTTATTATGAACGGACAAAAACGGTCAAGAGCGGACCGGACCAGATTTATTCCTGGGCGGAGATTGTCACCCGGCATCCTTCGACCGGGGAGGAAAAAGTGGTGGTCGCCACGACCTCATCTTTTAATCTCTCCCTCAAAATCCGGGGGCAGAAGCTCTATTACGGGGTGGCCGAGACGAAAGCCGGTTATGACAATGCTTACTATTCGGGCTATGGCTACTATGCCCAACTCCGGGAGAAAGATTTGGCATCCGGCGAGGACCGGCTGGTGTTGGCCGGAGATCTCCGGGCTTACGAACTGTTGCCCGACGGGAGCATTTTGTACGCCGTCGCTTTGCAAACCGGTTTCGGCTCCAAGCTATACCTCTATACCCCGGGGGTCGGTAGCGAGTTCCTTGTGGAAGTCCCCTGTCTCATCGATGAGATGGCGGCTGCCGGGGAACGGATCGTTTTTTCCGCCCGGGAAAACGGCAAGAATAACGACCTTTATCTTTTTACCTTGGCGACGGGGGAATTGACCCCCCTGGTGACCACCGCCTACGGGGAATACGGAATTGCGCTGGCCGGTGAGCGCCTGTTCTTCCATGCCAATTACGATCAGATTTACGGGATTTACTGTTACGATCTGACGACGGGGCAAGTTTACAAAATGACCGACGGAAACTATGCGAAGGAACCGGCTTATGATGAAAGCCGGGGGGACTTGTACTTTGTAGGCTTGCACGCCGACGGGTTTGACCTTTACCGCAAAAAGGCGACTTTCTCCCTCTATCAACTTCCTACGACCGCGCCGGAAAAGGGGCTGCGCACGCCGGCGGAAGAAAAGGAGATCAAAATCGAAGGGGGAGGATACGGGGACAATTTGTCAACGCTGACGCCGAAGCTGCTGATTCCAGTGTTTACGCGCAAGGATTACGATAGTTATCTAGCCGGTCTGTACTTGATCGGCAGTGATGCCATCGGCCACGTGCCCGGCTACCAAGTGGGTTTTTTATACGATATTCAGGACCAGCGGTTGGGGATTGATTCTTTGGTGAACCTTAACTTCTTCCCGCCTTTCCAGGCTTACCTCGGTTACCAGTCTTTTGCCGACCGCCCCTTCTATCTGGGGGCGAGTTATCCTCTCTACTACCGTACCTCACCCGGTCTTTCCGGGATTGACGTGGGACTTGCTTGCTCCTATGGGGAGGATTACGGGACGGAATTAGTTCCTTATACCGCTTTCCGTTTCACCTATCCCCGGACCAGGCTCAATTTCCAACTGGAGATGCCGGTGGAGGATCTTGCTTACGCCGGGCGCGAGAAACGCATCGGCTATTACGCCGGGGTGGAAGCCAGGCAGCTCTTGGGCGAGGGGGAACTGACTTTAAAGGCGCAAGGCATTGTTGATCCCGACAACCAGGATGATGTTTTCCCGGTGCTCCGCGGTTATCGGAAAGAACTCTCGGCGAAAAAGGGCGCCACTTTTATGCTGGAGTATTCTGCTCCGCTTTTGCGGGTAAGAGCCGGAAGCTGGCCCTCGTTTTACCTGGAAGATTTATACAGCACCCTTTTTGTGGAGGCGGCGGTTCCGGAGACCGGCGCGTACCAATTGGCTTACGGGCTGGAAGTCTATCAAGAGTTGCACTTGATCGCCGGAATGAATATGGTGCTCTATCCCGGCGTCAGCATCGGTTTTAACCGCGACGGCAAAGGCTACGTCTCTTTCCTCTTGAAAGGGGAATAGAAAAAGTAAGTTTTTGCTTTTCTCAAACACAGTTGAACACCGAGATGATGGACGGACCTTTCGCCTTTTGCCGGCGGCAAAGGCGGAAGGTTTTTTATAAGGAGGAGATTCAGTTATGAAAATTGCTTTTTCCACATTGGGCTGTCCGGACTTTGCGTGGACGGACATTTATTCGATGGCGAAGGATTTCGGCTTTGACGGGATTGAGATCCGGGGTTTGGGGAAGGAGATCTTCGCCGTGAAAGGGCAACCCTTTGCCGCCGATCAACTCCCGAAGACCATCGAGAAGCTTACTCGACTGGATCTTGAAATCCCTTGCCTCTCTTCGGGCTGCTGTTTGAAAGACCCGGCCCAGGCGGAGGCCAACTACCAGGAGATTGTGGAGTACATCACGCTCGCCGCGAAGGTGGGCGCGGCTTATGTCCGGGTCCTGGCCGACCGGGAGCCCCAGCCGGTGGATGAGGTGGACGACGGGGTGGTCTTAGCGGCCCTCCGCCGGTTGGTCCCCGTCGCCGAGGCCAACGGCGTGACCCTTTTACTGGAGACCAACGGGGTTTATGCCGACACCAACCGCTTGCGCAATCTGCTGGACCAGGTGGAAAGTGATGCGGTGGCCGCCCTTTGGGATGTGCACCATCCTTACCGGTTTGCCGGGGAAAAGCCGGATACGACCGTGCAGAACCTGGGCGCTTATATCAAATATGTCCATATCAAGGACTCCGTCCTCGAAAACGGGAAGGTTAAGTATAAAATGTTGGGCGAAGGGGACCTGCCCATCGACCAGATGATGCAGGCCTTGCGCTCAATTAACTATGAGGGCTATATCACCCTGGAATGGGTTAAACGATGGGCTCCCGAGCTTAGTGACGCGGGGGTGGTTTTCCCCCATTATGCCCATTTTATGCAGCGTTATCTGAAGAAGCCGGAGGTGGGCCGGCGTCTCTTTGACAATAAGACGAAGACCGGGAAGTACGTTTGGGAGAAGGACACCCTGATTGACCTGACCTTCTCCCAAGTCTTGGACCGGATGGTGGAGGAGTTCCCGGATCAGTACGCCTTCCGTTACACCACTCTGGATTACACCCGCACCTATGCCGAGTTCCGGGAGGATGTGGACACCTTTGCCCGGGCCTTGATTGCCTTGGGGGTGAAACCCGGCGATCACGTGGCGATCTGGGCGACCAACCTTCCCCAGTGGTTCATCACTTTCTGGGCCACCGTGAAAATCGGGGCCGTTTTGGTGACGGTCAATACCGCCTACAAAATTCATGAGGTCGAGTACCTGCTCCGCCAGTCGGACACCCACACCTTGGTCATGATTGACGGGTATAAGGACTCCGACTATGTGGCGATCATGCAGGAACTCTGTCCGGAACTGGAAACCAAGGAGGAGGGGGAGCCTTTACACGCCAAACGCCTGCCCTTCTTGCGGAATATCATCACCATCGAGTCCAAACCCAAGGGTTGTCTGACCTGGGAGGAGGCTTTGGCCCTGGCGGAGCGGGTCCCCCGCGCGGAAGTGGAGCGGCGGGCCAGGGCCGTCAGCCGGCATGATGTTTGCAACATCCAGTACACTTCAGGGACGACCGGTTTTCCCAAGGGCGTAATGCTGACCCACTACAATGTGGTAAACAACGGAAAATGCATCGGTGATTGCATGGACCTCTCCACCGCCGACCGGATGCTCTTACAGGTTCCAATGTTTCACTGCTTCGGGATGGTCCTGGGGATGACGGCCGCGATGACCCACGGGGCGACCCTGGTCCCCATCCCCTATTTTTCGCCGAAAGTCTCCCTGGCGGCGATCAATCAGGAGAAGATTACCTGCTGCCACGGGGTACCCACCATGTTCATTGCCATGCTGGGTCATGAAGATTTCGCCAAGACCGACTTTTCCCACATGCGGACCGGGATCATGGCGGGGAGTCCCTGTCCGGTCAAGGTCATGCAGGACGTAGTGGAGAAGATGAATATGCGGGAGATCACCATTGTGTACGGGCAGACCGAGGCTTCGCCCGGTTGTACTCAGAGCCGGACCGATGACCCGCTGGAACTGCGGGTGAATACCGTCGGCCGCCCGCTGCCCGGGGTGGAGTGCAAAATCGTGGACCCGCAAACCGGCGCCGACCTGCCCGACGGGGTCGACGGCGAATTCGTGGCCCGCGGTTATAACGTGATGAAAGGTTATTATAAGATGCCGGAGGCGACGGCGGCGGCGATTGACGAAAACGGCTGGCTGCACACGGGGGATCTGGCCCGGCGGGATCCCAACGGCTATTTCCGGATTACCGGACGGATTAAGGATATGATCATCCGGGGCGGGGAGAACATCTATCCCAAGGAGATCGAGGAATTTATCTACACCCACCCGAAAGTCAAGGATGTGCAGGTCATTGGCGTGCCCGACCCCGAGTACGGGGAGGAGATTATGGCCTGTGTCATTTTGAAGGAAGGGATGACCATGAGCGCCGAGGAGCTGAAAGAGTACGTCCGTTCCCATCTGGCGAAGCATAAGACCCCGCGTTATGTCGAGTTTGTCACCGAATTTCCGATGAACGCCGCCGGGAAAGTCCTCAAGTACAAAATGCGGGAGGAAGCCATCGAGAAGCTCGGCCTGAAGGGTGACTAGTTCCCCTTCTTGGCCGGCTTTTCCGGCAACGGTTTCTTTTCCAGGGTTGCTTTCACTTCCAAGCCGTCATAGGCGTTAATCTTTTTCGCCCAGGGATTATAAGCGGCCAGGCTAATCGTCACCTGATGGATCCCGGGATTTAGTTGTAAGGTAAGGGGGGTGCTTCCATAATAAACACCATTGATCTCAACATCGGCGCCTTCCGGCGTGGAAAGAAAGGTGACTCTCACTGTCTCCGTACTTTCTTTTTCCGGCGCCATCGTTTCGACCAATTGGTTTACTGCCGAACGGAGAACCCTGGTCAGCAGCGTCCGGGTCAGATTGTCATCGTAAGTTTTTAGATAACCGGTATCTCCCTGTTCGACCGTGTCGCTGAAAAGGGAAGCCGCTTCGATCTTTCCACTGGTCACATTAAGTACTTTGACACTCGTGGTCATTTCCGTGATGGTTTTTCTGGTTTGAATCCCGTAACCGTTGAAGACTGCCTCCCGCTGGCCGTACGAGACGATGGAACCGGTGATGATATATTCCGCCCCTAAGAGCCTGCCGATTTGGATTGCGGTTTGGCTATTATCGACAAGGCCGGAACCGGTCAAACCTTGTTCCTGCATGACGGCGGCCAGTTTGTCCCTTTCCACCAAATTAAATTTGCCGGTCTGGACCAGTAAGACGCTGAGGATTTCGGCGGCGCTTTCCTCGATTTTGGGCAAGTATTTACCGCTATTATTGGTAAAATCAACGACGGCTACCGTGGTGGCGGGGTCGCCTGCCCTGACCGGAACCATGAAACTGCCTACAAAAACAAAGAAGAAGAGCAAGAAAGAGTAGAATTTTCTGGACATCGCTTTTCCTCCTGACTGCCGATGACGAAGGCAATTATTGTAATTGATTAAATATTTAAATATTCTCCCCTTGACGGCCGGTTCCTGCCCCCCCGCGGCCGGAAAAGAAAGGACTTGATCATGGCAGGAATGCCCTTCTCTTTTTTCGTGGCGGCGGCTTGACAATTGGCCGCCGGGGCCTATAATATAATTAGGCGACCGAACATACGTTCGTAAAGGAAGGGCAAGACAGCATGAGGCTTACGCTTTTTTCACCCGGCCAAGGCCCGGGCGTGGTTTTACCGGCTGCCGGCCATATCTCAGCCGGTTTTCCGTCTCCGGCCGATGATTATCTGGAAGCGGCCCTTGATCTGAACCAACTGTTGATTAAGCACCCCAGCGCCACCTTTTACGGGCGGGCGCAGGGAGATTCGATGGCGGGCGCGGGGGTGGAAAACGGGGATCTCCTGGTGATCGACCGCGCCGTGCCCTACCGCCCTAACGCGCTGGCCGTCTGCTACTTGGACGGGGAATTCACCCTGAAGCGCCTGCGGAAGGAGGGCGAGGATTTGTACCTGGTGCCGGCCAACCCCAAATACCCTCCCCTGAAGCTCCGGGAGGGGGACGACTTTGCGGTGTGGGGAATCGTCACCTATGTAATCAAGAAGGTGTACTGATGTTTGCCCTGGTGGACTGTAATAATTTTTACGTCTCCTGCGAGCGGGTCTTCCGGCCCGATCTCGACGGCCGGCCGGTGGTGGTGCTCAGCAACAATGACGGCTGTATTATCGCCCGTTCCAACGAGGCCAAGGAACTGGGGATCGGAATGGGCGAGCCCGCCTTTAAGATCGCCGGTTTTCTCCGCCGGAACCGGGTGGCGGTCTTCTCCTCCAACTATGCGCTTTACGGCGATATGTCCCACCGGGTCATGAGCACGCTGGGCCGGTTCACGCCGGAGCTGGAGGTTTACTCCATCGACGAAGCCTTTTTAAACCTGACGGGGTTAACCGCGGACTGGGCGGCCTACGCCCGGACCATCCGGGAGACCGTCCGCCGGCATGTGGGGATTCCGGTCAGTATCGGGGTGGCTCCCACCAAAGTGCTGGCCAAAGTCGCCAACCACCGGGCGAAGAAGCGCCCGGCGCAGGAGGGGGTCTGTGTGTTGGCCGAGCCGGCGGCGATTGAGGAGGCACTCAAAGACTTTGACGTCGGGGATGTCTGGGGGATCGGGCGGCAGTATGCGAAGCTCCTCAAGGCGGCCGGGGTATACACCGCCTGGGACTTTCTGCAGTTGGATGATGACTGGGTCCGGCAGAAAATGACCGTGGTCGGGCTGCGCATCAAAAAGGAACTGGCCGGCGTTGCCTGTCTGGAAATGGAGCTCATTCCCCCGGCGAAGAAGGTCATCTGCACCTCCCGCTCCTTCGGGGAGGAGCAGACGGAGTTGGAACCGGTCACCGAGGCGGTGGCCACCTTTGCGGCCCGCTGCGCGGAGAAGCTCCGGCGGCAGCACTCGGCGGCCGGCATGTTGATGGTTTTCCTCCATACCAACGGCTTTAAGGCGGATGAACCCCAGTACGCGAAGAACCTCATTTGCAAACTGCCGGTGCCGACCAACAACACCCCGGAGCTTATTCGCTATGCCACTGCCGGTCTCCGGGCCATCTATAAAAAGGGTTACCGCTACAAAAAAGCGGGGGTGCTCATGCTGGAGATCGGGCCGGAGCACCGGATCCAGGGCTCCCTTTTTGACCGGGTCGACCGGGAGAAGCAGGCGGCGGTGATGCGGGTCCTTGATGCGGTGAACGCCAAATACGGGCGGGACATGTTAAAGGTGGCGGCGCAGGGCTCGGGCGAAAAATGGAAGCTCCGCCGGGAGAGACTCTCGCCTTGCTATACCACCCGGTGGACGGATATTATTAAAGTGAAGGTGTAGACCATGTGCTTTTTTTACGCTTTAAGCGCCAAGGCCCAAAGCCTGAAAAACCGTTATCAGTTAAAAGAAGAACCGGCCGGGGCGGCGGAACTGGCCGGGCCCAAGTATTATGTCTCCGGCTTTGAGTTTCCCCGGATGCCGGTGGTCACCAACGAAGAGCCCGGCCGCCTCCAACTGATGAGCTGGGGGCTGATCCCCTCCTGGGTGCAAACCCCGGCGCAAGCCGCCCAGATCCGGAGCAAAACGCTGAACGCCCGGGCAGAGACGGTATTGGAGAAGCCCGCTTTCCGCCAGGCGGTCCGGCGGCGCCGCTGTTTGGTGCCGGCCGACGGTTTTTACGAATGGCGGGCCTTTCAGGGGAAAAAGTATCCTTATTTTATCTTCCTCAAAGATAAAAGCGTCTTTTCTTTCGCCGGGATCTGGGAAGAGTGGGTGGATCCGGAGACCGGCGAGGTCATAAAGACCTACAGTATTTTAACCACCGAAGCCAATCCGCTGCTGGCCAAGATCCATAATACCAAAAAACGGATGCCGGTGATTCTGCCGCCGGCGGAGGAAAAGGCCTGGCTCTCCGCCGGTGCCGGGGAGGCTGTGCTCCGCTCCCTGCTGCGGCCTTTCCCCGCCGAGTTGATGGCGGCTTACCCGGTCAGCCGGCTGCTGACGGCGCGGGCCGCTGACCGTAATACTCCGGAGGTGCAGGCACCTTATGTTTATCCCGAATTGGGGGAGGATTAGCTGGTTTCAGCCGATTTAAGGCCACGGGACTTTGTCCGCCGACAAAGTCATTTTTTATTGGCGGGAAGAAGAAATTTTTTGCGCTGGCGAAAAGTTTCAGGTTATGAATAAACAAAGCCAATCCGGGAAATCGGGAGACAATAGATAAATTTAGATAATAGAGTACAAATAAATATAAAGGGAATTTAGGGAAAAACCGGGGAATCAAAAAAGTAGTAAAGGAAAGAATAAACACCATATTATTATGAATAATAGAAGAAACGAAAGCATAATTACTCCGTTTAACGGCGTTTTTTGGATAAGGATAATTTGCATTTGGGGTGTTACTTTCCCTGGTCTTTGCCGGGTCGGGGTTAAATTTCCAACTGGCCGCTTGGGTGGCGGACGAGTGGTCTGCAGGGTGCCCGATAAAGTAAGGATCCGTTTTAATGCCCAAACCGGTATTAATTCTAAAACCAAGAAAAAGAATTACCAGATAAAACAGGAAGAAACTTTGAGGGGGGGAGAAAAAGATGGAAAGAAGTTTAAGACTGATGGCAACAAGTCTGATGTTGGCAGGTTTGTTGGCGTTGTTGGCGACCGGGGCCGGCGCCGCCGGGAATGTAAGTGTGGCGGTGGTCAATGTGGATAAAGTAATCAATGAATCCCTGGCCGGGCAGGGCGCCAACCGGGAATTGCTGCAGCTGATCAAAGAGAAACAGGATGAGTTGAATAAAATCGCCGACGCCATTAACACGCTGCAAAAAGAGTTGGAAACCAAAAATACACCCGAAAAACAACAAGAACTAACCCAGTTGGTCAATGAATACCAGCAAAAAGTGGATGAGGCCAACAGCGAGATTCAAGCGGAAGCCCAAAAGATGCGCAATGAGCTGGTCGCCGAGATCCAGGAGATCGTCATGGCCATCGGGGAAGAGCAAAAGTATTCCTTGATCATTGATTCCTCGACGATTACCTATTACACCCGGACGAATATCATCGATATCACCGGTGAGGTTGTGCGCCGGTATAACGAGAGAAGAAATAGTTGGTAATCGGTCATGGCTTAGCCCGCTCCGGATTACCCGGACGATGCTGATGTTTTGGCCGGAGAGGAGGAATGATCCTCTCTTTTTTTCTTTTTGGCCTGAAGAATGGAAAGTTGACGATGGTCCTTTCCTCTGATATGATTAGTTTTGACATAACAGATAAGGAGAAAAAAGATGAAACGTCCTTCTTTACGCGGGTTATTGATCATTGCCGTTCTTATTCTGGCTTTTTCCGTGTTAACCGCTTCCTTGTCCAGGCAGGAGCCCAGCCGGGAACAGATCCTCACCCAACTGGTTATAAATTCACTCCTGACTTGGCATTATGCGCCGCCCGGGGATACCAACCGCTGGTCGGAGCAGGCGTTCGATCAGTATTTGAAGACCCTCGATTATTATAAGCGCTTTTTTACCCAGGAAGACTTGCAAACGCTGGCCTCTTACCGGCGTAAACTGGATGATGAGATCCGTGCCGGGAGCCGGGAGTTTTTTGATCTTTCCTGGAAACTGTTGAGTGACCGGATCCGGGAAGTTCAGGAGTATACGGATAATCTATTGGCGAAACCCTTGGCTTTTCAGGAGGATGAGTATTTGGAGACCGATCCGGAGAAAAGGGATTATCCGAAGGACGGGCAAGCGCTGAAAGAACTCTGGCGCAAACTGGTGAAAGCCCAGACTTTGAACGCCTATTTAGACTTGGCCCTGGCCGGGATGGACGAAGGGGAAACGGAGGAGAAACTCACGGCGCTGGCGGGTAAGCCCTTTCAGCCCAAACTGGAGGAAGAAGCCCGGGCGAAAGTCAGAAAGGATCTAAACCGGGTTTTCCGGCGGCTCTTGAACGAAAAGGAAGAGGACCGTTACGCCCGGTACCTGAATGCCTTTGCGACCAGTTTAGACCCGCACACCAACTATCTGGCGCCCGACGACAAGGAGGATTTGGAGATCAAACTCAGCGGTAAACTGGAAGGGATCGGCGCGACCCTCCAGGAGGACGGAGATTATATTAAAGTGGTGGAGATTATTCCGGGGGGCCCTTCCTGGCGGCAGGGCAAATTGAAAGTCGGCGATCTGATTTTAAAAGTTACCCAGGGTGACGGCGGGGAACCGGTGGATTTGACGAATATGCCGGTGGACGAAGCGGTCCGGTATATCCGGGGCAAGAAGGGAACGGAGGTTACCCTGACCGTGAAAAAGCCCGACGGGCAAATTGAAGAGATCACCATCCAGCGGGATGTGGTCATCATTGAAGAGACCTATGCCAAGTCGGCGGTGGTCAGCACCGGAAAAGAAGGGACCAAAGTCGGTTATATTTCCCTCCCCTCTTTTTACCGGGACTACAGTTCCGCCGATGGCCGGTCCTCGGCCAAAGATGTCCGTGCCGAATTGGAGAAACTCAAAAAAGAAAAGGTGGAGGGGATCATCCTCGACCTGCGGAATAACGGGGGCGGCATTTTAGAAGAGGCGGTTGAGATGGCCGGACTCTTCATCGGGGACGGTCCGATTGTCCAAGTGAAAGGGGAAAAGGGGAAAATAAACGTCTATAAAGACCCCGACCCCGGAGTGGTCTATGACGGGCCGGTGGTTGTGCTGATTAATTCCTTCAGCGCTTCCGCTTCAGAGATTCTCGCCGCCGCTTTGCAGGATTACGGCCGGGCGCTTATTGTGGGCAGCCCCCATTCCTTCGGGAAAGGTACCGTCCAGAATATGTTCACCCTGGATTATTTCCTTGATTACCTTTATCCGCGATACACGGCATATAAGCCTTTGGGCAGTCTCACCGTGACCGAAGAAAAATTCTACCGGATTAACGGAGGTTCCACCCAGTTGAAAGGGGTGGCGGCCGATCTGGTCCTGCCCGATCTCTACGCCGATCTGGAGATCGGGGAGAAATATTATGATTACGCCTTGCCCTGGGATGAGATTAAGCCTTTGTCCTACCGGAAATGGACGGGATCAGGCTGGAATCTGGCCGCCCTCCAGGAAAACAGCGCCCGGCGGGTGGCGGCCAATCCCTACTTTGCCGCGGTGGGAAAGAGTATGGCGCTCGTCCGGAAGCAACAGGAAGCGACTTTGCAGCCTTTGCAATGGGCCAAATTCCTGGCGGAGCGGCAGCAACTGGCAATGGAGGCGAAGGAGATCGACGCCACCATGAACTGGACTTCCAAGTTGCACTTCGAGGCGGTGGACGGGGTGGAACATGATGACACGCTGGCCGAAAGTCAAAAAGAGTGGCTTGATCAGCTGGACGCCGATCTTTATTTGGAGGAAGCCTATTGGATCATCGGCGATCTCCTCGCCCAGCAAGCAATGGCGGATGCGGCTTAAAGAGATATATACCGGAAAGATCGATTTATGGGTTACAGTTAATGGCGCCGGCAGGCGCCTTTTTTGTTTGGAAGGTTTTTATTTATTCCGGGCCGGCCTGTACTTTACCTTGTCAAGGGGGAGAAACCGTATTATAATTAATGTAAGCGCTTACATATTTACCGGACGGCGCCCGTGCGCCTGGGGGGGTGAATGGCCATGAAAATGCGGGATATTGCCGAGCTGGCCGGCGTCTCCATCGCCACGGTTTCCCGGGTGCTCAACCAGCCGGAGAAAGTGAAAGCCGAGACCCGGCGGAAAGTGGAAAAGATTCTGGAACAGACGCATTATGTGGCCAATGCGGTAGCCAGGGGTCTGGTTCTCAATTCCATGCGGACCATCGGGGTCCTGACGGTGGATGTCCGGGATCTTTACTTTGCCGAGGTTGTATATACCCTGGAACGGCTCTTTACCGAACTGGGCTATAATGTGCTGTTATCCAATACCGGGGGTGAGTTGGGCGAGAAAAAGCGCTATCTCAGGTTGATCCTGGAAAAACAGGTGGATGCCATCATTTTGGTGGGTTCGGTCTTTAAGGAGCCCACCGGAAACCAGCATATCGTGGAAGCCGGTCAACATTTGCCGGTGGTCTTGATCAACAGTCATCTGGCGGGGGAGAATATTTACTCCGTCCTCTGCGATGACGCCCATGGCGTCCGGGAGGCCGTGAACTATCTGGTCCGGCAGGGGCGGCGGGAGATTTATTATTTTACGGATTCGAAAAGCGCCAGCGGCCTGGCGAAAAAGAAGGGCTTTATTACGGGGATGATTGAAAACGGGCTTAACCCAAAGCATATTTTGGAGGTGGCCCGCGGCCTGGAAGGCGGCGCCGACGGAGTGAACCGGTTGATTGCCGGAAACCGTCCCTTTGAAGCGATCATTTGCGGAGAGGATCTGACGGCCATTGGTGCGATGAAAGCGCTTACAAAATACGGTTATCCCATCCCCGGTGCGGTGGCGGTGATTGGGTACAATAACTCAGTTTTAGCGGAGACGTCTACGCCGGCCCTTACTTCCGTCGATAATATGCCTTCGACGATGGCCCGGCAAGCCGTGGGTATGCTCGCCGATCTTTTCCAAGGGAAAAAGGTTCCCCGGAAGATTGTGCTGACCCCTTCCCTGGTGGTCCGGGAAAGCTCCGGCTGACCGGAGAGGGAAGCTCCCCGGCCGAAAAAGGCTCATCATATTTACCTATAATAATAATAAGTGATTAAGAAGGAGGAAGAAGCATGGAAAAAGCAGACATCGGACTCATTGGTTTGGCGGTGATGGGGGAGAACCTGGCGATGAACATGGAGAGCAAGGGGTTTACTGTTGCGGTCTTTAACCGGACGGTGGAGAAGGTTACCCATTTTGTGGAAGGACGGGCGAAGGGGAAAAAGATCATTGGTACATATTCCCTGGCGGAACTGGTGGCCAGTCTGAAGAAACCCCGCAAAGTGATGCTGATGGTGAAGGCGGGCCAACCGGTGGATGACTTTATTGAGCTGTTGATTCCCCTCCTGGAGCCGGGGGACATTATCATCGACGGCGGCAATTCCCATTTTCCCGATACGATCCGGCGCACCAAATATGTGGAGGAGAAGGGCCTGCTGTACATCGGGACCGGGGTATCCGGCGGGGAAGAAGGCGCCCTCCGGGGTCCCAGTTTGATGCCGGGTGGTTCGCCGGCGGCCTGGCCCCACGTGAAACCCATCTTCCAGGCGATCGCCGCCAAAGTGGAGGACGGGAGCCCCTGCTGCGACTGGGTGGGGGAAAACGGGGCCGGCCATTTTGTGAAAATGGTCCATAACGGGATAGAATATGGGGATATGCAGTTGATCTGTGAAGCCTACCATCTCATGAAGGACCTCTTGGGGTTGTCCGCCGATGAGATGCACGAGATTTTTAAAGAATGGAATGAAGGGGAACTCAACAGTTATCTGATTGAGATTACCCGGGATATCCTGGCCTACAAAGATGAGGACGGGACTCCCTTGGTGGAGAAAATCCTCGATACGGCCGGACAGAAAGGGACCGGCAAATGGACGGGGATTGCCGCGCTGAATGAAGGGGTGCCCTTGACCCTGATCGGCGAAGCCGTTTTTGCCCGGTGTTTGTCGGCGATGAAGGAAGAAAGGGTGGCCGCCGCCAAAGTCTTGACGGGACCCCGTCCGCAGTTCACCGGGGATAAGAAGGCTTTTGTCGAAGCCATCCGGGAGGCCCTCTACGCCTCGAAGATTGTTTCCTACGCCCAAGGTTATACCCTGATGCGGAGCGCCGCCCAGACCTACGGGTGGAACCTGAACTACGGAGGGATTGCCCTGATGTGGCGGGGCGGCTGCATTATCCGTTCGGTTTTCCTGGGGAAGATTAAAGAAGCCTTTGACCGGAATCCGGAGCTCTCCAACCTGCTTTTGGATCCTTTCTTCAAGGCGAAAGTGGAGGCGGCCCAGGAGAGCTGGCGGTTGGTTTGCGCGACCGCCCTGACCAACGGGATCCCGGTTCCCGCCTTTACTTCCGCCCTTTGCTACTACGACGGTTACCGGAGCGCCCGCTTACCGGCCAATCTCCTCCAGGCGCAGCGGGATTATTTCGGCGCCCATACCTACGAACGGGTGGACCGGCCGCGGGGCGAGTTTTTCCACACCAACTGGACCGGGCAAGGGGGGAGCACCTCCGCTTCCACTTATACGGTTTAAGCAATGCCGCCACCACCGGGGACCCCGCCGGGTCTCCGGTGGTGGAAAATTGTTGATGGGCGGAAAACCGGCGCGCCCGGAAAATACGAAAAAAGTGGGGTTTGGATATGCAGCAAGGAATTGCGTTAACCGGTGAGCATCTTGACGAGCAGACGCTGGAACGGACACTCCATCAGTGGCTGGCGGGTTTCACCACTCCTTTGCGGAAAGTATTGTTGCTGCCGCCGGATATTACCCGTTTTCACTCCAAAGCCGGTTTGGTGGTTCGGATCTTGTATAAAGCCCTGGCCGCCCAGGCGAAAGTGGAGATTATGCCGGCGCTGGGAACCCATACGCCGATGACCGCCGAAGAGCGGGTGGCGATGTTCGGGGAGGAGATTCCGGCCGCCTGCTTCCTGGTGCATGACTGGCGGCATGAGGTGGTCCGGATTGGGGAGGTTCCGGCCGCTTTTGTGGCGGCGGTTTCAGATGGGCTGGTCTCTTATCCCATCGGCGTCGAGGTGAACCGGCGCCTGTTGGATCCCAGCTATGACCTGATCGTCTCCATCGGGCAAGTCGTCCCCCATGAAGTGGTGGGGATGGCCAATTATAATAAGAATATCTTTGTGGGCTGCGGGGGCCAGGAGATCATCAACCGCTCCCATTTCCTGGGGGCGGCCTACGGGATGGAACGGATGATGGGGCGGGCCGAGACGCCCGTTCGGAAAGTCTTCAATTATGCCGAGGATCATTTTCTGGCCCGGCTGCCCCTCCAGTATATTATGACGGTCACCACGACCAGCGGGACGGAGACCAAACTGAACGGCTTATTCATCGGCCGGGACCGGGAACTGTTTGCGGCGGCGGTCCGGGAAAGCCAGCGCCGGAACCTGGATCTTCTGGAGCGGCCTCTCCAAAAGGTTGTGGTCTATCTGGATCCGGGCGAGTTCAAATCCACCTGGCTGGGGAATAAGGCGGTCTACCGGACACGGATGGCCATCGCCGACGGCGGCGAACTGGTTATTCTGGCCCCCGGATTAAGGCAGTTTGGGGAGGACGCCGGGATTGACCGGTTAATCCGGAAATACGGTTACGTGGGGAGCAAACGGGTGCTGGCTTTGGTGGAAGCTCATGAAGACCTGAAAAATAACCTGTCGGCGGCCGCCCACTTGATCCACGGCTCCTCGGAAGGGCGGTTCCGGATCACCTACGCGCCCGGCCATTTAAGCCGGGAGGAGATCGAAGGGGTCAACTTTGCCTATCTGCCGCTGGCGGAAGCCCTGGCTAAGTATGATCCGGCAAAACTGAAGGACGGCTTCAATACTTTGCCCGGCGGGGAAGAGATCTTTTACATCAGCAACCCGGCTTTGGGCTTGTGGGCTTTGCGGGACAAATTTGAAGGCACAGATCAATAGCGAGCCACGGTAATTATTTTGGCGAAGGAGCGACATGCGTTGGCAGATTTGTCTTTATTGTACCGGGAGATCGGCGCTGGTAAAGATCCGGCGGTTTTAAGCAGTCTGGCCGGCCGGCATCGGGAGTGGGGGGTCTACCCCGCTTCTTTCCACGCCGCCCAGGGAACCGTCGTCTTTATGCGCCGGGAGGGAGCGATGAAAAGCCTGGTGGCGGCGGGCAAGACCGGCCCCCTCTATCAGGAACTGGAAGGGAGCGAAGCGGAGGGCGCGCCGGTGGCGGTGAAGGTCTGTCCCTTATCGGTGGCCAACAGCAAGGTGATCCGGCGCTATTTTCCCTTTACCAACCCGGTTTCCCTGGCCAAAGCGAAGACCACCATCGGCCTGGGCGACCGGCTGGGGCTGGCCTCCGGCGGCCATTTGCGGCTTTTACGGCAATACCCGGCGGTCCGGCCGGTCCTCGCCCAACAGTCGATGCGGGAATTGAACCTCACCGGCCGCACTTACGAAGAGGTCCTGGCCGATGCGGTGTGGGCCGTTTTCCAGGAAGATTACCAACTGGGGTTCGGGGCCGACGGGGATCACTTAAAAAAGCCGGCGGAGGTCCAAACGGCCTTGGCGGCCGGTTATACAATGATTACGCTGGACTGTTCCGAGCATATCCGCAACCTCCGCCCCGACCAGACGGCAGAGATCGAGAGACTTTATGCCGCTTTGCCTCCGGCGGAGCGTAGCCGGTTGGAAGAAGCCTTTCTGGGGCAGACTTTTAAACTAAAGACCGGTCTTGCTTTTCGTTTCACGCCGGAAAGCCTCCGCTATAACGCGGCGGTTTACCAAGAGGCCATTAATTTTGCCGTTGGGATCTATCATGAATTGCTCAAACCCTTGACGGAACCGGTAGATTTTGAACTTTCCATCGATGAGACGGAGACCCCGACGGCGCCTCTCTCCCATTTCTTTGTGGCAGCGCAGCTCGGCGCGGCGGGGGTGAAAGTGAACAGTCTGGCGCCCCGGTTTTGCGGGGAATTTCAGAAGGGCGTTGATTACCGGGGGGATCTGGCCCAATTTACCGGCGAGTATCAGGAGCATACCAAGATCGCCGAGCATTTCGGGTATAAATTAAGTATCCACTCGGGCAGCGACAAATTTGCCGTCTTTCCGGTGATTGGCCGGGAGAGTAAAGGCCATGTCCACGTGAAGACTGCCGGTACCAACTGGCTGGAAGCGGTGAAGGTGATCATCGCCGCCGATCCTGCCCTTTACCGGGAGATCCACCGCTTTGCCCTGGAACACCTGGAAGAGGCGAAGCGGTACTACCATGTCTCCGCCGATCCGGAACGCATTCCGGCTTTATCCGCACTCCGCGATGGGGAGCTCCCCGCCCTCATGGCGATGGATGATGCCCGGCAACTGATTCATATCACCTACGGTCTGATCCTCACGGCCAAAGCGGCGGACGGCCGGTATCTGTTCCGGGACCGGATCTACACCTGCCTTTTGGAGAACGAGGAACTCTACTACCGGTTTTTGGCGGATCACATCGGAAAGCACCTGGAGAAGCTGGGTTTGAACAGCTGAGCACCGCCCCGGCCAAAGTCGCTGTGGGAAAAAATCGAAGAAGGCGTTGACCGTCCGGAAAAAGCAGGATAGAATAGGATTTTAGAAGAAGAAATTGCGGGGGGAAGATCTGCAATGAGTGTGTCAGATTATAATCCGGGTTCCAACTTTATCCGGAACATTATCGAGGATGACCTGAAGAATAAGAAGAACGACGGGGAAGTCGTCACCCGCTTTCCCCCTGAGCCCAACGGTTATCTCCATATCGGGCACGCCAAATCCATCTGCCTGAATTTTTCCTTGGCGGCGGAGTATAAAGGCCGGTGCCACCTGCGTTTTGATGATACCAACCCTACGAAAGAAGACACGGAATATACCGAAGCGATCAAGCGGGATATCAAGTGGCTGGGCTTTGACTGGGGCGATCACCTCTATTATGCCTCCGATTACTTTGAACAGCTTTATGAATACGCGGAGATGCTGATTAAAGCCGGCAAGGCTTATGTTTGTGATTTGAGTCCGGAGGAGATCCGGGCGTACCGTGGGACCTTGACCGAACCGGGAAAGAACAGTCCTTACCGGGACCGGAGCGTCGAAGAGAACCTGGACCTTTTCCGGCGGATGCGGGCCGGCGAGTTTCCCGACGGTTCCCGGGTTCTACGGGCCAAAATCGATATGGCCTCACCCAACCTGAACATGCGGGACCCGGTGATTTACCGGATTTTACGGGTCCCCCACCACCGGACGGGGAACAAGTGGTGCATCTACCCGATGTACGACTTTGCCCACCCGCTCTCCGACGCGCTGGAAAAAATCACCCATTCCATCTGCACTTTGGAATTTGAGGACCACCGGCCTTTGTATAACTGGTTTATCGAGCAGTTGCCGGTGCCCCGCAAGCCGCAGCAGATCGAGTTTGCCCGTTTGAACCTGACCTACACGGTGATGAGCAAACGGAAACTCTTATATCTGGTCCAGAAGGGAATCGTCCGGGGCTGGGATGATCCGCGGATGCCGACCATTGCCGGACTAAGACGACGGGGTTATACCCCCGAGGCGATCCGGGATTTTTGTGAACGGATCGGGGTGGCGAAAAGCAACAGCGTGGTGGATATCGCCCTCCTGGAGCACTGCCTCCGGGAAGACCTGAACAAACGGGCGCCGCGGGTGATGGGGGTTTTGCGCCCGCTCAAAGTTGTCCTGGAGAACTACCCAGATGATCAGGTGGAAGAGCTGGAGGCGGTGAACAATCCGGAAGACCCGGCGATGGGGACCCGGAAAGTGCCCTTCTCCAAAGTGCTTTATATTGAAGCCGATGATTTTATGGAAGACCCGCCGAAGAAATTCTACCGTCTGGCGCCGGGGCGGGAAGTCCGCTTGCGCTACGGCTATTTCATTAAATGCACCGGGGTGGTCAAGGATGCCTCCGGCAAGGTGGTGGAGCTCCGCTGCACCTATGATCCGGAAACCAGGGGCGGCGCGGCGCCCGACGGCCGGCAGGTGAAAGCCACCTTGCACTGGGTTTCCGCTGCCCATGCCCTCCCGGCGGAGGTCCGTCTCTATGACCACCTCTTCACCGTGGAGGATCCGGGCTCCGTCGCCGATTTTGAATCCTGCCTCAACCCAAACTCCCTGGAAGTGATCACCAACGCTTTTGTCGAACCCAGTCTGTGCGGGGCGGCCCCGGAGAGTAAATACCAGTTTGAGCGGTTGGGGTACTTCTGCGTGGATCCCGATTCCACCCCGGAAAAACTGGTCTTTAACCGGACGGTGACCCTCCGGGACACCTGGGCGAAGATTAGTAAGAACCAGCCTTCTTGATCTCCGCCGGGGCAGGACGGTATTTGCTTGTTTGCCGAAAGAAGAAAAAAGTGCACCCCGAAGTTGTTTGGCGGTGCACTTTCTTCGTCCGGAAGAGAGACGGCAGAACCGGTTTATGCTGCCGGCAAAGGGAAGGAGAGAAGCCTTCATGGGTGGACAGCGTTACCCGGAACCTACGGTTGGCGCCTTAATCTTTAACGACTGCGGTGAACTTTTATTGATCCGGGGGAAGAAATTTAAAGACCGTTATGTGATCCCCGGCGGCCACATCGAAATCGGGGAAACGATGGAAACGGCCTTAATCCGGGAAGTAAGGGAAGAGACCGGACTGGAACTGGCGGAGTATCAGATCATCGGCTTGCAGGAGGCGCTTTTCCCCGAGGCCTATCCGGAACGCCGCCATTTTATCTACATCGATTTTTATTGCCGGGCCAAACCGGGCCCGGTGGTTCTGAATGAAGAAGGTCAGGAGTATCTTTGGGTGACCCCGGAGGCAGCTTTGGCCTTGCCTTTGGAGGCCTACACCAGGGGGCTAATCCGGGAATTCAGGAAAGGGGAGAACTCCGCTTTCCAAAGGAAAATTCTGTATAGGATCGGAGTGGAAAACGACACAATCGAGTCCGGCGGACAAGAAGGAACACGGCTTTTCGAACAGGATTAAAAATCGATGCATAAAGGGGACGGAACCGGCATATACTTTTACTGCAGCCGGATGAAAAGGCGCCAAAAGTCGAGCATCCCTTGGGAAGGGTCGAGTACTCCCCTTCAGGTGTGTCGCGGTGATGCTGGCTTTTCCATCAAATCCGGCTGCGCCAAAAAGATGACGCCAGTGCGCGCCATGTCATCTTTTGAGGGGGGTTCTGGTGACCCCCCTTTTTTTTTAAGGTTGATTTCGGCGGGTAAGGCCCAATAAATCCCGGATCACTTCGGCGGCCAGGAGTAACCCCATCATCGAAGGCAGGTAGGAGATGGTCCCCGGGGCCGGCCGCCGCCGCGGGCAGGCACAGGCTCCGGTGTCCGGCGGGTGGGAACAGGAGGCGCAGCCGGCGGTGTCAAGGACAGCCGGCTGTTCTGTTTGCCCGGTGCGGAGCGGCGGCTCCGTTGAGAAGACGACCTTGACACCGTCAGTAATGCCACCGTCCCGGAGGGCTTTGCGGACCGCCTTGGCCAAGGGACAGGTGTGGGTCTGACTGATATCCGCCACCTTTAGCGCAAAAGGGTCCAATTTGTTGCCGGCCCCCATGGCGGAGATGACGGGAATCTCCCGCCCGCGGGCATAACGGATAATGGCGACTTTGGCCGCGACCGTATCCACGGCATCGACAATATAGGAAAGATCACCCTGTAGGACGGAGGCCACGTTCTCCGGCCCGATAAAGGTTTGCCAAGGAACGACAATACACTCCGGATTGATGGCCCTTACCCGTTCCGCCATTACTTCCACTTTCGGCCGGCCGTAGTTGCCGGTCAGGGCCGGCAGTTGCCGGTTGGTGTTGGTGATTTCGACCAGGTCATGATCGACCAGCACCAGCCAGCCAACCCCGGCCCGGGCCAAAGCCTCCACCACATAGGAGCCAACCCCGCCCACTCCGATCACGGCGACGCGGGACCGGCGTAAGACGGTTAAGCCGTCGGCGCCAATCAGCCGGGCGGTGCGGCTGAAACGTAAAACCCCTTCTTCCTCAGTCATCATGATTCCTCCGTCTTGCTGATTTCAACATGACAATTTCCTGTTTTGTTGTTGTTAAAAGGAACAAACCCCTTGGCAAGCACTCCTTTACCGTTTTTTTTTCTCCCTTGTTGCCTCCTCTTCCTGCCGGTAGTTTTTCCACTGCAATTGGCAGGAGATTCAGAAGGTCAAAAAGAATATTAACGGAATAAGTTTAGATCTGCGTACCACCTTCATATATTTGGGGCGACGGTTTTTTGCCGATTAATATTAGTTTAGGAGCGTTTGTTCATGAAAATTGGAAGCGGGTCGAAAAAAGCATTATTACTGGTCCTGCTGATGCTAGCCCTGGGGACACAGGTTATTGCGGAACAGCCTTTTTTTCCTTTGGCGGAATTAAAACCGGGGATGAAAGGTCAGGGTTATACGGTCTTTTCCGGGACAAAAGTGGAACCTTTCCCCATTGAGGTCGTAGGGATTATGGAGGGAAGGGGCGCGCTTTCCCGGCTGGTTTTGATTAAGTTGACCGGAGGCCAAATGGTGGCCGCCGGAATGAGCGGAAGCCCGGTTTTTATCGACGGAAAACTGGTGGGCGCCATCGGTTACGGTTTCGAAAATGCCGATTCCCGGTATGCGATCGTAACCCCCATTGACGAAATGCTTTCCCTGTGGCGGCGGCAAGAGGAGGAAACGTTCACCTTTACCCGAGGCGGGCTGCCCGGTTACGCCGGGGTGACGTTGGGGAAGGTGCCGCCGGAAGGGTCTTGGCTGGTGGCACGACCGGTGGCGACTCCCTTGTTTCTTTCCGGCTACGGTGCCCGGGCCGGCGAGTATTTGCTGACAGCCCTAAAGAAACAGGGCGCTTTACTGTCTTTCCGGGGGAGAGCGTCGTCTTATCCAGGGCTCATTCCGGCTTTACAGCCGCTGGCTTTGACGGCGCCGGGAGCGGAAACCACCTGGGATTGGTCGGCATTGCAACCCGGAAGCGCCCTCTCCTTGACCCTGGTGGAGGGGGATTATAAGGTAACCGCCCTCGGAACCTTGACCTGGCGGGAGGGGAACCGCTTTTTAGGTTTCGGCCATTCTTTCATGAATAAGGGCTGGGTCGAATACGGGGTCGGGAGCGCTTCCATTATTGATGTGATCGACAGCCGGGAATTTCCCTTTAAATTGGGGGTGGCTTCCCCTTCCTTCGGCCGGGTTTCTCAGGACCGGAGTGCGGGCATTGCCGGAGAATTCGGCGTTCTGCCCCGGACGGTCCGGGTGGAGACGGAGGTGACCGATGAAGCCACCGGTGAAGTCCGGAATTTTGCTTTCACGGTGGTGAATGACGAGGATCTCCTCCCGGGTTTGGTCTTGTCCGGTGTCCTGGACACGATCGACCGGACGCTTGACCGGATTGGCCCGGGGACCGCCCAGGTTTATTTTGAGCTGAACGGCGCCAATTTCTCCTCCTTCCAACGGGAAAACCTCTTTTACGGACAGGATGTGGCGGCGGCGGCTTTACTGGAATTGGCCGAGATGCTCCAGGTCGTGACGGGGAATGAGTTTGTGCGACCGGAATTGACCGGGGTAAAGCTGAGCGTGAAAATCAGTCCGGAACAACGGTGGGCCAGGATCAACCGGGTGGACCTGCCCCAAAAAGAGTTTGCCCCCGGTGAAAAGGTCACTTTGATGGTGGAGCTCCTTCCCTTCCGGGGAGCGGTGGTCGAAACCCCGCTGGAGGTTACGCTGCCCGAGACGCCGGGGAAATGGCTGTTGATGGTTTACGGCAATCAATATTATTTTTCCGGCGAGGAAAAAGAGAGTAACAACGAAGAGCTTAATTATCAGGATTTATATCCGGCCTATACCAGCCTGGAAGAGAAGTTGGCCGACTACCGGCAGCGACCGCAAAATAACCAGTTGATGGTGGAGATTTTGCCGGCGGAAGGAATGCCCGTGCAAACAGAGGCCGGGCTTGGACCGGAAGTTCCGGCCGGGGAAAAGGCCAAGGCGGACCCCAGGGAGGAATTGGACGGGCTCGACCAGCGGGAGGAGCATAATTACCAAATGGTTGCCACTTCCTATTTTGTCACCGGCCAAAAGCAGATTGTCGTCGAGGTGGTGGCGCCGGCGGAGACGGAAACCGGAGAGTCCGCAAAGATTGAGGTTGAAGAGGAACACAAGAAGGATAAGTAATTAATCTTATTTTCCTTTATTATCTAGATGATGTGGGCGGGAACCGGCTCCCGTTAAATTTCGTTTCAAAAAACGGGTGTTTTTTGCCGTGACCGCCCAAAGGAAAAAAGAAAAACGGGCGTCAACTGAGAAGAGTCAAAACAGCGCTTCGCCATGGTACTAAGGTTAAAGAAGGAGGGAACAGGATTTGCGGTCAACAGCGGGGAAAATCCGGTTCCTTCTTGCTTTTTTTCTTGTTTTAATTATTATCCTCTTTTTCTGGGGGAGGATCTTCTTTTCCTCCAGCCGGCTGGCCGACCGGATCCGAAGACTGGTGGAAGAGGAATTGTCCCGGATTTTTGCGGCCGAGGTGCAGATTAAAGGGGTTGACCTTGCCTTTTTAACCCCCGAACTGCAGGAAGTAAGGATCCGGACCACCGGGGATGAGCCGGTCCTGACGGCGAAAAAGATCCGGGTCGGGCTGGATTGGCTTAAACTACTGGTCACCGGTTCCCCGGCAGCGAGTTTGCGCCAGATCGACCTGGTGGAGACGGAGGTCTGGTTGTGGGATACTCTTTCGCTCTTTAAAGGAGAAGAAGGAAAGGGCGAAGCTGGTGACGCTGGCGGGGAGGAGGGTTTTCAGCCCCGTTTCCGTGTCCAACTTTCCGGTTGCCGGTTGCACATGGAAGAGGCCGGGGGAGATTGGACATGGGGTAATTTTGAGCAACTAAACGTTCTGCTGAACTTTTCCCGTTATCCGGTGCTCCGGGTTACGGGGAAAGGAAAAAGTTCCTTAGATCCCAAGGCCACCGCAGCGGTGGAATTGCTCTACGACCTCGAGAAGGGGCAAGGGAGGATCCGGCTCCAGGCCGGGAAGGCGTCCGCCCCGCTCTGGGGGGAGAAAATCCTTCGTTTACTCGGTTATGATCAGACTTTTCAGGTGTTGGCCGGCAAGTTGGAGGCGGAAGTTTCCCTGTTGCTCCAGGGCGGAGGGGTCTATCTTGACACGGCCCGGCTGAAATTTGCCGGTTCCCGGTGGCAGGCGGCTGCTCTCCCCGCTCCGTTGGAAGCCCTTGACGCCGATGTAACCGTTTCCTCCACGGGGGTGACGGTGCGGAGCTTTCAAGGACGGTACCGGGAGGGAGAGTTTAACCTGGCCGGGAATCTGGCCGCCGATTCCCTGGAGCTTGACTTGAATCTGACGGCGACCGGTTTAAACCCTGCCGATTGGGTAAGTCTGGTTCCGGCGTTAAATGAGTGGGCACCGGCGGGACGGGTCGATCTCAATCTCCAAATCGGCGGTAAAATCGGTGCTCCCCGTCTGGCGGGGGAAGTGTGCATGGTGGATGGCCGGCTGACGCTTCCGGCTTCTGACCTTACCCTGGAAAAGGTCGGTTTCCTCGCTTCTCTTGCCGGCGACGGTATCCATCTTTCTTACTTGCAGGGACAGATTGGGGAGGCCCCTTTCTTCCTCCAGGGAGAGATCCTCGGTTATCAGGATCCCATCTTGAACTTGCAGGGTGAAATTGAACAGTTTCCCGTGGAAAATTTGGCCGGGCCGGAACTTTCCCTCACCGGCGGGCCGGTGAAGGCGGTGGTGTCCCTCCGTGGCCGGTTGGCCGCCCCGGAGATCAAAGGGGAAATCTCCGCCGGGCAGTTAACGGTGGACGGGATTACCTTCCGCGCTTTGCAACTGGAGGGGGTTTACCAATGGGCGGCCGATTACCTTAAGGTTGACCATTTGACCGTCCGGACTTTGGGCGGGGAGGCGACGGCCACCGGAGAAATCGTCAATCTCACCGGGGAGCCGGTCTTCCGGCTGGCCGCGACGGTGAGAGGAATAGACCTGACCGCAGTGCCGGCCGCGCTGCTGAACGGGGAACTCTCCCCCGTTCCATTGGCCGGGACCGCCGACCTTGATCTCCGGATGGAGGGCCCCTTGGCCAAGCCGGCGGGAACGGCGGAACTCAACGTGACCGCCGGTCAGGCGGGCGGAGTTTCCTTTGACCGGCTCCGGCTTCTCCTCAACGGGGACCAGGAACAGTTGGCGGTTTGGGCTATGCTCCAAGCTGAAGAAGGAGCGGCGATTGTCAGCGGCACGGTAGAGCCCGGCAGCGGCGACTATGAAGGAAGCCTTCTCCTGCGCGGGGTTAAAACGATGGAGCAATGGTTCCCCCCGGAGCTGGCCGGTATCAGCGGCCGGGTTAGCGGTCTGCTGGAGGCGCGGGGTAACTGCCGGCAAATCCGGCAGCTTGAAGGCGAGGGGTGGGTTGAGGTCCATGATTTGGCCTATCAAGGTCGGAAACTTGGGACCCTGAAGCTTCAGGGCGGAATCAGCCGGAACCGGCTGACCTTAAGGGAATCTTTTTTGTTGACGCCGGCCGGGCTCATTCGGCTGAACGGGGCGGTCGACTGGGAGGACCAGCCGTCTTATCTGTTGACCGCCAACGGGGAAGATCTTTTATTTGAAGAGGTGGCTGCTTTCTTCCCGGGAAAACTGCCGGTGGCCCTGGCTGGTGTGGGCAGTTTCCGGTTACAGGTTGAGGGATGGAAAAAACCACAATTATCCGGAGAAATAACGGCAACCGGACTTACCCTTAATCATTATTATCTCGGTGACGGGACGCTTGCTTTCCGTTGGGAGGAAGACGCTTTTTACCTTGAGGACCTTTCTCTCGGCGCGGCCGGAATGCAACTCTCCGGGAAAGGGAAGATCGGCGCCGGTCGGGAACTGGATCTGGACATTGCGGTCGCGAATTTTCCCCTGGAGGCCTTGGCAGAGTTGGGGGGGGAATATCTAAGCAAACAACCGGTACTCGGGAAAATCGGGGGGAAGCTCACCGGAGAGGGGAAAATGGGCGGCTCTTTCGCGAAGCCGGTTTTTACCGGCCAGCTGAGCATAGCCGAGCCGGTGATCGCCGGCTTTGTCCTGGACCGGATTGCCGGTGAGCTTTCCTGGGCCGACCGGACCCTGACCTTCGACGAAATGCGGGTGAACCGCGGTGAAGAGGAATTAAGAGTCTATGGCCGGGTCGACTGGACGGGGGATGAGCCCGAACTGGACCTCGGTTTAAAAATGGAAGGCGCGGGACTGGAGGATTTGTTGCTCCTGACCGGACGGGCGCCGGATTTGCGTCTTGATGGGGAAGTAAGCGGGTATTTACGGGTTTTTGGCGCTTTGAACCGGCCCCAGATCCGTCTGATTACCCAGCTTCAAAACGGGGAAATCAACGGTTTCACCCCCTTAAGCGGCGAACTGGATTTATTGATTTATGACGGACAAGTGACGGTCAACCGTTTACTGCTGGAAGACGGCCGGGGCGAATTGTTTGCTTCGTTGGTTTACAGGGCGGGGCAGCAACTGGATATTACGGCGCACACCAGGGATTTTTCCTTGAAACCTCTGCTTGCCCTGGCTGCGGGGAACGATTTGCCGGCGGACGGCCGTTTCAACTTGGATCTGACCCTGACCACGACGGCCGGGGGGATGCAAGGGGATTTTGCCGCCTTCTTCCAGGATATGACCTGGGGGGATTTGAAGTTGGCCTCTCTGGAACTGCAGGGCAGGATCGACGATGATTTGGTTTTTCTGGAAGCCGGGGATATAAAGGCCAACCGTTTATCGGTCCAGGGCAGTATTCCTTTGCATCCGGAGTGGTTTGGCTCGCTGCAGCTGCCTACTGCTTGGCCGCACCGCCACAGCCAGATTGATTTGGGGCTTTCGGCGGAACGGATGGAAGCCAGCGCGCTGAATGCACTCTTTAAGGAGCCGCTCATTACCGGCGGAACCATTGACGGTTTGATCTCGCTGAATGGAACATGGGAGGACCCGTATTTAGTCGGGGAAATGGCCATCTCCGGAGGACGGGGCAGGATTCCGGAGTTGCCGGCCGAGTTGAAGGACGTCAACGGGGTCATTATTTTCTCTTACCAGGGGTTGGAGTTCCGGGGCTTGAACAAGAAGGAGAACAGTTTCCTGGAGGGCCGGTTGGGCAACGGCCGCTTCCGGTTGGGCGGCCGGATTGCCGCCCACGGCCTTCAGCCGCAGTCATTTGCCCTGCGTTTGACCGGTGACAATCTTCACTTGACACCTTCCTTCTTTGACGGCTTAGTCAGTGGGGAACTGGCCTTAACCGGGCCCATCACCCAGCCTTCCCTCTCCGGGAAAGTGACTTTACGGAAAGCCCGGATTGAAGTTCCAAAAGGCTCAGGCCAGGCCCTGCCCTTTGATGTTAATCTGGACTTGCAATGCGAAACGGCCAACGATGTCTATTTCCGGATGTACGGGATGGCTTATATTCCCTTTAACGGCCGCCTGCAGGTGGCCGGCTCCCTGCGCAAACCGGAACTCACCGGGGAACTCACCTCGACCCGCGGTTGGGTGAATATTCTCGGCGATACGTTCCGGATCAAGACTTTGCGGGCGGAATTCCGGCCTGATTATAAACTCTATCCCTATCTGGAGATGGAAGCCACCCGTTATCTGGCGGGAACGGAAGTGACGGTGACGACGGAAGGATGGTTGGGGGATTTGGAGAGTTTGGAACTGAATCCCACTTCCAACCCGCCGAAGAGCCGGGAAGAGATTATAAAACTTCTGAACTGGCCGGAGAAGATTGAAGGCGGCACTCTGACGGCGGCCAATATGGTCCAGGAGAATATTAACATGGTCGGCGACTTGTTTATCGGCCGTGTGCTTGACGAGTTCCGGAGTATTATGCCTATTGACTTTCTCACCTTGGAGCAAGACCGGCAGGAAGGAACTTTCTGGATGAATATGGGCAAATCTTTAAGTGAAGATTTATACCTTTCGTACAGCCGGAGTCTGACCCCATTAACGGAACAGGTTTGGACCCTGGAGTGGAAACTCGACCAGAACTTTTCCTTGTTGGGCGATTATGAGGCGGACCGGGGGATCCGTTGGCAATTCCAGTATAATTTAAGATTTTGAAGCAATTCCCGTATTTTTCGGCAGATTTGCCGGAAAACATTATCCGGAGCAAGCAGGGAAAGATATATCCGATCACGAATTTTCTACAAGGTTAAGTTTTTAGCGATCCGATTAAAGAAGGAGGCCAATGCGGTGAAGTGGAGCTTGAAAGTTACGGCCCGATTATTGATCACCTTGGCGCTTACCATATTTTCAGTTGTCTTTTTGAACGGACCGGCACTGGCCGCCGGAGAAATTGTTCTCTCGGTCGAAGTTACCGGTAATGAACAGGTAAAGGAGGAACAAATTCTCCAGGCGATCACCAATATACGGTTGGGCGAAGCTTTGGACCGGCAGGCCGTGGCCAAAGACCAGCAGGCCATCATGAATCTGGGTTATTTTGCCCTGGTGGAGCCCTATGCCGAAGAATTCCTGGGCGGTTTGAAGATTGTCTTCCGGGTGGTGGAAAACCCGGTGATTAAGGAATTTAAAATTGAAGGGCTGACCCGGATCAGCCCGGAAGAGCTTCTGCCCTTTTTTACCCAAAAACCGGGCGACGTCTTCAACTATATGACCATGATGCATGATTTGGTGGCGGCGCAGCAATATTTCAATGAAGAACGGGGCCTTTTGATCCCGCCCTTCAGCGGTGACGCCGCCGCCATCAGTGAGCTGATGCAGATTGACGAGGACGGGGTGGTCCGGTTGCGCTTGGCCGAAGCGCGGTTGGGCCGTATCCGTTATCAGGGGCTGGAAAAAACCAAGGAATTTGTGGTCGCCCGGGAGATGACCCTGAAGGAAGGGGAGATCCTGGATTTAAACGTCCTCCGGGAAGACATCCAACAACTAGCCAGGCTTCAGTTGTTTGAGGATATTTCTCCCCGGCTTCAGCCCACCGCTGATCCGGGGGTGATGGACTTAATTATGGAGTTTAAAGAGGGGGATAACCGCAATCTGGTCCTGGGGATCACTTACACCCCGGTTGACAATACCCTGCTTGGCCAGTTGGGGGTCACCGATCCCAATTTGATGGGCCTTGGCCAAAGACTCTCCTTTAACATGGAGATCAACCCGGACAATATTTTCAACTTCAATTTTGAGTTCCGGGAGCCCTGGTTGGATGCGGGGCATACTTCTTTGGGTTTGAAACTCTATTCCAACCATACCCTTGATCTCTCTTCCGAGGATTTAAGCGGCGGGGTGTTGGCCGGGAGCATGGTAAATACTAACAAGTACACTTATCAATATAACGAGAAAAGGACGGGCCTTGACTTGACCATCGGCCGGCCGCTCACCCGCAGTTTACGGTTGGACACCTCTTTCCAGATGGAAAGGGTCACTATTGATCCGAAAAAATGGGTGGCCGCCGCGGAAAACAAGTATAAAGATGGAACCGATCAGACCGCAGATTATCCGGCTCAATTATCCGCTCTGAAGGAGGAATACTGGGACAACAGTCTGGGGCTGGGTTTGACCCACAACCGCCTCCTTTACACCGGCGTCTATACCACCGGCGGTTACAGTGGTTATCTGGGGCTGAACCTCCACGGGGGCATTTTTGGCGGCAAATACAATTACCAGCAGTTATACGGGGAATTTAAACAATTCTACTCCCCCTTGGACTACACGACCCTGGGCTACCGGGTGAAGGCCGGAAAGCTCCTGGGGGACATTCCCGATGCTTCCAAGTTATACCTGGGCGGCGAATTGTCGCTCCGGGGGTACGACGTCCGGCACGTGTCCGGGGAGGAGCAGGCTTTGGCCAATGTGGAGCTGAGGCAGAGGATTCCGAACGTGGAAAACCTGGAGCTGGTCCTCTTTTATGATGCGGGGACGGTGGACTTTGAGAAGTATTACCAGAGTTATGGTGTGGGCTTCCGCTACAACATTCCGGTCTTAGGCCAACTCCGTTTTGATTTCGCCTGGACGCCCGAGGGCGGTTCACCCAAGTTTAATTTCTTCTTTGGCGAGATGTTCTAAGCTTAGGCAAGATAAGTAAAGATAAGTAAAGGAGAGGTTTTCTTGAAAAAATTAAGGGTGGTTAAAAAGTTAATTCCTTTCTTAGTGGTAAGCGGATTAGCACTGGCCATTACAGGGCTGGTGATGGCGGAGAGTAAAAAATCAACGGTCGGCTATATTGATATGCAACGTTTACAGCAGGAGCTAGAGGTTTTCCATGAGTTGCAGGAGTTGTTGGCGCAAAAGAATGAGGAGTTCAATTCCTACGGGAACTACCTCCAAACTCAGCAACGCAACGATTTGACGGCCCTGGAAAAGGAGAAAGCGGCGGCACTGAAGGGGAAATCGGAAGCGGAGCGTAAAAAGATCGAAGCCGAGTACGAGAATAAGGCCTATGAGATAGTAAAAAATTACCAAAAGAAACTGGAAGCCGAGAATAACCGTTTGTCTGGCGAAGTACAGGCCAAACATGATGAGATTATCGCGGAGATTGAGAAGATCCTTGCGGAGATTGCCAAAAAAGAAGGTTACGCCATTATTCTGGAGAAAAGCGTGGTCTATTACGGCGGGGTGGATTTGACCGAGCAGGTGATTGCCGCTTTTGAGCAAGGTAAATAGGTAGTCGCTTGCTCCGGGACTGTACGGTGTTTTCCGGTTCCAGCCAATGGTGAGTGTATTTCTTGACCGTATTATCTTAAAAACAGCGGTGAACAGAGGATGCATGAACAAAGAACCGGTGCCCTCCGGAAGGTTTTCTTCGGCGGTTTGGTTTTTCTCCTCCTTTTGGCGGGGGGAGTTAGGTTTTGGTTGGGGCAAAGAAATAGCCGGGAGACCCAAGGGGAGAAGGAGATTATGCTCTTGCCGGAGTTGAAATGGGAGAGCTATAACCGCTTCCTCGGGGAGGTGCAAAACCTCAGCCGGCAATGGAAATGGGGGTTTGAAAGACCCGGTGCGGAAGGGGGTGCCCTTTCCAGGGAGGAGGAAGAGTCGCCGGTCGGCGGGATGGAGGAAGCCTTCCGGCTGGAATTGGCTCAGCGGCGGATGCTCCTTGACGAGGAGCTTCAACTCAGACGCCAAATGATTGCCGGGGAAATGGAGAGCCGTCTTCGGCAGCGCAAAAATCATGAGGATTATTTGATCCGGCAGGCTTTGGAGGAAAGGCGCCGGCAACAAACGGCGGAATTTGCTGATTTTAAAAGGGAAAAAGAGAAAGAATATGCCATAAAACTGGCTAATTTCCGCTTTAAACTGGAAATCCCGGATCTGTCCGACGAAGAAAAATCCCGCCTGACGAAGGAGATTGCCGCCTTGGAAGAAGAACTGGCGGCGGTGCTTGCCGAGAAAGAAAAGGCCTGCCGGGAAGAGCTGGAGCAGCTTGCCAAGAGCCGGCAAGAAGCGGCGGCAGCAGCCCTGGCAGCTTACCGGCGGGAGTTGGAAGCGGAAGGCCAAGCCAGGTTTGTCCGGGAACAACAAAGGCTGGAAGCGGAGTTTAACGCCTGGCTGCAACAGCGCGGGGCGAATCAGGCGTTTTGGGCAGAGACTTCAGAGGAGAAGGTTTTATTTTAAGGAGGAGATACGCAGATGGCGACATTGGGTGAATTGGCGGCGCTGGTGAAAGGGAAGGTGGTCGGGGACAGTAACCTGGAGATTACCGGAGTTTCCGGCTTAGATACGGCGCAAAAGGGCGAGATCTCCTTGATCGCTTCGGCGAAAGTAATTCCGGAAGCCCGGGAGAGTAAAGCCTCGGCTTTTATCTTTCCTTCGAATTTGCGGGAATTTAATTTCACCGGCATTCAAACCGATAATCCGCGCTTGGCTTTTGCCCAAATTCTCTGGTACTTCCACCCGAAAAGGGACTATCCGGAAGAAATTCATCCTTCGGCGGTGATCGGTAAGGATTTTCAGCACGGAGCCGGCTGTTATATCGGGCCTTTGGTTTCCATCGGCGACCGGGTGAAGTTCGGCGCCAAGGTGGTGATTCATCCGGGTGTCGTCATCCAGGATGATGTGGAGATTGGCGATGAGACGGAGATCAAACCCAATGTGGTCCTTTGTGCCGGTACGAAAATCGGAAAACGGGTGATCATCCATCCGGGCACGGTGATCGGGGGCGACGGTTTCGGTTTTGAGAAAAACAGCCAAGGAAAGTATTTTAAGGTCCCCCAAGTCGGTTGTGTGGTGATCGAAGATGACGTGGAGATTGGCTCCAATGTCACGATTGACCGGGCGACGACCGGACAGACGGTGATTGGCGCCGGCACCAAAATCGATAACTTGGTCCAGATCGGCCATAATGTCAAGGTGGGGAAGGACAATATTATGGTGGCCATGACCGGGGTCGCCGGCAGCACAAAGCTGGGCGACCGGGTGACCTTGGCCGGCCAGTCGGGAATTAACGGCCATATAACCATTGGGAACGATACGGTGGTCTTTGCCCGGGGAATGGTGATCAGCAGTTTGCCGGCGAATTCGGTTGTTTCCGGCCAACCGGCCCGTCCCCACGGTGAAGATATGCGGATTCAAGCGGCGACCGGTAAATTACCGGAACTGTTGAAGACCATCCGGCAATTGGAAAAACGGGTGGCCGAACTGGAAAATAAATTGAAGTGAAAAAAGGATTTCAGAAACCCGGAAGTTGGCTGCGTCTTTCCGTAGAAAACTTAACGGGTTTTCTCTGTTTGGCGGGATGATTTATAACCGCCAGGCGGATAATTTAAGAGAGAACGGGTGAGCTTTCCCCGGAATGGAGGGAGTTACCGGGAAAAGGGGTAAAACGGAGATGAGGATTGTCCACCGTTATTTGCTACGGGAATATCTGATTCAGTTTCTCTTTTGCACGGCCGGCTTTTTGGTTTTATTGATTGGCAACTTTATTTTTGAGATTTCCGACTTTTTGGTGGATAAACGGGCTTCCTTTTCCCTCATTTGTCTTCTGGTTTACTACCAAATCCCCTATCTCCTGATGGATGTGTTTCCGGCGGCGGTCCTCTTTGGTGTCTTTTTAAGCCTGGGGCGGTTGGCGCAAGACCGGGAAATGGATGCTTTGCGGACCGCCGGGTGGAGTTTTCCCGCCTTAACTGCTCCGTTGCTGGTGGCCACTTTTTTCTTGTGTATCGGTGCTTTTTATTTCAACGACCGGGTGGTGCCGGCGGCTAATTTCCGTTATGAACAAGAAATAAGAAAAATTGCTTATAAAGACTTTATCCCTTTTATCCAGGAGAATGTGGTCTTTAAAGGACCCGACGGTCGCTTTTTTTATTTGCGCCGTGTGAATGAGCGGGACCGGACCGTGGAAGGAGTCCTGATCTACCAAAACAAAGATGAGCTCTTCCCCCGTTTGCTTACCGCTGCGGAAGGCCGGGTGGAAAAGGAGTATTGGCATTTGAAAGAGGGCGCCTATTATGAGTTGGCGAGCGACGGGACCATTACCACGGTGGCCACTTTCCAGGAGTTGGTGGAGAATGTCGGTGAAGACCTCAGCCTTTTCCTGGGGCAGAGCAAGGGAGTGGACGGGATGAGCCGCGCGGAACTCAAAGCCAATATGGAACTCTTTGGGAAAAGCGGCTTGAGTATCACTTCTTTTGCGGTGAATTACCATCTTAAAGTGGCGCTGCCTTTTGCCGGACTGATCCTGGCTTTTTTGGGTTTACCCTTTGCCACCTTGCTGCCGAAAAACGGGCGGGCGATCGGGCTCGCCATCAGTTTGCTCCTTATTATGGTCTATTTTTTTACGACCGTTCTTTTCCGGGAGATGGGCGTTTCGGGATTGATCTCCCCTTTCTGGGCCGCTTGGCTGCCCAATGTGTTCTTTCTGGTTTTGGGGGTTGTTTTGTTGTTCCGGGTGATCAAGTAAATTTTAATGCACATACAATCCGCCGGAACAGAATGGTGTTTCTTGCTCCAGTGCATTTCTTTCTGCCCGGCCGGATGTAATCGATACCGTTACTTAAGCAAGCAACAAGAGGATTTTTTAAAGGGACAAATATCGCGAAGAAGGGATGGTCAGGTGGCGTTTTGCAACGCAAAGCTTGGAACCTGCTACTGTTGATCCTGGGGTTTTGCTTGGCTGCCCCGGTCGTCCGGGCCGAACAAGGCCTCTTGATCGCCGATGAGATCTTGGCCGACTATGAAAATGACCGGTTGGTAGCCAGGGGAAATGTGGTCTTTACCTATCAGGATTATGAAGTGCGCGGCGACGAATTTTTCCTTGATTTGAAGGATGATCGATTAACCGTTCCCGGCCGGGTGACGATTAGACGGGAGGACGAAACGGTTGAAGGGCAAAATCTGGTTTTTTTCTTTGTGGACGAAATAGGGACCCTGGAGGGGTTTACCCTTCTGAACGAGGCCGAGACCGGCGAGCCGGTGATCATCAAGGCCCGGCAGGGCGAGGTGCACGGGGAAAAAGTGGTGGGGACCGGCGCGGTTTTTACCGGCTGCGACTTGGCTGAGCCCCACTACCACCTGACCGCGGAAGAAACGGTTTATTACCCGGAAGACCGGGTTGAACTTTATCATGCGGCTTACTGGGAAGGGAAACTTAAATTGCCGACCATCCCCAAACTGGTTATCTCCCTTGAAGAGCAAACCAATGATTTTGACGAGTCCACCTTTGGCTACAACGCGGAGGACGGCTTCTTCCTGAAAATGGTCTACCGTTATACCCTCCGGGGCGATCAGCAAGGAAAGCTTTTGGTCGACTTGCTTCAAGCGAAAGGGGTCGGGGAAGGAATCAAACACCAATTTCCGGTGGGAGAGGATCAAGAACTCTCCGTCAGTCTTTATCATTTGGACAACCTTTACGAAAAGCGCCATGATTACCAGGTGCAAACATCCTGGCAAAAGAAGAAAGGCAATCTCCGTTACCAACTGCAAGGGAAGTATGAAAAGCTGGGCTATCCCGAGTATAAGCTGGCCGGAACGGTAAATCACCAGTCAGCAAAATGGCCGGGGAGTTTTGTTTTTGAAACCGGGCAAACCGGAGCCACTCCCGAGTTTTATCTTTACCCCTGCCGTCTAAATGTCGCTTGGCAGTTGGCCCCACGGAGCCGGTTGACTTACCGCAACAACTTTTATTACCGGGAAAACCGCGTAACAAACCAGATCATTACGAAAAAGTATCAGAACGACTTCGAGTTCGCGCAGGAGTGGGATATGCTTGCCTGGCAAAACTTTGCCTTGACGGTCCGGGTGAAACAGGATTATGACTACAGTGCGCGCAATCAAATTCCCTATTACCATGAGTTACCGGCGGTCACTCTCCGCACCCCCCCAATCAATCTGGGTTTTCCCGGTTATTACCAGGGGAATGTGGAATATCTCCGTTTGATCGAAATCCTGGGGGAAACGGAAAAAGAAGGGATCCGGACCCAATACTTACTGGAGCGGCGTCCGTTGGGGCCAAAACTCTGGACGTACGGAAATTTCTCCCTTGACCTGGCCCACAGCAACCGTTATCAAGTTTACCGGGTGGCGGGGGCCGCCTTCGAGCGTTCCGCAGTCTCCCTAGGCTTGACGGGGACGCAGCAGTTTACCCCCCATCTGACCTGGACAACCACGGCAAGCTGGGTGGAAGCCAGGGGTGAAGCTCCGGTCACGCAGTTTTCCCGTTTGGTCACCAACTCCCATTTGTTCAGCTCCGGTGGGCACTTGAACAGTATCTTACGGTATAACACGGAGTTAATCAACGGCACACTGGAAACCGGTTACAACTTCAACCGTTTAGATAGCCCTTGGTACCCGTTGGCAGGCACTTTTCTTTATACGCCCTTCCCCAAGAACAGCCTTCGTTTACAGGCCGTCTATAACCTGAATGCCGGGGAGTATACCGATCTAGAGTTGACCATCCGGGGAAGCTACAACACGGAAAAAGGAAACAGCTATTCTTTGGAAGCCGACTATGACTTTTTGACCGGCCGGTGGGAAACTCTGGAATTGGCGGCTAATTTGCAAGTGGCGGTAACCGCCAGGCTCCGGAGCGACGTTAAGCTCCGCTATAGCCTGTTCGGTGACGGGCTGGAGCAAGCCCGGTTGGGCTTGAATTACGACTGGCACTGCCGGGAGTTATTTTTCGGGTATGATTTTAACCGCAGGGAGTATTTGGTACAATGTCAATATAAGATCTTCAAGGAAGCCGGTTTTGGTTATGGTTCAGGGGGACAGGGCTTTATTTGGACCGGAGCTGACCAGTGGGGAGCGGAAAATGGGAATTGGTAAGCGGCGGCTCGGAACCTGGTTGGTGATTGTGGGCGGCTTGGCCTGTCTCGTTCTCTTTTATCTGAGTCTCCGTCCGGTTTTCGCCCCGGCGACGGAAGAGCAGCCGGGGGAGGAAGGCGTGACCTTTATGGGCGGACGTTATGAGGGTTGGGAAGGAACCAGACAAAGCTGGTTCTTGGAAGCGGCGGAAATCTTCCGCTCCGCCGATGAGCGGAAGATTACTTTCCGGGGGATCCGCCGGATCTGTTTCTTCCAGGAGGACGGGTATGACCTTGTTTTGAAGGCGGCCTCCGCAACCCTCGATTTAAGGCGGAACATCTTGACCCTGACGGGGGTGGAGGGCGAAGTGGGCGGCGGCCGGCTGGAAGCGGAGCAAATCGAGCTTGACCTCGACAAGAAGCTTGTCAAATCCAATCTACCGCTCTCCTTTACCAAAGAGAGTCTAATGGTCCAAGCCGCACGGATGGAGGGAAATATCCAAGCGGGCGAGTATTGTTTCACCGGTGAACTGGGTGTGGCCCAGAAGGAGCACCGGATCCGGGGCCAATCCTTTGTGTACCAGGTAAAGGTTGACCGGTTTGAAATTCGGGGCGGGGTGGAGGTAGAATTGACACTATGAGCAGCCGGAGGTTCCTTTGGCAGGTTGGTTTAGGTTTATTGGTGATGCTGGCGGTCCCGGCCGGCGGCCGGCTGGCGGCGGCCGAGAAGGGCTATTTTAAGGGAATTGATTATTTCTACGGGGATACGGACGGCCGGCATCTGTATATGGAAGGAACGGCTTTAGAGTATTATCAAGGGGAAACGCACCTGCGCTTCAACAAGGCGGCCATCCGGGAAGTGGAGGACGGCTCCCGTGAGATCATCTTTGAAGGGGAAGTTATTTTAACCCGGGAGGATTTTAAAGTCAGCGGTGATCGTTTCTGTTACAATACGGCGACGGAAGACGGGATCTTCACCGGAAAGGTTCTCTTGGAACGGGCGGAAACCCGGGACGAGGCAGGGCAGGTGGTGAAGGAAGGGATTACTTTGGCTTGCGGCCAATTGTATCTGCAAACGGCAAAGAAAGCCTTTACCGCTTCGGAACAGCCCACCGTCGAGTATAAGGATTTCCGGGGCAGCGGACAAACCGTCAGTTACCGGGATGAGGAAGAGAAGCTGACGATCAGCGGGGGTTTTCACCTTTGGACGAAAGAAGACGAGCTGAGTGGGGAAGAGATCTGCTTTGATCTCCGGCAAAAAACTTTTACCGCCCGGCGGGGAGGAGCCCCCCTTGAGCTTCGTTTGGAGATTAATAAAAAAGAAGAGAAGGAGGCAGAGCAACCGGAGGCGGAAGCGACCGGAAAAGAAGCGACCAAAGAGAAGCAGCCGGGAGAAGGGCAACCGGAGGAAGGTCAGGCGCAGGGAAGAGCGGGCACGGGGAAAAGGGGGTAAAGGATGGAAGTTAAGGAAATAGTAAAAGAGGGGAATATCTCCGGGACCTATCTGATTTTAGAGAGCCAGTGGCGGGTGGCACGCAACGGCGCTCCCTTTGCCGCCCTGCGGATTGGGGATAAAAGCGGGGAGATTGCTTTAAAGGTTTGGGAGATTACCGAAGAGGTTTTTAAGCTGCTCCAAAAGGGAAAAGTAATTAAACTGGAGGCCGTGGCAAAAAATTTCAACGGGTCTTTACAACTGGAGGCCAATGGCCGTGACAATTTCTTCCGGATCTGCCGGGAGGGGGAGTATGATCCGGCCGCTTTTCTGCCGGGGATCTTCGGCCCAGAGCTTGAGGCTTTATGGGCCGTGGTCGACCGGACCAGGCACGGTTTGAGGTATGAACCCTACCGTTTACTCTTGGACTATTTTTTCGGGAACGACCGTTTCCGGCAGGACTTCGGGTCCGCTCCCGGCGCCATCCGGATTCACCATGCCTACCGGGGTGGATTGTTGGAGCATACCGTCGGAGTGGTGACTATCTGCCAAACGGCGGCCGCCTCTTATCCGGAGGTGAACGGTGATCTGCTCCTGACCGGCGCCTTGCTCCATGATATCGGCAAGCTCCGGTCTTATACGGGAGGAGTCCATTTTGAAGGGACGGACGAGGGAAAACTGCTCGGGCATTTAATGATTGGGGTCCAGATGGTAACGGAGGGGATCCAGGCCATCCGGAAGACGAAAGGGGAAGCAAGTTTCCCGGCGGTCTTGGAGATGCCCCTGCTCCATCTCATCCTGAGCCACCATGGCGAATTGGAGTGGGGTTCCCCGGTGGAGCCGGCATTGCTGGAGGCCTGTTTGTTGCATCATGCCGACCACATGGATGCGGAAGCGGCGAAATTCCGGGAAGCCCTCCGCAAACACCCGGAGCAGGGAGGCAACTGGACGGCTTATAACCCCGTCCTTAAACGGTCGGTCTATTTACTGGATTTGGAAGCGGAGACCGGTGAGGAGCGGCCAGCCGGAACCGGTGAGCAGTGAGGTTTTGGGATCTTGAAACCCGGCCGACGGGTGCCAGGAGAAGAGATAACGGGGGCACAAGGCCGATGCCGGGAGGTTTTTTGAAGGAGTGGGAAGAAGCGGATGGCTGCGTTCAGTGAGCAAGAAGCGGCAGCGGAGAAGGAAGACCGAAGGCCGTACAGAAGGGTAGCCTTTCATACCTTGGGCTGCAAAGTTAACCAGTTCGATACGGAGGGTTTAATTGCCGACTTTCAAGCCCATGGTTACCGGGTGGTGGCTTTTGACGAGCCGGCGGAGATTTATATCCTCAACACCTGCGCCGTGACGAAGGAGGCTGAACGGAAGGCGGGACAACTCATCCGGAGGATCAAACGGGAACATCCCGCCGCCTTTTTGGTGGTGACCGGTTGTTATGCCCAAACCAGCGCCGACGGGTTAAGCGCCCTTCCCGAGGTGGATTTGGTGGTTGGCGTGGCCGGCCGGAGCCGTCTCCGGGAGATTCTGGAAGCGAAACTGCCGGCCGGAGAGAAGAACCGGGTGCTTCCCTGGGCGGGCAGCGGCGAATTCGAGGTTTTAAATCCGGATTTTTCCGGACAGACCCGGGCTTTTTTAAAGGTGGAGGATGGTTGTCAATCCTACTGTAGCTACTGCATAATTCCCTTTGCCCGGGGGCCGGTGCGCAGTCTCCCCCTGGACCTGGTATTGAAGGAGATCGACCGTCTCCTGGGTCTGGGCTACAAGGAGATCGTTCTGGTCGGGATTCATTTGGGCCATTACGGGATCGACCGGGGTGACAGCCTGGCGAAGCTGTTAAAAGCCGTCGAAGAGCGGTGGGCAGGAACGGAACGCCGGTGGCGTTTGCGGTTGGGTTCCATTGACCCCACTGATTTCACGCCGGAATTGATGGAGATCCTTTTTAACGCCAAGCTCCTCTGTAATCACCTGCACATTCCCCTCCAGAGCGGAAGCGGGAAAATTCTCGCCCTGATGAACAGGGGTTACACCCCGGATGATTATGCCGGTTTGGTTTCGGTGCTACGGAAAGGCCGCCCCGGTTTGGCGGTGACCACCGATTTAATGGTCGGCTTTCCCGGCGAGACGGAAGCGGATTTTGGAGAGACCTTGAATTTCCTGCGGGCGGTGGGGTTTTCCCGGATCCATATTTTTCCCTATTCGCTCCGGGCAGGAACGGCGGCCGCAAAACTTCCGGGGCATCTCCCGCGCCGGGTCAAGGAAGAAAGGGTCAAACAGGCCGAACTGATCGCCCGGGAATTGGCGGAGGATTACCGGAATCTCTTTTTAGACCAAGTAGTGGAGGTATTGATTGAGGAGACCAACCGGGCAGGCTATGCGGAAGGTTTTTCCCGGGAGTATCTGCGGGTCCAGGTAAAAGAAGAGATTAAGCCGAACAGTCTGGTCCGGGCCAAAGTGGTCAGCGCCGGCCGGGAGCCCCTCACCGGGGTGGTTGTCGCCCCCAAATAATCAGTCTTTTAAAAAGGAGTTGAAAAAAGGATTTTGTTTTCGTTTGTCGAATCTATTCTTGGCGAAGGGAGGTTTAATGGTGAGTGACTGTGTTTTCTGCCAAATCGTCCGCAGAGAAATTCCGGCGCAAATTCTTCTGGAAACAGAAGAAGTGATGGCCTTTAAGGATATCAACCCCGTTGCCCCGACTCATATTGTGTTGATACCAAAAAAACACATCGCGAGCGTGATGGATCCACAGTTGCCGGCACTTCCCTCTTTAACTGCTGAATTGTTTGCCGCTATTCAGCAACTAATGGGTGAAGAAAAAGACGGCTTTCGTGTGGTGATTAACCGTGGCGCCAATGCGGGAGAATCAGTCCCCCACCTGCATTTGCATTTGCTGGGGGGAAGGGCACTGGCATGGCCTCCCGGATAATTGACGAACCGAAAAGCTTGTAGTATAATTACGTGATCGTACTTTAGTCTGTTTGCTGTTGGAGTCTATGTGCCTAAGGATATAGTGGGCAGCGAGGGGAGGGAAGTAGATCGTGGCCGAAGTCAAGATCGGGAAAAATGAATCCCTAGATAGTGCCCTGCGCCGGTTTAAGCGACAGTGTCAGCGCTCAGGGATCCTGGCGGAGATTAGAAAACGGGAGCATTACGATAAGCCAAGTGTACGTAGGAAAAAGAAATCGGAAGCCGCCCGGAAAAAAAGGAGATTTTCCTAACGGACTCTAAAGGTTCACCCGCGAGGGTGAACCTTTTTGGTTTAGCGAAGAATTAAGCAGAATTTAACCGAACGAGGGAAACTTTTGCTTTTGCGGACTGGTTTAAAGAGATAGGTGGAGAATGAAGACCCAATCCTTTTACGAACTGGTGGAAAGCGGGGTTCAGGTCATGATGGGAAAAAAGTTTGTCAAAATTAGCCCATTTACCATTATCCTTTTGGTGATTGCCATTGTCATCACCATTGCTTCTTACCGTAAAGCAGGCCATGATGAAACGGATCTTTTGTACGTGATCCCCTTAAAGGGGAATATTTCCGGCGGGATGGCGGACTTCATTAAACGGGCGGTGGCCGAGGCCGAAGAGCGGCAAGCGGAAGGGATAATCCTGGAGCTGAAAACCTTAGGCGGGTATGCCGATTCGATGACGGAGATCGGGGATGTCATCAGTAAGGCCAAGGTTCCGGTGGATGTTTTCATCGAAGGAAGGGCCCTTTCGGCCGGGGCCTATATTGCCCTTTGCGGAAACCGAATTGTGATGTCTCCCGATGCGGTCATAGGGGCCTCCCAGCCTCTGGTGACCGACGGCAGCCCGGCACCGGAAAAAACCATTGCCGCCTTCCGGAAGATGTTCCGGGCGGTGGCGGAGGCCCGCGCCGAAAAAAGGGGACTGGACCTCAATCCGTTGCTGGCGGAGGCGATGGTTGACCCCTCGGTGGAAGTGGAAGGGGTGATCGCCAAGGGAGAGTTACTGGCGTTGACGGCCCAAGAAGCCCTGACCCATCAATATGCCGATTTAATTGCGGATAATTTGAATGAAGCCATTCTGAAGCTGGGTTATGAAGGGTTGACCGTCGTGACCGTCAAGCAAACCCCCGTCGAAAGTATGGTCCGGTTTTTAACCGATCCGGTGATCAGTCCGCTCTTGTTGACCATCGGGTTCACCGCCTTAATCATTGAGGTTTTCACCGCCGGGTTTGGGGTGGCCGGAATCGTCGGCATTATCGCCTTGCTCCTTTTCTTCGGGGCGCGGATGTTCTCCGGTTTGGCCGGGATGGAGGTAATCTTCCTCTTCTTCCTGGGGATTGTTCTCTTGGTTTTGGAGGCCTTTTTCCTTCCCGGTTTTGGCTTTGCCGGGGTTTTGGGTTTGATTTCCATCGCGGGCAGTATTATTTTATCCCATGCCTCCAGCGGGCAAGGAATTGCTTCTTTGTTGATTAGTCTGACCTGGTCCGTCTTTTTGGTCTCTTTGATCTTCCAGTATTTAAAGGGCAGTTCCCTCTGGAACCGGCTGGTGCTTAAAGAATCCGCCGTCAAAGAGGAGGGTTATTCGGCGGTGCCCACTCATGACCAGTATATTGGTCAGGTGGGGGTGGTGGTCCATCCCTTGCGCCCGTCCGGTGTTATTGAAATGACCGACGGACAACGTCTGGATGTGGTCTCGGAAGGTTCTTATATTCCAAGAGGTCAGCGGGTAAAGGTGATTGCCGTCGAGGGCAGGAGAATATTGGTGCGGCTCGAGGGGTAAGCTTACCGTAACCAAGCTTCTCATTTCAGTAAATTCGATGGGAGCATCATTTTGTTTCCTTGCCCCAGTAGATTGCTTGGCGTATTCCAAAGTTCAACTTCGTTGAAAACTGGAAGCCGCATCACGGTTCATCCCGGACCAAAAGCGGCGCGCGATCGCCCTGCCGTGCGGCCGCTTTCAACCTGCGTTTTGCGAAGGATACTTTACCAGGAAATTCAAGTCGCCGGAAAGCACCATTCTGCTCCGGATGGATAAAGATTGGCCAAGATAATCATTTAAATTTACATAAACAATGAAGATAATAAATAAAAGTAGAAAAAAAGGGGGAGCGAAAATGGAGTTGTTCTCTTTGTTCCTGTTTGCGCTTTTGGTTGTTTTGGTTTTGCTTTTCTTCAATTTTATCCCGGTCGGGCTCTGGATCTCCGCCCAGGCGGCCGGGGTAAAAATCCGGATCTGGTCCCTCTTTGCCATGCGGTTAAGAAGGGTGCCGCCGTCCCGGATTGTCCTGCCCATGATTAAAGCGGAGAAGGCCGGGTTGGAAGTGACCGTGGATAAATTGGAAGCCCACTATCTGGCCGGGGGAAATGTGGACCGGGTGATTGATGCGCTCATCGCCGCCCAGCGGGCGGAGATAAATTTAACTTTTGAACGGGCCGCCGCCATCGATTTGGCCGGCCGCAATGTGCTGGAAGCCGTCCAGATGAGTGTGAATCCGCGGGTGATCGAGACGCCCGAAATTTCGGCTGTTGCCAAAGACGGGATTGAGCTGAAGGCCAAGGCACGGGTGACCGTCCGGGCCAATATCGACCGTTTGGTCGGCGGCGCCGGCGAAGCCACCATCATTGCCCGGGTCGGGGAAGGGATTGTCACGACGGTAGGCTCGGCCAACAGTCACAAAGAGGTTCTGGAGAACCCGGACCGGATCTCCCAAACTGTTCTGGAAAAAGGATTGGATGCCGGGACCGCCTTTGAGATTCTCTCCATCGATATTGCCGATGTGGACGTGGGCCGGAATATCGGGGCCAAACTCCAGATGGACCAGGCGGAAGCCGATAAAAACATTGCCCAGGCGAAAGCGGCGGAAAGACGCTTTGCCGCTTTGGCCCAGGAACAGGAAATGAAAGCCAAGGTTCAGGAGATGCGGGCCAGGGTGGTGGAAGCCGAGGCCGAAGTACCACGGGCCTTGGCTGAAGCCCTCCGGACCGGCAAGATTGGCGTGATGGACTATTACCAGCTCCAAAATATTCAGGCCGATACGGCGATGCGGGAAGCCATCGGCCGGGGACCCGCCAAACCCCATGAGGGGCATGAGGAAATGAAGAAATAGGAGTGGGATTATGGGGTGGTTATGGGTTATTTTCGTCCTCTTTTCTGTTTTGACCAGCATCTTCGAGAAAATGGGTAAAATACTGGGAGATCCTGAGGCGCCTGCGCCGGACCGGAAGAGAAGCGCCGGAACCGATCCGGATCAAGACCAACCGCCGGCCCCTTTCCCCGGAAGGCCAAGGAAGGTTTTTCCCCAGAATAAGCCGGAACCGACGGCGTTTCCCGTGGAAAAACACACCCCTGTTGAGCTTCGGGATCAACCCAAGCAACAAGAGGATTTACTCACGGCGGAAGAGAGGGACATTCTCCTCCGCCTGCCGATGGAAACGGAATCGGAAGCTCCGTTTTTGACTGACTTTTGCGAAGAGGATCTTCTTCGCCAAGAGGATCGCTTGGCAGAACACGTGGCCCCTCCAGAAGGATGGGAAGGCGAAGGCCCGTCCTTCCGTTCTGCTTTTGTTTTGGCACAGGTGCTGGCCCGGCCGGACTTTTCCACCGTCCCCTGGCGACGGCGGATTTAACCGGAATACACCATTCTGGTAATGAATTCTGATTGGGAAGTTCAAGATTTGGTTGCCGAAGGGCAACCAATTTTTTTACCATAGAGAATAAATATACTGTTAACACATGTATACATAAATGTATACTTAATACTTGGCAACGCAGAGGGATTTTTCGGATGATTAATGATATAATCTATAACTATCAAACTTTGTTGCCTAGAAGCGCGGAGGTGTGACCATGCTGGAATTTAACGAAAGAACCAACACTTTGGAGCAATCGGCATATAAGTATTCTTTACAAGATGTGGCGGAGCCCAATCTCTACCGTCATCTTTATAATTATGACGAGGTGCCGAAGATCCCCTTTAACCACCGGCATGTTCCGATGCGGCCCCCGAAGGAGATCTGGATTACGGATACGACCTTCCGGGATGGACAGCAGGCCAGAGAGCCTTATACCCCCGATCAGATTGTGCATTTGTATAAGTTGTTACACCGTTTAGGTGGTCCGCGCGGACTGATCCGTCAATGTGAATTCTTTCTTTACAGTAAACGCGATAAGGAGGCGGTGGAACGCTGTTTGGCCCTGGAGTACGAATACCCGCAAGTTACCAGTTGGATCCGGGCGGTGAAGGAAGATTTCCAGTTGGTAAAAGAGATGGGGATCAAAGAGACGGGAATCTTGGCCAGTGCCTCTGACTATCATATATTTAACAAATTAAAGCTCACCCGGAAAAAGGCGATGGATCAGTATCTCGGGATTGTCAAGGCGGCTTTGGAGTACGGGATTGTACCCCGCGTTCATCTGGAAGACATCACCCGGGCCGATTTCTATGGTTTTGTAGTTCCCTTTGCCATTGAGCTGAGCAAACTTTCAGAGGAAAGCGGAATCCCCATCAAAATCAGGGCGTGCGATACCATGGGGTTCGGTGTCAGTTATCCCGGGGTTGCCCTGCCCCGTAGTGTGCCGGGGATTATTTACGGCTTATGGCATCATGCCGGGATTCCCAGCGAAAGGCTGGAATGGCATGGCCATAACGATTTTTACCGGGCGGTGGTTAATGCCGGGACCGCCTGGCTCTACGGTTGTTCTGCCGTGAACTGCACCTTGTTGGGGATCGGTGAGCGCACCGGCAACTGTCCGCTGGAAGCGATGGTTTTTGAGTATGCCGCATTACGGGGAACGCTGGATGGCATGGACCCGACGGTGATCACGGAGATTGCCGAGTATTATACCAAGGAGTTAAAGTATAAAATTCCGCCGATGACACCCTTTGTCGGCAAGTATTTCAACTTTACCCGGGCCGGCATTCATGCGGACGGCTTGATGAAGGATGAAGAGATCTATAACATATTTAATACGGAGAAACTCTTAAACCGGCCGGTGGTGGTGGCCATTAACCAGTATTCGGGCGTGGCCGGGCTGGCTTTTTGGGTGAACCGTTACTTTAACTTGAAAGGAGAGGCACGGATCGATAAGAAAGACCCGGCGGTCCAAAAGTTAAAAGAATGGGTTGACCGTGAGTACGAAGCGGGGCGGACCACGGTGATTGGCGATGAGGAACTGGTGGAGGCGATTAAAAGGGAGACACCGGAACTATGGAAGCGACTGGCCGCCGGTTCTTCCCTCTTTGAATTATAAATTATGGGCCCAATCATGGGTTCAGGTTTGTTTCCAGGTTGTCCTTGGGCGAAAAAGGACAACCTTTTTTATTGGTCGGATCGGCTAAAAAATGTTACCGAAAGGTAAAATACTTAGAAAAAGCTAGAAAAAGGGAGGATAGACCTTAAAAAACGGAAAAAACAAGGGCGGATTGGGGAATTAAAGGTTTAAGAAATTATGGGAAAATGTGCTATAATGACATCGATGACAGAGAAGGGATTCTTGAGGAGGAGGAGGAAACGTGGAGGCGTCAAGTTGGGGCAAGAGAGATAGAAAGGCTTACTGGTTTATTCTACCTGCCGCTTTATGCATGCTTTTCGTTCACTTCATTCCGATTTTCTGGGGAGTCTACATCAGTTTTCTTGATCTTGATGTTTATACTTTGACCCAATGGACATCAGCTCCCTGGATCGGGCTGGGTAATTTTATCCAAATTTTCAGCGGTAAATTTGCGGTCGGGAAGAAATTTTTGGAGTCGGTTTATAATGTAATCATTTATGGGGTGATAACCATTCCGGTTGGGTATGTCATCGGGTTGCTGGTGGCGCTTTTGCTGAACCGGAATTTTGTCGGCCGGACTTTTGTCCGGGGTTTGATTTTGTTGCCGTACATAACGCCCGATTCGGTGGCCTACAATGTCTGGCGGTTTATTTTCCAGGCGCGGCTGGGTTTGGTCAATAAGTATCTGCTCAAACTTGGGTTGATTAAAGAACCCATCGTTTGGCTGGTCGGAAAACGTTCCCTGTGGGCGGTGATTATCGCCAGTGTCTGGAAAGGATGGCCCTTCGGCTGCCTGATTCTCTTGGCCGGGTTACAAGGAATTCCGGCTGAATTATACGAAGCGGCCAGGATTGACGGGGCTTCGCCCTGGCAACAGTTTAAGATGATTACTTTCCCCATGTTAAGACCGGTCACCAGAACCTTGTTAATGATGAATGTGATCTGGAATTTCCACGCTTATAACCAATTCTATATTTTGCTGGGCGGCAGTGTAGGAGATGCCCATGTGCCTTCCACTTTCATTATGCAGGAAGCCTTTACTAATCTGCACTATGGACTAGGGTCGGCGATGGCAGTGGTATTGATGGTCATTATCCTGCTGCTGATTACCGTTTTGATGCAGGTCAAAAGGAAGAATACGGAGCACGCCCTATAAATAGTAAGGGAAAGAAGCCAGGCATAAACAGTGTGCCCGGGTGTATTTAAGTGTGACAAATGAGAGCAAGGACGAAAGGATGAGGAAACAATGATGATGCCGGATCCAACACAGAAAAGGAAACCTTCCCGGAGAATAATCATGCGCGTCCTCTTATATTTAGCCGTCTTTCTTGTTTTGGCGGTGATCCTAATCCCCTATTTGTGGATGGTTTCCGGGTCGTTTAAAACATCATTGGAAATCCAGTCGGCGGATGTCATGCGGCCGGGATTGGAGCCGCGATGGATCCCGCGGACTTTCACCCTGGAGAACTACGCGAAGATCAATAAAACGGTGCCAATTGCGGATTATTTCAAGAACAGCCTGATTATTAGTTTTGGAACGATGTTTTTCTCCATCGTGATCAGTATCACGGCGGCTTACGCCTTATCCCGTTTTAACTTCAGGGGAAAAGGCGCCATCACCCTGGGGGTGGCTTCCACTCAGTTGTTTCCCGGGATCTCCTTTGTAATTCCCTATTTTATTCTGTTTACGCTGATCAACCGGTATTTGGGGGTTCAGCTCAGGAACACCTATCCCGGGATGATTTTAACCTATACGACTTTTGCCATTCCCTTCAGTATTTTGATGCTGAGAAACTTCTTGGATTCGGTGCCCAGGGAAATCGATGAACAAGCGCAAATCGACGGGTGTTCCCGGTTGGGCGCCCTTTTCCGGGTGATTATTCCTCTCTCGGGCCCGGGTATCGTCGCCATTGGAATTTATTCCTTCATTATGGCTTGGAATGAAGTGCTTTTTGCTTCGGTTTTGACGGGAAGGGCCACCAAGACCGTAGCCATTGGGATTATGGAGTATATTACCCAGCAGCAGGCCCGCTGGTCCCAGATGATGGCCGCCTGTATTGTCATCTCGATTCCGGTGTTGTTACTCTTTACCTTCATGCAAAGGTATATTGTTGAAGGTATTGTTAGTGGTGCAACTAAGGGTTAAGCAAAAAATAAGCAGCAACGACGATTGGCTTGAAGAAACAGGGGGGGGATTGTGGTTTATGAGGCTGACCACCTGGCGGTAGAATAAAGTTAACAAATTAAGGAAAATAGGAGGGTAAAAGTTTATGTCGAAAAGGGTAAGAGTTGGTATTTTAGGGATTCTCTTGGTTTTGGCTCTTCTGACATCGTTGACAGTCGGTGCGGCGCAAAAAGAGATTACCTTCTGGTTGATGCCGAATACGGACGATAGCATTCATCTTCCCTGGTTAGAGAAGAAAGCAGCCGAATTCCAGGCGAAGACCGGCGTGAAGGTGAACATCGAGATTATTGGTTGGGATGTGGCTTGGCAGAAGATTACCACCGCCATCGCCACCGGTGAAGGCGCCGATGCCTTCCAGGTCGGAACCACCTGGAATCCGCAATTGGCGGCCACCGGCGGACTGGAGGAAATCAACATCAACGAATTCGGTGGCAAAGACGCTTTCATGAAGGCAAACCTCGAGTCCACCACCTATAAAGGGAAGTACTACGGGGTGCCCTGGATTGCGGAAACACGTGTTCTCTTCTACAACAAAGACATTTTTGCCAAGGTAGGGGTCAATCCGCCGCAAACTCTGGATGAACTCACTCAAGTGGCGAAGAAAATCGTGAAAGTCAATGGTGAGGGTAGCGCAATTGCCCTGGCCGGAACCAATGCCTACGATATCCTGCACAACTGGACCATCATCCTCTGGGCCAACGGCGGCAGCCTGTTGACGAAGGACAACAAGATGGCCATGTTCAACAACGACGTTGGCGTGAAAGCCATGAAATGGTATGTGGACCTCATCCGTAAAGGATATGCGTCCAAGGCTTGCGCCGAGTATGACCAAGCCCAAGCCGACGCGGCCTTCATCAACGGCAACGTGGCCATGTGCTACATGGGGAACTTTAATATCTCCGGGATTGAAGTCCAGAATCCGTCGTTGAATTATGGTGTGGTTGAACCGCCTGCCGGCCCTGGCGGGAAGAGAGCTGCTTTCGCCGGCGGGAGCAACCTGGTTGTCCTGAAGGCCAGCAAGAATAAGGCTGCGGCCAAAGAGTGGATTAAATTCTTAGTACAAAAAGACAACATGGTTGATTATACGAAGAATCTGACTCACTTCTTGCCGGCTACCGTAGAGGCCTTTGATGATCCTTACTACGAGACCGGCGTGTGGAAGACCTTCAAGACTGCTCTGGGCTATGCCACTGCTTATCCGACACTGGCCAACTGGGGTGACATTGAAAATATCGTCAAACAAGAGTTCGTGAACGTCTTGTCCGAGTATGTCAATGGCACCTACAACGACAATACCGTGAAGAAACACTTGGATGCGGCTGCCGATCGCATCAACGAAGTTCTCAAGAGGGAGAAATAAGATAAGATGGCGGTCCGGGGAAGAGCGGTTGCCGCTCTTCCCCTTTTCCTTAAAAATTGAAATCGTTAGAAGCTGGCATTCAGGCGATGTTTTCCCGGGTTGTGAAATTGGATCTGGCTTTATCCTGCGCCCACCTGCAAGCTGGGGCAAAAAGCAATTCCTTCAAGATAAGGAACGGAGGTCAATAAGGTTGAAATTTGGATATTTCGATGATCAAAATAAGGAATATGTAATTACTACTCCCCAAACCCCCTACCCATGGATTAATTACCTCGGTAATAAAGATTTTTTTGGATTGATTTCCAATACCGGCGGCGGCTATTGCTTTTATAAAGATGCCCGCTTAAGAAGATTGACCAGATACCGTTATAATAATATTCCCCTGGATACGGGAGGGCGTTACTTTTACCTGAAAGACGGCGCAACGGTTTGGACGCCGACCTGGCAGCCGGTGCAGACAGCTTTGGATCATTATGAATGCCGGCACGGTCTTGGTTATACCCAGATTACCGGGGAAAAGAACGGACTGGTGGCAGAGGTGCTCTACTTTGTACCGCTCAATGAGAATTGTGAGGTGCACCGGCTGGTCCTCCGTAACACCGGTTCAGAGGGGAAAGAAATCCAAATTTTCTCCTTTATTGAGTTCTGCCTTTGGAACGCTTGGGATGACCAGACCAACTTCCAACGGAACTACAATACCGGGGAAGTGGAAGTGAAGGGGAGTATTATTTATCATAAGACCGAATACCGGGAACGCCGTAACCATTATGCCTTCTATGGCGTAAATCATCCGCTGGCCGGCTTTGATACCGACCGGGATTCTTTCCTCGGTCTTTATCACGGCTTGCATAATCCACAGGCGGTCTTTAACGGCCTGCCGGGCAATACCATCGCCCATGGGGGGGCGCCGGTTGCTTCCCATTGTTTGCAAGTACGGCTTGCCCCCGGTGAAGAAAAGGAGTTCATCTTTGTCTTAGGTTATATCGAAAATCCGCCGGAAGCTAAGTTCGAGGCTCCCGGAATCATCAATAAAAAACCGGCCGAAGAAATGATGGCCAGGCTGGCCAAGAGCACGGCGGTCAAGGCTGCTTTGAACGACTTGAAAGCCTACTGGACAAAGATTTTAAGCGTTTATCAAGTGGAAAGCAATGAACCGAAGCTGAACCGGATGGTTAATATCTGGAATCCCTATCAATGTATGACCACCTTTAACCTGTCCCGGAGCGCTTCTTATTTTGAGTCCGGAATCGGCCGGGGGATCGGTTTTCGCGATTCCAACCAGGACTTGTTGGGCTTTGTCAGCATGGTGCCGGAGCGGGCGCGCCAACGGATCCTGGATCTAGCTTCCACCCAGTTCCGCGATGGCAGCGCCTATCACCAGTACCAGCCCCTGACCAAGCAAGGAAACTCCGATATCGGCAGCGGTTTTAACGATGATCCCCTCTGGCTTCTCTATTCAGTCCTGGCCTATATCAAAGAAACCAATGACTACACTATTTTAGAGGAAAAAGTCCCCTTTGTGGATGACTCGTCCGGCCAAACCACTCTCCACGACCATCTCCGTGCTTCTTTGCGGTTTACCCTGACCCATCTGGGTCCCCATGGTTTACCCTTAATTGGCCGGGCAGACTGGAATGATTGTCTGAACCTGAATTGTTTCTCGGAAACTCCCGACGAGTCTTTTCAGACCTGTGTGAATAAAGACGGCAAAACGGCGGAGTCCATTCTGATTGCGGCGATCTTTCTCTTTATCGCCCCCGAATATGTCCGCCTTTGCGCCAAATTGAACCTGGAAGATGAGGCCCGTCAGATTCAGGCGGGTATTGAGCAAATAAAGAAAGCGGTTATGGCTTACGGCTATGACGGCGAGTGGTTTTTACGGGCTTATAACGACAGCGGCGAAAAGATTGGCAGCAAGGAGAATGAAGAAGGCAAGATTTTCATTGAAACCCAAGGCTTTTGCGTCATGGCCGGTCTTGGCTTGGAAGACGGGAAAGCCCGTCAAAGTCTGGACGCGGTAAAGAAATATCTCGCTACCAAACATGGGATTAAATTACTTTATCCGGCTTATACTTACTACCGGAAGGAAATGGGGGAGATTACCTCGTATCCGCCGGGGATGAAAGAGAACGCCGGCATCTTCTGTCATAACAACCCCTGGGTTATTATTGCCGAGACGGTGTTGGGCCGGGCGGAGGAGGCTTTCAGTTATTATAAGCGGATTTCCCCGGCTTACCGGGAAGAAATCAGCGATGTTCACCGGCTGGAACCCTATGTCTACGCCCAAATGATTGCCGGGGATGATTCCGTACGCCATGGGGAAGCCAAGAATTCTTGGTTGACGGGCACAGCGGCCTGGAATTATGTGGCCATTACCCAATACATTCTCGGTGTCCGCCCCGATTTTGACGGGTTAATTGTCGACCCCTGCCTGGCGGAGGAATTAAGAACCGTCAAAATTACCCGTCATTTCCGTGGGGTTTGCTTCGAAATCACCATTGATAACCAGAAGACCGGTGAGTATTTCTTGTCGGCGGAGGGTGGAGAGGTAGACGGGCGGATGGTTAAGCCTTTGCCCGGCCAAAAAAGGGTGAAGGTATTCTGCCGGACCTGATTTATGTTTAAGTTTGACATCGTTCTCGTGGTAAGGTATATTACTTTCGTGTAATCGCTTAGGCCGGCTTCCGACAGTATAATAATGTGGTGAAGAAAAGATAAACGGTGAGCTGGCAAAAAGCGAAGAATTTTCTCCGCAGTATTTTTAATTAAGGAAGAAATGTGATGGCTACCTTATATGATGTGGCAAAACTGGCTCGTGTTTCACCGAAAACGGTTTCCCGGGTTCTTAATGAGAGCCACCTGGTGGCCGAGGAGACCCGTCAACGGGTTTTGGAGGCCATCGAAAAGCTGGATTATCACCCAAACGCCATTGCGGCTAGTCTCAAAAGAAACCGGGCCAATAAAATTGGTTTTATTGTTCCTTACGGATCCGACTTTGTTTTTCAGGATCCCAATATGATGGAACAGTTACGCGGGACCCACGATTATGTTTCGGCCGCCGGTTTCGAGTTACTTGTCTCCGCTCCTCTCCATAAAAAAGACGCCCTGCAGGAAGCATTGCGGTTGACGAAAAACCGCAATGTAGACGGGGTAATTCTCTATCCGTCTTCCGGGATTGACCAAATCATCAAGGAATTCCAAGCGAAAAATTTACGCTATGTCACGTTGGGGATTTGTTATGACCAACAAAAGAATAATTTTGTGGAAGTTGACCAGACTCCGGGGAGCTATCTGGCCACGAAGTACCTGCTCTCCCTTGGACACCGGCGAATCGGTTTATTGAATAAACCCCGCAGCTTTTTTATGGTGAACCGGGATGATTTGCTCAACGGCTATATCACAGCGTTGGAAGAAGCCGGGATAAGATATTTACCCAGTTTAGTGCGGGAAGGAAATTTTACCTTTGAGGATGGTTATGAAAAGTTTAAGGAGTTAATCGAAGAACATCCGGACCTGACGGCGGTGATCTGTGCCAGTGATCCCATGACCTACGGTGCCATCCGCGCAATTACAGATTTGGGGTTAAACAACCAAATTCACGTGGTAGCCGGGGATAATCTTCCGTTGACACAGAAGCTCTTCCCGCAGCTTTCTTCCATTACCAACCCTTCCTACGAACAAGGGAGGCAAGCCGGGAAGATGCTGGTAACCATCATCAATGAAGGACGGGAGCTTCCCGGTGTGACCTTAAGCACGGAATTTATTATCAGAAACATGCATCCGGTAGTGAAGAGATAAGCTTACCAACTCGGATAAAAAAAGACAGATAAAATCGAAAGCCCACATTATTATTGTGGGCTTTTTGTGTTTAAAAAGTAAGGTTTATGTGTGGAAAATGCAATTTTGACAATATTAAGCAGGAATAATTTCAAGTATGACGAATGTATGTTTTATTAATATTTGGAAGGGGGAAAATTTATGCGTAAATTATTGGCTTCTTTGTCTTTGGCGACCTTGTTATTAGTGTTGGTCTCTACTTCGGTTCTGGCGGGAGGCGTGATTAAAGTAGGAGCGGATGTTGGTGGGGAGTCAGAAATAAAAGCAACAGCAGCAGATGGAACATCGTTGAGTGTTAATGCCGATACTAAGACAGGGATCTCAATTGGTGGGGAATACTTTTTTGATTTAAATGATGATCTGGCGATCGGTGCTGGAATAGAGTATCAAGAGTATCAATTAAATCGAAAGGATGAAGATGAAGAAATAGAATTTAATTTTATTCCGCTTTATGCTCTGGGTAGATACCATATAAGCCAGGATTTTTATTTGACCGGGAAAATCGGTTATAACTTATTACAATTTGAAGAAAATCCTGATGGAGCAAAACCAAAAGGCGGTTTATACTACGGCTTTGGGGGCGGATTAATATTCTCAGATAGATATCAATTAGAGATTTTGTATTCTATTCATAATGGAAGATTCGAACCAGAAGAAGATCCAGGTGTTGATTATAAAGTTACATATAAATATAGTAAAATAGGTTTAACAGTTGGTTATAAATTTTAATATAGTATAAAAAAGAAAGGAAATGTAATACGTAGGAATGCCTGGGACGGTTGTCCCAGGCAAATTTATATGCGAATTTTGGATTGGGAAAGGGAGACAAAATGAAAAACAAAATTATCACTATTACCCTTGTTCTATTCTCTTTATTAATCATTGCCGATGGGGCATTGGCCTGTGTGGGCGCCAGGCCTCATGGGATGGGGGGAGCCTTTATCGGCGTTGCCGATGATATTAATGGGGTTTATTGGAACCCGGCGGGACTGGTTCAACTAGAAGAGTCTCAATTTACCTGGACAAGGACGTTAAATAACCGGGATGTCATTAATTACGATGACTTTCTGGCCATCGGTTCATATGATAAAGAGCTGGGGTTGGCTTATGCTTTGGGCTATATTAATATTGCCGATTATTATCCCATTGGCTACATGGAAGACACTTTCGTTTTTCAAGATAATAAAATACAATGGCTGATCTTTTCGATTGCCAAAAAAATAACCCCTCGGTTGTCAATTGGGGGAAATATAAGGTATATGTATTATTATCTAGGCCTTGAAGCGGCAGGCTATCCACCAGAGAATGATGCAACAACATTTTTCGGTCTTGACCTAAGCTTGTTTTATCGGGCGGACGATAAATTGGCTTTCGGTCTACTGATCCAGGATATAAACCGCCCGGAATTCATAATTTTTGACCAGAAATGTTACTATATCAGAAACGTACGTCCCGGCATCTCCTATCGAATTACTGATTTGTGCACAATTTCTGCTTCTATTTATGACTTGTTGCAAGAGGCCACGATGGAGAATCGCCTCAGGATTGGACTGGAACAGAATTTTGACCGGTTTTCGATTAGGGCTGGGCTGGAGAACGGAAACAAGACGTTAGGCTTTGGAATGAATGGGGAAAAAATTATGTTGGATTATGTTTTCTTAGGCGATGACTTGGGTGATACACATATGCTCGGTTGTACGTTCAAATTATAAGGATAAATAGGTTTGTGCCCAACACTTCAAGCCGGGAACATGAATCTTCGCCGCCGGGAAAAGGGGGCGGAAACCAGTTTGGCCAGGAATTTAAGGAATGCTTTTAACCATTGATAAAGAAGCCAGCTGAGGAGAAGCCCGCAAAGGCCATAAATGGCACCTTCCAGGGTGGTAGGAAGACCGGGTGTAAACTCGGCCCAGGTTTCCCGGATGATCTGATAGTCGCATTCCCGGAGGAAGACCCACCAGCGGGTATAGACGGAAGCTTCTTTGAGGGCGGTAAGGGATTTTTCCAACGCATTGATCCGGTTGACGAGTTCATTAATCAATTCCCCCGAGGAGACAAAAACTTCATGGCCGGAATTGATGTGGGTAGCGATATACTCGTCAAGGGTCATCCCAAAGTATTCCGCGGTCATTTCAAAACGGACCAGCATAAACTGGGCTTCGGCCAAATGGCCGCCTAACCGTTGAAGGTATTGGCTGAAAAATTGGGGAAACTGGGCAAAACTGATCACTCCGAAAACTGCGACCAGCCGGTCAAGCAAACCACCGAGAAAACGGAAGAATTTTTTGAAAAAGGCACCCATTCGTCTCATCACCTCATTCCGGCACCTGGGCATGGAGATTTAAGCGTTAAGGATCCAGCGTAGGGCTGGTGTGTGTCAATTCCGAATTTAGCATAGAAATTCTCCAACGAAGGCCGAATTCCTTTCAGGAAAAATAAACCGGCGCTTACCGCGCCGTTTTAAAGGGAATAAAACATTTTAATTATTTGCGTCTAAATGAAGTAAGGATCAGAGAGGTTTTGAAGGGAATATCCTAATTGGTCAGGGGAGAGCAGGGACATGCGGATGGAGTATTGCCTACAGGTTGCTGCAGTCCATTGGCCTCTCGTGGTTCATCCGGAAGATGAGAAGTGTCCGGTTGCTGTTGAACAATTTTTTCCCGGCGCTCTCCGGGATTAAGGAAACTGTCCAGGGCCGAAGCCGTTTGTGCCAAAGCTTTGCTCTGTTCAACTATTTTATCCACATTTTTCGTCTGGTTTTGGGTGTTAGCGGCAATTTCTTCGGTCCCGGCGGAAGTTTCTTCGGCGATGGCGGCTAAACTGTTAGCCCCCGCCATAATGGCATTACTGATCCGGGCCAAATTTTCCATGGCACTGTATATTCCATTGATTTGGTCGGAGTTTTGCCTGATATTCATCAGCATGTTGGTAATTTTGGCCGTGACCGTATTGGAGTCTTTCTCATTCTGTTCCACAATCGATAGACTTATCGTAATTGCTTCCAGGACTTTTTCTAAATCAAGAAGGGTAGCGTTGATAATATTTTTTATTTCTTCGGTGCCTTGTGCGGATTGGGCTGATAGTTTATTGATTTCCGTGGCGACGACAGCAAATCCGCGCCCTGTTTCACCGGCACGGGCTGCTTCTATATTGGCATTTAAGGAAAGAAGCTTGGTCTTTTCGGCAATCTCATTCAGAATAGTAAGGATATCATTGATCCGTAAAGAACTGTCCCTTAGGCGCCAAGTGGCAGTTGCCACTTCGTTAATTTGGGCGCTGACCTTTTTCATACCATCAATGGTGGAATACATAAGAGCGGATCCTTCTTGGAAGACACCTTCGGTCTTCTGAAAGTCGCTGACCAGCTGGTCGGCCATTTTTTTTAAGTTGTCCGCAATCGCATTAATTTCGGTAACCGTATTCGAGACCTTGGTTACTTCCCCGGTTTCCACATCGACCATTTGGGCCATTTGCTCGACGGCCGAGGCGATCTCCTGGAAGGAAGTGAGGATATCCCCGGCTTCTTTGGCCAGTTCATGACTGGCGCCATGGAGACGGGCCGCCGTAAAAGCAATTTGCGTTTGCGTCTTGGTCAAACTCTGGTTCAGTTTTCGTTCTTCCTCTTCCCGTTGTTGGAGGTTATTCAGTAATTGCCGGGCTTTCCTGGCAATAGTGTAGATGGATGTCGCGTAAAGTAGATAGAACACAGTTACATAAATATACATGGAAGGCTGGTTGAACGCGAAAATTTGTGCGGGAAAGAAGCCAATCATAATAACATGGCTGAAGATGGTAGTGGCAAAGGCGATCAGGATTAAGTTGGGCTGGAGATAAATTAAGCAAAAGGCCAGGATTGAGAAGAAAAAAAAGGGAACAGACCGGTTGCCTTTTCCCATGGTAAGGGTCATGAGCGTCGGAACAATATTTAGAAGAAGGGCGGCGACGTATTTTGTGGCTTTACTGGTTTGTTCATTATTCCCGATGAAAACCAGGAAGCCCCCGGCGACCAAACTGGTGGCTGTCAGGATTATTCGCCAATGTCCGGGAATGTTGGGGACAAGCAAGTAGATGGGGATGCCGCAAACCGCAAGTAATAATAAAATTCTGGTGCAGACCTGATTGGCCCATTTTTCGTATTCGTGCAATAAATTGACGGTATTCACATCAACACCTCCATAATATTGCGACAAGTATTTCCTTAATAACATCGACGTTAAAGGAAAAAAGTTGAGGAGTTTGTAGAATATGAGATTATTTTATAATAAAAAGAATTTTACTATGAGAAAATCCCATCTTTACAATATAATTACTATTATTTATTTAGACTCTAATTTAACAGGAGAATTTAACAAGCAATTGAATATTAAAAGATAAAAGCTTTAAAGGAGGGAATAGAAATTTGATTTCAGTGGAGTTTGCATTGACACCGGAGGAAAAAGCGATCTTGGAGGGAAAACAAGGAGCAACATTGCAAAAGGTGATGGAATCGGTGGTTCTGTATGGACAAGTTTTCGGCGCGAAAAGGTTGGTTCCGCTGGATAGTCCGGTGCATCTGGTAACCTCTTTTGGCATGCCGCTCCTCAAACCTGTCTTTGCAATGATGGATGAATTAATTGCAGCCGGTTTGAAAACAGAGAAACCGTTTACAGTGGATCCCCGCCCCATTGATTATACCAATGTACCTTGTAATCCTTTGGAGAAACTGATTTTTACCATCATGTACGGGAAGCAAAAAGAATATGAAAAACTCTTGAGTAAAGTTGGGTTAAAGGATGAAAACGCCTTCACTTGCACCTGCTACCTGCCGGAGGTAGGGAATATTCCGGCAAGAGGAGATAGATTGGCCTGGGCCGAATCGTCGGCGGTGGTTTTCGCCAATTCTGTGATCGGGGCCAGAAGCAACCGGAATTCGGGGATAATTGAATTTTTCTGCGGAATCCTGGGTAAAGCTCCTGAATTCGGACTGTTAACGGATGAAGGCCGGCGGGCAAAATGGCTGGTGGAAGTGAAGACTTCCCGGTTGCCCAATGCGCAACTTTTAGGGAGTGCCATCGGAATGAAGGTGGTGGAGGATGTTCCCTACATAACGGGGTTGGACCGGTTTTTGGGGACCGAATTAACCGCTACGGTCAAAGATTATTTAAAAGATATGGGGGCGGCCAGTGCTTCCAATGGCGCCGTTGGCCTTTACCATGTGGAGAATCTGACACCGGAAGCGGTCGAGCAAGGCAGGAGTCTGCTGGTGAAAGACTACCGGACTTACACCATCGATGACCAGGAGCTGGAACGGGTGTTTGCTTCTTATCCGGAAATGTGGAAACAGCCGGCCGCCCGGCCCAAACTTTGTTTTATCGGGTGTCCCCACCTCTCCCTGCCGCAGTTGGAAAGCTGGTTGGAGAGGATTACAGGTGCTTTGGCCAAAGCCGGCCGGGCGAAGGTGGCCATCCCGACCTTCCTCTGTGCCGCGCCGGATGTTTGCCAAGCCTTTGCCAAAGACCGGACCCGCTATGAACGCTTGCTCGCCAGCGGCGTGCGTCTCACCTCCATGTGTGCGCTGATGTACATGAATAACCCCTTATGCGCGAAGAAGCCGGTGATTACCAACTCCAACAAGTTGCGGACCTATACCACCGCCAAGTTTTTACTGGATGACGATGTTCTCGCCCGGATTGTCAATGGCTAATCCATCAAGGCGGCAGAAGAATGGGTTATTGCTTTTGCTTACCTGAGTAGAATTGAGTGAAAAGGGGATGTGACGATGAGTAAAGTATTTAAGGGACGGGCGATCTTGCCGGGTAACACCACGGGTGAAGCTGTGGTTTCCCGCCAGGGAATGAATATATTGGCCAGCTATCAGAAGAGCGCTTTGAAAAAAACCAAACAGATGATTTGTGGCGATCAGAATAACCCGGATCTCTACAAAAAAGACCTGCGCGATAAAATTATCTGCCTCCCGCAGACGATTGGCTCGACCACGGGCGGGATGATCTTGGAAACCGCCATCCAGATGGGAATCGGCCCGCGGGCCATGCTCTTCGCGGATCATATTGACTCGTTGGCGGCGGCCGGTCTGATCTTAAGTGACGTCTGGCTGAAAAACCGGGTGATTACCATTGACCAACTGGGAGCCGATTTCTTGCGCCAGGTTCAGGATGGACAAACCATCGAGATTAAAGAGGATGGTACGGTTATTATCCTGAGTTAAGACCGGCGGTTAAAGAGCCAAGGGCAACGGATAAATTGCTGTCGGGATGAAAAATCAGCAAGAAAGGGGTAGTAAGATGCGTTACCAGAAGATGTTTGAACCGGGCACCATCGGCCAGTGCAAACTGAAAAACCGGATAATCATGGCTCCGATGGGCAATATCAATATGTGTGATCCCATCGGCCGTCCGCTTCCCAAAATGATTGATTATTTTGTGGAACGGGCCAAAGGCGGGACTGGCCTTTTGATCACCGGTTTAGTTCCGGTTTCCTATGGGATTGATCCTTCGGTTTCCGAGGAAAATGATACCACCTATTTCCCCCGGATTGACGGTTCTTCCCGGACCAGACTGGGCGGTTGGCGTGATCTGGTGGCCGGTGTCCATGCCTATGATGCCAAGATCTTCATTCAGTTGACCGCCGGGATGGGGCGGGTCGGTTCGCCGGAACCTCTGCTCAAGGGGAAACTCCTGAAATCCGCTTCCCTGAACAGGAATTGGTACGTCCCGCAACTTCCCCATTTCCCGCTGAGCGACCGGAAAATCCGGAAAATGGTGAAAAATTTCGGCCAATGCGCGATTAATGCCAAGGTTGCCGGGTTTGACGGGGTCCAACTCCATGGCCATGAGGGTTACATGATGGACCAACTGACTTCGGCGCCTTGGAACCGGAGAAAAATAGGGCGCTACCGTAATAAATTCCAGTTCGCCGTTGACGTAGTCCGGGAGATCAAAAAAATCTGCGGTGAGGATTTCCCCATTATCTACCGGGTGGATCTGACCCAGGGGCTCCGGGAGTCTTATGGGGAGGAGATTTTTAAACGCCGCTTCCGTGGCGCCGAAAGAACCATCGAAGAGGGTTTGGAATTCTGCCGGGTGCTGGCGGAAGCCGGTGTCGATGCGTTTGATGTGGACAAGGGCTGTTATGATAACTGGTTCTGGCCCCATCCGCCGGCTTATTTCGATGATCTGCCTTATGTGGAAGAGATCGCCGGCCGGTTGAAAGAGTATTTTGCGGAACACCATATCAAGGCCAAGGTTATTGCCGTCGGGAAACTGGGGGATCCGGACAAGGCGGAAGAGGTTTTGACCAAAGGCTGGGCCGACTTCTTCATGTTGGGCCGTCCGCTGCTGGCCGATCCTTACTGGCCCCGGAAAGTCCAGGAGAACCGGGTGCAAGAGATTATCCATTGCATCGGCGATCAGGAAGGCTGTATCCACTCTTTTATTTTAGGAGGACACCCCTGTTGTACGGTTAATCCTTATACCGGTTTTGAAGATACCAAACGGCTGACCAAAGCGGAGCAAAGCAAAAAGGTGGCGATTATCGGGGCCGGCCCCGCCGGTTGTGAGGCCGCCAAAACCGCTTTCGCCCGGGGGCATCAGGTGACCATCTTTGAAAAAAACGATTACATCGGCGGGCAATTAGCGGCCGGGAGCAAGATGAGGATTAAACATGATGTGGCCAGGTATCTCCGGAACCTTCAATACCAAATGGATCTCCTTTGCCAAAAGGGCTTGACGATTAAATACCGGACACCGGTTAAAGCGGAAGAGCTAAAAGGGGAGTACGATGTAATCATCTGTGCTAATGGATTAACGCCTACCATTCCCCGGATAGAGGGGGCGGAACAGGTTCCCTCCAGTGAAGCCAGGGCCTTCCTGCTGCAAGGGATGAAGCTGCCGGCCGGTGCCAAACGGGTGACGGTGGTCGGCGGCGGAATAGTCGGGTGTGAGCTTGCCTATTCCCTCGCCTACGAACAGGGGGTGGAGGTTACCGTCGTCGAGATGCGTCCCCACTTGATGACCGGTATGGTGCATGCCAACCGGAGCATGCTCTTATGGCTGATGATGGGGAAAGGTTCCCCTTCGGGACGGCAAGCGGACGTCTTGACCAAACCGGTGCAAGCCTTTACTTCTTCCCGGGTTGTCCGGTTCCTGCCGGGAAAAGTCGTGATCATGGCTAACCGGAAACGGAAAGATCCTTATATCCCTTGGCAGCCGCTTCTTCCGGAGTCTTTTCATAACCCCTTCGACCGTCCGCTCAATCCCGACGATGTGGAAGAGATTACCATCGAGACGGATTTTGTCATCTATGCCACGGGCGGCCAGGCCGATGATCACCTTTATTATGAACTATTAAGGGAAAAAGCGGCCCCGGAAATTTATTGTATCGGTGATGCCCGGGTCCCGGGCTCGGCTTGGGAGGCGATCACCTCCGCCAACGAATTAGCCCGTTCAATTTAGCCAATGGCAAAGCAGGATTTCCTCCTCCGGCTCCGGCTTGAGAAAAACCCGCCGCCTGGCGGAGTGCTACGCAAAAAAGAAGGCCATCAGCGGATGGCCTTCTTTTTTACGCTTCCTCGGCTTCTTCCTCCGGAGCCGTATTATCTTCTTCATCATAGGGGAGATTGAATTGTTGGGCGATGAGATCGAGACAGTCGGCAATCACGGCGCAGATACAACCGCAATCGACAAAGATAAATTTCCGGTCGGTGGTGGCTACCAGTACATTGTCGATAACGGCGACGACCTTGACCCATTCCCGGTCGCCGGATTCGAGGAGGAGAAGAACCTTTTCCCCTTTTAGTTTCCTCAGCACATCACAGAGATTTTCCAAGCGCGGCCAGTCGATGGTCGTTACCCCCTTTCTCTCTTTGTAAATATTCTATGATGACCATTAGGAGCAGTGCCGGTTCAAAGAGAACAAGTTTGACGAAGGAATTTATTGTTGTTCCGAGAAGGTAATATGTTTTTGGAAGCGAATATATAGGTTTTAGTTCAGGCTGAGGTCAGGAGGATGATTCGGCCTAAGATCAGGGAGGATGAAAGGGGGCACGTCGTAGTGCGCTACGGTTATTTTGATGACGAAAAACGGGAGTATGTTATTTTCAATCCGATGACACCGATGTCATGGGTGAATTATCTGGGCACGGCGGAATATTGCGGGATCATCTCCAATAACGCGGCCGGTTATGCCTTCTACCGGTCGGCGAAGAGCGGGCGTCTGCTCCGTTTCCGTTTTAACAGCATCCCGATGGACCGGCCAGGGCGTTACGTCTACATCCGGGATAACGCCGACGGTGATTACTGGTCGGCTTCCTGGCAGCCGGTGGGGAAACCCTTGTCGGAGTATAAAAGCGTCTGCCGGCACGGGTTGGGTTATACCGTTTTTAACAGCGAATACAAAGGGATCTCTTCCAATTTCCGGGTTTTTGTCCCGATTGACCGGCCCATTGAATTCTGGGAAGTGGAACTGATCAACAACAGCCGGGAAGAGCGGGATCTCTCCCTCTTTACTTATGCCGAATGGTGCTTTTGGCTGATGGACCAGGACTTGTCCAATTTCCAATATATCCTTTACACCTGCCGGATGGGGTATCTGGAGGAGGGGATTATCGATTACTCGATCCGTCTCTGGCCCAACCGGCGGCCAAAGGGCTTTATGGCTTCCATTTTACCGGTGAAGAGTTTTGATACGGACCGGGAGGTTTTTATCGGTCTTTACCGGCATGAAAGTAATCCGGAAGCGGTGGAAAAAGGGATCTGTGCCAACAGCATAGCCATCGGGGGAAATCCCTGCGCGGCCTTGCAGAACCGCTTCACTTTAAAGCCGGGGGAAAAGAAATATGCCCTCTTTATTCTGGGCATTGGTGATGCGGCCACCGACGGGGTGGAATGCCAGCGGCGCTATGCCCGGCGGGAAGCAGTGGAGGAGGAGTTTGCCAAACTCCAGGCCTACTGGGAGCGGCGTTTGGGGCAGTTCGGCTGTGTCACCCCCTCCCAAGAAATGAACACGATGATCAATATGTGGAACCAGTACCAATGCCATACCACTTTCAACTGGTCCCGTTCGGCCTCCTTTAACGAAGCCGGCGGACGGGACGGCCTTGGTTACCGGGATACCAACCAGGATACTTTGGGAGTGGTTCACGCCATTCCCGAACTGGTCAGGGCCAAATTAATGGATCTTTTGAAGGGACAACTTTCCACCGGGGCGGCGATGCACAGTGTCCAGCCGCTCACCTGGGAACAGGGAGCCCATAACCGGCCCCCGGAAAGCCAAATCTACTCCGACGACCATCTCTGGCTTTTGGTTTCCGTTCCGGCCTATCTGAAGGAGACGGGGGATTTTGCCTTCCTGGAGGAGACGGTTCCCTACGCCGATGAAGGGGCAGCCAGCGTTTACGACCACCTGAAACAGGCGTTGGAATTTTCCTGGGGGAAACGGGGGCCCCACGGGTTGCTGCTGGGCCTGGCGGCCGACTGGAATGACTGTATAAACTTGAAAGGTAAGGGCGAGAGCCTGTGGAGTACCTTCCTGTACTGTGTGGCCTTGGATGAGTTTATTGCGCTCGCCGCCCATCTCGGCAGGACAGCGGAGGCCGAGCATTTCCGGGCTTACCGGCAGGCCATCCAGGAGAAGATTGACCAATATGCCTGGGACGGCCGGTGGTTCCTCCGCGGTTACCTTGACAGTGGCAAGAAGCTGGGGGGGCAGGCAAGCGAGCAAAGCAAGATCTTTATCAATAGCCAGACTTGGGCGGTAATTGCCCGGGTGGCGCCGGAAGACCGGTTGCGGCAGGCCATGGACAGCTTGCATGAATTTCTCGCGACCGAACACGGCATCGTGAAAAACTATCCGGCTTACCAGGAGCATATCCTGGAAGTGGGGGCAATCACCGATTTTCCGCCCGGTTTAAAGGAGAACGCGGCGATCTTTTGCCATACCAATACGTGGGCGGTGATTGCCGAAGCGTTGCTTGGCCGGGGCGACCGGGCTTTTGCCTACTACCGCGCCTTCTTGCCGGCGGCCAAAAATGACCAGGCCGAGGTTTATACGATGGAACCCTATGTCTATTGTCAGTTTATCACCGGGAAAGAACATCCGTATCATTTCGGGCGGGCCCGTAATTCCTGGCTGACCGGGACGGCGGCCTGGAGTTTTGTGGCGGTGAGCCAGTACATCTTGGGCGTCCGTCCGACCTATGAGGGGTTGCGGATTGACCCGACCATTCCCCACGACTGGCCGGAGTTTGAAGTGAAACGCCGCTTCCGGGGGAAAAGCTTTACGATTAAAGTGGTCAACCCCCACCAGGTCTGCCATGGAGTGGCGGAACTGAAACTCAACGGCAAAGTTCTCCCCGGGAACTTAATCCCCCTCGACCTTATGGAGGAGGAGAACCTGGTCGAAGTTGTCCTGGGCGAAGCGAAGCAAACCAGGTAGTCCCCTGCCTTATCTTCTTAAGCCCGGCTTCGGGTGGAAAGGAGGCAGCCGCTTAATGCTTCCTCCTGAACGAAGAGCGGCACACGTCCTCCTTGTGGCGCGACGCTTTCCACCTCTGCTTCCCTAAACAAAAGACCGGCCCTTCAGCGGGCCGGTCTTTATTTTTCCCTTTTTTCATTATGAAAAGGTAGTCAAGGTGTTTGGCGGAGCAACCTTTCCCCTTTCCCGGTGAGCACCACGGTTTTGAAGGGAAGCCTCCGGGCGCATTGACGGCTGTACGGGCACCCGGCACAATGTTGCCCGCACGCAGCAGGGGGGGAGCTTCCGTCCTCGACTTTGAGGTAGCCCAGGTTAATTAACTGAGTAAGGGCCTCTTCGACCAGGCCTGGACTGGTTCCCAGGGCGGCGGCGATTTGGTTTTTTGAAAGGTACCCGTTTTTTTGGATCTCCCTGAGTACAGCTTCCAACATGGGCGCTGCTCCTTTCTGGCAAGATTAGAGACCGCATAAGCGGCCGACCTGATAAATGAGGACAGCGCTCAGCCAACCGAGGGCAAAAGGATAGACGGCCGCAAACACTGTCCATTTTAGGGAATGGGTCTCCTTTTTGATGGTACCGAGCGTCGCGGCGCAAGGCGTATATAAGAGGGTCATGACCAGGAAGGAGACGGCGGTGAGCGGAGTGAAGGCCTGTTGAATCGCGCTTACCAGCGCAAGCCCTTCTTCGGTGCCGGCGTAAACCATCCCCAACGTGGCCACGACGCCTTCTTTGGCGGCGATTCCGGCAAACAGGCCGACAGCGGCCTGCCAGAACCCGAACCCGGCCGGTCTAAAGAGCGGCGCCAGGAAAAGGCCGATCCGGCCGAGGATGCTTTGTTCGCTGTAAGGTTCGACGCCATAAGGAAGAACGGCCAGCAGCCAAAGGATGGTAATTACCATGAAAATGGTGGTGCCGGCCCTTTGCAGAAAGCCGGAGACATTATCCCACATATTCCGCATGACATTCCGGAGGGTCGGCCAGCGGTAAGGGGGAAGCTCGATTATAAATTGGGCGGTTTCCACGGGGAAAAGAGTCTTACTGAAAACCTTGGCCATCAGCAAGGCGACCAGGACGCCCAGGGCGTAGAGGGAAAAGAGCACCAAACCGCCATGCTTCGGGAAGAAGGCGGCGATAAACAAAAGGTAGATGGGAAGCCGGGCGCCACAGGACATAAACGGATTAATCAGGGTGGCAATCATCCGTTCTTTTTCTTGATCCAAGGTTCTTGCCGCCATGATCCCCGGGACATTACAGCCGAAGCCGACAAACATGGAGATGAAGGTTTTGCCCTGGAGGCCGATGGCCCGCATAATATTATCCATGAGATAAGCGACCCGGGCCATATAACCGCTGTCTTCCAACAGCCCCATTAACAAATAGAGGACAACGATCAACGGAATAAATTCGACGACGGCGCCAACCCCGCCGAAGATGCCTTCCGTGACAAAAGAGATCAGCCAGGCCGGAGAATCGGCCTTTACCAACAGGATTTCCACTTTTTGCCCCAGCGTATCGAGGAAACCGGCGATGAAACCGCCGAGAAGATCGCCTCCCACCTTGAAAGTCAACTGGAAGACCAGGAGCATGATCCCGGCCAAAATTGGCAGCCCCCACCATTTATGCATTAGCACTTGATCAAGACGATCACTGATGGTAACCGGGGCTTGTTCCGGCCGGAGGATGGCACCGGCTGTAAGCTCTTCAATTAACTCATATCTCTTATTGACGATGGCGAGGGTATATCTCTCCTGTCCGGCTTGGAGGTCCTGCAAGGCTTGGCGCAAGGGGTGCGTGGCGGGCAAAGTCGAGTTCTGCACTAGCTTGAGGAGGAAGAGGTCGCCCTCCACCAGTTTAAGGGCCAGCCAACGGGGAGGATATTCCCACTCTTCCGTCCGGAGCAGCTTTGCCAAGACATCAATTTTCCCGTCAATTTCTTCGCCGTAACTTAACCGGAGAGTAGGTACTTTTTTCCGGCCGATTAGATTCATGGTTTCCTGGAGAAGTGCGGAGAGGCCTTTGCGGGCGGCCGCGACCGTGGGCACCACGGGAACACCCAACCTGTCGGAGAGGGCTTTCAAGTCAAAACGGATCTTTTGCTTTTCGGCCTCGTCAAACATATTAAGCGCCACGACAACCTTAATCCCCATTTCCAACAGTTGGGTGGTTAAGTACAAATTCCGTTCCAGGTTGGTGGCGCTGACCACATTGATGACCGCATCGGGGCGGTTTTTCAGGATATAATCCCTGGCGATCAACTCATCCTCGGAATAGGCCCCCAAGCTGTATGTGCCAGGAAGGTCAACGATCTTAAGGGTGGTTTGGTTGTAGGTACAGTAACCTTCTTTTTTTTCTACTGTGACACCGGGCCAGTTACCGACGCGTTGGTTGGCGCCGGTCAAGGCGTTAAAAATGGTGGTTTTTCCGCAGTTGGGGTTACCGACCAGGGCAATTGTGTGCATGGAAACACCCCTTTGCCAATAGTTGCTTGGTTGCAATGGAAAATAGAAACCGGCTTGTTACTGGACAAAAATCCGTTGGGCAAGACCGCGGCCTAAGGCCATCTTGGTTCCGGAAAAAGTAAGGACCACCGGACCAAGGTCGTTCTTGACGACGGTAAACTTTACCCCCGGATAAATGCCCATTTCGTAGAGGCGTTTGGTGGCGTCCCCCCCCGTGTGGAGATGGTGGATAATTCCCCGGCTACCGGGTTGCAAAGCAGGCAATGGTTTGTAGCTCATGGTTGCCTCCTCTCTTTTCAACGGGAAGAATTGTTTATTAATAAGTTAATTGCTAATGATAATCATTCTCATTCTCAATAAAGATTATAAACCTTTTTTTCCTGCTGTTCAAGGGCTTTTGCTTAAATTTCTCCCGTTTTTGGGAAAAAGGGCGGAGAGGGAGGGACATCCCGTCCAGGAGAATTAATCGGTGTCACCAGGGGAAAGGGTTTTCTTCCGCCTTGGCGAAGTTTATTATTGATTGGCAGGGTCTGGGGGGTGAAGGGATGAATTGGCTGATGCTTTTGATGAGCACCATGATTCTGGCGATGTTGATCTTTGCCTTGGTGATGCGTTACTTTCTCCATCTGGAAAGGATGGCCCTGATCAAACAGGGCATTATCCCGCCGGCGCTTATTGGCCCCATTCTCCGGCGGGGCTCTTTTGGCCTGTTGCTGGCTGGGTTAATTACGGCTTTTAGCGGCGGCGGTTTGCTGGCCGGTCTTTACTATGGCTTGGGAAAGGGTTTTTGGTTGATCGGGGGGTTCGTGCCCATTGGGGTTGGTCTGGCCTTGATCTGCGGGTATTTGCTGGGCGGGAGTCAGGCCCGGGATAAGGAAGACCAATCCCGTACGGAAGAGGGGGAGGACGGGCCTACCTTGCGGCCGGAATTGATTCCCCTCGGGCTGAAAGAGAAAAAATAGAGCCGTTTGGCGGAAAAACGGCTCTTCTCATCTTTTTTAAAATATGATGAACATACGGTTTGGGAGTGGCGAAAACAGGTAAAAAGAGGAAGAAGGCCCCGGAGGGAGCCTTCTTCCCGTTTTGGTCAAACGCTTAGTTACAGGCGGAGCTAGGTGGGACACAGAGCACCTGGCCCGGATTGATCTGGTTCGGGTTCGGGATCTGCGGGTTAAACCGGATTAGGCAATTTAAGGGAATCCCGAAGCGGTTGGCGATGTTGAACATGGTGTCGCCGGCGCGGACGGTATACAGGATTCCCCCCGGCGGACATTGGGTCTGCCCGACGCAGGCGGAAGCCGGTGGCACACAAAGGACCTGGCCCGGGAAGATGAGATTCGGGTTGGTGATCTGCGGATTGAAGCGGATCAGGCAATCCAAAGGAATCCCGAAGCGGTTGGCGATGTTGAACATGGTATCGCCGGCGCGGACGGTATACAAGATTCCCCCTGGCGGACAGGTCGGCGTTGTGGCACAGGCGCTGGCCGGCGGGATGCAAAGGATCTGGCCCGGGAAGATTTGGTCCCCGACCACCTGCGGGTTGAAGCGGCGCAAGCACTCGAGGGAAATCCCGAAGCGGTTGGCGATGTTGAACATGGTATCGCCGGCGCGGACGGTATACAAGATTCCCCCCGGCGGACAGGTCGGTGTCGGCACGCAAGCGCTGGCCGGCGGGATGCAGAGGATCTGGCCCGGGAAGATTTGGTCCCCGACCACCTGCGGGTTAAAGCGGCGCAAGCACTCGATGGAAATTCCGAACTGGTTGGCGATACTGAACAAGGAATCGCCGGCTCGGACAGTATAGAAGAATCCCCCCGTGGGACAACTCGGTGTCGGCACGCAAGCGCTGGCCGGCGGAATGCAGATTACTTGACCCGGCGTAATCACATTCGGGTTGGTGATCTGGGGGTTAAATTGCAGGATACAATTGACGGTCACCCCGAACCGGTTGGCGATTTCGGACAAGGTATCACCGGCCCGGACGGTGTATAAGATTCCCCCCGGCGGACAGGTTGGGGTCGTGCCACAGGCGCTGGCCGGCGGGACACACAAAACCTGACCGGGGAAGATTTGGTCACCGACTACTTGCGGATTAAAGCGGCGTAAACATTCCACAGAGATTCCGAACCGGTTGGCAATAGAGAAAAGGGTATCTCCGGCACGCACCGTATAAAGAATACCCCCGGGCGGACAGGTGAGTTGGGTTGTTTCAGGGGCTTGGGCCGTTTCAACGGTATTTTCAACCTTTTCGGACATTTAGGCACCTCCTCATGGACTGAGAACTTATCAATCCTGATATTAAGGTATTCGCCGGGCTGTCCGGAGGCACCAAGATTTCAGCATAAAACCATGTTCCTTATGAATAATGCGGGGGTCCGGCCGGACCGGGGAAAAGCGAAAAAAACTGCCTCCGAAAGAGGCAGTTTTGCGCGGACTGTTTGTTGGCGATATGGTCAGAGGAGGGGGAAAATCAAGCCAATTTTGGCCCAGGAGTTCATTCCGGTCGCGGAGGGTAAGATAAAGTGGTTAAATTCAAAGTTTACGATGGTCTCACCATGGGGATGCCACTCGTAGCCAATGGTGAACGGGATATTATTCTTACCGTCCGGCTCATCTCTTAGCTTGGCGTCGATTGGATCTAAGCAATTAATCCCTAACCAAAAATCACCCTTTCGTATACTGCCTCCCAAATCGGCGGTCAGGCTCTGTGGCTGAAATTTAGCACCCAATTTAAGCTGGAAAGAGCAGTTATTATCCCGGCCGATGGTGCGGGAAGGGTAGGTTCCCAGATAATAGGTGTATGACTGTTCTTTATTAATGATGTCGTTGATCAGGACAGCATCGAAGCGGTAGATATCTTTGGCCAAGGTGACTTGCCAAGGTGTTACCAGATGGGTGGAAATATTGCTGGTGACATCGTCACACCAGTCGTAGATCAAGCCAAATTTCAAGCCGTCGTTGAAACAGTAGTTAAAAATAACCTGATGGTACCTTTGGAAAGTTTCAGTGGTAAAAATGTTTATCCCCCGGTTAAAGAAATCAAGTTCAAAATCGACGGAAAAGGTGCCGGCCATCACGGCTTGTCCGTTTACAAAGAAGAAGACAAACAAAACCAAAAAGGATAAGACTGTTTTTTTCATTACAATCCTCCCCTGGTGAAAAGAATTTAGTATAATGCCATGCTTAATCCGGAAATTTACCAACTAGGTAATAATATAAAATTGTCAGTATAAATATAAGAATAACATAATTTGCAAAATATGTCAAGAGAAGCACTGCAGGACTGCTTCAAAAGCGAGTTTTTACTGGAGGTGTTTTTCAGTGGGGCAAATCAAAGCGGTGATTTTTGATTATGGTGGCGTGCTCTCGACGGAGCAGGTCCCGGAAGAGGTCAAGGCCATGCGCGCTCTGTTGCAGGTGGGGGAAGAAGAGTTCCGGCACTGGTATTACTATTACCGCCCCTTTTATGACCGGGGAAGCACGGGCGAGGAATATTGGCAAAGAGTCTTGGCCGCCTGCCGGGTAGAGTATAACCCGGCATTGGTTGCCGAGTTGATGGCGCATGATTTAAAGAGCTGGACCCGGATCAATCCGGCGATGCTTGACTGGGCGGCGGAACTGAAAGCCGGTGGCTATCGATTGGGGATTATCTCCAATATGGTAAAGGAGATCTTAGCTTATATGCAGGCCAATTTCACCTGGTTGCAAGGGGATCTTTTTGCCAGTCAAGTTTTTTCTTGCGTGTGGCGGGTAGCCAAACCCGACTCCCGGATTTTCCGGATCAGCCTGGAGGAAATGGGGCTTTTGGCGGGGGAATGTTTGTTCATCGATGATACGGAAGCAAATGTTAAAGCCGCCGAAAAGCTGGGGTTTGCCGTTTGCCATTACCGTGAGCCAGCGGATTTGACCCTGCTTAAACAGGGCCTTTTACCGGTGAAATAGCTTTTAACAACAGCGCCGGGAAATTTGCGGGCAAAGGGAAAGATCACTTCCTGCTTTGCCGACGGCATTGTCACGAAAGGGGATGGAAAGGGTATGGAAAAAGACCGGGCCGGCCCGGTCTTTTTTGGTGAACCCGTTCTTGAGCAAGTTTTTCCTGGCAATTGGTTAGCGGCTCGGGATGCAGACTTGTTGCCCGATCTGTAACTGGTTGGGGTTAATCCCCGGGTTGGCGGCAGTGATGGCGGCGACGGTGGTGCCGAAACGCTGGGCCAGACTAAAGAGGGTATCGCCCGCTTGAATAATGTAAATAAAGCCGGGGCAGGTTCCTGGACTTGGCGTCGGCGCCGGGGCCGGGATGCAAATCTGTTGGCCGACTTGCAGGTTATTGGGGTTGACCCCGGGGTTGGCCGAGGTTAAGGCTTGCACGGTGACGCCGAAACGGGAAGCCAGACTAAAGAAGGTGTCTCCCGCCCGGATGGTGTAGAGAAAACCGCCGGGGCAAGGTCCGGGGCCAGGGGCGGGTGCCGGGACGCAAATCTGTTGTCCGATTTGCAGCCGGTTGGGATCGACGCCCGGGTTGGCCGCTTGCAGGGCGGCAACCGTGGTGCCGAAACGCCGGGCAATACTGAAGTAGGTGTCACCGGCGCGGACGGCGTAAAGAAAACCGCCGGGGCAAGTGCCCGGGCTGGGGGCCGCCGGGATGCAGATCATCCGTCCAATCTGTAAAGAGTTGGGGTCCAGTCCGGGGTTGGCATTGAGGATGGCCTGCACGGTCGTATTAAAGCGTCTGGCCAAAGCAAAAAGAGTGTCACCGGAGACGATGGTATAGATGGTGCCGCCAGGACAGGAAATCTGACTCGTGGTCACATTCGGTTCATTCATGCCCATTTTAATTCCTCCATTGGTAATCTACTATAAATTATGCGAAAGCCGGATAAAAGGAAAGAGGTTAAAGTAATAAGTTGTTGGGCATAAAGTCCAACCCATGGCACAAAGGACCGGCCGGAGCGGCATGTTTTTTTCCAGAGCGAAACTGGATATAATGAAAGCGTGATCCTGCGGTTTTCGCCGGTGGGTTCCATGGCTTTTGCCCTGTTTGGTCAAGCCGGGCGGCAACGGGGAAATGAGCAATTCCGCCGGTAGTTCCGGGCGGAACGAAAGGAGGAGGCACCATCCACACCGATCCTTCGCTGGAAAACTTCTATTATGAAGGCGATGACCTGGGGGCAGTGTATACCCCCCGGCAGACGGTTTTCACCGTCTGGGCCCCGACCGCCCGGGAAGTCTGTTTGTATACTTACCGTCAAGGACGGGGCGGGGAAAGGACCGTCTATCCCATGACCAGGGAAGCGGGGGGCATCTGGCGGCAAGCGGTGGCCGGCGATTGCCACGGCCTCTACTATACCTACGGGGTGACCCATGATGACCAGACTTATGAAGTGGTTGATCCCTATGCCCGGGCAGCCGGGGTTAACGGGGAGCGGGGGATGGTGGTGGACCTGGCCCGGACCAATCCGGATGGGTGGGATGAGGTAAAAGGGCCGGTGCTGGACGCCCCGGTCGATGCGGTCCTCTATGAATTGCACGTCCGGGACTTTTCGGTCCACTCCCAGTCGGGGATGGTGCAGAAAGGGAAGTTCCTGGCCTTTACCGAAGAAGGCACCCGCGGACCGCAGGGGGTTAAGACCGGCCTCGACCATTTGGTGGATCTGGGGGTGACCCACCTGCATCTCCTCCCGGTCTTTGACTTTGCCTCGGTTGATGAGGGAGAATCGGGTATTCCCCAGTATAACTGGGGATATGATCCGAAGAACTATAATGTGCCGGAAGGGTCCTACGCCACCGATCCTTTCCGGGGGGAGGTGCGCATCCGGGAACTGAAAGCGGCGATCAAAGCCCTTCATGAAAAGGGGATCGGCGTGATCATGGATGTGGTCTACAACCATACCTACAAATCCTGGGATTCGGCGCTGAACCGGCTGGTTCCCGGTTACTATTACCGGCTGAATCCGGACCGCAGCTTTGCCAATGGATCGGGTTGCGGTAACGAGCTTGCCTCCGAACGGCCGATGGTTCGGAAACTGATCCTCGATTCGGTGGTCTACTGGGCGAACGAATACCGGATGGACGGCTTCCGCTTTGACCTGATGGGGCTCTTGGATCTGGAGACGATGCGGCAGATCCGGGCGGCTTTGGACCGGATCCGTCCGGGGCTTCTGCTTTACGGAGAAGGCTGGACAGGCGGTTTTTCCCCGCTGCCGGGGGAGAAGGCGGCCTTGAAAGGGAATGCCCGCGCGCTGCCGGGAATTGCCTTTTTTAACGATTCGGTGCGGGACGGGATTAAAGGGCATGTTTTTAATCAGGCGGAAGCGGGCTTTGTCAACGGGCGGGCCGGGATGGAGGAGAGCGTCAAATTCGGGATCGTGGCCGCCACTTACCATCCGGAGCTTTGCTACGAACGGGTGAATTACGACCGGGCGCCTTGGGCCGGGGAACCCGGCCAGGCCGTGAATTACTGTGAGGCCCATGATAACCTGACCCTCTGGGATAAACTGCTGTTCACCAATGGAGACGAAAGTGAAGCACAGCGGATCCGACGGCATAAACTGGCCGGCGCCATTGTCCTGACCAGCCAAGGGATTCCTTTCCTCCACGCCGGCCAGGAATTCCTCCGGACCAAAGGGGGGAACGCCAACAGCTATCTGGCCCCCGATCCCGTCAATCAACTGGATTGGGCCAGAAAAGCCCGCTACCATGAGGTCTACGCCTACTACCGGGGTTTAATCGCCCTGCGGAAAGCCCATCCGGCCTTCCGCCTGCGGACGGCCGGGCAAATCCAGACGCATCTTCATTTCCTGAGTCTACCCGCGCAACTCATCGGTTATACCTTAAGCGAGCATGCCAACGGCGATCCGTGGGGGCTGATTGCGGTCCTCTTTAACGCCCGGACGGTCCCGGCGCTGGTAGCGCTCCCCGCCGATGACTGGGTGGTAGTGGTGAACCAGGATGACGCCGGAACGTCAGCCTTAGGTTATGTTCGCGGGCCGGAGGTGGTGGTGGAACCCCTCAGTGCGCTGGTCCTGGTGGACCGGACAAGTTTTATGGAAGCGCTTTTAGTCGGAAAGGGGTAAGCGTTCCACGGTGTAGCCCTTGGTTTGGAGGAGGGCGACGATTCCCTGGTCCCCCAGGAAATGGCCGGAGGGGAGGAGTAGAAAGTAGCTGCCGCCGGCGGCGAGGAATTCTTCGATTTGTTCGACGATCCGGCGGTTCCGGCGGAAATAGATCCGGTCATAATAGGCGAAGTAGTCCGGGTCCTTTTGGTGAGTGAAGATCACCGCCTCCAGTTTCACCAGATCCCCCGTCCACCAAGCGGTAATTAAGGCTTCCGTTTCTTCGGTTAAATCCGAGTCCAAAGTCTCGAGGAGCAACCTTTTTTCGGTGGCCGGGGGAAGCTCCGCGAGCAATGTTGCTTGCCCGGCGGGGTTTTCCAGCCCGATGATCTGTTTTTCGCCGGCTTTCTCCAAAAAGTAAATATCCAGACTTTGGTCGGGGAAATAGCCCATGCTTTGTTGATGTCCGGCCTCAATGGTCACCAGTAAAAACCAGGGACGGAAGAGGGCGAGTTGCTCGAGGGATAAGCCGTACCGGGCCAAAGCTTCGGTACAACGTTGAATATCGGCTGGGGAAAGCAGATCGCCGATGGTCATTCCTTCCGGGCACAAGGCGGCGGCCAGGATGGAAGCGTTCAGTTCTTCCGGGTCAATCTTGGTTAGATCGACGGAGACCACCAGATGGTCACAGGCGGCAAATACCCTTTCAATCTTGGGGTGGAGCGGATAGAATTCATCATTGCCGAAGTTGAGGGCGGAAAGCAGGTAAACCGTACCCGTTTCGCTGCTGACCTGCCAGAGGGCGGGGGCCGGTCTGGCCGGCAGGCTGGCTAAAGCCCCGGCGGCACAGAGCATAACAAGAAAAAGCAGGCTAAGGCCGGCTGTAAGCGGTCGAAGCCGGTCTTTTCCGATGACGCTGACCATGGCGGTGACCTCCCCTCGGTGGTTATGTTGCAATTATTCCACTGGCGGGAGGAAATTCCTGCCAAAATTTCCTGACCCTCAACCGTTGAAATTCTAATTTCCGGATTAAGTAAATTGAGGAATCAGGAAATGTCTTCAAGATCGGTGGGGGATGACCTCCACCCCGCAGAGGGTATCCGAGACCGGACAGCGTTCTTTGATAATGGACAGTAAGCGGTCAATATTCTCTTGGGGTGAAGGCGAGTCGATTGTAATCCGGTATCTGATTTGTTGGTAACCCTTCCGGGTCTCCGGGTTCTTCCCCAGGAAGCCGTCGGGATCCAGGTCCCCTTCCAATTCGACGGAAACCCCTTTCAGTTCAACCCGGCATAGACGGGCAAAAGCCGCCGCACAAATGCACATACATCCCCCCAGCGAGCAAAGGATTTCATGCCTTTGTTTGGTCTTAGCATGCCCGTTTTTCCCGGGAAATTGCCGGCCGGCATCAAAGGGAAAAACCGCCGCTCCCGAAGGGCGGTTTATTCGCCTTGGGGTTCAGCTTTAAAATAGGGGAAGGGGGCGCCGAAGATCAATTCCCAGAGACTGGTGGGGGCCTGGCAGGCCTCGCAGGTGGCGGTCGGCTGCTGACCCCAGAGGAAGGTTTTTTCTTCCACCTTCCGGCAGTAAGAATTGGGCAGCAGACCGGTCTTTTGACAAACCTGCAAGGTAATCTTCCGGTGCCGGGCACAGAAAACCGTCGGTTCATGGCCGAAAAGGAAGTATTCGTTGTAACCGGGACAGTCGGGGGTGGCCAAGAGCCCGGTTTCCCGGCAGATCCGGCGGGTGACAATCCCCTCGGGGACGGGAAAAGCGCGGGCCGGAACGTCGGCCAAAGCTTTTTTCATGAAGGCGGCCCATAACGGGGCGGCCAGCGCTCCGCCCCCCGCCGGTAGGGGTTTGTTCTGGTCGTCGCCGATATAAACCACGGCGGCCAAATCCGGGGTGAAGCCTACAAACCAGGCATCCCGGTTCTCTTGGGAGGTCCCGGTTTTCCCGGCGGCCGGCCTTTGCAGGGTGGCGCGGAGCCCGGCGGCCGTCCCGCCCGGCCCCAGGGTGTCCTGGAGGACGGAAGTGAGCAGAAAAGCGAGCCGGGGGTCAAGGACTTGACGGGAACGGGGTTTCTGTTCCCAGATTAGTTTGCCTTCCGCATTATAAATCCGCTTCACCGCGTGGAGGGGGGCGGACTGTCCTCCGTTGGCAAGGGGAAGGTAGGCCTGGAGGAGTTCCAGCGGGGTCACTTCCGATGTACCCAAAGCCAGCGACAAATTGGGGGCCAAAGCGGAAGTGATCCCCAAACGGCGGGCCATGTTGATGGTGGGGTTGATGCCCAAACGTTGATGGAGGGTGACGGCCACAATATTGCAGGAAGTGGCCAAAGCTTCGCGTAAAGTCAATTCCCGGCCGTGGTAGGGATGGCTGCCGTAATCCCGGGGCTGGTAGACCCCTCCCTCCAGGGTAAAGGAGACGGCCTGGCAAGGGATGGTTGACGCCAGGGTATAACCGGCTTCCAACGCGGCAAGATAGACAAAGGGTTTAAAGGCTGAACCGGGCTGGCGCAAGGCATGGAGGCCACGGTTGAAGGGGGTCTTGGTGTAATCGGTGCCACCGACGAAGGCCTTGATTTCGCCGGTCGCCGGGTCGGCGGCAATCAGCGCTCCTTGCGGCTGCAGATTCTTCTGGAGGGGGACCAGGCTGTTTTTCAAGGCTTCTTCGGCCGCTTTTTGGACGGGGAGGGCAAGGGTGGTTTCGATGGTCAGGCCCAGGTTTTGGATCTGCTCCTTGGAGACTTTCAAAATCTCGCTGGCCTCCTCCAAGGCAAAGTCGAGAAAGTAAAGGGCTTGCCGGGGAGTTTTCTTCAGCCCAGGCAGGCGGATCTCTTCCTTTAGGATCTCTTCTTTTTCGGCAGCGGAGATATAACCAACCTTTACCATTCGGTCCAGAACCGTTTTAGTGCGTTGGTCGGCCCGTTCCCGGTTGAGATAAGGCGAGTAGAGGGCCGGCCCGTTGGGGATTCCCGCGAGCAGAGCCATTTCCCGCCGGTTCAAGGCGGAGAGGGGGCGGCCAAAATAGGTCAGGGCGGCGGTTTTGACGCCAAAGGCGCCATGGCCGAAATAAATCTGGTTCAAGTATAATTCCAGGATTTCCTCTTTCGTGTAGTGGAGTTCCAAGCGTAAAGCCAGAAAGAGCTCTTTCAATTTGCGGATCAGTGTTTTCTCCGCCGATAAGTATCCGTTTTTGGCCACTTGTTGGGTGATGGTGCTAAAGCCCTGTAAACCTTCACGGACAAAAAGGTTGTGGTAGACGGCGCGGGCGAAACTGACCGGACTGAACCCGTTATGCTGGTAAAAGCGGTGGTCTTCCACCGCCAGAAAAGCCTGTTGTAAAAAGAGGGGGACTTCGGCAAGAGCGGCCAGTTCCCGGTTTTCCCGGTAGAGAAGGCTGATCACTTCTCCGTTAGCGCTGAGAATCCGGGTGGTCACCGGTTGTTCAGGGGGAGCAAGCGGGAGGCAAAGAATTAATAATAAGAAGCCGGCCGCCCCGAGAAAGGCCCGCTGGACGAGGAGGCGCCAGTTCAGTTTCCGGCCTGCCCAAGCTTCTTTTTCCATTGGCGGTTTTTTGGACCAATTCATTACCTACTCACCTGAATTCAGGAAGTGCCCAGGGTTAATCCCAACCGGGACGGCAGGGTGTTCCCCGGAAACACAGTTCGGTCCCGTTTGAACGCGTGATGGCCAAATCTTCGTACCGGCCGGTAACAGGAAACCGGGCGGTGAAAGGCAAAGAAAACGCCCTAGGGGCGGCGGGGTTTGCGGCGCGTGCGTTCGGGCGTGCTTTCCAGGTTGAACCGGGATAAACGGTGGTAATTTAAGGCTTTTTTCCCCCAGCAGAGACGGTTGACTCTGACCAGGCGCTTCAGGAAATCTTTAATCGTAGTCATGGCCTTCCCCATCATGGTTTCTTCATGATCATGAATCCTTTCCCTACAGTGCAAAGGCCAGGTTTTCCACTTTCCGCTTGGTCTGTTCGGAAGTGGCATAGATCCGGTAATCCAGATCGGGGAAGATGTTATCCTTTGCTTCCAAGCTTGCCAGCCAGCCGGGATCGATCCGGTCCCCCTTAATCTGGGCGTAGAGACCGAGAAAGCGTCCGATGTGGCTCTGGGTCCGCCGGACCGCGTAGGGAACCACGGTGCCGGTCTTCATGATAAAGGCCCAGTCACTGCTCTGGGCAAGCAATAACTCCCGGGCGGCCTGGTTGAGCGCCCGTCTTAAGAGGCCGGTCGCCTCCGGGTAAGTGTCGGCCAGTTCGACCATACGGGCGGCTGCGTAATGGAGATGCCGGTAGATCCAGTCGTTGCTGCCTTCCAGCCAGACCTCATTATACCCCTTATACCCCCAGCTGGAGAGGGAAGGTGTGCTGACCTGGTTCCGCGGATACATGGCCAGATAATCGCTGGGCGTCACCAGTTTTATGCTTTGCTGGTCGTAATAGATCTTCCGGATGAGGAAATCAAGCCATTGGGGGCCCTCAAACCACCAGTGGCCAAAGAGCTCGGCATCGTAGGGAGAGACGATCACCGGCTTCCGGTCCAAAAAGGAAGCCAGGTATTCGATCTGCTTTTCCCGGTTAAACATGAAGTTGCCCGCATGGATGGCCGCTTTCTCCCGGGCCCAGTCGGGATTGTAGGGTTGTTTGTCATGGGTCCGGCCGGTAATGCGGTAGTATTTAATTCCGGTGTTGATCCGGAGCCCGCTGGGGTCGATATAGGGCCGGATGTATTCATATTCCAGGTCGAAACCGATATCCCGGTAGAATTCCCGGTAGTCATAGTCTCCGGGATAACCCTCATTGGCGCTCCAGACCTGTTTGGAAGATTCCAGATCCCGGCCGAAAGCCGCTACTCCGGAAGGGCAATAGACGGGGGCAAAATTTCCGTATTTGGGGCGGGGCGAAGCATGGAGAATCCCGTGGGCATCGGTGAAAAAGTAACGGAGGCCGTACTCGCGGAGGATCTCGTCATCTCCAGGGTTGTAACCGCATTCCGGCAGCCAGATGCCCCGGGGCGGCCGGCCGAAACAACGGGTATGATAGGTGACGGCCGTATGAACCTGGGCGCGGACGGCCTCCCGCTGGAGCATGAGGGGGAAGTAGCCGTGGGTGGCCCCGCAGGTGATTAACTCCAGATACCCTTCGTCCTGGAGACGGGCAAAACGCCCAATCAGATTTTTTCCGCATTGGTCCACGTAATACCGGCGGGCGTGGGAGAAGAGATCGTAGTAATAATGGGCCATCCGGTTAAACTCCGGTTGCCACCGGGTGCGTTCAATTTCTTTACCGGCCAGCTCGATCAGTTTTTCCAAATGCCGGAGATATCGCTCCTGCAGGAGTCCGTCCTTGAGCATGGAAAGCAGGGGCGGGGTCAGACTCATGGTCAGCCGGTATTTGACCCCGTCCTCCGCCAGTTTCTCAAAGACGTTAAGCAAGGGGATGTAGGTCTCGGTAATCGCTTCGAAGAGCCATTTTTCTTCGAGAAAATCTTCATGCTCGGGATGGCGGATATAGGGCAAATGGGCATGGAGCACCAGGCAGAGATAGCCTTTTTCCACGGTAAACCACTCCTCCTTGCGTTGATGAGGGCCTTTAATAGGTTTCTTTGGTCACCACCGGAGTGATGGTGATCTCATCCCTCCTGTCCTGGGAACGGGCGGTGACCGGGATCCGGCGGACCCCGTCGGGCAAGGCCAGCCGGACGGTGAAGGAACCGTCCGGGCGCAAGCAGACCGGTTGGCCGTCCAAGGTAAGACTGGCCGTGGGTTCGGTGGCCCCGTAGACAATCAATTCCGTATTCAGGACCAGCCAGAAATGGCGCTTCTCCGGCGGTTGCCCGAAGGGGCTGCTGAGGCTGGTGACGGCGCCCGACCCCATTTCCTGTTCCAAGCGTTTGAGCAGGGATTCGGCCAGTTCCGCCGAACCGGCTTGGGGATCACCGGCCAGCCGGTAGAGGCGGCGGAAGTCTTCCTCGATGATCATCCATTCTTCATCCAATACCTCCGAGGGAGTGGCCCGGGGGGTGGTTACCGTATTGGAGCGGGCAAGGCAAATAAACTCCCCCGCCGGGGAAAGGTAACCCAGTTCGGCTGTATAACGCCGGTGGGGGCACACATTGAGATACCAATTATTAGTAGAAGTATGAACAGAAGTATCAAAAAATGCCGCTTCACCGTGGCCGGATGCCTCTTCTTCCCAGAGGCGGAGCAAAAGGGGGGCTTTTTCCCAGTCGCCGTAGTCCTGTTTCATTTGGGCTTTGGTGTCCCGGTTCAAGTCCCAGTAGGCATAGAGCCAGTAGGGATCCCGGATTAATAAAGTAATTTTGGTTTCATTATAAGAAGCGGGAAGGGGAAACCTTGCTTCCTCGAACTGTGCCGATCCGTGGCTTTCTTGGGTGGAGAGCCCCGTTGTATAGATGGGTTGCGGCAGTTGTCCGGCGGCCGTTTCTGCTTTTTCTCCGGTTTTGCGGAAGGTTTCGTTTTCCGGTTCTGCTTTGGCTTCACTTTGCTGCTGGACCAGATTCAAACTCTCAATCAGCTGTTTTTTCGTCATTTTCGAGCGGTTTCTAATCTTTAATTCTCTGGCTAAAGCAAGCAGTTCTTCTTTGGTCTTTTTAGCCAGTTCCTCTAGGGTCATGCCCATCCCCCTTCCGTCGATCCAACACGCTTCCGGCAAAATTACTTATAATAATATGCCTCAAGGGTTTGGAGAATATGCAAATCTCATATTAAGATAGGGAATATGGCAGGAAAAAGCAGGGTAATCAAGAATTATTTGATGACAATTGGACAGGAGGAACAAAATGCGGTCTTTGTACAAGCTCGCCCTCATTGGTTTGCTGCTTCTTTCCTTTGCTCCCCTCACCTGGTCCGCTTCCCCTACTTATCTGTTTACCGCCAAAGACTATCTCTACGAAGCTTGGTTTAAGGTGGAAACCATCGACCTGCTTGGCACCGGGCGACCCCAGTGCGCGGTGTTGGGGCGGGATTATACCGGCGGCCGCCTCTCCGTTCAGCTTCTCTCCTGGGAAGAGAGGAAGTTTGTCAGCCGATGGGAAAGCCCCAACCTGCTCGCGGAAGGGCCGGTGCTGATGGCGGCGGGGCAACCTCTTAAAACCGGCCAGCCCGCGCTGGTCATCCTTTCCCAGGAACGGCTTTACCTCTATACTTACGAAAATGAGAACATTATCCTTTCTTCCCAATTTAAGCATACCCTTTTTCCGCTGGAATTATCAGTAGCCGATCTGGATGGCGACGGCCGGGATGAACTCCTGATTGCCCGCGTCGGGGAGCGGAAAGCCAATTATGATGAGATCATCATTGAGGTTTACCGGCTCTCGGCGGAGGGCCTGACGAAACTGGGGAGTAGTCCTTATTTGGGGAACCTCCGGTGTCTGACCGCCGGTGATTTGGATGGCGACGGCTTGGCGGAAGTGGTGGCCGAGGCGGGGCTCAGTATCCGGCCCGGCGTTTTTACGGTGCTTGTTTGGGATGGGGCCCGGCAGGAACTGGTGCCCCGCCATAAGAGGGAAAACCTGCTGCCCACTTTGCCCTTTGGGATGACGGTGGCCGCCGGGGCGGAAGACGCTTTCCTTTACACGGCCGACGGCTGGGGACGGTTAACCCTTTTCCGGTTGGGGGAGAAGGGCTTAATCCCCGTTACCGGGCATTTTTCTTTTCCCCACGGACTGGTGGCGGTGGCCAGCGGCGATTTTAACGGTGACGGGCAAGCCGAGGTGCTTGTGGCCGGTCACCCCAATCATGTGTATCTGGCGAGTTTAATCTAGTTTTAATAAACCAAGAGAGGGAATCCAAAATAGATTGGTTAATAATAACAACAAGGGTGTATCTTTTGTGGAGGTTTAAGCATGAAAAAACTAATCGTTGGCGTCATGGGAGGCGGAGAAGGTGCTTCTCCGGAAGTTTGTGAGCTGGCTTATAAACTCGGCGGCCTTATTGCGGACCAGGGTTGGGTCCTGTTAAATGGCGGCTGGGGGGTAGGCGTGATGGATGCTTCCGCCCGGGGTGCCAAAGAGCACAATGGTTTGACCGTGGGAATCCTGCCCGACCGCAATAAGGAGCTGGCCTCCGCTTACATTGATATCCCGATTGTAACCGGGATGGGTGACGGGCGGAATTTCATCAACATTCTCAGCAGTGATATTGTCGTGGCCCTGCCGGGACGTTCCGGGACGATCTCCGAGATCGCCCTCGCGCTCAAGAACGGGAAAAATGTCATTCTCCTCAATTTCCCCCTGGGGGATCTCTTTGTTGAGTATCAGAAAGCGGGAATTATGGTTTCGGTTAACAAACCCGAGGAAGTGATCGCAACCATTAAAAAACTGTGCCATCTTGAAGATCCGGATGAAGAAGAAAGAGACACCCGAGCTTAAAAAAACGGAACGCCCGCCTTAATCAAGGACGGGCGTTCTTTTTTTGCTTTCACGATACTTTTCGATCAGTTCAAGACCTTTACGGTAGTGTTCTTCCAGCGCCTCCAGGAAAGCTTCCTCATTGAGGAGGGACGGGTCTTCCCCGGACGGGGTTTCCGGGGGTTCCAGCAGGGCCGGTTCCGGGGGGGTCTCTTCCCCGGCCTTTCCGGCGGGCGTGGTTTCCGTTTCCCCTTTCAATTTCCGGAGGGCCTCTTCAATATTGTCCCCGATGGCGATCCGGTCCTGCCAGACCAGGACGATCTTTTTAAATTCGGGGATTTGACCCTGGTTCGATTGGATATAGAAGGGTTCGGCATAAAGGAAATTATTATTAATCGGGATGACCAGGAGGTTACCCCGGATTAATTGGGACTGGTTCTGACTCCAGAGGGTAATTAACTCAGTAATCTCCGGGTGTTGCCCAATCCGGGCTTCGATTTGCATCGGCCCGTAGGTGTTGGTCCCCTTCGGCAGCTGATAGAGGATGAGTTCCCCGTAGTGGGGCGGATCGCAGCGGGCGACCAGCCAGGCGACCATATTCTGTTTACCCTGCGGGGTGAAGGGGCGCATCAGCAAGAATTCTTCCTTTTTCATGCCGGGTAAAACCAGAGTGACGTAGTAAGGCTCCAGGATTTCCTCGTTCCTTGCGTAAAGCTGGGTTGGAAGATTCCAGAAGTCTTCCTTTTCATAAAAGGCTTTCGCTTCGGTCAGGTGATAGCTGAGGAGCATCTCCTGCTGGACGGTGAAAAGGGCTTCCGGATAGCGGATATGCTGCTGCAAAGCGGCCGGCATCTGGCTAAAGGGCTGAAATTTCTCCGGAAAAATCTGCTGCCAGGTCCGGACGATGGGGTCCTCCGGGTCCGCCACGTAGAAGTCGACCGTTCCGTTGTAAGCGTCGACCACGACCTTGACGGAGTTACGGATGTAATTGTAGCCGTTTTCGTGCCGGCGGGCGTAAGGGAAGTACCGGGAGGCGGTGTAGGCGTCCACCATCCAAAAGAGCTGGTTGTCGGCGACCACCAAATAGGGGTCTTCATCCAGCATGAGGAAGGGTGCCAGGCGCGTAATCCGTTCTTTGATGTTACGGTACAAAAGAATTTTGCTTTCCGGCCGGATGTAACCGGAGAGAATCAGGTTCCGGTCGCGAAGGACCAAGGCCATCAGGAACCGGACTGACCAGCGCCGGAGGGAGATTCCGTCCCGCCCTCCATAGACCGTGGTGACATTTTCACCGGCGGCGGCGGGATAATCCAGCTCCTTTTCCCGGGTCCGCACAATAATGTAATTGTCGGGGGCTTCCCCAAAGTAAAGCTGGGGGCGGGTTAGCTTTAAGGCCGGGAGGGACGGGTCAATCACCGGAGGCAGATCTTTGACGATAAAAAGAGGCTGCCCTACGTTATTGGCCTGGTTGACCGCATTCATCGTCAGACCGTAGCCGTGGGTGTAATTCAAGTGCCGGTTCAACCAATTCTGGTCGATTTTCCCGGGGTCCAGTTCCCGGCCGGCGATCATGACCTGCTTCTGGCCCTGGGGGGTTTGATAACGGTCCAGGTCGATATCGTAAAAGGTATAGTAGGAACGGAAAGACTGCAGTTGATTATAGGCCGGGAGCAGGGGCCGCCAGTCCCAGATCCGTAAATTGGCGAGCGACGGATGGTCCGGCGTCACGGTGGTCAGCTCCGCTCCGCTGTCCGGGGAATAAGGCTGCGTCTTGATCCGGTCCAGGCCAAAACCCAGCCGGGTGAAGCGGAGATGATGTTCCAGGTATGGTTCTTCCATAATATACTGGTTGGGTTTGACCACCACCGATTCGACTAACGGGGGAAGGACCACGGTAAAGAGGAGTAGGAAACAGAGGACCAAACAAGGGCCAAGCAAGATTAGCCGCCGGCGGTGTTTTGTGACAAAGAGCGAGGCCAGAAGCAAGATGACGGTCAGGAGCGCCACGCCGGTCATTACGTTGTAGCCGAAGATCCGTACATGACGGGTGGTAAAGTCGACGCCGGTCAGTAAGGATTTTTCTTCCAAAAGCAAGCCGGCCCGGCTCAGGTAATAATCCCCCGCCTTGAACAGGAAAAAGAGGGCGCCCAGGATGGTCAGGTGAATCCGGGCCCTGGGCCAGAACTGGAATTTTTTATCCTGGTACCAGTAGGCTTGAGCCACCACATAAAAAAGGGTGGTGCTGAGCAGGGCAAGAATGATTAAGCCGAGAAAGGTGGTGAGCAGTTTCCGGTAAAAGGGATAGACGAAAAGGTAAAAGCTGAGGTCCAGATGGAAGATGGGGTCCTTGACCCCGAAGGCGGTCCGGTGCAGGTACTGCTGGACGACGGTCCAGTCGGGAGCCGCCCCGGGCAATAAAAAGGCCGTCAGGATGAAGGCGGTGATTAAGCAGATCAAGAGATGCTGCCGGGGGGTGACTTTGAGCTCTCCGTCCAATTGGAAAAAGGCCTTTTTGGTTTGGCGCAAATTAAGAAAGAGAAAGCCAAAACAGAAAATCCCTAAGCCCAGGCGGATCCCCAGTTTCGTCAGGAGGGGGACCCAAAACATGGTCAGGGCATTCAGACTCCGGTACCACAGCCAGAGCACAAGCTGGTGGGAGAGGAAAAAGAAGAGCGCCGCTCCGGCTCCGCACAAAAGGAGAAGCAGGAGGGCGATTTTTTTCTTCAAGGGGCTCACCTCCAGTGTCAGATTATAGCAAACAATTCGCTTCCCTTCCGGGTAATCCTGCCCTTTTCCGGATTTAACCCCAATTTTAGAAGGTATTTACCAAAGAAATGTCAAAGTTCTTGTCTGAGGCGGGATGGGGATATCTGTTAGGACTCCCAGTATCAACAGGGTTCACCAGCGAACAACAGCAGGAAAACCCCAGGTAATGATCGAATTACGGTTTAGATCAACTATTTCTGTTTACCTGCCGGGAACAGGACTAATTTGGAGGTGGGTAGCCATGGCGGCTGCTACTTTTAACTGGCGAAAACCCAATCAGGCCGGGGAACAACTGGAACTTCCCCTTCTCCCGCTGCGCGGGGTGATTGTTTTCCCCTACGTGATTATCCATTTGGACGTGGGACGGGAGAAATCCGTTAGTGCGCTGGAAGAAGCAATGGTTAACAACCGCCTGATTGTCCTTGCCGCCCAGCACCAGGCTAAAACCGACGAGCCGGAACCGGATGATATCTATAAATTGGGGACTTTGGCCGAGGTCAAACAGCTCTTGAAACTGCCCGACGGCACCATGCGGGTGCTGGTTGAAGGGTTGAACCGGGTAAAAGTCCAGTCCTACCTCCAGCGGGACCCCCATTACCGGGTACTCGTCGAAAAAGTGGAGGAATCCACGGCCATTACCCCCGAGCTACAAGCATTGATGCGGACGACCTACTTCCAGTTCGAACAGTATATTAAGAATTGCAAGCGGATTCAGCCCGATGTGTTGGCCTCCGTTTCCCGGATCGAAGAACCGGGACGGCTGGCCGATGTGATTGCCTCCCACCTTAATTTAAAGGTGGAAGATAAACAAGCCTTGTTGGAAGCGATTACCCCCGGGGAACGGCTGGAAAAACTCTACGCCATTTTAGTAAATGAGCTGGAGATCATCGAAATGGAACGGAAAATCCATCTCCGGGTGAGAAAACAGATGGAAAAGAACCAGAAGGAATACTATCTCCGGGAACAGATGAAGGCCATCCAGAAAGAATTGGGCGAGCAAGACGAACGGATGGCCGAAGCGGAGGAACTCAGGGCCAGGGTGGCCGAGCAGAACCTTCCGGAGGAGGTGCGCCAGAAGGCGCTCAAGGAGATCGACCGTTTGGAAAAGATGCCGCCGCTGGTGGCGGAGGCCGCGGTGGTCCGGAATTACCTCGATTGGTTGCTGGCTTTACCATGGAACACCTATACCGAAGACCACCTGGACCTGGAGAAGGCCGAAGCCATTCTCAATGAGGACCACTACGGTTTGGATAAAGTCAAAGAACGGATCCTGGAATTTCTGGCCGTCCGGAAGTTGACCAAGAGCCTGAAAGGGCCGATTCTTTGCCTGGTCGGCCCGCCGGGGGTGGGAAAGACTTCCCTTGCCCGGTCGATTGCCCGGGCGATGGACCGGAAATTTGTCCGTTTCTCCCTGGGGGGAGTCCGGGATGAGGCCGAGATCCGCGGCCACCGCCGGACCTACGTGGGCGCCTTGCCCGGCAAGATCATCCAGTTAATGCGCCAGGTGGGGACGAAAAACCCCGTCTTCCTCCTAGACGAGATCGATAAAATGTCCATGGACTTCCGGGGCGACCCGTCGGCCGCCCTCCTGGAGGTGCTGGATCCGGAGCAGAACAACGCCTTCGGCGACCATTACCTGGAAGTCAATTTCGATCTTTCGCAGGTCTTTTTCATTACGACGGCCAATACCACGTACAATATTCCCCGGCCTTTGCTCGACCGGATGGAGATTATCCAGATTGCCGGCTATACCGAAGAGGAGAAGGTGGAGATCGCCAAGCGCCATCTCCTCCCGAAACAGCGCCGGGAGCATGGTTTGGCCGAAAACCAGTTGATCCTGACCGATGCGGTCTTGGCCGAGGTGATCCGGTCTTATACCCGGGAGTCGGGGGTCCGCAACCTCGAGCGGGAACTGGCCGCCATCTGCCGGAAGACCGCCCGGCAATTGGTGAGCAACCAGGTGACGGCGGTCCGGGTCAGCAAACAGAATCTCCATAAATTTTTGGGGATACCCAAGTTCCGTTACGGGGTGAAGGAAGAGGACGACCGGGTCGGGGTGGCCACCGGCCTGGCCTGGACAGAGGTGGGCGGGGAGATCTTGACCATCGAAGTTTCTGCCGTCAAAGGAAAAGGCCAGTTGCTGCTCACCGGCAAACTAGGGGAAGTGATGCGCGAGTCGGCCCAAGCGGCGGTGAGTTACATCCGGTCCCGGGCGGCAACCCTGGGGATCCCCGAGGATTTCCACGAAAATACCGATCTCCATATCCATGTGCCGGAAGGGGCCATTCCCAAAGACGGCCCTTCGGCCGGGATCACCATGGCGACGGCGGTGGTTTCCGCCCTTTCCGGCGTGCCGGTCCGGAGCGATGTGGCGATGACCGGCGAGATTACCTTGCGTGGCCGAATCTTGCCCATCGGCGGTTTAAAGGAAAAGGTACTGGCGGCCCACCGGGCGGGGATTAAAACGGTGATCATTCCCAAGGAAAACCAGAAGGATCTGGAAGAGATCCCGCCGCAGGTCGCCCGGAAGCTCCGGTTTGTCCTGGCGGAGACGATGGATGTGGTCTTGAAAGAGGCTTTGGTGGCGACGGCGACCCAGGTCGAGGTGGGGTAAGTACCAATCCCCGCCGGCTGTCCTGGCGTTTGTGCTTGGTTACCATCTCCGCCGGAGCAGCATGGTGTTTTCTGGCGATAAGGTTGTAAGATAGAGAGAGTGGCAAAGGGATCAAGGAGGCGATCCGGTGAACGAGAAGACCTTCCGGGTTTTGGAATTCGAGAAGATCCTGACCCGGTTATCCACTTACGCCAGCAGTTCCTTAGGGAAGGAGCTGGCGCTTGCGCTCCGGCCGGCCTTGAACGCCGCAGAGATTAAAGAGGGGCAGGCGGAGACGACAGAGGCCTTGTTTTTACTCCAAAGCGGGGAACGGATTCCCCTGGGGGGCATCCATGACCTCCGGGCCGCGATCAAAAAAGCCGGTCTGGGCGGGGTATTATCCCCGGAGGAACTGGCGGCGGTACGGGAGACATGCCGCGCCGCCCGGCTCTTCCGGGAGTTTTTTCGCGGGGAAAAAGAGGAAACCGCGCCGACGCTGGCGGCGTTAGCCGCGGGGCTGACGGCTTTTCCTGCGGTGGAAGAAGCAATCGAACGGGCGGTTACCCCGGAAGGGGAAGTAAAGGACAGCGCCAGTCCCCAGCTCTATCGGTTACGTACCCAGCTGCGCGCCCTCCAGAACCGGGTCCGCGATAAACTGGAAGAACTTGTCCACGGGGAAACCAGGAAATATCTCCAGGAAGCCTTGATCACCCTGCGCAACGGCCGTTATGTGATCCCGGTGAAGCAGGAATACCGGCAGGTTCTGCCGGGGATCGTCCATGACCAGTCGGCCAGCGGGGCCACTTTATTTATTGAACCCATGGCCATTGTGGAGATCAACAACCAACTGCGCCAGGTGGAGGCGGAAGAGGAGAAGGAAGTGGCCCGGATCCTGACAGTCTTAAGCGCGCAGGTGGGCGAGGTGGCGGCCCCGGCTTTGGGCAATTTAAAGATCCTCGCCCGTTTGGACCTGGCTTTTGCCAAAGCCCGTTACAGTCAGGCCATCGGCGGGACGGAACCGGTCATTAACAACCAGGCCTATCTCCGGCTGCTCTCGGCCCGCCATCCCCTGCTCGAAGGGGATGTCATTCCTATCGATCTGGAACTGGGACGGAGCTTCCACACTCTCGTCATCACCGGCCCCAACACCGGCGGGAAAACCGTCAGCCTGAAAACGGCCGGTTTATTGACGTTGATGGCCCAGGCCGGCCTCCATATTCCGGCCGCTTCCGGTTCGGAGGTGGGGGTTTTTACCGGGGTTTACTGTGATATCGGTGACGAGCAAAGTATTGAGCAGAGCCTCAGTACTTTCTCTTCCCATCTGACTACGATCATTGGGATTTTAAAGGAAGCCCGTGACCAAAACAGCCTGGTTCTCCTGGACGAGCTGGGGGCGGGGACCGACCCGGCGGAAGGGGCGACCTTGGCCGTTGCCTTGCTGGAAGAGTTCCACCGGCGGGGGGTCAGGACCATTGCCACCACCCACTATGGGGACTTGAAGGTTTTTGCCTATCACACGCCGGGGGTCCAGAATGCCTCGGTTGAATTTAACCCGCAAACCCTAGCCCCCACTTACCGTTTGTTGATCGGCCTGCCCGGCCGGAGCAATGCACTGGCGGTGGCTTCCCGTCTGGGCCTGGACCCGGCCATTATTGCCCGGGCCCGGGAGCTGCTTTCCCCCGGGGAGCGCCGGGTGGAAGACTTGATCGGCGAGATTATGAAAGAACGGCAGATGCTGGAGGAAGAAAGGCGGGACGCCTCCGCCCTCCGGCTCCGGGCGCAACGGGAAGAACAGGAGTTAAAGGCGGAACTGGCCAAGTGGAAGGCGAAACGGGAGGAACTTTTAAAAGAGGCGCGGGAGGAAGCCCGTTCTTTGGTCCGCGAGACCCGGCGGGAAATGGAAAACTTGCTCCGAAGCCTGCAGGAGAGCACCGATGCGTCCGCCCGTGCTAAACTGGCGAATCAAGCCCGGGCGGCCATGGCGGAGCGCCTGGAAACCTTAGCCGAACCTTTACTCCCCGGCGACGGCGGCTACCGGGGCGCCCTGGAGGTGGGGATGAAAGTGAAGCTAGCCGGTTTCGGGCAGGAAGGGGTCATTCTCGATTTTAATGAAGAAAATGCCTTGGTCCAGGCCGGCGCGGTCCGGCTCTGGGTGGAACGGTCCAAACTGACGCCTCTTGCGGAGGAGAAGAAAGCACCGGCGGCGGGGACGGTCAAGATGGGCGCCCTGGCCCAGGAAAAGGCGAAAACCATCTCTCCCGAGCTTGACCTCAGGGGAATGACGGTGGAGGAAGCCTTGCAAGCTACCGACAAATACCTGGATGAAGCGTTGCTGGCCGGTCTGCCCTGGGTCCGTCTGATCCACGGCAAGGGCACCGGCGCCCTCCGGGCGGCCATTAAGGACTACGTCAAAAAGCATCCCCGGGTCAAGAAATACCGCTGGGGCGAGCAGAACGAAGGCGGGATGGGAGTAACCGTGGTCGAACTCGAGCGGTAGGTCTTGGCCGTCATAACTTTCCATCTATAAATATTAAAAACAGTATTCGGCGGTTGCTCCGCAACCGCCGAACTCATTTTAAAAAAGAAGCCGGTTAAATAATTTTATCGCAAACCCGTTTAACCCTATTTTACCAGGTATACTTAACCATCTTGTTTTCGATTACCCATTCCTGGGCGGAACCGTCATAGATTTTTACATTTCCCCGCCGGAAGCACATTTTTTCACATAATCTGTGGAAACAAAGAGATCTTTTTTGAAATTTCCCCTAAAGGTAACAGGCCGGACCAAGGGGGATGCGGTGGTAACGGGACGCTGTTCGGCCACCCATTTTGTGCACCCCCCGTCCAAAATGGCGACGTTAACAAATATAGTATTTACAGTATTATAAGATAAAATCAGTCAATTCCCATATTTATGCACGGGTTTTCCGGTAAGGTGACCAGGTGGTCAGCGTGGCCTCCGCAGCATTCCCGGGGAAGAAGAAATTTGATCCCTAAAAGGGAACAGGTCTTTTCGGCGTAAAGGAAAAGCCGGGCCGATGGAGAATAGGCAAAAAGAAGGTTTGTCCTCAACAACAGGTCAACGGAGAAGGGAATTTATCTGCCGGTTTAAGGGGGTGGGCGCTTGGAAAAGCATCATCAAGCCGCCATTGATCAGTTTATTGAACGTTACCAAAATGATCCGGCTCTTTTGGCGATCCTCCTCGGGGGTTCGCTGGCCCATGGTTTTGCCGGCCCCAATGCCGATATTGATCTGATTTTAGTAGTGGAAGAGGCCGAATACCAAAAGAGGAAAAACGAGGGGAAACTGGCCTTCAGTATACGGGATTTTTGTGCTTATCCGGGCGGGTATATCGACTGCAAAGTGGTGAGTCCGGAACGGCTGCGGTTGGTGGCGGCCCGGGGAAGCGACCCGGCCCGTTATGCTTACCAGGACAGTAAAATTCTCTTCTCCCGCCTGCCCGGCCTCGACCGGCTTCTGGCGGAGATTGTCCGTTTCCCCGTGGCGGAGCAAGCCTGCCGGCGCGAGCGCTTTGCCGCCCAACTCTTGGCCTGGCGCTGGTACTACAGTCAGGCGGTGGAAAAAGATAACCGGTATTTATTGTATCTTTCCCTCCAAAAGCTGCTCCTTTTTGCTTGCCGTTTGGTTTTGAATGAGAACCGGATGTTATACCCGTACCACAAATGGCTGTTACGGGTGGTGGCTAAGGCCCCGGCGCAACCGCCGGCTTTTGTCGAAACTTTGGACCGGCTCCTGACGGCGCCCACGGCGGATCTGGTCGAGCAGTTGTGTAACCAGGTACTCTCCTTTCTTGGTCTGGACGAAACGGCGATTGACTGGCCCAATCAGTTTTTACAGGACAGCGAGGAAAACTGGGTCAAACAGGAACCGCCGGTGGATGATATATAAGCAAAAAAGGACATGTCCCCCTTTCTTCCCCGTAAAAAGAAGGAAGGGAGAGTTTAATATTTAGAGAATTAAAAAGAGGTGACTGATCTTTTATTGGACTTAGTTTTCCATTTACAAGCCTTGAGCAGGAGGGGGAAAATGATGGCTAGGCGAAAATGGGTGGTATTGTTCTGGGGACTAGTTCTGGCTTTACTGCTCGCCCTTGGGGGTGGCATGGACGCCGCCGCAAAAAGAATTGTTGTCGGCTTTGCCCAGGTGGGAGCGGAAAGTGCCTGGCGGATCGCCAACAGCGAATCAATCATTGCCGAAGCGAAAAAGCGTGGGATTGAACTTAAATTTGTCGATTGCCAACAGCGACAGGAGAATCAAATCAGGGCCATCCGTTCTTTTATCGCGGCGAAAGTGGATGTGATCGGTTTTTCCCCGGTGGTCACCACCGGTTGGGATGAAGTCCTGAAGGAGGCGAAACAGGCCAAGATCCCGGTGATCCTGGTAGACCGGGGCATTGACTGTCAAGATGATTCCCTGTGGGTAACTTTAATCGGGTCGGATTTTGTGGAAGAAGGGCGAAAGGCGGCCCGCTGGTTGGCGGAGAAAATGAACGGAAAGGCCAATATCGTGGAACTGCAGGGGAACATAGGTTCTGCCCCGACCATCGGCCGGAAGAAAGGGTTTGAGGAGGTTATTGCCGAGTATCCCGGGATGAAGATCATCCGGTCGAAAGCGGGGGACTTTACCCGTTCCATGGGAAAAGAAGTGATGGAAGAGTTTCTGGAAGCGGAAGGGGAAAGCATTGACGCCTTGTTTGCCCATAATGACGATATGGCCATCGGGGCGATCCAAGCGATCGAAGCCTACGGTTTAAGACCGGGGACCGATATCATCATTGTTTCGGTTGATGCGATCCGGGCGGCTTTTGAGGCCATGATCGAAGGGAAACTCAATTGTACGGTCGAATGCAACCCGTTGATCGGCCCCCTCTTTTTTGACGCGGTGGAAGACATCGTGGCCGGCCAACCGGTACCGAAACGTGTTGTGGTTGAGGAAGGAATCTTTCCGCAGGAAGTAGCCAAAGACATTCTTCCGATCCGCCGGTATTAACGGTAATGGTGAAAGGCGACAATGACAGGTATTGGGAGGAACAATACAATGGTATTGGATTTGCAAAACGATGTTTCACAACCGAAGGGAGAATATCCGGCGGGGAAAAGTGAAAAGAAACAAACGAACGGGTTAATCCGCAACCGTTTGCTCTGCTTTTTCCTGTTGGTTTCGCTGGCGCCAATCCTGATTATCGGTTTCTTGGCATATAATAAATCCAAGGCGGCCATTGCCAAAAAAATAACCCAGTATTCCCAAGCGGAATTGGGGCAATCGGTGGCCAATATCCAGAACAAACTGGCGGAGTTTGAAAATATTTCGGTCCGCCTTTTTATCAATAAAGGTTTTAACAGCACTTTGGCGACCTTGGTGGCAGCGGAAGATGAAGACCGATTTCTGCAGGCCAAGAAGGAAGTGGAATTCCATTTTAAGGAATATATGATTAGCAATCCGGATATTTTCGGTTTTATGTTTATTTGTGACCCCGATGTGGAACGGTCGGTGGTCATCACCAAAGAGTATTATGATGAATTTATGGATTTGACCAAGAACTTTAAAGAACAGAGCGCTTACCGGAATATTATGGCGGCCGGCGGAGGGATTGTCTGGTCTTCGGCGATCAAAATAAACCGGAGTCATTTTGTGCTTTTGGGCAGGTACCTCAAAGACATGACCACCGGAGAATCTTTAGGGATTTTGGCCATTATCGTTGATGAAGAAAATATCGACCAGCTGGTTAATTTAAATATTTACAACCGTTTATATATTTCCCTGGCGGAGATCCAAAGTTATTCCCTGGTGATTAATAATGAAGGGGAGATTGTCTCCACTCCTTTTAAAGAGGATATCGGTAAGCGCTTTTCGGACATTATCAAAGAGACCAAACCTTTGGATGAGCTTTTTAGCCTGGTCTCCGACCGGGATTATGGGAGTGAAATCAGTCAAGGCAGTTTTATCACGGAAGTAAACGCCCGGGAAACCTTGGTTACCTTCAAAACCATCGGCAGTACAACCGGGATCGGGGGAAAGAGCGGGTGGCATCTGATTAGCCTGGCGCCGACTTCCTATTTGTATGCCGATGTGCGGATGTTAGGGGTGACCATTTTGCTCTTAGGGGTGGTGTTTGCGGCCATTGCGGTCTGGTTTTCTTTTTACGTGACTTCCTTAATCGATCAACACCGGGGGTTATAATGGGCGAAAGAAGATGGGATAAAATTGAAGATCGGGAGGGGGTTTTGGTGAAGCTCCGGAGGATCCGAAGAGGCGCCTTCCTTCTCTTGCCAGTGCTGACCTTAAATTTTTTCCTGCCCGGTACCGCCCGGATGAATCTGCCCGTCCGGACACGGCCGATTGTCATTTCGATCGTGCCCAAATCCCTCGATAACCCGATGTATATCGAGGTGAAAGAAGCGGCGGAATTGGCCGCGCGTGAGCAGAATGTTGTTGTCGAGTGGGTCGGTCCCTTCAAAGTGGATGTTGAAACCCAGATCCGGATTATTGAAGGTCTAATCCGCCGGAAAGTGGATGGAATCGCGGTCTGTTGCAGCGATGAAGATAGACTGGTTGAGGTCATTGATCAAGCGGTCGACGCCGGGATCAAAGTGGCGACCTTTGGCGCGGATGCGCCCCAAAGTAAGCGCCTCTTTTATTGTGGAGCGGATAATTATCAAGCCGGTCTTGAGTGTGGCCGGGCGATGGTGAGGCTGGTGCAGGAAAAGGGCTGGGCCGACCGGCCATTAAATACCGTGATTTTGACCGGGGACCTAAACGCCCACGACCTTAAAGAACGGATGCGGGGCTTTAAAGAGGCGACCGCCGGCCGGATCAACCTGAATTACCGGGCGGTGCTGGCTTGTAACGAGGATACGACGACGGCCGCCAAAGAGGTGGAAGCCTATCTCAAGAAGCACCCGGAGACCGATGTTTTCTTTTTTACCGGGGGCTGGGCTTTCTTGGGGCCGCCGGAAGCAATGCCCCTTTATGACCAGTGGTGCCAAAGGGGCGGGCTGGCGGTGTCGATGGATACTTTTTATCCGGTGCTCCAAGCCGCCCAGCGCGGTTTTGTCCAGGTTTTGGTCGGACCAAATTACCGGAAGATGGGTGAATTGATCGTCAACAATTTAGTCCGGGCCATTAACGAGTTGCCGCTTCCTTCCACCTATTTTGAGACAGGATTGGAATTGGCTGACCGGAATAACTTTGGCAAATTACTACAAACAAAGAAACCGTGGGATATAAAATGAGCAAAATCGGATCTTTCTTCCGGAAAATCCTGCCCAATTTCACACGCCTACGTTCGCTGAAGACGAAAATAATCCTTTCTTTTCTGGTTTTAAGCCTGATTCCCCTGGTGTTACTGGCTTTTCTTTCCTACTATACATATCTGGAAATTCTCCAACAGAATGTCCGCAATTATACGGAAACCGTTATTGACCGGGTGGAACGCAACCTCCAAATCTACCTTAGTGATTTGGGGCGCATTCTTGATTTGCGGAATGATTATTATATTTTGCAATTCCTTAAATTAAGCCAGCTCGATGATATTGAAGGCAACCAAAAATATACTTACCGCTTATGGGAGAATTTGAATAACATCAAGAAATACAAAACCGATCTCCGGGATGTGACCGTCACCAACCTTAAAGGGGTAAAGATTGGCTGTTACGGGGTGAGTCAGGTGGATCTCACCCAAAACGGGCTTTTTCAAATTTTGGCCAACCGGACGCCCCAGGATAACGCCATGGCTTTTTACGGCCCCCACGAGGATTGGCTGGGGGGAAAAGTCTTCTCCGTTGGCTGCGCCATCTATGGGGATTATGACAACTTTTTAGGGATTATGAGTATCGATGTGGAAATTGACCTGCTGGCGCGGATCTGCCGGAATATCCGCTTAGGGAAAAGCGGTTATGTGATGATTGCGGACCAAAACGGTCAGATTATCTTCCATCCCCAGGAGGAACTGATCGGTAAATCGGTGGGGCTGCTCCTGGGTAACCCGGTGGGCGAATCCTGGCGGAGCGGCTATTATACCTACGGCAACCGGGTGATCATGGGTAAAACCCTGACCCCGGTGAACTGGAGTATTATCGGCATTTCCGACCGGGCGGAATTGGTTTCGGAAATGACGAAGGTGGCGCGGATCTCCTTTGCCTTAATCGCCGCCTCCATTATCATCGTGATCCTGGTCGCCCTTTTACTGGCCGGCTACTTGACCAGGCCGCTGCAAGAGCTGCAGTCCTCCATGCGGGCGGCGGCCGGTGACCTTAACACTTATGTCAATGTCCATACTGCCGACGAAATTGGCCAATTGGGACAGACCTTCAACCAGATGCTCGCCCAGATCCGCGGGTTGATGCGGCAAAGCGTGCAAGAACAGAAGAAACTGCGGCAGATTGAGATGCGGGCGCTCCAGGAGCAGATCAAACCCCATTTTATCTACAACACCCTGGAAGTAATCATCGGTCTTCTGGAAACGAACCAAAACGAAGAAGTAATCAAAATGGTGGAGGCGCTGGGCGCTTTCTTCCGGATCAGTTTGAGTCAGGGGGAGGAGCTCATCACCATTCACGACGAGGTTGAACATGTCCGGAACTACCTTTATATCCAAAAATTCCGCCATGGCGATAAGTATGATTACCGGATCGAGGTCGAAGAGGGGATTACCCAATATAAAACCCTAAAGTTATTACTCCAGCCCTTGGTGGAAAATGCCATTTACCATGGTGTGCGTCCCCGGCCGGGCAAGGACGGCTTAATTGTCATCAGGGGTTATGCGGCGGAGGAAACGATCTGTTTTGAAGTCATCGATAACGGCGTGGGGATGGCCCGGGAGCAAGTGGCGGAGATCAATGATTGCCTGCAAGGGGGGAAGCAGCTCCCGCAAAGCAAGGGGGGGTTTGGCCTGCGGAATGTCCACGAACGGATTGTCCTTGCGTTCGGCCAGGAATATGGCTTATGGCTCGCCTCGGAGCCGGGGAAAGGAACAAAGGTCATCCTCCGTTTGCCTTTGATTGAGGAGGAACCGGAGCCCGCATCCAGTCATGACCAAATTGCCCGGGAGAGATAGCCTGAGCCGGTAACGGGAAGGGGGGGGCGGAACGTGTTCGGACTATTAATTGTGGAAGACGAAGAAGCGATTAAAAGGAAATTAATGTCCAATGTGGCCTGGGAGGATTATGGCTTTGCTCCGGTTTTGGGGGCAAGTAACGGGGTGGAGGCTTTAGAGCTCCTGGAACGGAACGCGATTGACCTGATGGTGACCGATATCCAGATGCCGGTCATGAATGGGATTGAATTGATTAAAGAGGTTAAAAAACGGAATTACCCGATGAAAATCATTGTGATTTCCGGTTTTGCCGAGTTTGAATATGCCCGGGAGTCAATCAAGCTGGCCGTCTCCGAATATTTATTGAAACCCTTTGCCACCAAGCGTTTGCTGGAGGTGGCTTTACGCCTGCAGGCGGAGCTCAAGAAGGAACGGGCGAAGGAGTTGGAACTGGCCGCCCTCCGGGCTCAGCTCAACAAGAACCTGCCGGTGCTCAGGGAGAAATTTCTCACCGATCTGCTGCACGGCAAAGGGGTGACAGCCGATTTTCAAGCCCGGTTGGCTTTTTTGCAACTGGCCGCCTACGAAAGGCGCCCCTTTCAAGTGGTGGTGATGGAGTTACATGATCCGGCCGGCCAGACGGTGCAGGAAGAGGATAAATATCTCTTGGATCTCCAGTTTTACGAGTATGTGGAAGGGGTGTTCAAGGCTTCTTCCTATCCTTGTTTGCTGCTTAACTACTATCAGCATCAAATTGTGGTGATTGCCTTTGATCCCGACCAGAAATTTCCGCTCCGCCTGGAGGAGTATCTGGAAAAAATAAGATCATATTTTAATAAAGACCTTACTTTCGGGGTGAGTAACTGCTACCGGAAATTGGCCGATCTTTCCGTGGCCTATAAGGAAGCCTGTGTTGCTTTGCAATACAGTTATGTTTACGGTTTAAACCGTGTTTTTGCCGTCAGGGATCTCAATCTTGACCATCCCAATTACCATAAAAGCTTTTTCCAGCTTTATCATAACCAAATCTTTGATCACTTAAGGATTGGGGCTTATAATGAAGCGCTGGACGCTTTGGAACGGTTCTTTGCCGAACTGCGGACTTCCGGTTTAAGCCCGGAAACCATCCGGATTCTTGCCGCCAATTTACTGCTTTTAACCTGCGCCACCCTGAATGAATTGGGTTATGATTTAAGCGCCTTTTTTCCCGACGGGGATCCTCCTTTGCGTTTGATCAATCAAAGCCAGAGTCTGGACCAATTGGAGGAGTTCTTTAAAGATTTGTATGCCCGGATTAATCAGGTGACCATCGAAAAACGGGATTCGGCCAACCGGTTACGGGTGGATGAAATCCGCCGCTATCTTGAGGAAAATTACGCCGCCGAAATCAGCCTTTCGGCCTTGGCGGAAAAATATAAGATCAGCCCCGGTTACCTCAGCCTCCTCTTTGCCGAGCATACCGGGAAGAAATTTACCGATTATTTAACCGAATGCCGGATTGCCAAGGCCAAGGAGCTTTTGAAACATACCGATCTCCGCATTTATGAGGTTGCTTCCGCCGTCGGGTATAATGATCCTTATTATTTCAGTAACTGTTTTAAAAAACTGACCAACCAAACCCCAAGCGAGTACCGGGAAAAGATCCGCGAAGGGGGAAATCACTGATCTCGTTAACTGGCGGCCGGTTACTCTCAGTTAAAAAAAAACGGGACGTGGACCGTCCCGTTTTAATATTTAAAACAAAACCTTCAGGTGGAGCGTCAACCGCATGTCATCCCGTTTGTCGCAGAGTTCGGCCTGGTAGACCAGGTTGGACGTGGCTTGATATTTTCCGCCCAGGACCAGACGGTCGTCGACCAGTTCATCGGCGGCAAAAATTCCCGCATAAAGCTGGAACTCTTCATTCAGGCCATAATAACCTTCGAGGTAAAAACCGGACTTTGCGGTGCCGGTCCCTTTGTTATCGTCCCATTGCCAATGGACAAATTCTCCCAAGAACCCCAGGCGTTCATCGGTAAAAACGGCGTCCACCAAAAAACCATGCCTACTGGTGTCAGAGAAGAGAGCGCCGGCAGCCAGTCCCGCCCCGACGGTTAACTTTTCCCCGGCCGCGAAGGAGAGACGGGTGGTCAGGTCCAGGCTGTTGTGGGTGGTCCAATCTTCATTGGGAGTATTGGTCAGGGAGGCGGTCAGCAGAACCGTGTCAAGTTGGGTGGCGTATTTAAGGCCGACGCCACGGGGGACATGATTAAAGGAATATTGATCCAACGAAGATTTGTTCACGAAAAGCCCAAAAGTCTGCGGGGCCAAACTATTGGCCAAAGTGACGGATTTCCCGGATGACCAGGTAATCGGCAACAGGCCAACGGATAACTGATCCTGCTGAAACAGGTTATTCTGGTAATAGTAGGCCAGGATATTATACCAGGAACTGCCAATCTCCAGACCGCCCTGGAGGCCGGAGGCGGGGGTGAGTGTGACTTGGAAGGAAGGAAAGAGCACTCCGTCAAAACTGAAACCTGCTCCAACCTGGTGGTAATGGAACGAAGTACGGACCTCGTTAAAGGGTTGCCCGGCGCCGGCTGCGGGGCTGTTCACCGAGAACAGCAGCGTAACGGTGAGGGCGATCATCAGAAAAACACCGCTTTTTTTAATCATTCCGATCTCCTCCTCTGGATGCTTTATGTATAAAGATTAATATAAACGTATTTTATTTCGGAACGGAACTTTTTTTTCCTTGCGCAAACTTCAATTGATACAAAATAGGCACAAAGTTGATACACTTCAAACCGGAATCCGTGCTATTATTGTATTGCGGGTTGATCCCGGATATTTCCACCAGTTTTTTGTCGGCGTTTTTCAGAACAGAGGATTTGGGTTAGGCGAGTGCATAAGGGATTGGTGCTTGGGCGATTTTTCTGTGGAAACGGGGTGTTTGTGGTGAGAAAGACCAAAATCATCTGTACTTTAGGGCCGGCCGTGGATGATGAGAGAATTTTGAGGGAGCTCATGGTGAACGGGATGGACGCGGCGCGGATCAATTTTTCCCACGGTTCCCACGAAGAACATAAACAGCGGGTTGACCGGTTTAAAAAGGTAAGGGACAGTCTCAAGCTGCCGATTCCGCTCCTCCTAGACACGAGAGGGCCGGAGATCCGGACGGGCAGGTTTAAGGAGGGTGCCGTCAATTTAAAAAAGGGCGACCGGTTTATCCTGACCAGTGCCGAGGTGCTTGGCGATCAAACCAAATGTTCGGTATCGTATAAGGATTTATATAAAGATGTGAAAGAACATAGCCGGATTTTGCTTAATGACGGTTTGATTGAACTCCTGGTCGAAAAGGTCGAAGAGGGCGCGATCCATTGCCGGGTCCAAAACGGGGGCATTGTGAAGGACCACCAAGGCGTAAATGTCCCCGACGCCAAGATTAATTTGCCTTCGCTGACGCCCCGGGATGTTCAGGATATTATCTTCGGGATCGAAAATGATTTTGATTTTATCGCCGCCTCCTTTGTGCGCCGGGCTGCGGATGTGCTCGCGATCAGAAAAGTGCTGGCGGAACATGGCGGCAGCGCGATCAAAATTATTGCGAAAATCGAAAACCGGCAGGGGATCGAGAATTTTGACGAGATTTTGGCGGCGGCGGACGGGATCATGGTGGCCCGCGGTGACTTGGGGGTTGAGATTCCCGTCGAAGAAGTGCCTTTGGTCCAGAAGGCGTTGATCGAAAAATGCTACCGCTGCGGGAAACCGGTGATTACGGCCACCCAGATGTTGGAATCGATGGTGAGAAACCCCCGGCCCACCAGGGCGGAAGCCAGTGATATCGCCAATGCCATTTTTGACCGGACCAGCGCCATAATGCTGTCGGGGGAAACGGCGGCGGGGGAATATCCCCTCGAAAGTTTGATCACGATGGGCAAAATTGCGGAAAAAGCGGAGAAGGCCTTGGATTACTGGGCTTCCTTTTCCAGTACCAAGTATGATTTGATGGGGAGCATCACCAATGCCATCAGCCATGCCACTTGTACGACCGCCATGGATTTAAATGTGGCGGCCATTGTGGCTTTTACCCAGTCGGGTCATACGGCCAGGATGATCTCGCGTTTTCGCCCGGCTTGTCCCATTATCGCGATTACGCCGATTGAAAAGGTCCGGCGCCAACTGGCCTTGTCGTGGGGGGTCATCCCCTTAAGCGTGGATGATGTGTTCACGGCCGACGACCTCTTTGAGATCGGTGAGCGGAAAGTCCTCGAATCCGGTTATGTCCAAAAGGGCGACCTGATTGTGATCACGGCAGGCGTCCCGATTGGGGTCAGCGGGTCAACGAACACGATGAAAGTAAACAAGGTCGGGAACGGTTTGGCATAAAGTCAATGCTTTCGGCTGTTTTTCCCCTTCATCGTCCGTCCGAAGAAAAATCGAGAAAATACCCTTGACATTCGATCGGAACCTGTGGTAATATAACTTTTGCAAGAGCAATGAGCGGAAGTAGCTCAGTGGTAGAGCATCGCCTTGCCAAGGCGAGGGTCGCGGGTTCAAATCCCGTTTTCCGCTCCAATTTTATTTTATGGCGGCATAGCCAAGTGGTAAGGCAGAGGTCTGCAAAACCTTTATCCCCAGTTCGAATCTGGGTGCCGCCTCCACTTTATAAAAACAAGGGAGAGTGGCGGAACCGGCAGACGCAACGGACTTAAAATCCGTTGATCTTTTTAAGATCGTGGGGGTTCAAGTCCCCCCTCTCCCACCAAGATGTCAGTTAAACAGGTTTTTATCCAAGGATTACCCGGTTCAGGCAAGCCGGGGTTTTTTATTGTCCGCCGCTACACTACAGCTACCGTCAGACAAAATTTTTCAATGGTTTTTACTGTTTTGCTCTTAATGTATGGTCTGTTCTAACTCCTTTTCTTTTTTTAGCCAGGCAGAGGTTTGACTGCAAATTATTAAAAAAAGCCTAATCCAATGGATTAGGCTTTTTGGTTGGGCTTGGTCTCTTTTCTGTACTTCGCTTCGTTTTCCCAGTTTACCTGCACCAATCTTTAGTCGCCGAAAGCGACCAACGTAAGGGTCTGGTTCATATGGTGCCGTTGGAGTTGTTCGCCATGGGTATTGAAACCGCAAATCGGACCCAGCTTTGCGTACTCCCGGGCGATAATCTCCGTCTGGTTATCCTTTTTAAACTGTAAGTATCTAAGCAGACAATTGAAGAGGATGGCCCCTTTGCAATTGGGCAATTTCTGCTTAATGGCTCGCACCGTTTTTGCCGCTTCCGCCACCGGGTCAACCGGTTTCAGCAATTTGACTTTGGTGCCGGGCAGGATTAAAGAAGCGAAGGCAATGGCTTTGTCGTCGACGATGGCGGTCGGAGCCGAGATCCAGATATCTTCACCAAAGGTCCGGCCGAGGGGATTGCTGAAGAATACCTCCCGGAAGTTTTCCCGCAGATAATCGATGCTGATTCCCAGGATTCTGGCGTACTCTTCCGCCGCTGGTTTCCCGTTTAATTCGAGGACTTGTCTTTCTTGGATATTGGCTTTGGTTACTTCCAATTGAATATCCGTTGGCGTATAGATGTTTTCTTTATAGAAGAGCATTTCATGGGAGGATTTGACAAAAACAATGGCGGCGGCGTTTTCCATTGCTTCCCCGTTCACACTGACCAGTGTTTCTTTGAAGTCTTCATCCGCGGCGCTGCCGCCGACGATGTCCAGCTTGGGGAAATTATTCCGGAGCAGGGAGAGGATTCTTTCCTCGGCTGCTTGTGAACTGTCGATTAACGTAAGGATAAAACCGTCGGACGAATCGTGGGAAAGGCCGATTTTACCGGCGGTATTGATAATGTCGTCCTTGGCAAACAAGACTTTATCTTTAATATCTTTCATTAGATACGGGGCCACTTCAAAATCATTGGCGGCAATACTCAGCGCGGAAATGCTCCCTTCCGTAAAACCACGGTTGCTGAGCTCACCCGCGGTTGTACAGCCAACCACGTCCACCTCGGGCAGGTATTCTTTGAAGATTTGAGCCACCTCTTTAATGTCATATTTTTTACTGGTAAAAAACATGACCAGCTTCATCTGGGGTTGACGGATGGTGGCAACCAACTGGGCAACAACCGACCTGACATCTTCTCCGCTCTGGTTTGCTGTTAATAGTTGAAACATTTACTGACCCTCCTTTTTGTTGTTGGATAAATCCGGAAAAGATGCTATTAACCTTTTATCTATAATTAAGTATAGCACCAATACCAAATAAACACAACAGTAATAAAATATTTCCGTTTGTTTTACATTTTAATATAACGGGATGATTTGAAATTATAAGGTAAAGCCCGCCACGCGGGCGGGCTTTATTTTTTATCCTTCTTCTCTTTTGGCGCGGCATTGACCGGCTGTGCGAAAAGGAAACTCCGTTTTGGCTGTCGGGCGATTTCTTTGAATTTGTAGCCTTTTTTCTGGAGGAAACCGGTTAAGTCCTCTTTGTTGATTAAAGCTTCATGGACTTCGATGAGGAGATACGGCTTTTCGGTCGCGAGCAAACGCTTCATTCCTTTCAAAACTTGCAGTTCATAGCCTTCCACATCAATTTTGACCAACTGGGGCGGCGGGGCTTTTTTCTTTTTCACATAGGAATCGAGATCCCAAACTTCCACCGGGGTGGTCAGGTTGCTGACGGCTTTTTGGAAGGAATGCTGACCGAGGCCGGGACCCTGCCCCTGCAGGGAAAGAAAACGGACTTCATGTTTGGCGCCGGCGGCAATCAGGTGGGGCGTCACGTTGGTCAATTTATTTAACTCAAGATTCCGAAGTAACTTCCAGAAGTTCATGGTCTCAGGCTCAAAGGCATGAATTTGACAACCGGGATGTTCCCGCCCCAGGACCAGGCTGTAGATCCCGATATTGGCGCCGATGTCGTAAATGACCATCTTGGGTTGGATTATCCTTTGCAAAAAGGAAAGCACCTTTTTTTCCTGGACGTTTTTGGCCCGCTTCTGCTCGGCCTTATGGTCGGCCAGGAGAAAGACATTGCCTTTCCCGTACTGAACCGGGACGGCCTGCGGCTCAGCGGCCAGCAACTGCTGGAGGGAAGCCTGCCGTTGGGCTAAATAGGCGGGCAGGTATTCCGGGTCCAGAAGGGTGCTGATGGTTTTCTGGGGAAACTTGATGCTCAATTCTTTCTTGAGTTCACTGGCCAGGGGTTCGGTGGCCACCCCGATCATGATCCCGTCAATTTGCTGGAGGGCTTTTTCGGGAAGGAGTTCCATGTTCTGACAGAAGGAGAAGCCGTTTTGGAGGGCAAGCTCCATTAAGCGTCCGGAACAATCGATGATCCCGACAATCTGGTGTTTTTTGGCCAGAAGCACTTGTAAAGCGACAATTCCGGTGAGGTCCTCGCTATAAAGCAGATAATTACCCATTATTCACTCCCGTCCTTTGCTGGCCCCGGCCGATGCCTTCGTAAAGGAAGCCATGGGCATGGACATCTTCCGGGGTCAAGAGGTTGCGTAAATCGATGATCATGGCCCGGGCCATTTTCTTTTTTAAGCAAGGCAGATCCAGCCTGCGGTATTGTTCCCATTCGGTGACGAGCACTAAGGCCTCCGCCCCCTCGGCCGCGCTGTATTCATCTGCGCAATACTGGATTTTGTTTCCGAAGACCGCTTCGGCGGCGGTTAAGGCTTTCGGGTCGTGGACCCGGATCCGGACGCCGGCCGCCAGTAACCCTTCAATCAGGTTCAGGGCGGGAGATTCCCGAAGATCATCGGTGTTGGCTTTGAAGGTCAGCCCAAGGAGGGCAACGGTTTTTCCGGCCGGGGGCTCAAGCGCCCGGAGAATCTTCTCCAGCATCCGCTGTTTGGTCCGGCGGTTGACCTCTTCGGCGGCTTCCACGATGGCCACTTCTTTCCCGTGGGCCCGGGCGATCTGAATCAACGCTTTGGTGTCTTTGGGGAAACAGGAACCGCCATAGCCGGGACCGGCGGCGAGAAACTCGGGACCGATCCGGTGGTCCAGACCCATGCCCTGGGCCACGGTGGGTAAATCGGCGCCCACGGTTTCACAGAGCTCCGCCATCTCGTTGATGAAAGATATCTTGGTGGCGAGAAAGGCATTGGAGGCATATTTAATCAGTTCGGCCGTTTCCGGATTGGTCCGGATCAGGGGCACCTTTTGCTCCAGAAACGGCCGGTAGAGTTCTTCCAACAGTTGAATGGCCTTTGGCGTGTCGGCCCCGATCACAATCCGGTCGGGATGCATAAAATCATGAAGGGCATTTCCTTCCCGGAGAAATTCGGGGTTGCTGACCACAGCAAAGGGGACCGGCCGGCGGGCGTGACGGCGGATGAGCGCCTGGAGTTGCCGGGTGGTGCCCACGGGAACGGTTGACTTAATCACGATTACCGTATAGCCGCGAAGTTCCTGCCCGATCTCCGTGGCGGCCGCTTCGACCTGGCTGAGATCGACGGAACCGTCGGCGGCGGGCGGGGTGCCGACGGCGATGAAGATGACCTCGGCGCCGGCCAGGCCGAGGCCGTGATTGGTGGTGAAGGAGAGCCGGCCGCTTTGCAAATGCCGGCGGATTAAGGGGGCGAGACCCTTTTCGTAAAAGGGGACTTCAGAGCGGCGCAGTTTATTTATTTTTATCCGGTCGCGGTCTACCCCGGTCACCCAATGGCCGGTTTCGGCCAGCCCGGCGGCGGTCACCAGGCCGACATAACCGCAACCGATGACAGATACTTTCATCATCATCTCCTCCGCTGGAATCTCTACCCAGAGAATAATTTTTTTACCTGTTTGGTGCCTATTTGGATCGATTTTCATCCTTTTGCTTGCCCCGTTTGCCGGGGGGGGGACGACTGTTTTCTTTGCTAGTTCATCCTATTTTTTTACCCGGCTAAAGGGGATGGGCCATAAAAATAAATCCAGCGGGGGGAATTATTTTTTCTTCCATTTTTCCTTAAGCAAACGGGCACTTCTCCGCCGGAGTTGTGAACGGACTTTTGGTGTGATCGCGGAGCCTTGCCGGTAGTGGTAGATGGGAACCGGCGCGTAGAGCACATCGTAACCGGCTTGACGGACCCGCCGGCAAAAATCCACTTCTTCGCCGTAAACGAAAAATCTTTCGTCAAACCCGCCGACCTTTTGGAAAACCTCCCGTTTGACCAGAAAACAGCTGCCTTGCACCCAGTGGACTTTGGCTTCCCGGTCATAAAGGCCCGGCCGGTCCTGCTTTCCCCGCCCTCTGATCTTGCCGGTGGCCCCCGCATGATAAATCGTGCCGTCGGGGTTAAGGATTTTCGCTCCGACGACCATGGCTTTTTCGTGTCGCGCGGCGCTTTTGACCAGCTTCGAAAGGCAACCTTTGGTCAAGACCAGATCGGGATTGAGGAAGAGGATCAACCGGCCGGATGTTAACCTGACCGCTTGGTTCCAGGCTTTGGCGAGTCCCACATTGGCCGGGTTAAAGACCGGCCGTATTTTCTTCTGGGAAAAGGGTTCCTTTAATAAGGACAGGAGATAGGCTTTGGTTCCGTCGGTGCTGTTGTTGTCGATGATCAGCAAATGAAAGGGGCTTTTGGTCTGTGCCCGCAGGGACTGGAAGAAAGCGGGGAGGACGCGACGGCTGTTATAAGTGACCATGACCAGGTCAATCCGGTTCTTTTCCATCTGGTTCATCTTCTTCGGTCCTCTCTGGTGCTAACTGCGGGGAAGTGGGCTGGGGCGGCGTCCACGGCCGGAGCCGGTTGTTGGGGCGAACCGTGTACATCATGGTTTTCCCGAAGTCGATTGCCACTTTCCGGTAACGCTTGGCGATGGCGGGCGCAAGGATCACCGCATTTACCCCGGCGGAGATGAGCGCCAGATCAAAATCGAATTTGCCCACCTTTTTCAGGACGGCGGGGATTTGGTCGTAATGTTTGAAGTTAATGGTGCCGACAATGCGCGGCGGCAGGGAGGGGTATTTCTCCTTAATCAACCGGGCATACTGCGCGGCCCATTTGGAGATGAGCAAAGTCCGGTATTCGTGAAGGATCTTCCAAAAATAGCGGTAAGAGACCATTTTCCGGTTGCAGAAAACATAGCAGAGGGCGGCGGGTTGCAACTGGTAATAGTCGAAAATCTTGTTGGTCAATTCCCGCTTAAACCGGGTCGGGGCGGAGACTTCATCATTCTGCTGCCGGCAGATGCCGACGATGTCGGCTTGCTTAATCCCTTCCAGCATCCGGTTGCGGAGGGCAAGGTTGGGCAGATCGACCCCTTTGCCGCCGGTGCGGCGTCCCTGCTGAACCCAATAGGAGCGTTCGATTTCTTGCTTGGTCAGGAATTTACCCTGGGCGAGGACGATGTTTTCCCCGTCGCCGATGCGCACCAAGGAAAAGGGTTTTTTCTGGCGGAGGGCTTTATGGACGCGCCGGAGGACCTCCAGTTCGGAAAGGAGTTTCCCGTCGGGAAAATCGCGCAGGGACATTCAGACTCCTCCCTCCAGCGCGGCCGGGAGATTCAACTGTTTTTGCTCGGCGGCCAGCAGGGCGCGGACCTCTTCAATTTGCTGGTCGGGGTAGCCGAAACGTTTCATGATTTCCACCTCGGCCGGGCCCAACTGAAAACTTTTTTTCCAGGTGAGAAAGTCGCTTCTTTGGTCCTTCTTTTTTACGTAAAAAAGTTTCCAGGCGCCGTAAAGGGGGTCCGCTTCTTCCGTCCGGCCGAGACTGGTACAGACGTGGGAGGTAAGATAGGCTTTTCTCAGGCCGAGCTCATTCGCCTTGCGCTCGTAATCCCGTTCGCCCACGCCGTAGAGGGGGAGATCGGTCAGGTAGAAATGTTTTTTCCATAGATTTTTCTCTATCATCATGCACCAGAAAAGGATGGTGCTCCGCCGGAACTCCAGGGTGTAGCCGTTTCTTTTTACCCGGGGATAGCTGTTTGTCCGGAGCGGGGCAGGCAACAGGGCGATGTAAGCCAGGGTGGGGTAATCCCGTAAAGCCTGGTACATGGCGGCGGTCCAATTATTCCTGGGGACCAATACGTCATCGTCTAATTTGACGATATATTCGCCCTGGGCGTGTTCGGCGCCGTACTGGAAACCGGGCATACAGCCAAGATTCCGCCCCGGGTCCAGCAGGCGGACCCTCGGGTGTCTAAACTCCCGTAAAAAGGTTAACGCCTCTTCGTAGGGGGGATGGTTATTCACGAGAATGATTTCACTGTTCCGGTCCGTAGAGACAAGCGCCGCTTCCAGGCACTTTTGGATCAAAGGCAAAGTGTTATAGCAATTAATGATAATTGAGAATCGCAACTTACTCATCCTTTCCGGTCTCTTTGTTTCAGTCTACGGCCGGTTTTACCTGCTGGTACCTGTGGCCAAGGCACTTTTGGCTGTCCATCCTCCCGGGGGGACAGAGTGAAAAGGAACGGCGAGTCTTACGTGAAGCCCGGCGGGCAAGCTGGCGGTTTCTCTCCTGGTAGAAGGGCCTTTTCACGGCGGATGTTGTACCTGGCGCCAGCCTGCTCTCATATAATATTGCGATCACCAAAGCAAAATTGTGGTTTGGAGCAGTTTTTCCCACGTTCAGCCTTTAGGATTAAGCGCCCGCTTATAATCCAATTCTGAAAAATCCGTGCCTTGCCTGATGTTTGTCATTTGGGTGAATCAGTATTTGCCCGGCTAAGGCCGGATGGTGTTCTCCGGAAATGCCTGAAGCAAGGGGATGTCATTCGGCTTTGGCGGAGGATCTTCCATCAGTAGCCGGCATGAGGGATTGCTGAGGAGGAAAGAAAATGAGGGTGCTGTTTGTTGATTCCGGCGCCATGGGTTTTCACTACCGTTATGCCTATGATATTTTTATGACTTTGAAAAAAATGAGCCATCGGGTAAAACAGGTTAGCCCGCGGAACCTTACTTCCCGGCTGATCAAAGAATTCCGTCCTGAAGTTTTACTGGTTGTCCACGGGAACCGGACCCCCCTGGAACAAGTCCGTTATGCCCGGTCTTTGGGGGCGAAAACTGTCTTGTGGCTGGTGGAGGATCCTTATGAGATTGATCTCCACCGGGGCCCGATGGTGGAGGCCTATGATCTGGTCTTTACCAATGAACGGCAGGCGGTGGCCCAGTACAACCACCCGAACGTCCATTATTTGCCATGGTGCTGTAATCCCGATGTGCACCGGCCCCTGACCGTCCCGGAAAAATACCGGAGTGATCTCTGTTTTGTGGGGATGGGCTTCCCCAACCGGTTGAAAATCCTGAATGCCATTGCCCCGTTCTTGAAGAAACTGAACGTGAAATTGATCGGGGTTTGGGACCGGTGGGGGAAACTCCATCCCGATCTGGAAAAATTTGTCCGGCCGGTGGAAAACGATTTCCATGAAGTGCAAAAGTACTTTAACGGAGCCAAAATTAACCTGAATATTCACCGTGATCCGGTCAACCCCCCATCGGGAAACAGCCGGGGCGTGGGGGCGACCAGCCCCAACGACCGGACTTTTGCCTTGGCCGGCTGCGGGGCCTTTCAGCTTGTCGATGCGACCCGGCCGGATCTTTTAAAATGTTTTACCCCCGACCAGGAAGTGGTCTTGTTTAAAGATCCGGAGGATCTGGCGGCGAAGATCAAATATTACCTGGCGAACCCCAGATTGCGCCGGCAGATCGGCAACGCCGCCCACCGCCGGGCCTACCGGGAACATACCTATCACCACCGTTTGCAGGTGATCTTTGCCGAACTGGCCAAATTGCCCAAATCCTATTGGGGGCGGGTGAGCCTCACCAAACCGGTGGCTTTCACCTTCAACTACGATTACCTGCAACAAAACGGGGTTTGGTCCTTTAAAAAGCCCGACGGGCTCAGCCGTCATTAAAGTTGGCCGGCGAGTAAGGGCATAGATCAAGTGGGGTTGACAGGGGAAGTTCCCCGCCGGCGCAGGTCAGCCTTATTATTGCCGGGCGTAAAGGCGGGTTCTCCGGGAAAAACCGCCGCCTCATCCTCAAACAACCTTTCCCACCCATATTTTTGCAGGTAATAAGCCCATTTACGCCGGAAATGCTCCCAACTGGCTTTGGCCAGCCGTGCATTTTCCGCCGGATCACTCCGGTGAAACGAGGCATGGACTGTATGCTCAACCAAAACATCCCGGGCGATCCGTAACTGGTACCCTTTTTCGCGGATCCGGAGCGCCAGGTCGAAATCGTCAGCCCCCAAGGGGAGGTTTTCGTCAAAGGGGCCGATGAGTTCCGGCAGACGCCGGTCGAAGAGGACCAGGCAACCGATGAGGAATTTGGCGGGGATGGACTGACGGGCGTAAAGGGCGGCGAACTTCCGGTCGGCGGCCTCCAGCCGGCGGGAGAAGTTTAAGGGGCCGGCCCATTGTTTACCGCCGATGCCCAAACTTTTGGGGCCGACCATCAGGGCGGCCGGATGCCGCTGCAGGTGGTAGACCAGCCGGGTATCCCAGCGGGGCGGGACAATGACATCAGGGTTCATGGTCACCAGGAAGCGGCCGGCGGCTAACGCCAGTCCTTGGTTGCAAGCGGCCGCGTAGCCCCGGTTCTCCCGGTTTAGGATCACCCGGTGCCGGGAAAGGTGCAAAGCCTCCAGCCAGGGACGTGAATCATCGCGGGAATGATTGTCCACGATGATTATTTCATGGGAGAGCGCGGTATTGGCGGCCAGGGCGGCCAGGCATTTCGCCAAAAAAGGACGGGCATTATAGTTTACAATGATGATGCTTAATTCCATAATAGAGCCTCCACATTCTCCCCGGTCCAGCGTTTTAAGGTTGGCCGGGGGTCCAGGATGGACCGGTAGTGGGAGAGGGGGCAGAACCGGCCCTGGGGATCCAGGTCAAGGTAACGCCGGTATTTGGCTTGGTGCTCTCCCGGATTGGCATAACCCAAATGCAGCAGGCGGACCGTGCTGTCCAGCCGTGGACTCCGGTAGGCTTCCTGCGGAAAACGGCCGCAATGGAGGAGGCGGGGTGCCCAGCGGTAGGTCCGGTTCTTTTGGTAGCGGTAAAGACAGGCGGTGCGCGCCCGTTCCGGGTGCCACCAGGCGTCCACCCGGTAATGGCGGAGATCTCCCCAGAAGTGATAAACAGGGAAAGTGACCAGCTCATAGCGGTTTTGGACGCAAAGGGCGGGCAAAACCCGGGTGATTTCGATCTCCAGGAGTTCGTCGGCGTCTAAGGCAAGGATCCACGCGGGATCCAGTTCCACCGTCATCTCCCATAAGCGCTGCCGGAGCCTGGCTTCATCTTGGGCAAAGAGCGGGGTGGTCAGGCGTTCGAAGCGGATGACTTTCACGTGGGCCAGGCAGAGCTCAGGCGTGCGGTCGGTGGAGGCGTCGTCCAGTACCACAATCCCGTCCACGCAAGAGCTGAGCCGGTTCAGGACAGGCTGCAAGTAACGGCCGGCTTCGTTCCGGACCACCATCATCGCCAAAACCGGCCGATTTTTAAGGTAAGGCATTGGTCTCTCCTCCGAACCCCCATTTCCGGTCGAAATAGGCCTTGCTCTGCCGGAAATAGGCCTCCAGCCGTTTCCGGTTGCGGCAACTGCCGTTGACCAGGTGAATGACGCGGCTGGCGGGGACATAAAGGACTTTGTACCCGTGGCGGCGGGCGCGGTAACAATAGTCGGTCTCCTCAAAATAATGGAAGAAATTTTCGTCAAAATAGCCCAGTTCCGGGAGGAGTTCCCGTTTCAGCCCCAGACAGGCGCCGCAGACACTGAGGCAAGCCGTGGGTTCGGCAAAGAGGGCGGGATCATCGGGGGCGCCCCAGCCGCGGATGACGGGTTTGGCTTCCTCCCCGACGACCCCGGCGCCCACCAGAAAACCGTCGGGGGTGACCAGCCGGGGCCCGACCACGGCCACCGCCGGGTCTTGGAGGGCGCGAAGGAGCGGCGGGAGCCAACCGGCGGTCACCCGGGTATCGCTGTTGAGGAGAAAGATATAAGGAGCCCGGCCGGCTTTGATTCCCCGGTTGCAGGCGGCGGCGTAGCCCCGGTTCTGCTGGTTGTAAATGGTGGTCACCCAAGGGAGGCTGCGCAAGTAGGGGATGCTCCCGTCGGTGCTGGCGTTATCCACCACCCAGAGGCGGTAAGCGCCCGGTTCGCCGCTGTGCCGGCGGAGGCTGGCCAAACAGTCGGCCAAGAGGTTTTTGGTGTTATAGTTCACCACAATCAAATCAACCGTGGCGTTCATCGCTTCCTCCTTTTTGGTCCGGGTGAAACAAAAAGACCTGCCTTTGGCCGGGGGTGAAGCCAAGGGAATTGCTTCGTTAAGGGACCTGCCCCGTTTCGGCGGGGCTACAGGTTGAGCACCCCGTCGGCGCCGATCAGGAGGGAAAAGGGTTTTTCCTTCCGTTCGGTGCTGCTGATCCGGACTCTTTCCCCAAGGATGCTGTCGGTCAGGGTGACTCCTGCCAAGCGGACGCCCGGGAAAAGCAGCGACCGGCTGAGGCAGGAATTAATAATCTCGGCGCCGTCGCCGACGGAGAGATAGGGTCCCAACACCGAACCGGTGATCCGGCAGCCGGCGCCGATGCTGACCGGCCCTTTGACAAGACAGTTTTTTAAGAGGGACCCCTTTTTTACCGCCAGGACCCCCTGGACTTGGGTCTTTTTTATTTCCCCGTGCACGCCGGCGGCCATTTTTTTCAGGACATGCCGGTTGGCCGCCAATAGATCCGCGACGGTGCCCGTATCCTTCCACCAGCCGCTCACCAAATGGTAAACAACAGTTTTCCCGTTGGCGATCAACCATTGGATGGCGTCGGTTATCTCCAGTTCGCCGCGGCGGGAGGGTTGAATGGCCCGGACGGCCCGGTGGATAACGGGGGAAAAAAGGTAGATCCCGGTGAGGGCCAAGTTACTGGCGGGCTTGGCCGGTTTTTCTTCCACCCGGGTGATCCGGGAGCCGTCCACAGAGGCGACGCCGAAATGGCGCGGGTCCTTTACGGGCCGCAGCAGCAGGAGGACATCGGGCTTTTCCCGGGTAAAACGGTCGATCAGCGGACGGAGGGGTTCTTCCAGAAGATTGTCGCCCAAGTACATCAGGAATGGCTCATCCCCCAGCGCTTCCCGGGCGAGGATCACCGTGTGGGCAAGGCCAAGGGGTTCCGGCTGGGGAATGAAGGTGAAACGAAGGCCCCACCGGTTGGTTTGCTCAAGTAAAGGGATAATGGGCGCGCCATTCGGCCCGATGATGATCACCACTTCGCGAAGGGCGGCGCCGGCCAGCGCATCGAGGATATGAAATAAAACGGGTTGGTGCCCCAGGGGCAGAAGGGCTTTGGGCGTAGTATGGGTAAAGGGGCGGAGCCGTGTGCCTTCACCCCCGCACAGGAGAAGTGCTTTCAAAGTCCACCCTGCTTTCCTAGGAATTAGTGAGAACTCTCTTTCATCTTATGCAAGGGGCCCGGCCGGTGTCCCTTGCCTTCGCTGAAGGGCGCAGCAGGAAAAATCAGTATGATTTTGGGAGGCAAGGTAAATAATATTCTCGACAACCACCGGAAAATACAGGGGGGATATTTTGAAATATAAGATCAGAGCAGGATGGCCTCAGGAATGGACCTTCTCCCGTCATGGCCACTGGGGGGAGGAAACGCCGGCGCCGCAGGAGGATCCCGGCGGGGAAGGGGAACCGGCGAAACCCGATGCTCCCCGGCGGCAGCGGTTGCTGCTCCATAGTCTGAAACAACTGGGCCAGGTGGCGCCGGCCCCCGCCCCGGGCTCCGAAATCCATACGATGGTCATCATCGGGCAGGTGGAGGGGCATATGATCCTCCCGCCGAAGAACAAAACCACCAAGTATGAGCACATCATTCCGCAGTTGGTGGCCATTGAGCAAAACGAAAGGATCAAAGGCTTATTGGTCATTCTCAATACCGTCGGCGGCGATGTCGAGGCCGGGCTGGCCATCGCCGAGATGCTGGAGAGCCTCTCCAAACCCACCGTTTCCCTGGTGTTGGGCGGCGGCCATTCCATCGGCGTGCCCATCGCGGTGGCCGCCGATTATTCGTTTATTGCGGAGACCGCCACCATGACGATCCATCCCATCCGGCTGACCGGCATGGTGATCGGGGTACCGCAAACCTATGAATATCTGGAGAAGATGCAGGACCGGGTCATTAAATTTGTCACCAGCCACTCCCGGATTACCGAAGAGAAATTCCGGGAATTAATGTTCAGAACCGGCGATCTGGTGCGGGATGTCGGTTCCGTGCTGGTCGGGAAGGATGCGGTCGCCTGCGGGTTGATCGATGAGATCGGCGGGATCGAGCAAGCCCTCCGGAAACTGCGGGAATTAATCCGGGCGCAGGAAGCCGGGGTCCAGGCGAGGTGAAAGCATGCTCTTTTATTCCATTTACCCGCTGGAGGTAGTGCTGGCTGCCGGCGAAGAGGAGCAGCCGGCAGCATCATGGCGGGAAGTTGAGGTTGAGGGGAGAAAAGTGCTGGTTACGGTGAATCAACGGGGGGAACAGGTCATTACCCGCTTGCTGAGTACCGATCCGGAGGATTTCCTCGATCCCCGGTGGACCCCGGGTAATGTAATTATTTAGTTAAAAACCGCTTAAAACCTCTTAAAGAGAGGTTTTTTCTTTACGTTCCGTAGTTTTATAGGGGAGGAGAATCATGTGCTGAAAACGAAGTAAAGAGAAGAATAATCCGAATGATAATGGGAGGCAAAGGGCAAGCGTGATGCAGGATTTAATATTCGGCTTAGCCGGAGGGCTTGGGCTGCTTTTGTTTGGTTTCTCCCTGATAGGACAAGGCTTCCAAAATATTGCCGGGGGAAAAATCCTCCGCTTCTTGGAACGGACCAGTAATCCGCTGCTCGCTGTGGGGATTGGCTTTTTACTGACGCTGATTCTCCAGGAACCGGGCGCGGCTATTCTTTTACTCCTTGGTCTTTTAAGTTCGCGCCTGATCCCGTTGGAGCAAGGGATCGATCTGATGCTCGGGATTAATTTAGGAGCGACCTTACTTATTCATTTAACCGCTTTTTCGCTGGGAAACTATGCCCTCTTGGCCGTCGGGATCGGTTTTTTATGCTATTCCTTTGGAAAGAAACGGAACACCCAGTATTTGGGCTGGACTATTCTCGGCTTTGGCTTGGTTTTTATCGGCTTGAACACCTTGACGGCGGCGACAAAGCCCTTGGCGGCCAACTTGCTCCGGCAAAGGACATTGACCCGGAACCCGGTCTATCCCCTGGCCGGGTACGGGCTGGGCTTTCTGACCACCGCCCTGCTACAGAATAACGTGGCTGCGGTTGGCCTCTTGCAAGCCCTTGTCCGCCAGGTGGCTTTAAGCGGACAGGGGAGCTCGTTTTTACATTTGCCGGCCGTCTTGCCTTATTTGCTCGGGACCGGTCTGGGCCTGTCGGTGACGGCGACGATTGCCGCGGTCAACGGGAATATCCGGACGAAAAGGGCGGTCTGGGCCTACTGGCTGATTACCGGGACCACCACCCTGTGTTTGTTGGCCTTGCTTGGTCCTTTCGCCCGACTGGCCAATTGGGCCACCCTTCTGCTGTGGCGGGTCATCGGCCTGACGAAAGAGCTGATCCTCTCCGTCCCGGCCGGTTTGGAACCGACCGGCGCTCCTTTGCTGATGAAGGAGATTGCGATGGCTCATACCATCACCAATTTAATTATGGTGTTGGTTTGGCTTCCCTTGGCGCGGCCGCTCTCCCGTTTTCTCACCACCAGGCTGGCCGGCGCGTGGCGGCCCCAGGAAGACGAGGGTACCGGCCGGGAGTACCTGAACGAAAGTTTTTTTACCACACCGGGAGTGGCTTTGCGGGTGGCGACCAAGGAAATTGTCCGGACCGGCCAGATTGCCATCGATATGTTATACTTTGCTAAAATCGCCTTTTTTAAAGGGCAGTCCTCGGCCATTGAATGTATTGAAAAAAAAGAGGATCTCGTGGATGAAATGCGGAATAAAATTACGCTTTACCTCACCGGCCTGCTTTCCCGGAATATCCTTACTGTTTCCGAATCCCGGTATCTGGCCGGGTTAATTCATGTGATTAACGATGTGGAGCGTATCGCCGACCATGCGGAGCACGTCGGCGAGTTTGCCCAGACCAAACTAGAGGAAAAACTGCCCTTTTCCCAGTTGGCCATGGACGAGTTGGGGCTCCTCTACGATAAAGTCATGGATATCTGTAAAAAAGCAATGACGGCTTTGGAAGAGGATGACCCCGTCATCGCCAAACAGGTCATGGAGCGGGAAATGGTCATCGACAAGCTGCGGGAAGAGATGCGCCAGAACCACATCAACCGGTTGAACCAGGGCCGGTGCTGGCCGGGTTCGGGGATTATTTATTTGGAAATGATCGCCAATTTGGAACGGGTGGCCGATCATGCGGCCAACATTGCCGAGGTGGCTTTGGCGGGAAAGGAGGAGCTGATCTAAAGATGGCGAGAAAGCGGGGGGCAAAGCCGGCGGGAACGGAAACGCCTCCGGCCCAAAATGAACGGCGCCTGGAATTAAAAACCGAAATTCTGGGGGTTATCTATTTAGGCCTCGCCGTACTGATCTTCTTCTCTTTACAAATGAAAGAGACGGGGAGTTTTGGGGAAGCCGTCCGGCGGGTTTTGTATACGGTCACCGGCAAAAAGGGCTCTTTCCTCTTACCGGTCCTTTTCGCCGCTTTGGGCTGGCAATTGTTGAAAAACCACCGTAAATTTTCTTTGACCTACCGTTACCTGGGCGTCATTACCGGTTGTCTCTGGGGGATTCTCCTTATCCATCTGGTTACCGAGGGGGCGCCGGCCGAACCCCTTCCCTTCGACTATCAGGAGGGGGGCGGCGCGGTTGCCAGCCTTATTCTTTACGGGCTGAACCGGATCTTCTCCACCCTGGGAACGGCCGTGGTTTTATCCTTGTTATTGTTGATCTCGGTGATCCTGGTTCTGGACCGACCTTTGCTTCAGTTTTTAACTGACCTCATCGGGAAAATTGCCGGCTCTTTCCGGGTTTTTTTCCGGAGAAAAAGGGCGGCGGCCGACCTCCCGTACGTGCAAGCTTCGGCGACGGCGGAAGGAATGACGGCCGACCCTCCGTCCGGGGGGAGCCCGGGAGAACCGCGCAGCAGAAAAAAAGAGGCTTTTTCCCGCCGGGAAAAAAGCCGGCCGGAAACGGAGACGGCCGCGCTGGTTGCGGTGAAAAGCGGCCGTAAACTCGGCCCTTATCAATTGCCCCCTTTGGACCTTTTGCACCTTCCACCCCGGCCGAAACGCAACCTGAAGCTTCCGGACCAATCGGCCCAATTGGAGGCGACCCTGGCTTCTTTCGGGGTCCAGGCCAAGGTGACGGAGGTGCATCAGGGGCCGGTGATTACCCGTTATGAAGTTCACCCGGCGCCGGGGGTCAAAGTGAGCCGGATTGTGAATTTGGCCAACGATTTGGCCTTAGCCCTGGCCGCCAGGGGCTTGCGGATTGAAGCCCCCATTCCCGGCAAATCGGCGGTGGGGATTGAGGTGCCCAACCAGGAAGCACGGCCAGTCACCCTCCGGGAAGTGGTGGAATCCCGGGCCTTCTGGAACGCCGGCAAATTGGGGATTGCCATGGGGGTGGATATTACCGGGGAACCCAGCGTCACCAATCTGGATAAAATGCCCCACCTTTTAATTGCCGGGGCGACCGGTTCGGGGAAGAGCGTTTGTCTCAATGCCATTTTAGTCTCCTTGTTGTACCGGGCCTCGCCGGTGGAGGTCAAATTGATCCTGATCGATCCTAAACGGGTGGAACTTTCGGTTTATGAAGACATTCCCCATCTGGCGGCCCCCGTGGTGACAGAGGCGAAAAAGGCGGCCGCGGTGCTGAAAGCCCTTGTTGCCGAGATGGAGGCAAGGTACAAGGCTTTTGCCGAAAAAGGCGTCCGGGACCTGCCCCGTTACAACCGGGCGTTGCAACCGGAAGAGCTGCCCATGCCCTATATTGTCGTAGTCATTGATGAGCTGGCCGATCTGATGATGGTCGCCCCCGTTGACGTCGAGGATGCCATTTGCCGGCTGGCCCAGATGGCCCGGGCCACCGGGATCCATTTGGTGGTGGCGACCCAGCGCCCCTCGGTTGATGTGATTACCGGATTAATTAAAGCCAATATCCCCTCCCGGATTGCCTTTGCCGTTTCTTCCCAGGTGGATTCCAGGACGATTCTGGACACGGCCGGTGCCGAGCAGTTACTGGGCCGGGGTGATATGCTCTTTGCGCCGGTGGGCGCTTTAAAACCCGTCCGTTTGCAGGGCGCTCTGGTCCTGGACGAAGAGATCAAGGCCGTCACCGACCATTGGCGGCTCCAAGGCACTCCCGAGTATATTGAGGCCCTGACCAATCCCCAGCCGGAACAGACGGCAGGGGGGGTGGAGGCGGCCGATGACGAATTGTTCTGGGATGCAGTGCAAGTCGTGATCGACCAGGGGCAAGCTTCCGCCTCCTCCTTACAGCGGCGTTTCCGCATCGGTTACACGCGGGCGGCCCGCCTTATTGATTTGATGGAGGAGAAGGGGTTTGTCGGTCCCCATGACGGGAGTAAACCCCGGACGGTGTTGATCAACCGGCGGCAGTTGGAAGAGTTGAGGAAAGGCGGCTCATGAATAGCCGCTCCGGCCGGCGATCCTTGGACATGAAGCCGGGAAAAGCTGTTCGGGTTCTGCTTTCCGCCGGGTCAGAACGGCGTTCTCCGGCGGCTTGAATTTCTTCGTAAGTATTCTTAACGAAGGGGAGGTTGAAAGGGGGTCGCGCGACAAGGAAGTCGCGCGCCGCTTTTGCTTCAGGAAGAAGCATAAAGCGGTTACCCCCTTTCAACGAAGCTGAGCTTTAGAATACGCGAAGAAATTCATTGGAGCAAGGAAACACCATTCTGTCCCGGCCAGGTTAAAGGGACAGGAGTTTTTCTGATCGTTGACTTTATTTTGCAGGAAGGAAAGAAGGAGGCCTTGCCGAATCTTTGAGAAGAAAACCTTATTTAGCTGGCGCTTTGCTGAGGAGGGACAGCAATGAAAGAGATTGGCATGCTTTTGAAAGCGGCGCGCGAGGAGAAGGGACTTTCCCTGGATGAAGTGCAGATGGTGACCAAGATCCGGTATAAGCATCTGGTTGCCATAGAGGCGGGCGACTTTGACCAACTGCCGGGGGAAGTTTATGTCAAAGGATTTCTCGTGAATTTCGCGAAGGCCGTCGGCTTGGACGGCGAGGAGATTCTGAAGAAATACTATACCTTGAAAAATCAAACTGCCCCAAGCGTTCCGGAGGAAAATAAAAACGCGGAAAATACGGAAAGCGAAAGGGTCTGGCGGGAGCCGGCACTGCCGGAAAAAGGGGCGCCGGCCGCCCGGGAAAAATCCCCCCTGGTGGCGCTGGTGATCACCGGTGGCTTGTTGTTGGCCGGGGTCCTTATCTTCTGGGTGATCCGGGCCCAGGCGCCGGTAAATGTCCCGGTGCCGGTTACCGCACCGGCCTCGGCGCCGGAGGCGGAAAACGGGACGGCGCCTGTCCAGAACGGACCGGTGACCGCCGGGCTTCCGGAGCAGACGGATAACCAGACAGAGCCCGGGACGGCTGCTTCTCTGCCGCCGGCCGGTGAGCAAAGGGAGCTATCCCCGGCTACCAAAAATCTCTTGGTGGTGGAGGCGGATGAAGTGGTTTGGATGGGGATCTACCGGCGTGCTTCAGGGGCAATGCTTTTTGAAGGGACCCTTTACCCCGGTGAGCGGCGGGAATGGATCTTAACGGAGGACGTGACCATCCGGATCGGCAATGCGGGGGGCTTGCGTGTAAGTTACCGTGGGCAGGAACTGGGCAAATTCGGTGCTTCCGGACAGGTGGTGACGAAAGTAATCACGGTGGAGTGAAGAATTGCGAAAAGAGGAGATCGAAGGGGCGGAACGAATTAGCCATTAGGTGAGGAATGTGGACCGGTTAACAGAAGAACGGATCATTGACGAGGTAAAAGAGAATAACGATATTGTTTCTGTGGTCTCCGAGTATGTTAACCTGAAACAGCAGGGCAGAAACTTTATCGGATTATGCCCTTTTCATAGCGAAAAGACCCCTTCCTTCACAGTCAGCCGGGAAAAGCAGCTATTCCACTGTTTCGGCTGTGGCGCCGGGGGCGATGTGCTGACCTTTATCATGCGGATTGAAAACCTTACCTTCGGGCCGGCCCTCCGTTTCCTGGCCGAGCGGGCAAACATCACTTTGCCGGAGAGCCACTTACCCTACGACCTGCAGAAACAGAAGGAAGAGCGGGAACGCCTTTACCGGATTAATGCTTACGCCGCCGCTTTTTACCGGAAGATTCTCTGGGAGACGAAGACCGGGGAAAAAGCCGTCGCTTATCTGAAAACCAGGGGGATCTCCAGGGCAACGGCGGAAAAATTTGGCTTGGGTTATGCGCCACCCCAGTGGCAGGCGCTGGTCGGGCTCTTCCGGAAAAAAGGCATCTCCCTGCAGGAGGCGGAGAAAATCGGTTTGGTTTGCGGCGGCGGCGAAGGCTTTTATGATCGCTTCCGGGACCGGCTCCTTTTTCCGATTACCAATCCCCGGGGGCAAATTATCGGTTTTGGCGGCCGGATTCTCGGGGAGGGACAACCCAAGTACCTGAATTCCCCGGAAACCGTTCTTTTCCAAAAAGGCCGTTCCCTCTATGGACTTAAGGAAGCCCGGGAGGGGATTCGCCGCACGGGCCATGTCATCGTGGTTGAGGGTTATATGGATGTGGTCCAAGCCCACCAACAGGGGGTGGATGAGGTAGTGGCCTCTTTGGGAACGGCTTTAACCACCGAGCAGGTTAAACTCTTAAAACGCTATAGTGAACAAGTCTTTATTGCCTACGACGCCGATGCCGCCGGGGCGGCGGCGACCATCCGGGGGCTGGACCTGCTGGCGGAGGCCGGGGCGAAGGTGCGGGTGGTGCGCCTGCCGGCCGGGGATGATCCCGATTCTTTACTGAAAAGGGAAGGCGCGGCGGCCTTCCGCCGTTACTTGGGTGAAAGTGTGGACCTTTTTACCTTCAAGTTGGCATATATTTTAGAGAACGAAGATGTGTCGACGGCGGAAGGGAAAGCCCGGGCGGTGCAGCGGATCTTTACCGTTCTGAGCCAGGTCCAAAACGGGATCGTCCGGGAAACCTACCTCAAGCAAACAGCGGCCGCGGTCGGGATCTCCGAAGCGACAATTTACGACCAGTGGCGCATATACTGGTACAATTTAAGGAAAAATAAACAACGTTTGGATATAAGAAGTAACCAGCGGCATACTAATGATATTGCTTCCGAAGGCCAAGGGGAGACCTCCCGGGCGGAAAACAATCTTTTCCTTCTCGAAAGACAACTTTTACGTGGCTGTCTGCAGGAGAAAGAATTTTTTGCGCGAATAAAAAAAACGTTAAAGGAGATAAATTTCTCCACTCCGCTGCATAGTAAATTGTGCCAGCAGTTAATTGCATGGGATGTTTCCGGAGAATGGCCACCACCGGCGACTGCCTTCCCTCCGGAAACTCGCGTGTTATATATGGAACTCCTGACCGAGAACGAGATGAATCCGCTGCCGGTTGATGGTGAGGGTTGCCTGCAACGGCTCCGCCAGTACCAATTGACCGCGGAGATTCACCGGTTGGAGCAGGAAGTCGCCGCCGGGCTGGAGGAAGAGGCCAAAACTGCCGCCCCCTCCCCGGAACTCCAAAATAAACTTGCCTTATTGAATCAACTCCACAAGAAACTGCGGGAGGAATTCCCAATGTTTTCCGGATTAACATAGATTGATTGTGCCTGAGATCGAAGCCAGTTTAATTATTTTCCGGTTTTCTCTGGGAAGGATGATTGCAAAAGTGAGTAAAGAAAAAGAGGTTAAAAAAGCGAATGCGGGCTCCGCGGAGCAGGGCAAGGCTCAAAGTAATGACAAAACTCAGGGTAAGCACGAGACCAAGCATGATACGATGAAAGCGGCGGCGATCAAAGAGATCCTCGCTTTGGGCAAAAAGAAGGGTTTTGTCACCTATAAGGATATTATGGATACTTTTGAGCAGATTGACCTTGCTCCCGAGGAAATCGACAGCATTTACGAATTACTGAACAGCAAGGGTATAGAGTTGGTGACGGAGGACGAGGAAACCCCGGCGGATAGCACCCAGGATGTGGACAGTGAGAATGATCTTGATCTTTCCCTGCCGGAAGGCATTGCTTTGGATGATCCGGTGCGGATGTATTTGAAAGAGATCGGCCGGGTTCCGCTCTTGTCCCCCGAGGATGAACTGGAACTGGCCCAGCGGGCCAAGAACGGGGATGAAAACGCCAAACGCCGTCTGGCCGAAGCCAACCTGCGGCTGGTGGTGAGTATTGCCAAAAGATACGTGGGCCGGGGGATGCTTTTCCTCGATTTGATCCAGGAAGGGAATCTGGGCCTGATTAAAGCGGTGGAGAAATTCGACTACCATAAAGGCTTTAAATTCAGTACCTATGCCACCTGGTGGATCCGGCAGGCCATTACGCGGGCCATTGCCGATCAGGCGCGGACGATCCGGATTCCGGTCCATATGGTCGAGACAATTAACAAGCTGATCCGGGTTTCCCGGCAACTCTTACAGACCCTCGGCCGGGAACCGACTGCCGAAGAGATCGCCGAGGAGATGGGGATGAGCGTGGAGCGGGTGCGGGAGATCATCAAGATTGCCCAAGAACCGGTCTCCCTGGAGACCCCCATCGGTGAAGAGGAAGACAGTCATTTAGGCGACTTTATTGAAGACCAGGATGCGCCGGCGCCGGCCGACGCCGCCTCCTTCCGCCTGCTCAAGGAGCAACTGGAAGAAGTCCTGGATACGCTGACTTCCCGGGAGGAGAAAGTCTTACGCCTCCGGTTTGGCTTGGAAGACGGGCGGGCCCGGACCCTGGAAGAGGTGGGTCAGGTCTTTGGTGTCACCCGGGAACGGATCCGGCAGATTGAAGCCAAAGCCTTGCGTAAACTCCGTCACCCCAGCAGAAGCAAGAAACTCAAGGATTTTCTGGAGTAAGCACCGGAAAGGCTTGACGGAGGCAAGCGAAGGAGGTATAATATTCTCTGCGAAGAAACTCCTCGATAGCTCAACGGTAGAGCACCCGGCTGTTAACCGGGGGGTTGTTGGTTCGAATCCAACTCGGGGAGCCAATTTTTTTCCGGGCCCATAGCTCAGCGGTAGAGCAGTCGGCTCATAACCGATCGGTCCCTGGTTCGAATCCAGGTGGGCCCACCATCAACGGCATTTTGATTCGGGAGGAGAAAAGTGGAAAGGATCCACTTTTTCTTTTTTATCAACCTTGGATGTGCTTGGTCATGTTGGTAAAATAAGGTATTGGTTGCGAAAAGATTATCTTCCAAGCAGGAAATGCGAAGTCAACCACGAAAATAATAAAAGATTCGGTTATTATGTACAGTCCTGCGTTTATATTATTATAAAAAGAAATTTACCCGAAGTTAAGCAGAAGGTGATTAGGAAGTTGCCGACCGTAAGGGAGATCACCGCCGTTTTGGAAGAATTGGCCCCGCCGGCGCTGGCCGAGTCCTGGGATAATGTGGGTCTGCAGGTAGGCCGTTTGGACCGGGAGGTTTCCGGCCTGCTCCTGGCGTTGGATCTTTCCAAAGCGGTTTTGGAAGAAGCGCACCAGAAAAACGCCAACTTGATTGTCACCCACCACCCCTTGATTTTCAAGCCCATCACCAGTCTCCGCTTTGACCGTCCGGGGGGAAAGATCTGGGAGGAGCTTGTGAATGGGGGTTTTATTGTCTATTCTATGCATACCAACTTCGACCGGGCCGCCGACGGCTTAAACCAATACTTGGCCGAGCTTTTGCACTTAACCAGGATTGAGCCGGTGGAGGAGGGGGCCAACGACTATTTTAAACTGGTGGTTTTTGTGCCCGAAGCTTACGTGGAGCAGGTTTTGACAGCCTTAACGGAAGCGGGGGCGGGCTGGATCGGCAATTACAGCCACTGTACCTTCCGCACCGCAGGGGTGGGGACCTTTTTGCCCCGCGACGGCGCCAATCCTTTTCTGGGCGCCGTCGGTGAAGTTGCTTCCGTGGCCGAGGTACGCCTCGAGACGATTATTCCGGCCTGGAAGCGGGAGGCCGCGGTCAAGGCCATGCTGGCGGCCCACCCCTATGAGGAAGTGGCCTACGACCTTTATCCGGTCGCCCAAAAGGGGGGCCGCGCCGGGTTGGGCCGGGTTGGTGTTTTTCCGGCGCCAAAACGCTTTCCGGATTTGCTTGCGGAGTTAAAAGCCTTGTTCGGGGAGGAGCATTTGCGTTACGGGGGACTTCCCCGCGAGTGGGTGCAGAAAATTGCGGTGATCGGCGGGAGTGGCGGTAAATATTTAAGTCAAGCCAAACGGAAAGGGGCCGAAGTGTTGATCACCTCGGATCTGGGTTATCATGATTTCCTTTACGCCGAACAGTTGGGACTGACGCTGGTGGAGGTGGGTCACCACACCATAGAGGCGATGGGACTCCACCGGATCAAAGCTTATTTAGAGCAGAATTCCTCGCTGGCCCCCGAATTCAAAGCCCGGATTTATTTGAGTGAACGCAAGATTAAACCCTACACTTGGTTTTAGTCTGCTTCCATAAAGACAGAGGCCTGACGGCTGCCGGGTTACTACCCGGACTACGGAAGGAGGGTTTCGCTAGATGGGCAGGAAGTGCGAGCTTTGCGGGAAGGAGATTTCGGCGGAGCGCTTGGAGGCTTTACCCGAAACCAAGCGCTGTGTGAAGTGTGCGAAGGAAAAAGGCTCCGATATTGTCGCCCGGCGAGCCGAGATCGGGATGGATATCGACACTTATAAAGATCTGTTGGGCGCCATCCGGAGTTAGCGGTGATGACCGGTAATAATCAGGCGTTAAGCTTATTATATCAATATCAGGAAGTCCGGCGCCGGCTGGCCGCTTGTGAAGCCTCCCGCGCCGAGCCGGAAAGAGAAAAAACCATTGGTAACTTGCGGGAACGGCTGCGGGCGGCGGAAGCGGCGACGGAACGGCTGGCGAAAGAACGCGCCCGGTTGGAAAGGGAGAACCGGGAGGCGGAAGAGGAGTGCCGGCTTTACCAGGAGAACCTTCGAGAACTGGAGGCCATGCTGTACAGCGGGAAAATTACGGCCCCAAAAGAATTGGCCCAGCTTGAGCGAAGAATAGCCGACTACCGGAAGGCCAAGGCGGACCGGGAGGAAGAAATCCTGGACCGCCTATACCAACTGGAAGCCAAAGCAGCGGAGCTAGTTTCGGCCCAAAAGAAAGCAGCCAAGTTGCAGCGGGAACTGGAAGCCGCCCACGGCGCGGAAGCAAAGCGGGTCACTTCCCTTGAGGACCAGTGCGCGCAGCTCCAAAAAGAGCTTAGCGTCTTGGAAGAGGCTTTACCTGAAGACTTAAAGGAATACTACCGGCGTTCCGCAGCTGTGCTCCGGGGAATTGTGGTAAGCCCCGTGGAGAACGGCCTTTGCGGTTTCTGCCATATGATTCTGCCGCCCGCGGTTTTGGCGAAGGTGAAAAAGGGCGGCGCGGAATTGACGGTTTGTGAAAACTGTGGACGGGGGTTGTTTTATCAGCAATGAATCGGTACCGTGAAGAGCTGCGCTATTTTTTATACCGTGACTTTATCCCGGTGACCAAGGGGATCGTCCTGGGCAGTGCTGTTCTTTTTTTACTCCATTATTTATTGGCTTTGTTTGGGCTTAATCTCTTTGCACTCTTTCAATTCTCTCCATACCGCTGGTTGTTCCGCCCTTGGACGCTGTTGACCTATCCTTTGGTGAACAGGGATCCCCTTTCGTTAATCTTTTCCCTCCTTTGGCTTTGGTACATTGGAGGAAGTCTGGAACGGAGTTGGGGCGGACAAACCTACGGCTTTTTTCTGGCCCTGGCGACAGCCATTAACGCGTTGGCCTTTGCTCTGGTTACCTGGCTTTTCCCTTTAATTAATCCATTTTTTCATATTGCCGGTTTATGGTTGCCGTTGACCGGGATAACTTGGGCCTGGGCCAAACTCTATCCCGACCGGGAATTACTGCTTTGGGGCCTTTTCCCGGTTAAAGCCCAATGGCTCTCCTGGCTCCAGGCCGGCCTCGTCTTCTTCAATTATCTCCGCTATAATTTGGCCTACGCCTGGGCGGCGGTTAGCAGTATTGCCGTGGTGTACCTTTTTTCCGGGAGGGGGCCTTTTGCCCATGGTTTGCGCTACTGGGCGTGGTCCCGTAATTTAACCGGCGGCAACTGGCGGGAAAAGCTCCGGAACTGGTGGCGGAGAAGAAGGTTAAAGGTGGTAAAGTAGGGGTAATTTCCCCTGGAGCAGCTGGTGTTTGTATGTCCCGATGAATCCCAATGATTCTTGGCGCACATCATTCTGCGCCCCGCGGAGCCAGAAAGGGTTGACACGGCCTGGAAGATTCCCAATAGGGCAGTGGATATTTCTAAAGTAAAATATACTTAGAACAACTGTGGGCTAGTCAAAGGAGGCAAAAGACCCCCCGGCCAAGGGGGGTCTTTTGCGTATATGAGGAACTCAGGAGGATTGGAGGCTAGAAATGAAGGGCAAACATCCCGGCGGCATTGAAGCCGTGGAATTGGTCAACCCAGCCGGCCTGGAAACGCAGCCAGAAACAGAGAAGTTTAAGTTCGAGCAAGGCTTGGTAATTAAGATGTTGCTCATGGTAGGCCAGATCGCCGGCCAGCCGGATTAGACGGCGGGGTCGCCACTCCAACCCCATTTGGAGACACGGCGAAGCCGAAATCCCCCAGCCGTCGGAGAAGCCCGTTTCCATACCCAGGTGCCAATAGAGGTTTTTATAGAACCGGTAAGAGCCGTGGAGTTGAAGAACGATGGGCAAGGTCATGGTATAGTTGGTCAAGATCTTCTCTTCATTGACGATGGTATTCTCTTGGGGATGGACGGTAAACATCCGCTTACCATCAGGGTTAAAACAACCAGTAAATTAAGGAAGACCAGTTTTTTGCGCAAAAGCATATACCTCCTTTGGCGGTCGAAGGCAGCACCGGCGATTTGTTTTTTTAAATGTGGTGCCCTGAAGGCGGACAAAGCCAAACAAAGATTGCGCCGGACGAGAAAAATAACCTTCCTGCATTAAATATCGACCAAAGGCAAAGGGAAGGTTAGGTCGATTCCCGTATTTGCCTCAATTCGGAAAAAATTTTTATCATAAGCAGTGAACGATTTGGATGAGCAGGCGGTTTTTCTGCCCAATGCCGCGGCCGGCATTGCTTCAGGAGAGTAACTCCCTGGGCAGTTCCTGCTGGAGGCGGAGAAGGGGGGCAAAGAGGTCGCCGGTGGCTTTTAGGCGGGCGGGGGCGGAGGCGATGGTGAAACTCTCCGGGTGGACGGCGGGGAGTTCCTCCCAGGTCACCGGCATCGAGACCGGCGCGCCGGGGAAAGGGCGGAGACTGTAAACGGAAGCAATGGTCTTGCCTTGGCGGTTCTGGAGATGGTCGATGTAGACCTTGCCGCCCCGGGCGGAGACCATCCGTTCGTTGGTGGCCAGGTCCGGGAGGACCCGGATGACCGCTTCGCCGAGGCGTTGGACGAAAGTCCCGGTTTCTGTGTAGGTGTAGACGGGTTTGACCGGGAGGTACAGGTGAAGGCCGGTGGCCCCGGAGATTTTGGGAAAGAGGGCCAGCCCCAAGTGGTCGGTGAGGGTTTTCAGGGCGAAGGCCACCCGGACGGCCTCCGGAAAAGCAGCCGGCGGCATCGGATCCAGATCAAAAATGACATAGGTTGGACGGGCCGGATCGTGACGGGTGGAGAGCCACGGATGGATTTCAATGCAGCCCAAATTCACCGCCCAGACCAAGGTCTCCAGGTTGTTGGCCATCACATAATGGACGACCCGTTCCCGGGAAGGGACCGGGATTCTTTCGACCCAGGGCGGGGCGTCCGGGAAATTCTTCTGGTAAAAAAATTGGCCGTTAATTCCCTCCGGATAACGGACCAAGGAGAGGGGGCGGTCTTTGAGGTGGGGGGCAAGGTAAGGCCAGATCTGGATATAGTAGGCCATGACATCCCCTTTGGTGTAACCCTCGCCGGGCCAGAAGATTTTATCCAGGTTTTTGACGGGGACCGGGCGTCCGTTGATGATCAGTTCCTGAGGGAGGGTGGCGGGCAATCGCAATTACTCCTTATTTTTGGCTTATTTCTAGTCTCTGTGGGAAGGAGATTTTCTAGTCAAGGGGAAGTTCTTCTAAAAAGGTAAAAAAAGTGTGCCGAATTAATGCCGGATTTTCAGCAAATTGGCGGCGGGATTCATTGTTCAAAACAGAAAGGAGAGGTGGACTGGGGATGCGGATGAAGGAATTCGGCCGGCTTGGTTTTAAAACCTCCCTCTTCGGCCTGGGGTGTATGCGTTTTCCCCAGCGGAACACGGCCGCGGGGACGCAGGTGGATGCCGAGGAAGCAATCAAAATGATCAGATACGCCATTGACCACGGGGTCAATTACCTTGATACCGGCTACGACTACCATCAGGGGGAAAGTGAAGTCATTCTCGGCCGGGCCCTCCGGGACGGGTACCGGGAAAGGACGAAGCTCGCCACCAAACTTCCCCTTTGGCACGTCAAGACGCTCGACGATTGCCGGCGGCTTTTTGCAGAACAACTCCGCCGGTTACAAGTGGAGTCCGTCGATTTTTATTTGCTCCATGCCGTCAATGCCGAACGCTGGCGGCAGGTTCAGGAGCTGAAAATTCTTCCTTTCCTCGAAGAAATGGTGCAGGCGGGAAAGATTAAATATCTGGGTTTTTCCTTCCATGATGAACTCCCCGTCTTTAAAGAGATCATTGACGCCTACCCGTGGGCGATGGCCCAAATCCAACTTAATATAATCGACGCCCGGGTCCAGGCCGGGGTGGAGGGTTTGCGCTACGCCGGGGCCAAAGGCGTACCGGTGGTGATCATGGAGCCGCTCAAAGGCGGAAGGCTGGCCGGTCCCATCCCCCGGGATGTGCAGGACCTTTGGGCGCAGGCCCCGGTGAAACGTTCCCCGGTGGAATGGGCTTTCCGCTGGCTTTGCCACTTCCCGGAGGTTACGGTGATCTTGAGCGGGGTCAGCTCGATGGCGCAGTTGCAGGAGAATATCGATCTTTTTTCGCGGCTGGAACCCGGCGGGATGACCGGGGAGGAACTGGCGTTGGTCGAAAAAGTACGGAACCTTTATTTAAGTAAGACGAAGGTTCCGTGCACCGGCTACGCGTACTGCCTTCCTTGCCCCAGGGAAGTGGCGATCCCCCGGATTTTTGCCCTTTACAACGAGGCTTTTATCTTCGATGACCGGGAAGGGGCTGTCAAGCAGTACAAGGAACTCACGGCGGAAGGAAAGGATGCCGGTCATTGCGTCGCCTGCGGGGCCTGCGAAGCGGCGTGCCCCCAGAAAATAGCAGTGCCCGAGATGTTAAAAGCAGCCCACCGCGGGCTGACTTGCTTTCAGGGCTGCCAATAACTAAGGAAAAGAGGGATGGCCATAAATCTTTCCCCGGAGGAAAAGAAACACCTGGTCCAGGAGGTGCAGACTTTTTTCTATCACGAAAGGGAAGAAAACCTTGGTGTAATTGCCGCGGAAAATATACTAGACTTTTTCCTTAATAACCTGGGAACGGTAATCTATAATAAAGCTTTGGACGAGGCCCGTGTTTGGTTCAGCAAAAAAATGGAGATTCTGGAGAACGATTTTGATCTTCTATACCAGTACGGAAAGAAATAAAAGGCAGTGCCGGCCGGGGCACTGCCTTTGTATTTCCTTTATCTCATTGGTCGTTTGGGACCAACGGAATAAGTAGATCCGCGTCCAACTCCGCTTCCGTGATGGTCACGGTTTTAACGTCATGGCCGGCAATGGCAAAGCCCGCGGGGAGACTGGCCGGGTCCAGGCTGATGGTGTGGGCGCCCAGGGAGACCCCTTCAAAGTAGAAAGCGCCGTCCGCACCGGTGAAGATTTTTTGCCGGCCGTCATCAAGGATGACGCCGACCCAGGACAAAGGTTGTTCACCGGCGTCCAATTTCCCGTCGGCATTGGTGTCCACAAAGACAAGGCCGCTGACGGAACCATTCACGGTCACCGCAAAGTCGATAAAGAAGTTTTCTTGGTTGCGGAGCCGGATTAGCTGAGGTTCGGTGACGGGGGTGTAGTTGGCCGGCAGGGAAGGAAGATGGAAATCGACACGGTAAATCCCCGGGGGCAAACTGGAGAACATGTACTCGCCCTGCTCATTGGAGATGGCCACCCGCCCGTCGGCCAGGATTTTAATGCCGGCGAGGGGTTTATCCTCTCCGTCAAACCGGCCGTTGGCGTTGATATCTAAATAGACCACCCCGCCGAGGCGGGCGGAGAAATCCTCTTCGGTATAACGGTAAGGTTTGACTTGCCCGTCGGCAAAACTGAGGCCGCGGCTGAGGGTGACCCGGATCACATGTTCCGGTTCTTGATCGAAGATCCCGGTAAAAAGACGTTCGAGGGTTAATTCCAGCAAAAAGGCGGAAGAAAGGTATCTTTCCAAAGTCAAACGGTAGGACCACTGGGGTGAGACCCGGCTTCCCACCGGTGAGCGGTAACCGATTTGACCCACGATTTTTTTGGTCTGGTCGGTGGTTTGCCAATCGAGTCCCAGCCGGGCGCTGGTATAGCGGTAAACATCCTGTGTAGCCAGGAACGACTCCCGTGCGTGGCCGGCTTCGGCGTAGATATTTAACTCCGGGGTGAAAAAGTGCTGAAGGAGCAGGTTGGTTTTGAAGCTTCTCAGGTGAAGGGAGGGATCCCTTTGCGGGGTATTGCTGCCTTCGACGGTCAGGTTGCCAAGCAAAAGGGTATCCTCGGTTATGCTCCATTTGGTGTCGGTTTCGCCGAGGAGGCGCAGCCCCCAGTAGGTTTGATCCTGCCAGGTATTGACCGTATCCAAAGCCAGACCGAAGAGGAGGTTGTTGGTCAAGGCCCAGGTCGAATCGGTTTTGACGTTTAGATTGAGCCGGTGATGGGGGCCGTCCTGGTTCAGAAAATACCTGATCTTTTCCACTTCCCCCTCTGTACTGGCACCGACGGTCCGTTCCCGGAGGAGATGTTTGACGCCGCCGCTGGTGATCTCCGCTTCGTAGCGGCCGGTTTTGATTTCCTGGGTCAACCACTTTTTCTCTACCTGTCCGGTCAGGCTGTTCTGGTTGTAATGGCCGTACCTTTTGGTCAGGGCGAAGTTGGCGCCATTCAAGGACCAGGGCTTGGCTTCCGGTGTGGATCTGGACAAGTACCCTTCGGTTCTGAAGAGCAGGTTGTTTTGGAGCTCCATCTCCGAGCGGAGCCTGGTTCCTTGACCGGCTTGGCTGCGGACCCCCTTGGTCACCGCCTCCGGTATATAGTAGATCACGGCTTCAAAGAAGCCCTTCTCCAAGCAGTACAGGAGGGCGGATTCAATCCCGTTGTTGACCGCCTTCATGATTTCCCCCCCGACTAACCAGTCAAGGGTAAAAATAAGGTTTTTATTGACCCGGAAAGCGATCCCCGTGTCCACCCCAAGATAACTGTCTTCGGGAAAGTTGACGTAGGGCGCGGAGACCGCCGTTTCCTGACCGAAGGTGATATCCTCCGTCAAGGCAATCTTTTGCCGGTAACCAACCATGACCCCTTCCCACTCGGAGACGGCGTATTTCCGGTACAGGCCGGTGCCGACCGTCAGTTCGTTGCGATCCTTTGGTAAGAGGCGGGGACTGGCGGCCACCTCGCGGACCGTTTCGTAAGCCTCGCCGCTTGCTTTTTGGATGACCACCCGGAGGCGGTTGATCCGGTTAATCTGTAAAGGCACATCCTGGAAAAGATAGGTTCCGCCGGTCTCCATCTGCTTGGTTTCCCAAAGCACCTCATTGAGGTAGAGCAAGACCTGATCCCCGGCTTCCGCGGGACCGGAGACGTTGGTATAGGCGAATAATTCCCGGCGGAACTGGACGTCGGGGGTCATATATAAAGCGCCCCAGATCTCTTTTTTTCCGAAGGTCCTTTCCAAATCAAGATCGGCATTGCCGATAATGATAAGCTCATTATCTTTATGGTACTCCGCCCGTAGGAGGGATAGTTCGGGCGTGAGTTCCCCGCTGGATAAATCCTGTCTCGCCTCGCCGGCGGCGGAGAGTGCCCACTCGCCGGCATAGCCGTCCAGCCGGATTTTGAAGAGTCC
>DATCJZ010000025.1:0-6517 GCA_036562545.1 Capillibacterium sp. | reverse complement strand
GACCCTGATATGCCCGCCCGCGGTGGAATACTTCACCGCATTTTCAATTAAGTTAACCAGTACTTCACGGATCTGGTCCTCATCCGCCCAGACCGGGGTGGGCCCCAGTTCCACCGAGAGGGTGATATTCTTCTCCGTCATGCGTTCCTGGAGGGTAAGACGGACCTCTTCCACCAAAGGCGCCAGGTAAATTTTGGTCCGTTTCAGCTCGGCCTGGCCCGATTCGATCCGGGAAAGATCCAACAGATCGGAGATTAACCGGTTTAAGCGGTCGGTCTCCTGATACATGATGGTTAAAAACCGTTTGGTCGTCTCCATACTCTCCAAACCGCCGTCAAGGAGGGTTTCGATAAACCCTTTGATCGAAGTCAGTGGAGTCCGCAATTCGTGGGAAACATTGGCCACAAAATCACTGCGGATCGTCTCCAATTGCCGCACCCGGGTAAAGTCGCGGACTATGGCCAATACCCCCTGGACCTCCTCCTCCTCCCCGTAACGGATCGGGGTGATCTCCATCTTCAGATAAGCTTTGCTGGGCGCTTCCAGTTCAAACTCCCGGCTTTGCGGCTCCCCAGTAACAAAAACCTGGTGGAACATTTCCACCAGTTCAAATTCGCGCCAGACTTCCCGCGGATATTTCCCCAACGCGGAACCGTGCTCGATCTGGAAGATCCGTTCCGCTGCCGGATTTAGAAAGGAGATCCGGCCGCTGGAGTCGGTGGCCACCACCCCCTCCACCATACTAAAGAGGATGGATTCCACTTCTTCCCGGCCCTTCTTCTCCCGGGCAATCCGCTGTTCCTGCTCCTTCAAGTGGTGGTAGACCTTCTTCAAAAAATGCTTGTAAGTGACGGAAGCAGCCTCCGGATCCAACGCCCGCATGGTTCTCCAGAGTTTTTCCATGGGGTTAAGATAATAACGGATCACAAGATAGCTCCCGCCGACGGTCCACAAAAGAGCCAGGGTCGAAAACCCCGGCCGGTACAGGCCAATAAAATAGGCCGGCCCCAAAAGAAAAACCACGGTCAAAATCAATTGCAGACGCAGGCGACGCATGCTTTAGGCCTCCCGGATCCGGTACCCCACCCCGCGCACCGTCTCCAGCCAGTAGGGTTGGGCCGGATTCTCCTCGATCTTCTGGCGCAACCGCCGGACATGGACATCCACCGTTCTGGTGTCGCCGAAAAACTCGTAGCCCCACAGGTTTTCCAGAAGATACTCCCGGGAGAAGGCCCGTCCGGGATGGGACATCAACAAATGAAGCAGGTCAAATTCTTTGGGTGTCAACTCAATCTCCTGGTCATTGACGAGTACTTTATGTTGACGGAGGTCCATCTTAATCGGCCCCAAGACCATCATTTCCTTCTCTTCGGCCTCCGAGAAGTTTTTGTCGGCCCGACGGAGCACTGCCCGGATCCGCGCAATCAACTCCCGCGGGGAGAAAGGCTTGGTTACATAATCGTCGGCTCCCGACTCCAGCCCCAATACCCGGTCGGCTTCCTCCGCTTTCGCCGTCAGGATAATAATGGGAATATCACGGGTCAATTTATTCTGCCGTGTCCGGCGGCAGATCTCCATCCCGTCAATGCCGGGCAGCATCAAATCGAGAAGAATAATATCGGGATGCTCGGCCTGGATCTTTTCCCAGCCCTCTTCCCCGGTTTGTGCTTTCGAGACCAGCCAGCCCTCTTTTTCCAAATTATAGGCGACCAATTCAATAATATTGGGTTCATCTTCAATGATCAAAATCCGTTCTTTTGACATTCCGTTTCCCTCCGCTTATCAACATCTTCTTATGTACAGTCTATAACACTAAACTTTTACTGTCAACCATTATTCCCCCTGGGGTTTACCGGCGCCGGCCATAAAAAAAAGGGGTTCTTCCCCTCCCCTCACCGTGATTTGCCGCTCCCTTCCATATGTAATATTTGAGAGCCGGTTGGGCGCTATTTATTTAATAATAATGGTGGCTAATTGGAACCATTTGGCCCATTCTACCCAGGCTTTTTCGGCCAGTTGCTCTTTATTCCGCCCCAAATCTTCCAGTGCCTTCCAGCGCAAACGGATTTGCTCCCGCTCTTTTGCGGGCTTCTCCTCCGCCATCGTCAGGTGACAGACCGGCGGAAATAGCACACACCACCAATTCTGGCCCTGACCCTTTCCCAATACTACCCGTAAGGCCTGGTAGTTTCCGGCCGGCAATACTCCGAACTCATAATGACGTTCCGGGAAGCGGAATTCCCCCACTTCCACCATGGCCCGGTAAGCAAACCCGTGTTTGCGGAGTTCGTCTGTGGCCGCGGCCGCTAAAACCGCCCGGTTTCTTTTGAGCATCGCTAAAGCCGCCTTCTGGTCCCCGATCCCGGCAAGCAACGCAGCGGTTTCTTGCAGCATCCGGTCCCGGACCAACAATTTGACCTGCTGGTCCGCTTCTCCGTCACTATTGGCGATCACATGCAGGCGAATTAAATTTCCGGGGCTGAAGGCCACCGTCGTCTCTACCGCCGGCCATTGGAAACTGCCGGTTAAACTGAGCACCACGCCACCGATGAAAAAAAGGATTAGGACAGTGATTATCCGGGCTTTCATCCTCTCACTCCTTCGTCCGTTCCTCGCTGATATACCGCCGGATATTTTTCAAAGCAGTCTTCTCCAACCGGGAAACTTGCGCCTGGGAGATGCCAATCTCTTCCGCCACCTCCATCTGGGTCCGTCCATCGAAGAAGCGCATCTTCAAAATTTCCTTCTCTCTTTCATTCAAGCGGGACATGGCTTCCCGGATGGAGATCCCCTCCAGCCACTGGTTGTCCAGGTTCTTGTCGTCACTGATCTGGTCCATCACAAAGATGGGATCGCCCCCGTCGTGGTAGATGGGTTCAAAGAGGGAGATTGGCTCCTGGATCGCATCCAGCGCAAAGACTACTTCCTCCCGATCAATATTTAAGGCGGATGCAATCTCACCCACTGTCGGTTCTTTCCCGTTCTTGCTGGTCAGAGCATCCCGCACCTGGAGGGCTTTGTAGGCGATATCCCGGAGGGAGCGGCTGACCCGGATTGGGTTATTGTCCCGGAGGTAACGCCGGATCTCCCCGATGATCATGGGCACCGCATAGGTGGAGAACTTAACATTTTGTGACAAATCAAAATTATCAATCGCCTTCATCAAGCCGATACAGCCCACCTGAAAAAGATCATCCACGTTCTCGCCGCGGTTGTTAAAGCGTTGAATCACACTCAGGACCAAGCGGAGGTTGCCCTGGATCAATTCCTCCCGGGCCTTCTTCTCCCCGGACTGCATCTTTTTTAGTAACTCCCGCATTTTGGCATTGGTAAGAACGGGAAGTTTTGAGGTGTTTACCCCACAGATTTCCACTTTGTTCGGGATCATCGTCTCCAACCTCCACAGTGTGCTCGCGTCTTCCACAGATGCTCTCGTCTCTTCTTACTAGGATTATTGCCATCTTTTTTGGCGGCTATACTTCGCCCCGGCGTTTTTTTGCAAAAAAAGGTAACAAAAGTAAACCAAAAAAGACCGGCTTGTCTGACCGGTCCTTCGATCGAAAAAACCTTTGAGGCTTATTGCCTTACCCGGCTTTGCATTTTCATCCCTTGGCGCAAACTGCCGGTAGCCGGCGCGAATGACTACTTCCCCTCCAAACGATAACCATAATTACGCTGGTAAAAATCATGATATTCCCCGGAGAGGATGGACGACCACCACTTCCGGTGCTCGATATACCAGGCCACCGTTTGGGCCAGACCCCGCCGAAAATCGATCTGGGCTTCCCAGCCCAGTTCCCCCCGGATTTTATCGACCGCCAACGCATAACGGCGGTCATGCCCCGGCCGGTCGGCCACAAACCGGATCAGACTCTCCGGTTTGCCCAGCAATTGCAGGATGAGCCGGACCACCTCCAGGTTGGTCCGTTCATTGCAGGCCCCGATGTTATAAACCTCCCCCGGCCGCCCGTCCAGCAAGACCCTTTCCACCGCCCGGCAATGATCCTCCACATGGATCCAATCCCGGACCTGCCGCCCGTCGCCGTACACCGGGATGGGTTCACCCCGGAGGGCGTTGATGATCGTCAACGGGATCAATTTCTCCGGAAACTGGTAAGGACCGTAGTTGTTGGAACAGCGGGTGATCAAAACCGGCAGTTTATACGTATGATAAAAAGCGAGGGCCATAAGATCGGCTCCCGCCTTGGTGGCGGCATAGGGGCTATTGGGGGCTAAAGGAGTCTTCTCCGTAAAAAACCCAACCGGCCCCAAGGAACCGTAAACTTCATCGGTGGAGATCTGCACAAAGCGCTTAACCCCGTACCGCTGGGCTAGGCTTAAAAGGTTAACCGTCCCGTCGATATTGGTCCGGGCAAAGACGACCGGTGCGTCGATACTCCGGTCCACATGGGATTCGGCGGCAAAGTGAATCACCGCCTCCAACCCCGAGGCAAAATAGGGCTCCAGCTTACGGCGGTCATTAATATCGGCGTGGACAAACCGGTAACCGGGATAAGCGGTGAACCCTTCCATATTGGCTACGTTTCCGGCGTAAGTCAAAAGGTCCACATTGATCAGTTCCGTTTCCGGATAACGCCGGAGAAAGTAGCGGATAAAATTACTGCCGATAAAGCCGGCGCCGCCAGTGACCAAGAGCCGCAACGCCCATCCCCCCTAACCGTCTTTCCTCCCCCAGTCGTAAGGGATCTTCATCCGTGTTGCCGGAGCATGGGGCGGAAGCCTGTATTCATCGGGCTCCGCGTAGTTATAGGGTTCGGTCGGGCAGTTTAAAACCAGCGCCTCCTGCTGACTGATACACTTAAACCCATGGTAAACACCGGGCGGAATCTGCAAGAGCTTCGGGTTGTGCACCCCGATAAAGAATTCCTCGACTTTCCCCCGGGTCGGCGATCCCTCCCGGTCATCAAACAAAGCCACCTTCATCATCCCGGCTAAAACCGTAAAATTATCATATTGTTTTTTATGGTAATGCCAGGCTTTGACCACCCCCGGATAGACCGTGGTCATATAGACCTGCCCAAACCCGCGGAAGATCGGGTCATCGCAGCGTAAAATTTCCATTAGCCGGCCCCGTTCATCCGGAATTACTCTTAGATCTTTCACAACCACCCCGTCGATCACGAAAAACACCCCCATCCCAATCTATGCGGAAAAGAGGGTGCTTTAGGATAAGAAACCGAAATTTCCGTTTTTTAGGGGCAGGACTTTACCAACCAGCCAAGAAGAGTAAAATATACCCCCTTCTTTCATTGGTTTTGCCGAAGCAAACCAAACAAATTCCTTAGCAGAATTACAGCAATCTTCGCGGAGGTAGTAAGCAGCATGAAAGGCATCTTGTTCCCCTGCCGGATTTACCTGTTCCTCGTGGTCCTTTTTTTATTGGGTCTTTCCCCCCGTCCCGCTCAGGCCAACGCCCTAATTTTTGAGCTCAACAACCAGGGCTTGGCTTTACTCAGTGACAACCAGTTCAAACTGGGACCTTTAACCATCTTTCTCTCTCCTTGGTTTTACACTGAACAAAACCAAACCACCTTCGGGTTGAAAGAAGGCGGGGTTGATTTCGGCCTCGGTTCTTTCCACCTGACCGCCGGCCGTCAACTAAACTCTTTTGGTCCGGGGCGTTATGCCTTCCCCCTCCTGGCCCCTCCGGGTGAGGGTTTGACCGGGGAAGGCCTGGACCAAGTGGCTTATTCCTTCACCACCAAACGGCTGAGCTACAAAAAACTCTACGCCTGGGTTCCGGTGCAGAGTAAGATCCGTCTCCTCCTGGGGCAGAGGGCCACCTATGACCTGGGCCCCTTCACCTTCGGCTTCGGGGAAACGGCTTTGGCCAAAGAAGGCACCCCCGACTTCTACTTTTTGCCCCTGCCTTTGGTTCCGGTCGGCCTCTACCACTTCCTCGCCTTGCAGTACCTAAACTTGCCCGACCCCGAAGGCACGCTCAATCTTCTTGCCGAATTGGACCTTACTCTGCATTTGGGCGCCAACGCCAAGATCTATGCCGCTTACCTCATCGACGAGCTTCCCCTCTCCTTCTGGCCGGAGGGGGCTTCCTCAACCGAAGGAAAAGTAACAGCGTCCAGCCACACCCCCTTGAAAGATGGCTATCAAGCCGGCGCCGAGTGGAACCGCCCGTTGGGTATAAACGGACTGACTTTTTATGCGGAATACACCCGGATTAACCGGCACACTTATTCCGCCCAAGACCCCTTTTTCAGCTACACCTATAAGGGTAAACTTTTGGGTGGTTCCTTAGGTCCGGACAGCGACCAGTTGAACCTGGAATTGATGACCACCGGCCATGACACCTGGGAGTTCGGCCTGGCTTACTCCCGCCGCCGGCAAGGTGAAGGCCGTATTGGTGACCAGTGGACCAATCAACCGGACCAAACCCATGTCTTTTTAACCGGAACGGTAGAGACCACCGCTCAATTTGCCCTCACCGCCGTCAAAACGATGGGGCTCACCGGCTCCGACCAGGTGGCCCTCACCCTTA
>DATCJZ010000014.1:0-5425 GCA_036562545.1 Capillibacterium sp. | reverse complement strand
ATCCCCTATATCTGGCTCTCCCCCTTTGACCGGGATGTCTTGGAGGCGCTGATCTCTCCCATGGGTTTGGTAATCTGGGGGATGGCTCTTTATGTGGCCTTCCTGACCCCCCGGGCCAGGAAGCTTTAAAGAGAAGATTTTCCCGAAGATAATGTTTCCCAATATCAAAAGAAGAAAGGTTGCTCTTCAGGCAACCTTTTTTATACATCGGGACTTACTGGGTTACCAATGGGCAGAAGAAAACGGCCCACCCCGGACAGGGCTTTGCGACACGCTTGTTCTGTGCATGAAGGTGTGATAAGCTAAATAATGGATTTTGGCCTGAAGGCTTCAAAATAATGTTGGAAAAAGGACAATGATGCCTTTTGAATAAGAAATTTAAAGTTTTTGATGTTCACGTTCATATCTTCCCGGACAAAATTGCGAAAAAGGCCGTGGAGAATATCGGAAGGTATTACCATATCAATATGGGCGAAGAAGGTACCGTGGATGCCCTGCTGGCAAGCGTCCGGCAGGTTGGTATCGACCGTTGTCTGGTTCATTCCTCCGCCACCCATGTGGAGCAGGTGGAAGCCATCAACAATTTTATTGCCGGCGTTGTCAAAAGCCATCCCCACCTGATTGGTTTTGGGACTTTACATTTTGACCTTGATGATCTCGAGGCCGAGGTGGAAAGGATCATGGCCTTGGGCTTAAAAGGGATTAAACTGCACCCGGAATTTCAGCATTTTGTGATTGACGAACCCGCGATGATGCCTGTTTACAAAGCCATCGCCGGCAAGCTTCCCCTCTTAATCCACATGGGAGATGCGAACCGGGACTCTTCCAGCCCCGTCCGCCTCGCCCGCGTCCTTGACAAATTCCCGGATCTGGTGGTGATCGCCGCCCATTTCGGAGGTTACATGCGGTGGGAGGAATCCCGCAAGTACTTGGTGGGCAGGAATCTTTTCATGGACACCTCAAGCTCGTTGGCCTATCTTGATCCGGCGACGGCGGTTGACATGATTAGAAGCCACGGGGTGGACAAGTTCATGTTCGGCTCGGATTACCCCATGTGGAGGCAAAGGGATGAACTGGACCGCTTTCTCCGGCTGGACCTTTCGGGAGCCGAAAAAGAAGCGATTTTATACAATAACGCCGCCAAACTCTTTGGGGAAGCTTGACAAAAAACAAAAACCTGCTTGGCTGAAGCAGGTTTTTTGCTATTTATTTTATTTGGCGGCCTTTTGCTCACCCGCCGGCGGTTGCGGTTTCAGCCAGGGCGGGAGGGCAAGGCGGAATTTACTCCTGTCCCGCAAGGACATGATGATGCTTTGCAGCACAATGAAGAGATACAGTAAGAGCCCGCTGACGATCGCTTGCAAGTTGGATTGGACGCCTGCCGCCCGGATCAGTTCATTGATGGTCAGCAGGGTTAACATGCCGAGGGGTGCCCCCAGCAAATTCCCCACGCCGCCGCTGAGCATGATGCCGCCCATGACGTTTGCGGCGATGGCCTTCATTTCAAACAACGACCCGTTTCCGATATTCCCGGCTCCGGTGGTCATCAGGAACACAAAACCGGAGATGCCGGCGGTCAACCCACAGAGGACATAAGAGAGAAAGATCGTCTTCTTGACATTAATCCCCAGCATCCGGGCGCTCTGCCGGTTGCCGCCCACCGCGTAGAGATTGCGCCCGAAACGCGACCACTTCATCATGATCGCGTAGAGGATAATCAGGGCCACGACGACGAGGACACCCGGTCTGATTTCACACGGGATGAACACGCCAAGCCTGTTGACGGTGCCCAGCCAAGGAATCTCGATCCGGTAACTCCGCAAGGCAACAAAAGCCGGCTTGGTCACGTTGAGCGGCTCGCGGTGGAGGGTCGTCAGCAGTCCCTGCGCTAAAAACATGCCGGAGAGGGTGATGATAAAGGGCTGGATTTCCAGATAGGCGATGAGGTAACCGTGCATAAGGCCAAAGGCGAGCCCGATGCCCAGCGCCAGCAAGAGGGCGCCCCAAATATCCCCTTTTCCCGATTCCAGCAACAAGGCGCAGGCCATGGTGACCAGGCCGCAGACGGCGCCGACGGAAATATCGATGCCGCCCCCGATGATCACGATACACAGGCCAAGGGTGACAATAAAGAGCGCCGCGTTGAGGTTGAAAAAGTCAAAAAAGGTCTGAAATTGTTTGAAACTGCCGGGATAAACGAGGATGGCAATCAGGTACATCAATAAAAAGATAATCCCGGCGATGATAAAGAGAAGCGTCGAATTCGACAACCTGGTTTTGGGTTTGGTTGGCTTCAGGGCTTCCATGCTACTCCTCCTTCTGCGCAGAACTGTCCGGGATGGAAGCAACCGTCTTGGGGAGACCACCGGCCGGGCGGACGGCGTTGCCGGCGAAGAGCGTTTTCATCTTGTTCAGGCCTTTCCGGGCCGAAGTCCGGACCACCGGCGAGGCAATGACCATGAGAATAATGATGAAGACGGCCTTGAAGGCCTTAATGGTCTCCGGGTGCACTTCCAGCCGGAGCAAAGTTCTGTTCAGTACTTCGATGGTGTACGCCCCGAGAATCGAACCGGTGATACTGAATTTTCCGCCGTTCAGCGAGTTGCCGCCCAAGGCGACGGCCAGAATGGCGTCCATCATAATAAACTTGAGCAGATTAACACTGTCGTGCCGCCCCACCTTGTTCACGGCGATAAAACCGGCGACCGCGCTGCAGAAACCCATCACTAAAAAGGTGAGAAAGATCACTTTTTTCGGATTGATTCCGTTCAGACGGGCGGCATTGGGGTTGATGCCCACCGCTTCCACATAAAGCCGGAGATTGGTGGTCTTGAGAACGACGGCCACGAGCGCAATGAAGACGGCGGTCAGGATGATGGGCGTCTGGATGGGCACGCCCGGGATGACGGTACCGATTTGGTTGGAGATCGGATTGGCCAGGATGGGTGATACTTTACCGTCAATAATAAAGGCGATGGACCGGCCACCCAAAAATAGGATCAGGGTCGCCACCATGGGTTGGACATTAAAGAAGGAAACCAGGGTGCCGTTGAAGGCGCCGATTACTACCCCGGCCACGCAGCTGATCAGGAAGCCCGCCAGGATGGTCCAGATTGTGACCTCCCCCCCGGCATTCAAGACGTATTGCACAAAGACGGCGGAACTAATCGCGCCAACCTCACCGATGCTGATGTCCTGCCCGCGGGAGGCGGCCGTCACCAAGGTCATCCCGATGGACAAAATAACCAGCTCGGAGGCGCCAAAAAGAATGTTCGGGATGTTGCCGTAAAAAACCCCGTTGACCATGGTTATCTTGAAGTAATCGGCGCCCTTGATCAGGTTAATGATCAGGAGGATCGCCAGCACGGAGAGGGGAAGGAAGAGATGGGACAAGCGAGTGAAGCCTGTTTTTAACCTTGACATGTCATTTACCCCCCTGCGCGATCATGCGCATCACATTTTGTTCCGTCAAATCGGTCCCGCTGAGTTCGCCGACAATTTCCCGGTCTTTCATCACGATCAGCCGCGAGCAGACCCGGAGCATTTCGTCGATTTCGGAAGAGATGAAGGTCAGACTCATACCCTCTTGGGCGAGTTTCAGTACAAGTTTTTGGATTTCCACCTTGGTGCCGACATCGATGCCCCGGGTGGGTTCATCGAGGATCAAGTACATGGGGTGGGTGAGCAGCCAGCGGGCGAGGATTGCCTTCTGCTGGTTACCGCCGGAGAGGGATTTGATCGGGGTGTCGAGGGACGGCGTTTTAATCTCCAGCAACTTGACATACTCGTTGGCAAACTCGGCGGCTTGTTTCCGGGAGAGCGGTTTAAAAAAGCCTTTTAAAACCTGGAGGGCGAGGATAATATTGTCCCGCACCGAAAGTTCGTCGATGATTCCTTCGCTCTTCCGGTCCTCCGGCAGATAGCCGATTCCGCACTTCATGGCGCTTAAGGGCGTCCTGATCTTCACCGGCTTGCCATTGATTTTGACTTCACCGCCCGTTACCTTGTCGGCGGCGAAGATGGCGCGCACACTCTCGCTCCGCCCCGAGCCGAGCAGGCCGGCAAACCCGTTCACTTCGCCTTGGTGGATGGTGAAATCAAAAGGCCTTACCCCGGCGGCACTCGCCAGGCCCTTCGCTTCGAAGGCCGGCACCCGCTGATCGGCTTTCGGCGGTTCCTGTTTTTTCATCGCCGAAACGTCACTTAGGGCCTTGCCCATCATTTTTGAAACAAGCTCGATCTGGGGAAGCTCCGCTGTTTCGTATTCACCGATCAATTCGCCATTGCGCAGGACGGTAATCCGGTCACTGATCGCGTAGACCTGATCGATAAAGTGGGTAATAAAGATGATCCCGACCCCGCGGGCCTGCAGTTCTCGCATGAGGGCGAAGAGTTTTTGCACCTCATCTTCGTCCAGGGAGGACGTGGGCTCGTCCAGGATGAGAATCTTGCAATCCATATCCACGGCGCGGGCAATGGCGATCATTTGCTGAACTGCAATGGAGCAACTGGCCAGTTCCTGGGTGGGGTTGGCCGGAATGCTGAGGGAATTGAGGATCTTTTCCGCCTTGGCGTTCATCTCTTTCCAACTTACGAAAGCCTTCCGGCTGCGGCCGATAAACATGTTCTCGGCTACGGTCAGATTGGGACAGAGCGCGATTTCCTGAAAGACCGTGCCAATCCCCGCCTTCAGCGCGTCCTGCGGCGACTTGAAATTGACCGGCCTTCCGTTTAAGAGAATCTGGCCGGCATCCTTCTCGTAAACACCGGTTAAAATCTTGATCAGCGTGGACTTGCCCGCTCCATTTTCGCCCATCAGGGCATGGATCTCACCCTTGCGGAGCACAAAGTCGACGTTGTGCAAAGCCCTGACCCCGGGAAAGGATTTGCAGATCCCCTCCATTTTGAGGATGATTTCTGACGGCAAGCAAAGCCCTCCTTACTGGTATGACGTAAATTAACAGCAGTGCGGTTGCCCGGAGCGCCTCCGGACACCGCACTGCCTGAAACCATGACAAAGATGACCTAAAGTTACCTGGTGATTACATTTTTGCCCGGATCGGGATTGATTCCGAGTTTTTCGATGTCGGCATCGGTGATCGTATCGGTGTCTAAGAGGACCTCTTTCTGGTAGACGATGCCTTTGGGAATATTGCCGCTCTTGATCCATTGATCAATCTGGCTGGCCATCCGGGGGTTGCACTGTACATCGGCGTTCCAGTAACCGGCCTGGACATTACGGAGGGCAAAACGGTTAAAGTCGAAGCCGATGATCTTGACCTTACCGTTCTTCCCAAAGCTGATGCCGGCCGCTTCGAGCGCCTGGCAAGCGCCTTGCGCCATACCGTCGTTCTGGGCATAGATGACGTTGAAGTCTTTGCCGGCGGCAATGGCGGCTTCCACCACTTTACGGGCTTCCTCAAGG
>DATCJZ010000052.1:0-21540 GCA_036562545.1 Capillibacterium sp. | reverse complement strand
TGGCAGGGGGTAGCTTTACGCGGCAAGGGACGCAGCGAGTATTATGCCAAGGCCTACCAAGCCTCCCTGACCACCTTAACGGAGACCCTGACCTTGCTTGATGAGCCCACTTGCTCCATCTTTATCTGCCTCGATTACTATGCCCTTGGTGATTGGGAAAAGGGTGCGGCCTGGGAGCAAAAGGTCCGGGCGACTTTTGCCGACAATGCTCATGTGCTCGCGGAATTTGAGGAAATGTTGAGTGCGGTGGAGGCTGAGCGCTAAGTTTTGGTTCAATTTTTATTTTCGGCTTGGGGAGCGCCCATACTCAACCGTGGCACCCGCAGCGGCCGGATTGTTGCGCAGATGAGCCGGGAAGGAGGAGATAGGCGTGAAAGTTATTATCGTCGGCGCGGGGATCGCCGGGCTGGCCGCCGGGATTTACGCCCGGCAAAGCGGATTCGAGGTTACCATCTATGAAAGCCACACTGTTCCGGGGGGCGCCAGCACCAGTTGGCGAAGGAAGGGGTATTTATTTGAAGGCGGTCTGTACTGGCTGACCGGTTCCTCGCCCAAGACCCCCCTGCACAAGCTTTGGCGGGAAGTGGGGGCCTTGGATGAGCGGGTGAAGATTCATCTCCGGGATCCTTTTTTAACTTTTGAGGAGAACGGGCAGCGGGCCTGCCTTTACCGGGATCTGGAGAAACTGCGCCGGCATTTTTTGGAAATCGCGCCGGCGGACCGCAGGGAAATTAACAGTTTGTGCAAGGATATAAAGAAATTCACCAAATTGGGTATGCCGGTCATGGATCTCAAGGGTGTCAAAGTCAAGGAAAAGGCTGCTTTCCCCTTGTCGCTGCTTTTTGGGATGCTGCCGGCCATGTTCCGGATGGGCTTTTACGCCAAGCAAACAACCAGGGAGTTTGCCGGGCGGTTCAAAAGCCCGCTGTTACGGGGGTTGCTGGAAAATGTCGTGGGCCACGAGAATAATGCTACCGGCCTGGCCTTTACCCTTGCCACTCTGGTATCCGGGGACGGCGGCTATCCCGAGGGCGGCTCCCTTGCCATGGCGGGCCGGATGGCCGATCGCTTTACCGCGCTGGGCGGCAGGATCCAATACGGGAAAAAGGTAAGCCAAGTGCGGGTGGAAAACCCCGTGGCGACCGGCGTCCTTGTCGACGGTGAGCATTTTCCGGCCGATGCGGTGATCATTACCCAGGATACGCGGGCGGCGATCGATGAGTTATTTGATCCTCCGCTGCGTGAACCGTGGGCGGAAAAGCTGCGGGCAAACACCAAACCCATGCTGATCACCTTCATTGGGGTGGGGGTGGAGACGGATTTGTCCGGCCTGCCGGAGAATATAACCTTCGTCGCCGATGAGCCGCTCCGCTGCGGGGATTTGGTCTCCCCGGTTGTTTCCATCTACAATTACGCCGGCTATCAAGGCTATGCGCCGGAAGGATGCACCGCCCTCACCTCGGGGATCGTGGGCGACAGCTATGCTTTCTGGAAAGCCTGCCGGGAGAAGGGAACCTACGAAGCGGAAAAACAGAAGCTGGCCGAGGCCTTTATCCGGATCCTGAACAAAAAGATTCCCCAGACGGCCGGCAAGATCGCCGTTTGGGATGTGGCCACACCGCTCACCTATGAGCGGTATCTCCATTCCTGGCGGGGCTCCTGGATGTCGATCCTGGAAAAGGGGAGCAAGATGGAAAGCTATCCTTCCAAACCCGAAAGCATAAAAAATCTCTATTTTGCCGGGCAGCGCCTGATGAGTCCCGGCGGACTGCCGGTCGCGGTGGAGACGGGACGGCGGGCGGTCCAATACTTATGCCGGGATACGGGGACGGTCTTTCAGGGCGGCGGGACGGAAAGTGTGAAATGAAAAAGATTGACGGTTTTGCTTATGGATGCGCGGTAAAGATGGTATAATGGATCCATCAAATGGAAAAGAGGAGAAAGACAATGAAAAAAGTGATCATTTCCCTATTGCTTGTTTTGGTGCTCTCCACTTTCGGAAGAGCCCAATCGGTTCAACCGGAGTATGTCGGGTTTGTCTTGCCGGAAGCGGAAAGCGGGGAGAACCGGTATCAGCTGGAGCCTTATTATTTCCTGCATTACTTCTACACAGATGTCCTGTTCTTTTTTGACTTGCTGGAGCCGTTGGATCTTCAGGTCAAAACCGCGATGGTTGAAAAGATGTTCAATAATCTAAACGAAGATTATCCCGTTGGAATCGTGGTTAAATTTGCCGGCTGGGAAGAACCTTTACGCCTCTCCTACCGGGTCTTTTCCATGGAAGACGGCCGTCAGGTTCTGATCATGTTGACCAATTATGATCTCGAAAAAAAGGAACTCCTGGCGGAATACTCCGATCATTGCTACGCCTGCTTTTATTACCTCTTCGGTGATAAACTGGTGGACGACTACCATTTATTCTCGGCGGAAAAAGAAGCAGAGTATCAAAGCAATCTTAATAATTTGGCCGATATGTATATCTTCGATGAACAGGTGGAGAACGACCAGTTGGTTAAAGATCTTTTGACCGAACATCTCAATTCGGCTTCTGCACCGGTCTCGAAATTTATCGGCCATTTGACTTTTGCCCAGTATTACATGGTCCGCGGTGAACTGGAGAAAGCGGACGCCGCATTGGCCACAGCAGGAATGCTTTTTGCTCATGATTTGGCGGAAGCGGATAAAGAGAACTTGGGGTTAACGTTCGCGATGATCAAGGAGGAGGCGGAAATTATGCCCCGGTTCAAAAGCACGCTGCCGGCGGAAGAATAGGGCAGGGTCAAAAGGACGGAAGTTAATGAATAAAGAAGAACCCGGGCGCCGGCCCGGGTTTTTTCCAATTTGCAAGGAAAAGGAGAGCATAAAGAGGAAGAAAAAGGAAAAGATTGGTCGGGGAGGATTTCCTGGGTATGCTGCAGGTTAAAGGTTTGTCACAAAGGTATGCGATGGTCCACGTCCTCAAAGGGGTCACTTTTACGCTTCCGAGCGGAGCGATTGTCGGGCTAATCGGGCCGAACGGGGCGGGCAAAACCACTCTGCTCCAATGGATCCTCCGCTTGGTCCGCCCGGAAGAAGGCGAAAATCTTCCATGGCGGACAGCCGCTGGCCGGCAGAAGAAAACTGGCGGAGCTAAAGAAATGAGTTATCTATAAAAAACAGGCGAACAATGTGATAAAATAAAGTAAAAGAACAGGCAGCAGGGGTTATTTGGCCAATTGGGGTGAAGCATATGCTCAAAGTAATCGTCGCCGATGATGAAATCCGGATTTGCAAGCTGATTATCAACCTGATCAATTGGGAAGAACTGGGGATGGAGATCGTAGGGGTGGCCAGTGACGGGATTGAAGCCTTGCGCTTGATTGACCAGGAGCAGCCCGATCTGGTCATCACCGACATCCGCATGCCTGGTTGTGACGGGTTGGAGCTGATTGAGAAGGCAAAAAAGCTCAACGCTGAGTTGGAGTTCATCATTATCAGCGGCTACGAGGAATTTGCCTATGCCCAGCGGGCGATGGAATTCGGGGTTAAAGACTACCTTTGTAAACCAATCAATAAAGACAGTTTGTTGAAGGCGCTTGGCCGGGCGCAGGAGGCCATCGCCAGGAAAGAACAGCAGAGTAACCTCGAGAAAGAGTACCAAGTCATCAAACAGGACGTGGAAAAAATCAGGGCTTCCATTCTGAAGAATCTGCTCTTCGGGCGTGGCGAAGAGGAAAAAGCCGCCGCCCTGGCCGAGCTTACGCAAAGCCCTTATTTTCATTTCCGGGAAGGGAGCTTCCGGGTGATTGCCTTTAAAATTGACGGACGCAATCTGGAGAGTAAAAAACTGGAGGAGTTCCTCGGCAAATTGGCGGAGACCCTCCGTTTGGCCCTGACGGAATTGGCTTATGAGGCGGAATTGATCCAGCAGGAGAGCAGTTTATATGTTTTGGTTAATTACCGGCCGGAGAACAGGGAGCAGTTGGAAGCGGTTTTAAAAAGAATCCTAAATGAAACGAAAGTCTCCTTTCTGCCTTTTGGTTTGATGCTCACCATCGGTTTGGGGGAAGAAGTCGCCGGTTTGGACGGGCTTGTCGCCGCCGTTTTGTCGGCGCAAAAAGCCATCGATGACCGGATCATCAAAGGGACAGGACGGCTGATCGAAGCCGCCCGGGATGACCAGGGACGGACGTACAGCGAAGATCGTTTTTGCGAGTTCACCAAAGAGTTCACGAAAGCGGTGGAATTGCTTGCTCCGGAAGAGATCAATGAAGTTATCCGTACTTTCAAAGAGGATCTTATCCGGGAAAAAGTGAGCGGTTCGGAAATTAAAAGACTGGTCCGGGAGATCGGCAATACTTATTATGTGACGTTACGCAACAACAAAATTAAGCTGGCGGAAGGGGCCGCGGAACAGAAACAGTTGGAAAAGCTGATTGAGAACTGTTCCGCGCTGGACCTTTTATTTCAGGAACTGGGCCGGCATTTTGCCGCTTCCATCACCCGCCTGGTGGCGGAGCGCACCCAACAAAACCTGGGGCAAATCAGGCAAGCCAAGCTCTACATCGAGGCCAATTACATGAAAAATCTTACCCTGGAGGAGCTCGGCTCGTATTTGGGCTTTAATCCATCCTATTTCAGCAGCCTTTTTAAGAAGGAGACCGGGTCCTCTTTTCTGGAATACCTGGCCAAAGTGAGAATCGAGAAAGCCAAGGAACTCTTGAAAGAGCCGGGTTTAAGGATCCAGGATGTCGCTTTGATGGTGGGGTATAATGATGTGAAATACTTTACGAAACTTTTCATCAAGCATACGGGGATGAAACCCACGGAATTCCGGAAATTGTTCGCCTGAGGGAATTTTTGGCTTCTTGCGGCCCGTGTTGGCGGCAAGGCCATCCGGTTGGGGAGAAGATGATGAAAGTCAAAAAGGATATTTATTTAGTCGATCGTCTGGTCTTGCTTTTTCTGTTCTTATTCATTTTAATGGCCATCCTCTTTTCTTTCCTGGTGGCGCTGGCGCCGGACCGGGGAAGCTATCTTTTTTTCTTCGCTTTTGCCCTGATCCTGGCTCTGGTGCTTTATGGGGCCTACCGGTGGATCTATTTGCCCTACCGGGAAAACAATAAGGTTTTACGGCTTTTTGCCGACGGTTATATTTTCCGGGGGGTCTTTGACCTGCGGGTACACTTTAACCGGGAATCCTTTTTGGCTTTCCAAAAGTTTAAGGAGATTCTTGACACGAAAGAGCTGCTGGAGGGGACCAAAAAGCACGCCGAGTACCTGGCTTTGCAAAACCAGATTAATCCGCATTTTCTCTATAATACCCTCGAAGGAATCAGAAGCGAGGCGCTGATTGCGGGGGTTGAAAGTATCGCCAATATGACCGAGGCTTTGGAGACCTTTTTCCGTTATACGATTTCGGATATGGACAAGCTGGCTACGGTGGAAGAGGAGATCGCCCACGTGCAAACCTATTGCCAGATCCAGCGGTTCCGGTTTGGGGAGAAGATCAACTTCCAGGTGGATTGGGACCGGGAACAGGATCCCGGGATCATGCAGGCGAAAATCCCGAAACTGACTTTGCAGCCCATTGTGGAAAATGCGGTTTTTCACGGGATCGAACCCAAATTGGGCAAGGGGCTGGTCACCCTCAGGCTGGAGCGGACGCCGCGCCGGCTGCTGATCACCGTGTCGGATAACGGCGTCGGCATGGAAGAAGAGCAGGTGAACCGGCTCAACGATAAACTGCGGGGGGCTTCCCTCACCTATATTAAAAAGGATAAAAAAACCAGCGGAATTGCCTTATTGAATGTGAATAACCGGATTAAACTCCTGTTTGGCGATGAATACGGGATTTATTTATACAGTAAGCCGGGGGCGGGAACCGATGTGGAGATTACTCTGCCCCTGCTGCTTTGAGGGAGCAAGATGAAGGAAGAGATCTTAAGACTCGAAAATGTCATCCGGAAAATCAACGGCATCACCTATTTGGATAATCTGAACTTCCAGATCTTTAAAGGGGAGATTATGGGCTTGCTTCCCCTGGACAATCACGGAAAAAGCCAGTTGATTGAGGTCATCTCCCAAAATGTCCCCCTCCATTTCGGCCGGGTCTATTTCGATGACCAACTGGTCAACTATTACGAGCACAGCAGTAGGACGAAGAACCGGGTTTATTTAATCGATAAGGAAACCAATCTGATCCAGGATTTAAAAGTCACGGATAATCTTTGTGTCTTGAATCCCGCCTTCCAAGATTATGTGATCAAGGAGAAAAAACTACAAACCATTACCCGCGAGTTATTTGGGCAGTTCGGGATAGAAATCGACGCCGACCAGTATGTCTCCGAACTTTCCATGTTGGAGAAGACCATTGTCGAGCTCTTGCGGGCGGTGCTCAACGGGGCGCAACTAATTATCCTGAATGAACTCTCCAATTTTTTGAGTATTGAGGAATTGGCCTTTTTTCAGCAGTTGATCCGGTACTATACCAAGAAAGGCATCGCTTTTCTTTATATCGCCAACCATCATGAAGAGGCCTTTCAGATCTGCCACCGGGTGGCCCTCTTCGCCAAGGGAAAAATCATCAAGGTGCTCCGGGAAAAGGAGTTTTCCCTTGAAAATTTACACCCCTATATCCTGGTCTTCCGGAGGCACCAAGGGTTCAGTGAGCCCCATCGCCAGGCCGGGGTTTTCCAATGCGCAGAACTATGGACGGAGCACCTGCAGGGGATTAGCTTTTCCGTGGAAAAAGGGGAATGCGTCACCATTCTGGATGTAAACAACCGGGGGATCCAGGAGCTCGCCGCCATTGTCAACGGTTATTTACGCCCGGAAAGCGGGAGGATCGTGGTGGACGGGAAAGCGATTCCCTTGCGGAAGGAGCGGAATTTGTTTTTGGACGGGGTGGCGTATATTCCGGAGAATCCGGTCCCGGCGAGTTTGTTCTATGATCTCTCCTATCTGGAGAATTTAACTTTTATGATCGAACGGAAATTGAAACGGAGTCTTATCCCGCCCCGGATTTTAAGCGGAGTCAAGGAAGAGTTCCGCTGCCTGGTGGGGGCGGAGATCGAGGCGAAGGATCTTTGGGGTTTGGAGATGAAATCCCTTTATAATCTGGTCTACCTCCGGATTTTGCTCTACAAGCCCAAGGCGGTCTTTATCATGCAACCCTTTTCCCACGCCGACATGTACCTGCGGGGAAGAATCATCGAACTTATCAAGCTGCTGAAGGAGAAGGAGATTGCCGTCGTGATCCTGGCCGTCAGCATCTCCGATACGTTATCCATCACCGACCGGTTGCTGATCATGGAAAAGGGGAAGCTGGCGCCCTCCAGCCACGGTTTTACCGGATTGACCCCTTATCTTTGGTAGGCTCCGTCTGCGGAAAGCCTTTGCTCACAAATATTACCGTGTTGTCAAAACTCCCAATAAATGTCCCCCTAATTCTAAAGACGCTCTACCCTCCGCCCGGTTAATTTTTGGTAAGATCTAAGCAAAGGGTTGGCTGGAGAGCGAGACCAGGGAATAGGGGGTGTTTTTATGGGCAATATTGTCGAACTGAAACAGATTAGTAAAAGCTTTCCCGGTGTAAAGGCGCTGGACAGCGTGGATTTTACCTTAAAGGCCGGCGAAGTGCTGGGTTTGCTTGGCGAGAACGGGGCCGGCAAATCCACTTTGATGAAGATCCTGGCCGGCGTCTACACCAAAGATGAAGGCAGGATCAAGATCTTCGGGCAGGAAGTGGAGCATTTAACGCCGCTCACCGCCCAGAAGCTGGGGATCGCCATTATTAACCAGGAATTGAACCTCTGTGACCATCTGACGGTGGCCCAAAATATCTTCCTGGGGCGGGAAATCTTGAGGAGAGGCGTTTTGCACGAAAAGAAAATGAATGCCGCCGCCCGGAAGCTGCTGGAAGAGTTTCAAATTGAAATCGATCCGGAGACGATGGTCGGGGACTTGCCCGTCTCCAAAAAACAACTGGTGGAAATCGCCAAAGCCTTGTCGGTCGAGGCGAAAATTTTGATTATGGATGAACCGACCTCCGCGTTGACCGCCAAAGAGATTGATAATCTGTTCACCATCATCAAACGGTTGAAAGAACAAGGCTGTGGCATTGTTTATATCTCCCACCGTCTGGAAGAGTTGCAATACATCGTCGATCGCGTGCTGATCCTGCGGGACGGTAAGTATATCATTGACAAGCCGTTTAAGGAGACCACCCTCAGCGAGATTATCTCCTACATGGTGGGCAGGGAAATTAAGGAAAAGTTCCCCCGGGTTGAAGAACAGGTGGGGGAGACCATTTTTGAGGTCAGGAATTTAAACGCCGGGCGGATGGTGAGAAACATCAGTTTTTCCCTGCGCAAAGGGGAGATTGTGGGGATCGCCGGTTTGATGGGGGCCGGCCGCACCGAAACCACCCGGGCCATCTTCGGGGCGGATCCGAAAGACTCCGGGCAGATCTTGATTGACGGGAAAGAGGTGGAGATCCGCGAGCCCAGGGATGCGATCAAAGCCGGCCTGGTGCTGGTGCCGGAGGACCGGGCCCGGGACGGTTTATGTACGAAACTAAGCGTCAGGGAGAATGTGGCCCTGCCCAACCTGGATTTTCTCTCGTCCAAACTGGGCCTGGTCAACCGGAAAAAGGAAGCGGAAGTTACCGCCCGGGCGGTGAAGAATTTCGCCATTAAATTGGCCAATCCGGAAGTGGAGGCGGGCAGCCTCTCCGGCGGCAACCAGCAGAAGGTTATTGTCAGCAAGTGGTTGGCCAGAAATTCAAAAGTGGTGATCTTTGATGAACCGACCAGGGGAATCGACGTCGCTTCCAAGGTTGAGATCTATCAAATCATGAATGATTTAAAGAAGAAAGGGATCGGGGTCTTGTTCGTCTCTTCGGAGTTGCCGGAGATTTTAGGGATCAGCGACCGGATTTTGGTGATGGCCGACGGCCGGATCACCAAAGAGCTGGATGTGAAAGAGGCGACTCAGGATCTAATTTTGGAATATGCGACGAAATTTGAGAAGAAATTGGCTTCCGAACCCGGCGCCGTTGAAGCCTAATAAAGATGGAGGAGAGCAGAGCGATGGGAAATGAGAAGAAACAGAACAAGTTGAAGCGGCTTTTGGCCAAAAGGGGAATGGGGCAGGTGATCACGGTCACTTTTGGTCTGGTGGGGCTGGTGATCGTCTTCAGTTTATTAAATCCTTTCTTTCTGACCTCGCGCAATATCTCCAATCTCTTGCGGCAGATTGCCCCGACGCTCTTAATTGGGATTGGCCAGTCTTATGTCTTGATTACCGGGAATATCGATCTCTCCATCGGGTCGGTGGTGGGCATGAGCTGTATGATTTCCGCCACCCTGATGACGAAGGGCGTCAATCCCTGGGTGGCTGTGCTCATTACCTATCTGGCGACCACGGTCATCGGTTTCTTGAACGGACAACTGATTGCCAAGGCCAAACTGCCGGCGTTTATCGCCACCCTGGGGACGATGACCATCGCCCGCGGCATTGCCCAGATTGTGAACAATAACTACAATACCGATTCCATCGGGGAAGCCGCCCGAGGGTTCCAACAGTTTTTTTACTACGGGAAAACCTTCGGGTTGTTTAACACCATCTGGATTACCCTGGTCATCTGGTTATTCTTCGACTTCCTGTTGAGCAGGACACGCACCGGACGCCATCTTTACGCGGTGGGGAGCAATATTCACGCCGCCTATCTTTCCGGGGTGAACATTTCCAGCACCATTACCAAGGCTTACCTGGTGAGCGCCTTTTGTGCGACGACCGTGGGCTTGATCACCACGGCCACCAGCGGGATGGGGACCATGGATGCGGGCAATGGTTACGAACTGTATGCCGTGGCCGCCTCGGTCATCGGCGGGGTCAGTACCCTTGGCGGACAAGGTATCCTGCTGGGGACCGTCGTCGGCGCCTCCATCTGGGGGGTCTTGCAGAACGGCCTCCAGTTTGCCGGCGCGCCGGTGGCGATCAGGAATATTGTGATCGGGATCATTGTCATCATCACCGTCTTAATGGATATCTTTGTCCGGACCAATAAGAAAAAGGGGAAAGGGTAAACCGGCGCCGACGGGAACTGGACACCCAACTTCAAGCAGCCTTAAAGCATGAGTTATAAACTTTAACTTATGCTTTAAAGAATAAAAAGGAGTAAAAAAGGAGGATTATGTAAATGAGGAAAAAGCTGTTGGGAATCGTGTTATGTGTAGTGCTTTTGGTTGCCCTGGTAGGCTCGGTGCAAGGGGCGGCCAAAAAGTACCGGATTTATCTGATTACCATGGACCAAATGGATCAGCACTGGGTGAACGTGGATGCCGGCGCCAGAAAAGCGGTACAGGAATTAGGGAACGTGGAATACCGCTGGCTGGCCCCGGATGTGAAGGACGACGCGAAACAGATTGAATGCATCAACAATGCGGTGGCCGGCGGGGCCGATGCCATTTTGCTGGCGGCCAACGGTCCGACCGCGGTGAACTCCGCTTTGCGTGAAGCGACGGCGGCCGGGGTGAAGATCATTTACGTGGACTCTCCCGCTGATTATCCCGGGGAACAAACGCTGGCCACCGATAATGAAGCCGCCGGCTACAAAGCGGGGCAGGAAATGAAGAAAGCATTGGTCAACAAGGGGATTACCTCCGGAAAAATTGGGATTGTCAATGTGAACGCGGCGACCGCGTCGGTGGTGGCGAGAGAGAAAGGTTTCCGGGAAGCCTTTAAAGGAACCAAATTTGAAATTCTTGAGACCCAATACAGCGAAGGCGACGCCGCCCGTTCGAAAGATATTGCCGCCAACTACATCACCCAGGGTGTGGTCGGGATCTTCGGGGCCAATGAAGGTTGCACCGTCGGGACGGGGAACGCCATTAAAGAGGCCGGCGGGAAGGTCATCGGCATCGGCTTTGACAAATCCAACACCATTCTGCAACTGATTAAAGAAGGGCATCTCTTTGCGACGATGGCCCAAAATCCCGATGTGATGGGTTACAAAGGGATCAAGGCGGCCGTGGCCGTCCTGGAAGGCAAAGATCCGGGCCCGGCTTATGTGGATACGGGAGTTTCGGTGTTGACCAAGGACACCATTTAAATGCTGCCGGAGCACAGAAGCACGATGAAAAGAGCGGAGAAAGAGGTTACTTCGGTAACCTCTTTCTCGATTAGTGGGGTAAAAATTTGGGTTTGGAGCCAGGTTTTTCCCGGATGCGGTTATCTTTGCGGTTACCCTCAGGCATCATTTTTCGAAAGGGGATAACTATGAAACAGAGAAAGCCTTTCCTTCTTTCCAGGGTTTCCCGGCGCTTTACTGCTCTTCTTTGTCAAATTTCCATCCGCCGGCGTTTAATTCTTTTCTTTTTACTCTTGTCGATTATCCCCGTCCTGCTTTTGGGGCCCATTGCGTATCAGGCCGCCGGAAAGACCATTCACAGTAAGATTACCCAGTATGCGCTGCAAAGTCTTATTCAGGCCTCAATTCCCCTGGATTTACTCTTCCAGAAGTATGAAGACCTCTCTGTACAATTGTTAACTGATTTGGAAGATCAAACCAGAATCAAGGAGTATTTCCGCGATGCGCCGGGACAGCCGGGTGAGCAGCCCAAAATCTTTGAGGATAGTCTGGTCTACGATCCCAATATCCGCTGCCTTTTACTGGCCGCGCTAAATAAGACCGACGCCTATTTGGGGGCCGGTTTTGGCAATTTGGAAAGCTATTATTCGCGCTTTCAGGAAAGCCCTGTTTATCAGCAAGCCGTGGCCACCCCGGGGCAGCTGTTTTGGGGAATCATCGATAACGACCTCTTGCTGGCCCGCCTGATTAATGACTTGGAAACCGGAGAACCGCTGGCTGTTTTTGCGGTGATCTTTAACGGACTTAAAATTAATGAAATCATTAACTTCGGTTCGCTTAAACTTTCGGATAATGTGTCCTTTACAAACAGACCCTATGCCATTATGATCAACGCCGAAGGCACCATCTTATCCTCGCCCTTCTACGATGAAATGGGGCTGACCGCAAAAGATCTGATAGGCGGGACGGAAATTGGGCGGGTGCTTGACGAAAAATTAAACAATGGTTATTTTTCCACGCTGCTCCGGGAGGAGCAAACCCTGGTCACCTACTATAAAATGCCGTCGAAAGATTGGTATCTGTTGGGGTTTGCCCCCTACGATTACCTTTATAAGGAGTTAAGGGAACTCAGGTTACTGCTGATTGGCTTTATCCTTTTGCTTTGCGTAGTCGCGGTCTCTTTTTCCTATACGATTGCGCTGGGCATTGCCAATCCTTTGCATCAAGTAAAGGAAGCCATGGCGAAGGCGCAAAACGGTGATTTGACCGTTAAGGTCCAGATTGACACCAGGGATGAACTGCACGATTTGGGGAACAGCTTCAACCTGATGACCGCCCAAATTGGCGAGTTGCTTAGAGAAACAAAAGAAGCGGTAACCACCGTCTCCGATCATAGTAAAGTTTTAGAGTCCAGTTCAATCCAGTCTGCGAAATCGGCGGAAGCCATCGCCATCGCCTCCAACGAAATATCGAAAGGCATGATCCAACAGACCGCGGAAGCGGAGAAAACCGCCCGGCAAATGTCGAGGTTGGCCGGGCAGATTGATGTCGCCGCCCACAAATTCAAGGAGGTCGAGGAGATTACCGTTTCGACCAGGGATTTAAGTGAGCGTTCCAAGAAGATCATGGAAGACTTGAAACGGAAAAGTACCGAAACCGATGAGATTACCAATACTATTCTTGCCAATATCAACGAACTCAACAAACAATCCGAAGCAATTAAAGACGCCACCCAATTGATTGCCAATATTGCCGAACAAACAACCCTCCTCGCCCTGAACGCGGCGATTGAAGCGGCGCGGGCCAAAGAAGTGGGCGCCGGCTTTGGCGTCGTGGCGAAAGAGGTGAATAAACTCGCCCAGCGCACCGATACGGCGGCCAAGGCCATTGAAAGTCTGCTGAAAGAGATTGAAAGCAAAGCGGCCGACTCCGCCGAAAATGCGGCCAAAGCCCGGGAAATAGTGATTGAACAGACGGATATTGTGACGCAAACGCAAGCCACCTTTGATGAGATTATTAAGGCGATGGATCTAATCGTGGCGCGGATGAAAGAGGTTAACCATTATGTGGAGCAAATCAATGCCGTGAAAAATGAAACCACCGAGTCAACCCAGAACATTGTGGCCATCTCCCAGCAATCGGCCGCTTCTTCGGAAGAAGTAGCAGCTTCCACGGAAGAACAGACCGCCATCTCCGAACAGGTAAAAAAGATGGCCAATGACTTAAAGGCCATGGCGGAAAGATTGGTGGAGGCTATGTTGAGGTTCAATGTTTAGCAGGCCGGCGGCGTTGCGCAGCAAGCTTCTCTTCCTGCCAAAACCGGCTTTTGCTTACCACCGCGCGGGAAACATGATAAAATAGTGGTTGGTTATAGCAAAAACAGAGCATCACTTTCTACCCCTCGTTGTTGATCATCGGTCAAGGGCAAATGATGAGGAACTGAAGATGGAGGTATGAACATGTTGTACCCTTTGCGCTTTCAGCCCATTTGCCAGGAACGGATCTGGGGCGGGAGCGGTCTGCGGGATGAATTTGGGCGGGAGCTGCCCGGTGACAAGATTGGGGAAAGTTGGGAGATCACCTGCCGGGCGGAGGCCGAGAGCCGGGTGGCGGCCGGCCCTTTACAGGGAAAAGCCTTGGGCGAACTCTGCGCTCTTTATGGCGCCGCGTTGCTCGGCGAGAAAATCGCCAAGGGAAATACCTTTCCGCTGCTCTTAAAGATCTTGGATGCCCAGGATGTGCTCTCGGTCCAGGTGCACCCGGATGACAACTTTGCGCTTTTCCACGAAGCTTCGGCGGGGAAAAGCGAGGTCTGGTACATCCTGAAAGCCCGACCGGGGGCCAAAATCGTCTACGGGCTCCGGCCGGGGGTTACCCAACAGGATTTGATGGCCGCCCTGAAACGCGGCAATTTGGCCGCCTGCTTGCATGAGGTGGCGGTCCGGCCGGGTGAGGTCTACCCCATTCCCCCCGGTTTGGTGCATGCGCTGGGGAAGGGGATTATGGTGGTGGAATTGCAGCAGAATTCGGACCTGACCTACCGGGTGTTCGACTGGAACCGGGTGGATCAGCAGGGGCGCGCCCGTCCTTTACATATCGAGAAAGCCCTGCAGGTGATCGAGTTCGGCCTGGTCCCGCCGGGGCCGCTCCGTCCGGAGGGTGACGGCCTGATCTTTGCGAATGAATATTTTTCCCTCGCTTTCCACCGGGTCACCACGGAAAAAACGATGCTCCAAAATCCGGAGGCTTTCACCCTCTTGACCGTGGTGGCGGGGAAAGGGGAGCTTTGGCACCGGGGGAAGGCTTATCCTTTGCAATATGGCGATTCTTATTTACTCCCCGCCTGTTTGGGCCAGTATGTGCTCCGCGGCGACCTGGCGCTCCTTTTGGGGTGGCCGAATAAACCCTTGCAGCTGGCCGGGGCCGGCTACCGGGCTGCCGTTTCGGGGTAAGGGACTGAGTAACAAAGTATAAGCAAGTTAAAGGGGTGATGAAGATTTACGGAGCAATCGAAGCCGGGGGCACCAAGATGGTCTGTGCCATTGGGACCGCCGACGGTCAGTTGTTGGCGGAAGCCACTTTTCCCACCAAAGATCCGGCGGAGACCACCCGGGAACTGGTGGCTTTTTTCCGGGGAAAAACAATTAAGGCCTTGGGGATCGGGGCCTTCGGGCCGGTGGATCTCAACCCCGCCTCCCCCACCTACGGCCATATTTTGGATACCCCCAAACTGGCCTGGCGGTATTTTGACTTCGCCGGCACGCTCAAGCGGGCCTTGGGGGTTCCGGTGGGCATCGACACGGACGTCAATGCGGCCTGCCTCGGGGAGATGACCTACGGATGCGCCAAAGGACTAAAAAATGTGCTTTATCTTACCGTCGGCACCGGGATCGGGGCCGGGATCGCCGTGGACGGGAAGCTCGTGCACGGCATGTTGCATCCGGAGGCCGGCCATATTTTGCTTACGCCCCATCCGGAGGATTCCTTTCCCGGGCTCTGCCCTTACCATAAAAATTGTTTTGAGGGGATGGCTTCGGGGCCGGCCATTGCCGAAAGATGGGGCGCCAAAGCCGCCGATCTGCACGACCAGGCCAAAGTCTGGGAGGTGGAAAGTTACTATCTCGGGCAGGCGTTGGTCAACTACATTTTGGTGCTTGCGCCGGAGAAAATCATTTTGGGCGGCGGCGTGATGAAGCAGACCCAATTATTCCCTTTGGTCCGGCGTCAGGTGGCGCGCCTGCTCAATGGCTATCTGAAGACAAAGGAATTACAGGATCTGGACAGCTATATCGTCCCCAACAGTCTGCAGGAGCGCCAGGGAATCCTGGGGGCTTTGGAGCTGGCGAAAAGAGCGGACGCGCCGGGTTAAAAAGTGTTAAATGCCTCCCGTAACGGGAGGCATTTTCTGATCCGGGTTATCCCGGCGCGCTTTTGGGCAATTTATAAGGATTTTTCCTTAGATCGTCCACCGGTTATGGATAATCCCGGTTAACCACCATTCATCTTTGTCTTCTTCGAACACCAGACGGAGACTCTGCCAGTCCATCCCCTGGTAAGCCGGATCGAACCCGGAGAAATAATACTCGACGATGATGGGGTTTTCGTAGACCTCGAATTGGTTTTCCAGCATATTCCCGTGGCTCAAGACCTGGTTGTACCCGATCGCTTCGGCCTGGAGAAAGTCGGCGGTATAAATGAAGGCTGCGTAATACTCGCCCGGGGTCAACCGGATCTCTTCACCGCTGCCGTCATAGTGACCCCATAGGTAGCGCCGGTCGTCATTAAAGAAATTCCTTATTTCCTCCGGGGTAAAGACCAGATCCTGCCCGGGGTTGACATAGGTGTAGGGGGTGAAGCGCACCCCCTTGGCCGGGTGAACGAAGGACGCCAGTTTTTCGGCGTCTTTGGCGCGGAGCGCTTCCATGACCGCGGTGGCCAGGTTGGCAATAATGGCTTTCGCCTCTGCGCTGGGGATGATCTCCTTTGCGTTTATTCCGGAAGCCGCCGCTGGTTCTTCCGGGCCGCTTGTCCCCGCGCTCTGTTGCTTATCCCCCAGCGCCTGTTCCGGAAGGTCAAATTCGAGACTGGTCCGTAATTGACGCTCATCAATTTGCGCCCCGTCTTCCTCCGGGATGACCATAATCTCGATTTCCGCCCGGTAACGCCCCGGCCTTACCGGCTTTCCTGTTTTATCCCGCCGATCCCATTGGTCTTGCCAGTGTAAAGCTTCCCCCGGGTTAAGTTTCCGCTCGACGATGGCCAGGGTAAAGACTTTCCCGTTCGAATAGCGGTAGACTTCTTCACCCTTTTCATCGGTGATCGCCAGTTCAAACTGCTGCCCCGATCCAAACAACAACTCTATTCCCTCCGGCGAGTGATTGGTTAGGGCAAAGTCAAAAACCACCTTATCCCCAGTGATTTGGTATTCGCCGCTGGTTGTCAACAGAACCTTTGTCAAGCTTGGCTTCTCCCCGGCGGCGGGAGGAGAAATGGAGGCGTTTTTGTTGTTGGTCTGACGCCAGAAAAGAGCCAGGAAAAGAAGGACTGATACGCCGATTAAAATGACAATGCCAAGGAGCCGCTTTTTCATCAAATCCCATCTTTCTTTGCAGAATTGACTTGTTAGGTATTAGTGACGACGATTGACTAGTATTTGTTCCGTTTAATAAGCGTTTTTTACTGGAATATTTCCGGTCGGTTCAACTTTTCAATTCCTAGGTTTCTTCCATTGATTTTTTACTTTCCTTCAATAAAAGGGACATAAAATATGTTTTTCTCTGCCAAAAGCAGGGAATTTTAAATTAATGTAGAAAATGTAGAAAAATCCGTCTTTACCCCAAAGGAGATGAATTTGGATGGGAAAGTTGATTGAAACAGCTTATACATTGGTAACTGAGGAAAACGGAGTTATTTATGTGAAAGCAAAAACACGCCCAATTATGGTAATCGCCCTCTTTGAGCTAATCCTTGGGTCCTTGGCCTATTTCTTGTCCCGCCTCTCTGACGAATGCTGCGGCGGGCGTTCACGGACCAAGTTCCTTTGTTTCATCTGTCTAGATCATAAAATAAAGGGCGGCCTCGCCCGGTGGACCAGGGAGGTAAAGATGAAAAGAGGCTTTTTTTGGCTGCTTATTTTGGCTCTGTTGATTAATCTGCCGGTTTGGGCGGGGGAGAAGCATTACGTTTACCGGGAAACGACCGGAAAGACGACAGTGGAGAGTAAATGGAGCATCAAGCCCGCGCCGGAGGGTTACGCCGTGGAAGCGGCGAATGTCAACGAATATCAGTCTGCCCTTTGCCGCGCGGATTATGCCACGCTCCGCTGGGAATTGCGCAATCAAGGGGCGGGAACGGATTTGGCCGCGGTGCGGGAAGGCGATCTGCTGGTTGTCAAGGGAAGGTTCAAGGGAAAGGAAGTCGCCAAGGAATTTAAGATTGACCCCTTACCGTGGTACCAATTGCCCGAAGTCGCCCTCGCCGGTTTCGTCCGGTCGGAGGCGGAGAAGACCGAGTTCTGGATTATTGACCCCATTTACCTGAAGCATTACAAAATGTCGGCGGCGAAACAAAAGACCGAGTATTTGACCGTCAACAACCAGGAGGTGGAAGCGGTTCAGGTCAAAGTGGCGGTTTCGATCTTCTGGAGCGCCCATTATTGGTACAGAAAAGCGGACGGGGTTTACCTGCGCTTTGAAGGGGTGAGGGGAGGCCCAGGCACCCCCAAGACGGTTGTCGAGTTTCTCTCCGGGACCAACAATTAAAAGGCGACTTGGGATGAAATGGCCGGCAGCTTCGCTTTTTTGGCAGACGTTTTAGCCGGGAAAAAGCCCAAAATTGTGGTGACGACAAAAAGACAAGGAGCGGGTTGCCAGTCTAATTCTTACTAACCGCCGCCGGGCAGGGGATTGATTCGCTTCAATCCTCCCTGTTCGGCGGTTTTTTGTAGCGGTTTCCAACAACGCCAGGCTCACCCTGTGTTGACACAGTCTTCATAACGTGTTAAAATACTTGTAAGCATACTAGTATACTAGTATACTTGGAAGAGGAGATCCGGATTATGGAGATGCGGAAAACAACCACGGATTTAATTTATGAGGCGTTACGCTCTGACATTAATACTTTAAAACTCAAACCGGGAGAATTGATCTCGGAAGCGCGCATGGCCAAAAAGTACAATGTCAGCAGAGCGCCGGTCAGGGATGCCATCCGCCGTTTGCAGCAGGATAACTTGGTGGTGGTCAAACCCCAGGTCGGGACGATTGTGGCCCCGGTTTCGCTGGAGAAAGCAAGGGAGATCTGCCAAGTCAGGCTCCTCCTGGAACCCTATGCGGCGGAAATCGCGGCGGGGAAGATTACCGATGAGGAGATCCAGGTCTTGGATCAGCAGTTTGCGCTGCTGGCGGCCTATACCGACCAAGGGGAAACCCCCGGGAAAATCGGGGAGAGGAAAGAAAAATGTATCTACGAGACGGACAGTGTCTTACATAAAACGATCTGGCGTCTTTGTGGAAATAAGGAGATTTACCGGATAATTGACGGCTATCAAGATGAGATCCACCGGATCCGTCAAGCAACGCTTAAATTGGCCAACCGGGCGGTGCCGACGGAGAAAGAAATGCGGCTGATCTATAAAGCCTTGCGGGAGAAGGATCCACAAGCTGCGCGCAAGGCCATGTATGATCATATCTTGAATCTGAAGACCGCGGTGGAGGAGGTGTTGGCCGAGGAGGATTAGTTGGTAACGGCGTGTGGCAAGAGGGTTGTTGCTATTGGTTTCAGAGCAGACGGTTTTGGGAAAAAGCATAAGGAGGAAAATCAAAATGAATAAAACATTGCACAAAGTAGTATTGGTATTGGTCTTAGGTCTGGTTTTGCTTTCGTCCACAACTATTTTTGCCGCGTGGCAGCCCAAAAAAGAGATCACCATCATCGTTCCCTGGTCGCCGGGGGGAGCTACCGATATCATGGCCCGCAAGCTCCAGCCGATTATCAAAAGGGAGTTCGGCATCAATACGGTGGTGGTCAACAAAGAAGGTGGCAACAGCGCGGTTGGCCTTACTGAACTAATTACTTCCCGGCCGGACGGATATACGGTTGGCCTGGCTTCCAGCACGATCTTGAGCCTGATGGCCCAGAACCAAATCTCCTGGAAAAGCGATCGCTTCACCAACATTTGCTTGATTTCCGAGGACCCGATGCTCCTGGCGGTCAGTAAAAACGCCAAATGGAAAGATCTTCATGAATTCATGGCCGAGGTCAAAGCGAACCCGGGAAAAATCACCATTGGGACGGCCGGGAGTAAAAACGTGAACCACGCCGATGCGGTTTTGGCGGCCCAAAGTGTGGGCAGTACCATCAGACAGGTTCCCTTCGACGGTGCGGCGAAAGCCTTGGCTGCTGTCTTAGGGGGACATATTGATGCGGTAGTTTTAAAACCTTCGGAGACCATCAATCAGATTAAGAGCGGAGAACTTAGGGCCCTGGGGACTTTCCGGAAACAACGTTTGGCTTCCCTTCCGGATGTTCCGACTTTTGAGGAGATGGGCTATGATGTCTTCCCCTACGGGCCGGTTGTGCAAATTTCTTATCTGGTGGCCCCGGCTGGTTTGAGTAAAGAAGTCAAAGAGCGCTTGGCCGAGATCTTCAGAGGAGCAATGTTGACGGAGGAATTCCAAAACTATGCGGCCGAAGCCGGCTTTGTCTGTAACCCGATTTATGGAGCGGAGTTGGATGAATATATCCAAAGTGTGACCTCGGCCCTGGCCGAAGTGGCGCGCAAGGTTTATTAAGGAGACTAAAGGGGTTTTGACGATGAAGTCAAGAGCTGCTGAATACTGGGTGATCACAATTTTATCAATTTGCGCCCTTTTTTTCATCTACCAGACGCGGTATGTCTCTGACCTTACATTACCCGGGGGCGTTGGCCCCCGGACTTTTCCGCTCATCACCTTTTGGACGATTTTGGTCTTAAACGCCTGTTTGCTGGCGTCGATGCTTTGGCGGAAAGGAAGAGCTAAAAAAGGGGCACCGCCGGAAGGAGTAGACCAACGCAAAGGGATCTGGCGGATTGTACCTTATATTCCGCGCCGGACTTTACTGGTCATTCTGATGTGTTTGCTCCTGGTGCTTCTCTGGCGGTATTTAGGTTTTCCGGTGGTTTCTTTTCTCTTTGTCGCAGGCGCCTCCTTGTTCCTGGTTCCTCCGGAAAAACGGTCGCTTTGGCGGTCATTGGTCTTGGCGGCGGTTTATACGGGGGCCGTTTATCTCCTCTTCGTCTATGTCTTTAAGATACCGTTGGCGTAAAGGACTTTATTAAGGCAGGGAAGAGATATGGAAACAGCTTCTTCTTTTTCTATGGTGACCCAAATTTTGACGGATCCGGTGGCTTTATTATGGACTTTCGTCGGTACCTTCATGGGGTTGGTCTTCGGGAGTCTGCCCGGCTTGACCGCGACGATGGGCGTCGCTTTACTGGTCCCGATTACTTATTCTTTTTCCCCCGTTCATGCGCTCGGAATGATGTTAGGGGTTTACGTGGGGGGAATCGCCGGGGGCGCCGTATCTGCCGTCCTCTTGAATATCCCTGGGACCCCCTCGGCGGTGGTGACTACCCTTGACGGCTATCCCATGGCCCAACAGGGCCGGGCGGCCAAAGCCTTAGGCTGGGCGGCGACGGCTTCCTTCTTTGGCGGCTTTATCAGCTGGCTGATTTTGGCCACGCTCGCGCCGCAGGTAGCCAAGTTTGCGTTGAGTTTTGGCCCGCCGGAATATGCGGCTTTGGCTTTGTTCGGGTTGATGATCATCGCTTCGGTTTCCGGGAAATCGTTGATTAAAGGAGTCATTGCCGGTTTGATCGGGGTTTGGCTCTCCCTGGTCGGGGTGGATCCGATCATGGGCGATTTCCGCTTTACCTTCGGTAATGTCAATTTAATGAGCGGCGTTGCCACCATGCCGGCCTTAATCGGTTTTTACGCGATCCCCCAGATTTTGCAGAGCCTTTCCGAAGAACAGAACAGGGAGTTGCATACAACGACCCTGAACCTGTCTGATTTTATCCCTTCCCTCAAGGAGGTCTGGCGGCGTAAAATCAATATTGTGCGTTCAAGTATAATCGGGACCCTCGTCGGGATTATCCCCGCCACCGGCGGTAATATTGCCTCTTTTATCGCTTACGACCAGGCGAAAAGGTTTTCCAAACGTCCGGAGGAGTTTGGAAAAGGGTGTCCGGACGGGATAATCGCGTCGGAAGCGGCCAATAACGGGATCACCGGCGGGGCGATGATCCCCCTCCTGACTCTGGGGATTCCGGGGGACAGTGTGACCGCCGTTTTATTGGGGGGATTGATGATCCACGGTTTGCAACCGGGACCCCAGCTTTTCTCCAAGCAGCCCGAGATTATCCTGGGTATCTTCACCACGCTGCTGATCGCCAATATCTTTATGTGGCTGATTCAGCTGGTGGGGAT
>DATCJZ010000051.1:0-6000 GCA_036562545.1 Capillibacterium sp. | reverse complement strand
CTTTGCTGCTCGGCGCCGACTTTCTTAATCGCATCGGCCTGGGTGACAAAATCCACTTCTACTTTGACGTTGTACTTCTCTTCGAAGCCCTTCATGAAAGTGTTGATGATGTACTCTTTTTCGTGGGGCTGGGGTGTGCCGCTGTAAAGAACTTTGAGGGTTTGTTTGCCTCCCTTCGCGGCTCCCAATCCCACCTGGACGCTGGCAAGGATTAAGACCAATGCCATAACCAAACCAAGAATTTTCTTCATCTTTCTTCCTCCTTCTGTTTTTTGTCTCTATCTCACCTTCGCAAGTTCCCGCGCCCGTCGGCTCTCCGGGCGGACGCGCCCCGCAAAGGGGATTAAGCCAAAAATACCTCTTCGCCGATTTCATGATATTGACAGTTGCGAATGGAAACATTTTGGACGTTGCAGAGCTCAATGGCTCTGGCCGAGTTGGCAAAGGCGCAGTTTTCAATCACAAGATCTTTGTTCACCGCTTCCGTAAAACCCTGGGCTTTGCTGGCGATACACCCAATCCCGTGCTTTCCATACCTGGGCTTAAAACCGCAGTTTTCAAAGGAGCAATTACTAATCCGCACGCCGGCTGCGTGCCCCCCTTCGCAATGGGTGGACAACTCGGCGCCCACCAGAATGCCGGCATTCATGATATTTCGGTAAGTGCAATTTTCAATCACCGCCCGGCCGCACCGGAGCAAATGGCCGGCCCCGGCGATATTGAGAAAGGTGCTGTTGGCACAGTGGTACGCCTCCGGTTCCCAGCAGGTGGGCATCCCCAGGGTCCCTTCCCGGACAAAAGCCGGTATTTTTTCGGTGAAGACCAATCGGTACAGAGTGTAATTGTTGACGGTTCCGGTCACCGCCTTCGCCGCCCCTTCCATCTTTTCATCCCGGGACTCCTCTTGATAGCTGCCGGCGAAGCTCCAGTCGGCCACCTTTACCAGGTAGGTTTCGGCGCCCCGGTAAAACTGGAAGAAAGTGTCCGCCTCCAAGTCCAGGGGGGCATACTTGCAGGAGAAGAGGGCACTGTTGGCGCCGAGGATTTCCCGGCAGACCATAAAGCTGCTGTGGACGTTCTGGCCGTCCATCCTTACCCCTTCAATATGACAGTTGTTCAGGAGAATCCGCCCGGTACAGCGGTAGATCTTCCACCCGTCCCGGGGGCCGGTGAAAAATTGATGGGCTTTGGGTTTGAGCACAAGACCGTCCGCCTTGATATCCCGGCACCGCTCGGTCAAGATGGCAAAACTGTTGGTGTTGTAGACCCGCACATTTTTGAAGCTTAAATCCCGGCAGTTGCCGAAGAAGAGGAGAAAATCGGTCAAGCCCGCCTGGTGCCAGGAAAGGCCGTCGCCGGGCCGGACCGCCCGGGCAATCTCCGCATTGCGGATGGCGAAAAGGCCGCCGCCCAGACTTTGCCAGCGGTCCTCGATGCCAAAGCCGTAGGTAATACTCGCCGTCCGCAAGCTTCTGGTTTCCAGCTCAAACTTATTCATACAATAAGCGCCCATCCCGTCAAAGCAGGAAACGCCGGGAAAAGTCCGGACGGTGACCGTCGTCCCGTCGACCGTTTCCACGATCCCCGCCGCGGCGCATTCGGGCGACCGGGTGAACGCCATATTTTCAAGCGTTAAATCCACACAGTTCTCCGCCCAAATGATCGAGGGCAAACGGGCCTGCGTGAGCTGGGGATTGTCACCGCTCAGGACAGTCAAGATCCGCCCGCGCTCGTCGACCGCCCCTTTTAAAGTAAGGTTTTTCAAGTTTTTCAGGACGAGGTGGCAATCCTTTGTTTCAAGCAAACCACAGCCGTCGTCATGGGCGATGGAACGGGTTTTAATCGTGGTTTTCCCCCGCAGGAAATAGGTTTTGGGCTCAAAAAGAATCGTTTCAATTTGATGAGTGGCCGCGTATTGAATTGCTTCGGCGATGGCCTGGGTTGCATCCCGGCCCGGTTTTTCAAAATCCGCCAGTTTAATCTGTCCTTCGGTCATTTGCCTCTTCTCAACGTTTCATTAAAATAACATTTACCAGCGCAGTTATATTATAGCATCATAAAAACGGTTTTTCAATACGGAATTTTTTCGGGGTTTTCCATGGAAAAAGCATGGAAATTTCCTTTATTTATCGGCATTTTTAAGGGGGGTGCCGTAAAAGCAGATAATAATAAAACGTTTTCATTTGTTTTTTCTTGTTTATGGTATATAATTATATTTGAGTTCGAATTTTGGAGGCTTGAGCAAGATGAGCGTAAATATCAAGGATGTCGCCAAATTGGCCAATGTTTCAATCTCTACGGTTTCGCGGGTGATCAATAATGCCCCGAATCTAAAACCGGAAACCAGAAAAGCGGTGGAAGAAGCAATCAGGAAATTAAATTACACCCCGAACCGGGTCGCCCAAAACCTGGGCGGCAAGTATTTCAACTCCATCGGTGTTTTGTCCACCCGTTCTTCGAATCAAGCCTTCGGCAACCCCTACTTTTCCATTGTCGTCCAATCCATTTCACAGGTCTGCGAACGGTATAATCATGATATCATGCTCAATTTCTCCAGCGACGAAAAAGGCGAGCTCGAAAAATGCCTCTCCATGATCAACGGCAAGGTGGTCAAGGGTTTTATCTTACTGAGTTCCCGGCTCAACCATGTGCTGGTGGAAAAACTGCTTGAGCTCGATTTCCCCTTTGTGGTCATCGGCAAAGTCTTAGATGAAGAACTGGCCAACAAGGTCTACACCGTTGATACCGACAATTTCAAAGATTCCAAGGAAGCCGTGAATTATTTAATCCGACTGAACCACCGCCGCATCGGCTGCGTGCATGCCCCATTAAAGTACGTGGTCAGTAAAGAAAGGCTGGACGGCTATATCGAAGCCCATAAAGAAAATAACCTCCCGATCAATTATGCCTTGGTTGCCGATGGAGGTTATACGGTCAATGACGCTTATGAAGCGACCAAGAAGATTCTCAGCTCTCCCGTGCGGCCGACGGCCATCTTCGCCACCGATGACATCAAAGGGTTCGGTGTTTTCAAGGCCCTCAATGAAGCGGGTTTACGGATCCCCGACGATGTTTCCTTAATCGGCCATAACAATTATGATATTGCCGAGCTGACCCAGCCTCCATTAACCACCATTGACGTTCCCATCCAGCAGCTGGGGACCATCGCCGCCCAAGTCCTCTTTGACCTGATCAACGGCAAACAGCCACCAAAAAGGACCATCCTGGAGACCAAGCTGATCATCCGGCAGTCTTGCCGGGAAATCTAAAGGCCGGCCCTGCTCCCCGGCAATCTGCCTTTACGGGGCAAGCCGCGGGCAAAAGAAAAGACGGGCGGTGGTTTTTCCGCCCGGCAAGTTGCTTTGCCTATTTCCTTTGATTACAAATTTTCCAAGACCTAAGTTGGGGGCCTGAAAAACAAAATTGGGGCATAAAAGAAAAACCGCCGGCGGACGGCGGTTCATTTTCTTAGCCCAGCAGACGTCTTAAGAACTTTAGCTTATTTTTATAGGGCGCGTACCGGAACGGGAGGTCGAAAGCAAAGGTCTGTTTCAGGATACTTTTGGCGTGGGAGAAGGTTTCAAAGCCTCGTTTTCCGTGGTAGGCGCCGATGCCGCTCGCCCCCACCCCGCCGAAGGGCAGATGGTAATTGGCTACGTGCATCACGGTATCGTTGACGCAGCCGCCGCCGTAGGAGAGATTATGCACCACCCAGGCCTCCAGCTTTGGATCTTTGGTGAATAAATACAGGGCCAGCGGTTTTTCCCGGCTTCTGATGAGGGAGACGGCCTCCATCAGATCATCGTAAGCAAGGATCGGAAGAATGGGCCCAAAGATCTCCTCGGTCATCAGCGGGGAATCGAGGGCCGGATTATCCACCAGCGTAAGCTCGATCTTTAATTGTGAGCGGTCACTGCCGCCCCCCGCAATAATCCGCTCCTGCTCCGCCGCCAGCCACCCCGTCAGCCGGTCGAAGGCCTCGGCATGGATGATCCTCCCGTAATCCGGCGAGGCAAGCGGATTTTCCCCGAAGAACTTGTGGATCGCCCTTTGCAGCGCCGCGATCAACTCTTCCTTGATCGCCCGGTGGACCAGAACATAATCGGGGGCCACACAGGTCTGACCGGCGTTGACAGCCTTTCCCCAGATGATGCGTTCTGCCGTCTTGACCGGATCGGCCGTCCGGTCCACCAGACACGGGCTTTTCCCGCCCAGTTCCAAGGTGACCGGTGTCAGGTGCTTGGCGGCGGCCGCCATCACGATCTTCCCCACCCGCACGCTCCCGGTGAAAAAGATGTGGTCGAACTTAAGGTCGAGGAGGGTGGCATTGACTTCCCTCCCCCCTTCAAACAAGGCAATGTATTCCGGGGAAAAGCTGGCCCCGATCAGTTCCGCCAAGACGGCCGAAGTCTGCCGGGCGTAGCGGGAAGGTTTGAGCACTGCGCAATTCCCGGCGGCGATCGCCGCCACCAGCGGCGTGACGGTAAGTTGAAAAGGATAGTTCCACGGCGCCATGATCAGGACAACGCCCAAGGGTTCCCGGTGGAGATAGGACCTGCCGCCCAGACTGTACACCGGCGTCGGCACCCTTTGCTCCCGCATCCAGCTCCTCAGGTGCTTGAGGGTATGTTTGATCTCCCCGTAGACCATGGAAAGCTCGGTGGCGTAGCTTTCAAAGGGGGCTTTCCCCAGATCCTGCCGGAGCGCTTCAAGGATCAGGTCTTCCCTTTCCTTGATCGCCCGGTATAAGGTTTTCAGTTGCTTGACGCGAAAGGCATAAGGCAGAGTCGCCCCCGTTTGAAAGAACTTCCTTTGCGCCGCAACAGTCTCGGCGATGGACTGGATCATCTCTAACCCCCGCCTCCTTAATCTAGTTCACTCTTATCCTTTGCTCCCAATCCGCTTGGCATATTTCCTCAGATAAGCTTGGCGCAGGTACATACTGTCAAGCGGAGGAAGGGGGCGCACCGGTCCGCAGAGGGAAGCGCCGATCAAAGCCTTGGCCGTTTTCTGCAGAATCATACCGGCGGCCGCGGCGTCCTCTTCGGAGGCCCCGCCGCATAAAGCACCGGTATCCTTCACTAGCACCGCGCCGGCTTTCTTGAACGCCCGGGCGATCCCTTCCGGATCATCCGCCGCCACCGTCCGGACCTTTAACCCGATGATCTGGGCAAAATCATCCAAAAGTGGTTTTATGGTCAAACCGGCCGCCGCCAGGCATAAAAGCTCCGGAGTGGCCTGGAAGCGGATGGCCTGGACCCACGGGTTCCGCCGGTAGATAAGCCGGTGAACCTTTACTTCCGCCGGTAAAGCCGGTAAGCCGGCCAAATCCTCCCCCTCCCTGACCTCCCGTTCTTCCGTTCCGTCGGACCAGAGAAAACCGGCGCCCGTACGACGGCTGTAACCATAAGCTTTCGGGCCCGCCGCGCGGAGGGTCTGCAGGGTTTGGCTGCTGAGGCCCAGGACAAAAGCGGCAATGGCGTAGGGATCAGCCTCCGCCCTCCCGCTCGCCCGCCAGTACCGGTCAAGGAGAAATGCGGCACAGGCCGCTTCCAACTGGGAGGCGACGGCAAAGGCCTCCGCCGCGTCCGCTCCGAAACATAGGGCGCCATGGTGTTTCATGATCACCGCCTGTCCTGCCGACTTGGCCAGCGCCTGGCCGACTTGGCGCCACAGTTTTTTGGTCCCCGGCAGCCCGTAGCCGGCACTGAGCACCCTCCCGCCCAACCGCGGGTACTCCGGACCAACCGGGATCGCTGCCAAACCGCTCGCCGCGATCACCGAGGCGTTCTCCTGATGGGTGTGGATGACAAAGTTGACCGCGGGATAGCGTTTATAGACTTCGGCGTGGACCCCTCTTTCGGTCGAGGGGAGCCGCCCTTTTTCGTAACTGAGATCGTCAATCCTGACCCGGACCAGATCCTCCGGAGTCAACGATTGGTAACTCCGGCCGCTGGGGGTGATCACAAAACTTTCCGCATCCACCCGGCAGCTGACATT
>DATCJZ010000047.1:0-76033 GCA_036562545.1 Capillibacterium sp. | reverse complement strand
TTTAATTGCTCTGGTATCCAAATGATACCGGGCTTTTCCCCTCCGGTGCTGATAAATGAAGTCGGCCCCGGGATGTCCGGCGATTAAGGTGATTAATGTTGCGGCCATATCACCCAGGGGAGGTTTGTCCCAGTGGTTCAGGAGAAAACTGGCGGTTAATTTTGTTCCTTGCTGCGGGGCGGATTGAATCTTTAATTTCCCCCCGCAACGCTCGGCGGCAGCGGCAAAGAGCGGCACTCCCAAACCTACTCTCCGGGTTGACCGGGTCGTGAAAAAGGGATCCGTTACTTGCGCAACTTCTTCGGCGGTCATGCCCTTGCCATTATCTTCAATCTCCACCACCAACCGGTTCTCCTCTATGCGTTCATCAAGGGAAAAAATGATTAAAGAAGCACCCGCCTGTAATGAATTTTGAGCTAGATCTAAAAGATACAGGGAAAGGTCTTTCAAAAGAATCACCGGACTTTGATCCAAAAATCACAAGAAGGAGAAATAAAAAAGATGATCTTCTTCTCCGGTTCTACCTGTTCTCGTAATTCTTGATGATCTCCGGTATTTTATCGGGAGATAAACGGCCGTAGACATCTTCTCCCACCGTTAGGACCGGGGCAAGTCCGCAAGCGCCCAAGCAACGGGTGACCATTAAGGAAAACTCGCCGTTCTCGGTCGTATCCCCGACCTTAACGCCCAAGTTTTCCTCAAGCGCTTTGACGATTTCGGCGGCTCCCTTCACATAGCACGCCGTACCTAAACACACACCAATGGTATGTCTCCCCCTGGGCTTTTGGGAAAAGAAAGAGTAGAAAGTAACAACGCCGTAGACTTCACTTAAGGGTATGCCAAGTCCTTCCGCCACCCTGATCTGAACTTCTTTCGGCAGGTAACCAAAGATTAATTGGGCTTGATGGAGCACCGGAATTAAGCCACCCGGCTTTCCCCTGTATTGGTTAATGATCGCATCAAGTTTCTGGTATTTCTCATCGGAAATACCGTTACGACATGCTTCTGACATTTTATTGCCTCCTCAAGCATAGATCTAACTCCTCAATTCAGAATACCATTGATTTAACAAAAATACAACAAAATAACTGGAATTACCATGTTACATTAATGTAAATGAAAAATTCGCTCCCCAACGAAAGATAGCGGACAGGTAAAATCGGCGAAGGAAGATTTAAGTGGCGCTTTCCTTTTGTTTTTGGAAAAGACGTCCGGCTGTTTCAAAGGTGCTTAGATCCGTGGTCAACAGCACGACGCCTTCCTTTTCCGCCCTTTCCACCGTTAAAGTTCCAGGTTTGGCGCCGGACGTAAAGACAACCGCGGCCAAGTGTAGTAATAAGGCCACTGCTACTACATTGGTGTGGGTTTGAATGGTCAGCCAGACTTCTCCTGCCCGGGCGTGCCCCATCACGTCGCTTAAAAGATCGGAGACGTAGACGCCGGTGACCTTTTCCTCCAGTCTTTCCTCCCCGGTTACCACCGCAGCCCCAATTGCTTTAACCACTTCTTGCAGAGTCATGCTTTTCCCCCTTTCTGCCGGCTTCCCGGCCTCCTTCCGGGGTTCGGCTTAGGCCATAACTGGTAAACGCCAGGGAATTCCTTCAATTGTTCTTGTCGATCATAGAATCGGTGTGTTGCGTGTTGTTCTGAAGAACATCCCCGTCCACGCGGCAAGCCCGGCCGGATAAAGGAGAATAAAAAAGCGCCCTTTTTCTTCTGTCAGGTTAAGGGCGGGTCATTTTCTGCTTTAAGAAAAAATGGGGCGGGGATGATGATGGCAAAAAAATACGACAATTCTTTAAATCCTGCTTTAAAAAGAATTGTCGTTTTGGGAAGCACAGACGGGTCAGTCGGTTCCGGCCGACTATTCTTGTTTAATATAGGCGGAATAACCCTTACTGATTAATTCGTTCTGAAGGTTGTTGGCGTTATTCGGGTTGGAAAAAGCACCAACCTGGACATAACACGGGAGGCCTTTACTGACAAAAACCGGATAACCCTCGTTCTGCAAGGCGTTGGCGACCTGGAGCGCCTCTTCCCGTACTTGGAAAGGTCCCACTTGCACTTTGAACGTGATCGGCGTTGCGGACGGGACATATTCATCGGCGGAAAAATAAGCCCCGCTGGTATCTTCGGTTACTTGTTGCTCCGGAAGTTTGATGGTTAGCGGTTCCTGGTATGGTTCATTGATGCTTTGGACCGGCGATAAGGAATCCTCACTCACCCAGTCTTTAAATAAGGTACCAAAAATGACCCCCAAGGAAATGGCAAGAAACGCAAAGAAAACCAGACCGGCTATTTTGGTCAATATTGAAGTAAAGGCCTTTAGTGATTTTTTCGTTTCCAATATTTGCCCCTCCCCATCAGAATAAGTTCTCTCCTTAAATGTTACGATTATCTCAGAAAAATATTCCTTATTTTTTACTCTTTGCTGTGGGAGGAAAATTTATACTCAATTTCTTGGCTTAATGATAATTATCAGAAAAAACTTCCCTCTTTTATAAACGAACCCGGGAAATCTCGGCGCCTAAGGCGGCCAGTTTTTCTTCGATCCGTTCATAGCCGCGGTCAATAAAATGGACCCCTTCAATGACGGTTTTTCCCTCAGCTGCTAAGCCGGCGAGGACCAAAGCCGCGCCCGCCCGAAGATCCGGGGCAAGCACGGCGGCACCGGTCAGGCGTTTAACCCCTTTCACCACCGCGCTTCTGCCTTCCACCCGGATGTTGGCGCCCATCCGGATTAATTCATCGACGTAGCGGAAGCGGCCCCCGAAGACATTCTCCGTAATCAAACTCGTCCCGTCGGCCAGGGACATGACGGCTGTCATCTGGGGTTGAAGATCGGTGGGAAAACCGGGATAGGGTAAGACCGTGATATCAATGGCTTTTAATTTTTGGCCGGCGGACGCCCTAATGCTGTCCCCGTCAATTTCGATCTGGACCCCGCTTTCTTTTAACTTTGAGGTTAAGGCTTCAACATGTTCGGGAATCACGTCCAAGAGGGTAACTTCGCCGCCGGTGATGGCTGCGGCCAGAAGATAAGTTCCCGCCTCAATCCGGTCCGGAATCACGGTATAATCGACCGGAACCGGGCGCAGCGCGGGGACACCCTCAATCCGGATGGTATCGGTGCCGGCGCCGCGGATCCGGGCGCCTAAACGGTTGTAAAAATTCTGTTCTTCGATGATCTCCGGTTCTTTGGCGGCGTTTTTAATGACCGTGGTCCCTTCGGCCAGAATCGCTGCCGCCATAATATTCTCCGTCGCACCCACACTGGGAAAGTCCAGGTGGATATCGACGCCTTTTAATTTGCTTGCTTCGGCATAGACGTAACCGTGCTCTTCGACTACTTTGGCGCCTAAAGCCTGAAAACCCTTTAGATGTAAATCGATTGGTCGTTGCCCGATGACGCAGCCTCCCGGTTGAAACAGTTTGACCCGGCCGATCTTGGTTAAAAGGGGCCCCATGACCTGCACGGAGGCGCGCATCTCCCGGACCAGTTCGTCGGGGGCGACATAGTTCAACTCTTTTTTCGGTTTAATGCGAAGGACGGCTTCCTCCTCCCAGGAAATCTCCACGCCGAGGCTGCGTAAGACTTCAATCATGGTTAAGACGTCTTTGATTAAAGGAACATTCCGGATAATACATTCATTCTCGACCAACAGGGAGGCGGCCATCAACTTTAGAACCGCATTTTTGGCGCCACTGATGCGGACCTGGCCTTGGAGACGCCTTCCGCCGACAATATGCAATTGCTCCACCCGTGTCACCTCCAGCCTTGCCGAAGCCTCAATGACGGTTAAACATAGAAAAATAAAAGCGTGTGCAGTTTAAGAGACGAACGCTCTTTGGTCCCTACCCTTTTGACGTAGGTATTTTATGCAAAAGACATCATCTTAGTGACAACGGGCCAGGTTGTCCTAAGGTCGAGCCCAATTTTGCCCGGGACTTTATAGATTATCCCTGGTGGTACGGGAAATATTCAAAAGAATCCCCACCGCGACCATGGTTATCCCCAGCGAGGAACCGCCGTAGCTCAAGAGAGGGAGGGTAATCCCCGTGGCCGGAATGGTGGCGGTGACCACCGCAATATTGATCAAAGCTTGCATTACCAACCAGGAGGTGATTCCGACCGCTAAAAGGCTGCCGTAAGTATCATTGGCGGATAACGCAATTTTATATCCCCGCCAGGCCAAACCCAAAAAGAGGAAAAGGATTAAGCTGGTGCCCAAGAAGCCCAATTCTTCGCCGATGATGGAGAAGATATAATCGGTATGGGGTTCCGGCAGGTAGAAAAATTTCTGCCGGCTCCGCCCCAGGCCCAAACCGATAATTCCCCCCGAACCTAAAGCCATGAGGGACTGGAGAATCTGCCAGCCCGCTCCCTTCGGGTCCTGGGTCGGATTGAAAAAGGAAGAAAGCCGCTGTAACCGGTAGGGTTCGAGAAGAATCAGGACCACAACGGCGGCCAGGCCGCCCAAACCAAGGAGAAAAAGATGACTAATCCGTGTCCCGGCGGCAAAAAGCATAGCGAAGAAAATGGCAAAGACCACAATGGTGGTTCCCAAATCCGGTTCCATCATAATTAACCCGCAGATTAAACCCACGTAAAGCAGGGGGATGAGCACACCGGTGGATAAGTTTCGCACCTCCTGTCCGATTTCGGATAAATAATGGGCCAGGACAAAGATGAGTGCCAGTTTGGCAAACTCCGAAGGTTGGAAATTAAAAACGCGAAAATCAAACCACCGGCGGGCGCCATTGATTTCAGCGCCGAAGAAAAGGACCAGGACCAGGAAGATGGGTGCTAAAACGGCGAAGATTGCCGTGAATTTGCGAAAACGGTGGTAGTCAAAGTTAATCATGACGACCATCATGACCAACGAAAGGAAGGCAAAGAACAATTGTTTTTTGCCGAAGGCAAAGGGATCGGCACCACCCGTCGAACTTAAGGCGCGGGGGAAACTAGCGCTGGTCACCATCACCACGCCAAGGATCAGCAGGAAGAGCACGCTTAAGAAGATGAACAAATCAGGCCGACCAGCTTTCATTTCCTCACCTCAACTCCAGCAATTCTTCTCCCGGTTTTCATCATCGCCTATCCTATTTTATAACCGGCGAGTCCCAATAATGCCAAGAGGATGCCGACAATCCAGAAACGGATGACCACTTTGCTTTCGGAGAGCCCGCCCAATTCATAATGGTGATGTAAGGGCGCCATGCGTAAAACCCGTTTTCCGGTGGTCTTGTAACTAAGGACTTGGAGAATGACCGAGAGGTTCTCGGCGACAAAGATCCCCCCGATGACGGGGAGAAAAAGGGCGGTCCGGGAGAGGATACCGATGGCCCCCAAAGCGCCGCCAAGGGCTAAGGCGCCGGTGTCCCCCATGAAGACCTGGGCCGGAGGAGCGTTGAACCAGACAAAACCCAAACAAGCGCCGGCCATCGCGGCGGCAAAGATTGCCAGTCCGGTTTCGCCCTGGAGAAAAGCAAGGATGCCCATGGCCACCGCGGCAATGAGGGTGGTGCCGCCGGCCAATCCGTCCAGGCCGTCGGTGAGGTTCACCGCATTGGACATGGCAACTAAGGTAAAGACCACGAAGACAAAGGTGAGTACCGGATTGATGAAGGCCAGGTGGGTGGAGAAATAGGGTATTTTTAAGGTCTCCATGACCCCCGATTGCACCACATATAAGCCGAAAAGGCCGGCGAAAAATACTTGTCCCAGCAGTTTATCACGGGCTTTCAACCCTAGGGAACGATGGTGAATAATATTCAAAAGGTCATCGACTAAACCCAAAGCACCGTATCCCAGGGTCAAGAAGAGGGCCCACCGCAGGTTACTGGACCAATGACCACCCAAACCGGCTAAAGATCCGGCGATCATGCCGAATAAAATCAGGACGCCCCCCATCGTCGGGGTTCCGCTCTTCTTCAGGTGGGATTTGGGGCCTTCGGCACGGATGTTTTGACCAAATTTCAATTTGGTGAGCAGCCGGATGACGGCAGGCCCGCAGAGAATAACAAAGAAAAAGGCCGTTGTTCCTGCTAAAACAAGGGCAAACCATGGGATCTTCATTTCTCTCCCTCCCTTTCTTGGGTAATTACCTTGGCGACAATTTCATCCATTGCCATTCCCCGGGAGCCTTTGATCAGGACCGCATCCCCCGGTGACAAATAGGCTTTCAACGCCTGCCACAGTTCTTCCTTGCTCGCGAAATGCCGGGTAAAGATCCCCTTTTTCTCCGCGCTTTCTTTCGTGGCCAGCGAAAGAGGGCCGTAGGCAAAAAGGGCGTCACAGCCAGCGGCGGCGACAAGTTCACCGGTTTGCCGGTGGGCTTCTTGACTGATTGGGCCCAGTTCCAGCATGTCCCCCAAGACGGCTATTTTCCGTCCGGGATTGCTTAATTTTGCTAAAACCTCCAGGGCCGCCTGGACCGAAGCCGGACTGGCATTGTAGGTATCGTCTAAAATCGTAATCCCGGCTACTTCCAACTTGCGCAGGCGTTGCTCTACATGGTGCACTCCGGCTAAGCCTTGGGCTACTTCGGCCGGGGTTAGGCCCAGACTTAGACCGACCAGGGCCGCAGCCAAGGCATTGGCCACATTGTGCCGGCCGAGGAGCGGAAGGCCAAACGTGAATTTACCCCACCGGCCGTCGGCCGTTACCTCCTCCCTCTCTCCTTGGGTCGTGATCGTCGCGGCAAAAAGATCGGGAAGGGGATCTGTTCCATCGCCGGAAGAAAGCCGGTAATAAAGGGACTCGCCGGGGAAGGTTTTTCCAATCCGGCTGGCAAAAGGATCATCCCCGTTCAGCACGGCAACGCCGGAAGAAGGAAGGGCCTGGATTAATTCCGCCTTTGCTTCGGCGATCGCCTCCTGGCTGCCTAAGAGTTCCAAGTGGGTCAGGCCGATGTTGGTAATGACGCCCACCGTCGGACAGGCCAGTTTGGCCAGATAAGCAATTTGTCCTTTGCCCCGCATCCCCATCTCCACCACTACGGCCTTGGTGGCGGCGTCAATCTTGAAGAGGGTAAGCGGCAGACCGATTTCGTTGTTATAGTTTTTTTCTGTTTTTACCACTTTTCCCTGTTGCGCGAGGAGAGCCGCGATCAACTCTTTGGTGGTGGTCTTCCCGTTGCTGCCGGTGACGCCGATGACCGGTATCTTAAAGCGGAGCCGGTGGAAACGGGCTAAATCTCCCAAGGCCTGCCGGGTGTCGGAAACCTTGATTATGCTGCCCGGCCAGGAAGAGGGTAAGTTAATCTCCTTTTCGATGATAACCGCAGCAGCCCCCTGGTTAATGGCGGCCCCCACAAAAGTGTGGCCGTCGAAACGGGGACCCTTGATGGCCAAAAAAACATCCCCCGGTGCCAGCGTTCGGCTGTCAATACTGACCCCGCGAATTATTTCCGGGTTTCCTTTCTGCACCACCTGGCCGGCGGTGGCCTTCACCAATTCTTCAAAAGTAAATTCCGGCATGGTTACGCCTCTTCTCTCTCTTTTAGTGCTGCTTCTGCGATTTCTTTATCATCAAAATGGATTTTGTAGGTACCGAAGTCTTGGTAGGTTTCATGGCCTTTGCCGGCAATGACGACCATATCGCCCTTTTCGGCCATGAAGACGGCCTTACGGATGGCGGCTTTCCGATCGAGGAGGACTTCAAAAGCCCCGCCGGGCCTGGCTTCTAAAAAGCCGGCTTTAATCTGGGCGGCGATGGCTTCCGGGTCTTCCCGCCGGGGATTGTCATTGGTAATGATGGTATAATCACTTAATTCCGCGGCGACTCCGCCCATCAGCGGCCTTTTTCCCTGGTCCCGGTTGCCCCCGCACCCGAAGACCGTAATTACCCGTTTCTGCGCCAGAGTCCGCGCGGTCATGAGTAAATTTTTCAAACTGTCGGGGGTATGGGCATAATCGATGACGACGGTATACTCGCCTTTGGTCGGGACCAGTTCGAACCGGCCGGGGACACCCGGCAGTTGTTCCAGGCCCCGGCGCACCGCTTCCGGACCAAGGCCCAGGGAAAGACCGACGGCACTGGCCGCCAAAGCATTATAAACATTGAATTGGCCAATGAGGTTCAGCCGGACCGGGCAACGCCCTGCCGGGCTAATCAGTTCAAACTCTGTATCTTTCATGGTGGTTTCCACCTTTTCCGCCCGGACCGGGCATGCGGACCGGAGTCCGTAGCCAATCACTTCCCCATTCGCCACAGCGGCAATTTGCGGACCATGGGGATCGTCCAGGTTGATAATGGCTTTGGCGGTGGAGGGCAAGTCCCGGAAGAAGCTGGTTTTGACTTCAAGGTATTCCTCGAAAGTATGGTGGAAATCCAAATGATCCCGGGTGATATTGGTGAAGACTCCCCGCGCAAAGGAAAGACCGGCAATCCGCCCCAAGGCGATGGCATGGGAGGAGACTTCCATCACCACGTATTCGGTCCCCGCCTTGACCATTTCTGCCATGAGTTGTTGCAAGGTAAGCGAATCCGGCGTGGTATTTTTGGTGGCCAGTTTCTCCCCGTTAACCACATTGTAGATCGTGCCGATCAGGCCGCTTTTTAAACCGGCGGTCTTTAAAATGGAATAAGTCATAAAAGCCGTCGTTGTTTTTCCCTTTGTTCCGGTAATGCCGATCAATTTAAGTTTGGCCGCCGGATCCCCGTAAAAATTCTTTCCGGCCAACGTCTGGGCGCTTTGGGTCTTTTCCACCAGCACCAGGCTGACCCCCTGCGGCACTGGCACTTCTTTTTCGACCATGACGGCGCTGGCGCCTTTCGCCACCGCTTCGGGGATAAAATTATGCCCGTCGTGGATTGAACCTTTCAACGCGATAAACAACGCGCCGGTGGTCACTTCTTGCGAGTTGGCACAGACCTTGGTGATTTCGATGTCCGGATCGCCGATTAGTTTGCGAATGGGAATCCCCGCCAAAACAGCTCTTAACTTCATAAGCAACACCTTCAAGTCAGTAAATTCTTCTTATCCAGAATACTCTTGTTCCTCAATACTTGTGGCTTTGGTAAATGATCATCCTGACCAGTTTTTTCCTGGCCTGGGTAGCAGGAGCGGCTTCCTTGTTATTCTTTACATTTATTAGCATATTATTCCACTAGGGACTGGTTTTTGGTGCTATAAAGTAGACCGTGACGGTAGCTCCGGTGGTCAAACGGGTTCCCGGCGCCGGGATTTGCTGGTGGGCAATTCCCCATCCCTGCGTGGAAAGTTTTAACCCCAGTTTCGTCAAGGTCTCCTCTGCTTCTTTCGGGGTTAATCCGGTTAAATTGGGGACGATGACCGTGGTAAGTTCCTTGCCGTAGCGCGACTCCTCATCTAAATAAAGAATGATGGTGGTGTTCGGTTTGACGGTGACCCCCGCTTTCGGGTTCTGGGCGATTACATATTCGCCCGTCCCCAGTTCCCGGTAACTTAATCCTATCTCCTTCAAAATTTGATGCGCTTTCGTCCGGGGCAAATGGAGGAAATTCGGGACCACCACCGTGTTTTTATCCAAGTTTTGCCGTTTTTCTTCCGTATTTTTGCTCGGTTTCACCTCTAAATACTTTAAGGTATCCCCCACAATGGTTGAGAAAAAGGGAGCGGCAATCACCCCGCCGTATTTTACCGGACCTTGCGGTTCATCCAGGATGATAATACCGGCTACTTTTGGATTCTCCACCGGGGCAAAACCAATGAAGGAGGCAATCCGTTCTTGACCGTATCCTCCTTTCCCCGGTTTTTGGGCCGTTCCGGTTTTGCCGGCCACCGTATAACCGGCGATCCGCGCCCGGTTGCCGGAACCGTTTTCCACCACCGAACTCAGGATGTCGGCCAGTTCCCGGGCGGTCTCCCGGGAGATCACACGGCGGATGGTAGTTTTACCGAAGGTTTTGATCACCTCTTTCCCGTCGGGGGTACGGATCTCTTTCACCAGCCGCGGCTGGAGAAGTTCACCACCGTTGGCAATGGCCGAAAGGGTGCATAACAATTGCAAGGGGGTGATGGAAATACCCTGTCCGAAACCGATGGTGGCCAGTTCCACGTTTTTAATGCGGGAGAGCGGCGGAATAATCCCCTTGGCTTCACCGGGGAAATCGACTCCGGTTGGCGCCCCAAAACCAAAAGCCCTGATGTATTGGAGCAATTTTTCCGGTCCTAACCGGAGGGCCAGGGAAGCAAAGACCGGGTTGCATGAATTCTCCACCGCTTCCACAAAGGTCTGACTGCCGTGGCCGCCTGCCCGCCAGCATTTCAGGGTCCGGTCTTCGACGATAATAAAGCCGGGATCAAAGAAGGGGGAGTCCCGCCGGACGATCCCTTCTTCCAGGGCCGCCGCGGCGGTGACAATTTTAAAAGTCGAACCCGGTTCATACTGGTCGACCAGGACCCAGTTCCGCCGGTTGGCTGTGGGATACTGGCCATACCGATTGGGATCGAACGTCGGGTAATTGGCCAGGGCGAGAATTTCGCCTGTCATCGGATCCATCAAAATCACCGCGCCCCGTTTGGCCCCGTTCTCGATGACCGCCTTTTCCAACTCCCGTTCCGCGATGTGCTGGATCACCTGGTCAATCGTCAAAACTAAAGACGCTCCGTTCTGAGCGTCGATAAAACGCCGTTCGCCCATAGGAATATAATTGCCCTTGGAATCATACTCCGCTTGCTCACTACCGGGAATGCCCCGGAGGTATTGGTCGTAATAAAGCTCAATTCCCTCCAGGCCTTGGTTGTCAATACCACAAATTCCCAACAAATGGGCGGCTAAAGTACCCTGGAGATAAAAACGCTGGGCTTTTTGGGCAATTTCGATCCCGGGGATCCGGGCTTCTTTGATTGCTTGCGCCTCTTCCGGTGAGGGTTTCAGTTTGAGCCAGACGAAGGATGCTTTCTTCGTCAGCTTATTGTAGACTTCCTTTTCGGGAAGGTTTAATTTTTCGGCAATAATTTTGGCATCAGACAGCGGGTTTTGAACCTGGTAAGGGATGGCATAGACGGCGTCCGTTTCAAAACTAAAGGCTAAAGTATTCATCTTCCGGTCAAAAATCGTTCCGCGCAGCGGCTCGACACGGATATCCCGCAATCTTTGGTCCTCGGCCAAGTTTTGGTAGTAATTGGCCTTAATTCCTTGAATATAGAAAAGACGACCTGTCAGGATTCCTACTACGCCAAAAATGCATAATAGGAGTAAGGTCGTTCTTTTTCTGATGGAAAATGGATTTAGTCCGGGCAACCCGGGTACCCCCTATCAAATCACTTGGCGGACGCTCCTTTGGCCAAGGTGCGCCCGAGGCCAGAGAACCAATTATGGAGCTTGGCCGTGATTGTTATTTCTTCCGTAACCGCTGAAGGATCAGCCAGTAAAATGGAGGGAGGAAGGACTAGTTTGGTGCTGGCATGAGTTAAGGAATCCGCCGGCGCCTTTTTGTAAACTTCCGTCCTGTCCTTGGCTGCTAATTCCTCCGCTTGCTGCAGGGAAACCCGGCTAACCAGTTCCCACTGGAGCCAGCCAATTTGTTGATCCACCGTTTTCAAATCATTTTGGATATTGGCCAGCCGGTACTGGGTTTGGGCCACCAAAGCCTGGATGGAAGCATTGGCCATCGTCAATAAAACGAGAAGTCCGCCCACATAGAGAGATCTCCGGATTTTTCCTATATTAAGAACCTTCCGTTTTACTTTTCTGGATCGTAACGGGGCTGACGATTCCGGCGTCACTTTATTGACACTCGCCCTTACCATTTCTATGCTCTCCTTTCCTGACCTAGACCAGTTTACAAGCGGCGCGCAGTTTGGCGCTTCTGCTGCGCGGATTGTTCCGGCATTCTTCAGCGGTGGGCAGGACCGGATGGGGGGTTAAGATTTGCAGCTCCGGTTCGCCCCCGCACTGGCAGATCGGAAGTCCGGGCGGACAATGACAGGTTTTGGCCCGCTCCCGGAAGACGGTTTTGACAATCCGGTCTTCCAAAGAATGGAAGCTAATGACCACAATCCGCCCTCCCGGTTGTAAAACGGAGATACCTGCCTCCAGGCCTTCCTTGAGCGCCTCCAATTCCCGGTTGACCGCAATCCGGATGGCCTGAAAAGTGCGGCGGGCCGGATGGGGGCCTGTCCGGCGGGCACCGGCCGGAATGGCTGCTTTGATCACCTCCACCAGCTGACCGGTGGTGACCAAAGGCCGTTTGGTCCTTGCTTCCACGATAAAGCGGGCGATGCGGCCGGCCCAACGTTCTTCACCATACTCCCGGATAATACGGGTCAATTCCTCTTGCGAATAAGTATTAACCAGATCCGCGGCGGAAAAGTCTTGCTTTGGATTCATCCGCATATCCAAAGGGGCATCCTGTTGGTAGGAGAACCCCCTTTCTCCGGTGTCAAGCTGGAGCGAAGAGACGCCCAGATCCAAAAGCAAACCGTCAATTCCCCCGGGACAGGTTTGCCGGAGGATGGAGCCGAGATTGCGGTAATTATCATGAAAGAGCATCAGTTTTCCGGGGAAAAAAGCCAGATTTTCCCGGGCAAGGGCCAGGGCGGCGGGGTCTTGATCAATCCCGATGATAACTCCGGTGGCGCCCAGACGGGCGGCGATTAACTTGGCATGTCCCCCTAAACCAATCGTCCCGTCGACCATAACTTCCCCCGGTTGCGGGTTAAGGTAATGCAAAACTTCCTTTGGCATCACCGGCAGGTGTCTGATTTCTTCCATGGGCTATCATCCTAAATCCCAATCCCGACAATTTTTTCGGCCAAAGCTTCGTAGGAATCCTCCGCCTGTGCCGAGTATTCTTCCCAAACTTCCCGGGCCCAGATCTCGATCCGGGTGGAGACTCCAAGAATGTAAAGGTCTTTATCGATCCGGGCATGGGCGCGGAGATTGGGCGGAATTGTGATCCGCCATTGCTTGTCCGGTTCACACTCAATGGCTCCCGAAAAGAACATCCGGACAAAGGCGCGGGCATCAGCCTGGGTTGTCGGTAAGGTTTTCATTCTTTCTTCTATATTTTCCCACTCGGATAGAGGGTAAACAAAAAGACAACGGTCGAGTCCACGGGTGAGAATAAACTTCTCTCCCAGTCCTTCCCTTAGTTTGGCGGGGATAATCAGGCGCCCCTTATCGTCCAGGGAATGCTGGAATTCCCCCATAAACAAGACCGTTTCACCCTCTTCTCCATTTTGCTCCACTTCACTCCACTTTGTCTCTGTATTATCCATCATGCCCCAATTTACTTGATTTGTCAAGAGCTATAATTAAAAAAAGGAAAATTGCCATATATTACCAGATAACAGGCAAAAAAAACAAGTTTAGAGGCTGTTGTTCAGGAGGACGAGAACCGTAAGCAGAAGCAACCCCACCAAAATCAAAACATCCAGCGCATTGGGGAATATTAAGCATTTAACCAGGGAAACAAAGGTGATCCCCAGCAGCAGAATCCGTCCGTACCGGTGCAGGCGGAAAAGGGGGGTCATCATTCTTCCTCCTCTTTTTTGCTCTTAAAACAGTATATGAAAGGATTTTGTCCGTTCGTGAATAAAAAATAAGAACCGAGAATTTCCTCTCGGTTCCCGGTTAACTCCGCTCCTGCTCGAGGAGGAGTGCTTTACGGGAGAGATTAATCCGTCCCAGTTTATCAATTTCAATGACTTTGACGAGAATCTCGTCCCCGACTTGGACCACATCTTCGACTTTAGCCACCCGTTCTTTCGCCAGTTGGGAGATGTGGACTAAGCCTTCCTTGCCGGGCAAGATTTCGACAAAGGCGCCAAAATTCATGATTCGCACCACTTTGCCCAGATAGGTTTTGCCGACCTCCACATCACTGGTGAGCCGTTCAATAATGGCTTTCGCCTTTTCACCGGCTTCCTTGTCCACTGAGGTGATAAAGACGCGGCCGTCATCTTCAATGTCGATATCGACACCGGTTTCGTCAATGATCTTCCGGATCATTTTCCCGCCAGGCCCAATGACATCACGGATCTTGTCCGGATCAATTTCAAAGGTGATCATCCGTGGTGCGTAGGGTGAGAGTTCAGCCCGGGGTTTGTCAATCACGGCCAACATCTTGTCAAGGATAAACAAGCGTCCCTTTCTGGCCTGGATCAGGGCTTGCTGGAGGATTTCTTTGGTGATCCCGGAAATCTTGATATCCATTTGAATGGCGGTGACGCCGTCTTTCGTCCCAGCTACTTTGAAGTCCATGTCACCCAGATGGTCTTCCAAACCTTGGATGTCGGTGAGGACACGGATTTGATCCCCGTATTTGACCAACCCCATCGCTACTCCGGCCACCGGTTTTTTAATGGGGACCCCCGCATCCATGAGGGCTAAGGTACTTCCGCAGATACTGGCCTGGGAAGTTGAACCGTTGGACTCCAGGACTTCCGAAACCACCCGGATGGTGTAGGGAAATTCTTCTTCCGGGGGAATCATTGGAACGAGCGCCCGTTCAGCCAAAGCACCGTGGCCAATCTCCCGGCGACCGGGTCCGCGGACCGGCCGGACTTCGCCCACACTAAAGCCGGGGAAATTATAGTGGTGGATGTAGCGTTTGGTGTCCTCGTCATCCAAACCGTCCAGGATCTGTTCATCGCTGGCCCGTCCTAACGTGACGACGGAGAGCACCTGGGTTTGTCCCCGGGTGAAGAGGCCGGAACCATGGGCGCGGGGTAAAATGCCCACTTCGCAACTGATGGGACGGATTTCGTCTAAAGCACGCCCGTCCACCCGGATGTTTTCTTCCACAATCATCCGTCGGACTTCTTCCTTGATGAGGTCGTCAAGGGCTTCGCTAATATCCCGGGCTTTTTCTGCGTAGGTTTCTTCCCCTAATTGCTCCGCAAGGTACTGATGGGTTTCTTCTTTGAGTTGATCCACCCGGGCTTCCCTTTCCTGTTTTTCACCGGTTCTTAAGGCTTCCTTCAGTTTGTCGGCGCAATATTCCTTGACGGCCACCACAATCTCCGGATCGGGGGCGTAGGGTTCCACCGGGATGGGAGGTTTGCCAATTTCGGCTTTGATCGTTTCCTGGAAAGCGACGAGCTTTTTAATTTCTTCATGGCCAAAGAGGATGGCTTCCAGGATCTCCTCTTCGGGAACTTCTTTCGCGCCGGCTTCCACCATCATAATGGCGTCTTTGGTCCCCGCGACAATGATGTCCATGTCGCTCTGTTCCGCTTGCTTTTGGGTGGGATTGATGATCAATTTGCCGTCAACCCGCCCTACATGCAAGCCGGCGATTGGTCCCTGGAAGGGAATTTCGGAGATGGAGAGGGCAATGGAAGCGCCAATCATCGCCGTGGTATCGGTGGGGTTGTCCGGATCCACCGACAAGACGGTGGCGACGATCTGGACATCATTCCGGAACCCTTTGGGGAATAAAGGCCGGATTGGCCGGTCGATGGTCCGGGCGGCCAGGATGGCGCTTTCGCTCGGACGTCCTTCCCGCCGGAGAAAGCTGCCGGGGATTTTACCGACGGCGTAGAGCCTTTCTTCATAGTCCACCAGAAGCGGGAAAAAATCAATCCCTTCGCGGGGTTGGGGTGAGACTACAGCAGTAACCAGGACAACTGTGTCTCCGTACCTGACCAGGGCCGCACCATTGGCTTGTTTGGCTACTTTGCCAATTTCAATAATTAAAGGGCGTCCGGCCAAGTCCATACGGTATGTTTTCAATAAAAAAAACCCCCTTTCTACCCTGTCCCGGATCCTCCGGAGACATGGTATTCAGTTTTTATTTATTATGACCAAAACAGAAAGAAAAGCGGGTAGCCCCGCTTCTTTCTTTATTTGCGTAACCCAAGACGGTCAATGATCGAACGGTACCGTTGAATGTCTTTCTTGTAGAGGTAATTTAATAAACCTCTCCGCTGTCCGACCATTTTTAACAAGCCCCGGCGCGAATGATGATCCTTTTTGTGGACCTTCAAGTGCTCGGTGAGGTAATTGATTCTCTCGGTCAGAATCGCGATTTGCACCTCGGGTGAGCCGGTATCACCTTCGTGAAGACGGTATTTCTGAATGATTTCCGCTTTCTTTTCGAGCGTTAGCACTGGGTTTCACCTCCTTGTTATTCGTCCTCGCCTTCCAATCCGAGAAAACCGCCGGAGGTAACGGTCATCCCAGAAAGGGGTGGCGTTCACTACAGTTTAGGCTTTCCGCCGTAAACTATAGCATAATTTTATCATAGTTCAAAAGATGTGTAAATCATTATTATTCAACTCCACGGTAAAAATGGCCTCTGGTCAATCCCCGTCCTAGAACGGTTTCCAAAGCGGACTGCTCTTCCCCGCTTTCGCCGGTGGTGAGCGCCTTTTGGAAAAGGTTAATGACCTGGGCAGCCAGTTCCGGGTTTTGGTGGCGTAACTCCAGGCGTAAACTTAACCGCTTCTCACCAAGAAGCGGAAATTCCCGGAGTAAGGAAAGGTACTTGCTGTTGAGTAAATGCATCCGGCAGAAATCATCGACAATCACTGGAAAATCCACGGCTTTGCGGTCCCGCAAGAAATATGGGCCTTGCCGGCAAGGGTGCGGACAGCTTCGGGGGGGCTTTTGCCCGACCCAGGTTCCGACCGGACAAAACTGGGAGACCATCAATTCGAGGGCACCGAAGACGATGAGCTCCACTTCGAGTTGGTCAAATTCCGGGCAGTTGAGTAAGGTCAAAATTTCCCCCTTGTTCAGTTCGGGTGAAAGGGTAACCCCCTTAAGGCGTTGTGGATCAAAAATTTTTAAGGTGTAACTATTAAAAAAATGGAAGGGATAATTGGCGTAGACCGGTAAGTCGGATTCGTCAAGGACCATTTGCCAACTGCCCAAATGGGAGACGAGAAGACCATCCGGGCGCAAAGCCTGGCTGGACCGGAGGAATGCACGGACCTGGTTTTTCTCCCGCTCCCGGGTAATCCTGGGCAATGCGATCACCGCCCGGGCGCCATACCGGCGGGCCAGATCCATTCCCTCCGCCAGGTGGTCGCCGGTCCACTGGAAACCGGGGGTGAAACTTTCGCCCCCAAAGATGACCCGGGGGACCCCGGCGTTTAAAGCCACCTTTAAAAGGTCGAGGTTGCCGGCAAACACCGTTAAGAAAGAAGGACCGGAGCGTTTGTGGGCAGTATTTGGCGTTTGGGCTTTCCGGTTGGTCATTCTAAGGTCAAGGGGGGGCCGGTGGTGGGCGGCCAGGATTTTTTGGCTCAGGAGGTCAACCGCTTCCCGGCGGACCTGGTTCAGTTGGCTGAAGGGAAGCATCGGCTCGCCTTCGATCGTGGCGGTAAAACCGTCCACACGGAAAGGGGTGTCCCCCAGTCTGGTAAGGTGATTTTTTAAGGTTTCCTCCGTTAAGGGGCGTTTGGCCGCCACTTGCGCTTTTTCCGCCGAGCGGACCGTTACTTTAGTGTCCAGGGCTTCCATCTCGAAAAGAAGAGCTTCGCCCGGTTTCACGCTTACCCGTAAGGTGCAAGGGAGTTTGCCTCCGGGATAATCATTTCTCATCATTTCCTGGATTTTTTGATTTAAATGCCGTGAAGACGTCAGAAAAACCCGGTCTCCCGGTTTCACCGGTTCGGGCAGGGCAAACCAGGCTTCCGCCCCCGCCGGGGCTTGTTCCACTTTTTTGCCGTTTACGGTCAGATCTTCAACGATGGTCCCGACCCGACCGCCGACTTTGACCCAGATCTCCACGCCGTCGCCTGCAGCCAGGTTTTCTTCCAACTTCAGCAGGCATTTTTTTCTTTTTTCGTCGTAGGTTTTGACCCGGCCGATATAACGCCCCCGGTTGTTGGGACGGTCGGGACTCATCAAAGCCGGGCCCAGATCCCCGAGAAAGTAGCCGGAGGAGAAGCCGCGGTTAAAAACAGTGGCCAGGGCTTTCTGTTCTTCCGGGGAGACCTGGAAATGAGCGGGGTCTTCGGCATAGCGGTCCAAAGCTTTCCGGTAAGTACCGACCACCGTACCGACATATTCCGCTCCTTTCATCCGGCCTTCAATCTTTAAAGAGCTGACCCCGGCGGCGATTAATTGAGGAAGCGCTGTAATCAACGCCAGATCCTTGGGGGATAGCAAGTGTTTTTCCCGGTCGGAGACGGCCACCGGGTTTCCGTCTTTCTTGTCCTGGAATAAGGTATAGGTCAGTCGGCAGGGTTGGGCACAGCGCCCCCGGTTCCCGCTGCGGCCCCCGACCAGACTGCTGAAGAGACAGGCGCCGGAATAAGCGACACAAAGAGCGCCGTGGACAAAGACTTCAAGCTGGACGCTACTTTCTTCATGGATGGCTTTAATCTCTTCCCAACTGAGTTCCCGGGCGAGAATAACCCGTTCTACCCCCAGGTCTTGGAGGAAACGGACTCCCGCGCCATCATGGACGGTCATTTGGGTACTGGCATGCACCGGTAAATGGGGCCAGTAAGTACGTACCAAATAGAGCGCTCCCAGATCCTGAAGAATTACCGCATCGGCGCCTATTTGTGATAAATAGTTGATATATTCAAGGAAACCATCAATTTCCTCCTGTTTTATCAGGGTATTGACGGTAACATACAATTTCCGGCCCCGCAGATGGAGATAATCGGCGGCTTTCGCCAACTCCTCATGGTCGAAATTGGGGGCAAACTGCCGCGCGTTGAACTGTTTTCCCCCCACATACACCGCATCCGCCCCGGCGGCGACCCCTACTTTTAACGTATCCCAGTCACCGGCCGGGGCAAGCAATTCCGGCAGGACAAACTCGCTGTTTTTCATTGTTCCTCACTTTACCTTCGCGTGTTTCACTCTTTTTACTTGTTTCTCTTTTTACCGGCGTTCCCTCCCCCACCCTCCGGTTTTAAAAGGAGCTGACATTCCTTTTTCCACAAACCGGACAGATGGTGGCCGGGAAAACCGGCGTTTGCCCGTTCCAGATTTCACATTTGGTCCCGTTGGGAAAAGTCCGGGCATCCCAGGGACAACGGCCATAAAACAGATGAAACCCTTCAAAGGTTTGACAGCCGTCACTGCGGCGACCGCAAACCGTACATTCGAAGAGGGGAAAATAAAAAAGGCCTTGTTTGGCCATCCCCAGATAACGAACCTCTCCCCCACAGGCAATACAGGTGCTCCCATCTAAATCTACGTATTTGACCTTTCGGAACTGGATGCCCTCCGGTGTTAAATAAAGCCGGGGCACATCGGCCGGTAAAGCCCGTTCTTGGAGGAAATAAAAGCAAGGGGCCAATTTTAAAACATCCCGGGCAAGGGTTGATTCCAGCAGTGGGGTTTGTACAAATTCCCAGGGCAAAGAAGAAAGGACCAAGAGAATTAAAACCCAGACAATTAGTACTTTAAAGGCGCCAAAGACCGCCCCGATGATGCCATCCAGTGTGGAAAGGGAAGAATTATCGGTGACTTTTTTCCACTTTTTCCCGCTAAGTCCGACTGCGGCGCTAATCCCAATCAGAATCAGAATGAACCCGAGAATTCCGGCGAGGTTTTGGGAGATATGGAGCCAGTTGGCCAAGATGGTTCCCAGTTTCTCGTAAAAGTAAAAGGCAGCAACAACGGCCACCACGGAACCGAGCATGCCCAACAATTGTTGAACAAACCCATGACGAAAACCGCGGTAGGTAAAGATAAGTAAAGAGATGATGATTGCCCAGTCTAAAAAGGTGAGGTCCAGGTTCATCGTCTTTCCTCCGGTTGCCCAGTCCTATTTGGCTGCTTGTATTAATTTCTCCAGATTCTCATGATCTATGCGAAGCTTTTCCAATTCATCCGTAATCTGTAAGGCGACCAAAATAGCCAGCTGGGTTTTGGATAACTTGGCATCACCATGAGCTTTTTGAATGGCATCAATCTTCGTTTGGATGGTTTCAACCAGATGGTGAATGTACTCCGGTGACTCCGGCCCCACCACGGTATATTCGTCCCCCATGATTTTGATGGTTACCCGGTTGAGGGTTTCCTCTTTGACCTTTGGGGTTAACACCGGAGGTCACTCCCTTGAATGTTATCCTTTATATATTAGACAATAAAAAAGGAACTCCTGCTTAGGTAGGAGTGGGGTTCCAGAATTAAACCGGAAATAGGAAATTAATGGGTCTTGTCTTCGCCACTTTAAACAAACAGCCTCTTAAATCATCCTCCTCGTATAAGAAATAAACTTTTCCCCGGAGTTTTCCGATGCGTTTGGCAATTTGCTTCAGTGTACCTTCCCCTTCCGGCGGAGCGGATAAAGTTTTAAGCTCTGCTCTTGCCTCTTCCCTTCCGTTTTTCCGGATAATTTTAAAGATATATTCTTGATCCGTTTCATCAATTTCAACGTTGATCAGATGTTCATCGTCGAAAACCTGTTCTTCATAAGCAATGAAAAACTGGAGTAAATCTTTGAAAATATCATATACCTTAATCGGCTCCTTTAAATTGCTTAGCGTCGATTTGGTGATGGTAGAAACTTTAACCCCTTTTTCTTTGGCTTTTATCTGTTCGGCAACTTGACAAGCGGCAAAAATGGGGTTAACCCCATTGCACTCTTCAACGAGGGACATATCGGCCAGGATGTTGTCAATGTAATCCACAATCTTTTGGTTTTTGTCCTTTTCCGCCATGGCGCGGATCACTTGGAAAAAATTCCGGTATTCCCGTTGTTTGGAGAGGATTGTTCCTAACAGATAACTGCTATGGTTTTCTTCGTTTTTTTGTCGTTGAAGTCGATTAATATAGCGGATATAAATTAATACAACAAACGTGAGACAAATAAGAATAAATTCGATTAATATTACTTGCCAAATGATTAAGTATTGATAATAAGCAAGCCACTGGAAAACTATGGCAAACATGGAGTATAAGATTAGTAAAAGAAAGATATTAAAGAATGAATAAGGAAAGGAAAATTTATCCTTCTCTATAATGGTCTTTTGACTATAAATAAAAACAAAAAGAAAAGGTAAAATTGATTCCAACAAACTACCGACTAAAATACCCAAAGGATCAAACATGATTGTTCTGAAGTTATCGTTAATAAGTAAAATTTGTCCGAATAATAAGAAACTAAAGATTGCTATTAGTAAAGACATTAATGCGGAAAAAATTACTTTACTAAATTGTACTTTAGTAATACCCCATAATAAAACCGATAACAATATCAACGCTCCCAAGATATAGACATAATCAGCGATGATTAGTTTCCCAAAAAAACTGTAAAGGACACCAATTAAAGCCCATGGAAAAATTACTTTCTTTGTCTTTATAGAAAATCTTTGTATAATAAGGCCTAACTTAAGAATTACCGTCCAGTTAAATAAATAAACACAGGCTATCAAAAAAAAGAGCAAAAAATGTTTATTGTTTAAGAGATCCAGTATTACTTGTTTTGGCAAAGATTTTCGCACCTACCTTAAAAGCTAAATTAATGTTAAAGAGCGGACGCATGTTTTAAACATACGTCCGCTTAAGTATAGGAAAATAATCAGTTCTTTCAAAAGATCTTTATTGCTTTTCCGGGGCTTCTGGCTGATACCAGACAAACCAACACGCCGAACACAGGCTGCAACTCGCCAGGAGTGCCAGGATCGACAACAACGCCGAACAAATCCGTTTTTTCATGGACAAGACCTCCTTTCATTTTAAATTTGGATAAATTCCCTGAAACCTGTTATATCCCCGGTCCAAAACCTGATCCAGGAAGGCCAAAGCCAGGGCTAAAGGTTTGGTCAGGTTTAAGACCTGGAAAACTGTGCCATAGAAAAGTTCATTTATAGCGAAACCTTGGGGCCATCCCCAACAAATAAAGGAAATCAGCAGAATAAGCAGCCGGGAGTAGCGGGCCAAAATTTTCTTCTGCTTGCCGGTTAACGGTTTTCCCTTGGCTTCAAGGGGGGCTTGCTTCCAAACGATGAAGACCAGGAAGACAAAGATCCACAGTTGGACGAGTTTCGGGATCCGGTGGAAAGGCAAACATTGGGCAAGATAACTGAGGAGAATGGTCATTACCCCGCCCGTCAGGGCGCAGCGGAGCGGGGTCTTAAGGTGTAACCCGCCCATAAAGCTTTTTAAAACGGCAACTACGATAGTAATCAAAAGAGCCGGTTTTAAAAGACCGAAAATCAAACCGAAAATCAGGATGAAAAAGAGGGAAAGCAGCATGGAGAGTAGACTTTCCACCATGTACCGGGCCAAGGCTACTTTATAAGGATCCTTTTCGCCTGCCATTTGCGCCAGTGTTTTCGCCCAGCTAGTGGCCAGGTTTTTTAAACCCATCCCAATGCCCCCTCGATTATGTTCACTATAACCATCGACTTTTTCCCGTAACTTCTTCATCTCGAAGATAACCGAATAATAAATAAATTTATCCAATTTTGCCTCGTGATTGACGACAAAAAACCACCCGTGCTTCGGGTGGTTTTTACTTTACAGGTTTGAGCTCATATTTTTATCTGAAAACCAATTACCTTTCCCGGTTCTTAAGCCCGGAGTTGGGCCTGGTAACGCTCGGCGGCTGCTTTGACGATCTTTTCCATAACCGTATTAACCTCTTCATCTTGTAAAGTGCGGTCGGGAAGGCGGAAGGTCAAGGAAAAGGCTAAACTCCGGTAACCGGAAGGAATTTTATCGCCCTGGTAAACATCGAATAAGTTTACCACCTCCAATTTATCACCGCTTACTTCGTGGAAAAGGTTAATCAGGTCTTGGGCTGGTACTTTCTCCGGTACCAAGAAGGCCAAATCCCGCAGGATGGGAGGGAATTTGGGCAAAGGCGTGACATAGATTACCTCTTTCTCGGCCGCTTGCCATAACTCGGTCAGATTCAGCTCAAAAAGAACGACCGGAGCCGTCAGGTTAAACTCTTTTTTGACTGCCGGGTGGATTTCACCGACAAACCCGATTTGCCTGCCGGCAGCGGTAATGAGGGCGGTCCGTCCCGGATGCATGGCCGGATGTTCGCCCCGGCGGTAACTCACTCCCTTGACCCGCAAATGGGAGAGGAGGGTTTCGAGCACACCTTTTCCATCGTAAAAATCAACTTCCCGGTCGCTCTGGTTCCAGCCGGGTTCCTCCAGTCGTCCGCTCAGTCCGCCGGCCAGATGTAAGGGTTCGTCAGGTAATTCGTCGTTCCTGGCCTTGGGATGATAAACATGGGCGATTTCGAAAACCTGGAGATCATGCCGGTTCCGGCTGGCGTTATAACTCAGTGTCTCCAAGACACCTGCTAACAGGGTGGTTCGCATCAGGGAGCCCTCTTCACTCAAGGGCACCTTCATCCTTACCGCTTGGCGCAACGGATGTCCAGCCGGGATGTGCAGGCGGTCAAACATCTTTTCCCCGTGAAAACTGTAGGTGATAATCTCGCTTAAGCCTAAACCCTGGAGAATTTTTCTGGTCTTGGCCGTGAATTCTTGCTCCGGGGTGAGTTTGCCGATGACCTGGGCGGCGTGGTAAGTGGCCGGGATTTCATTATATCCGTAAATCCTGGCTACTTCTTCCGCCAGATCCGCCTCGTTTTCGATGTCCAAACGGTAGGAAGGAGGCAGGACATAGGTTTTCCCGTCGGTACCGTTCTCCTCCATTTTAAAGTCGAGCCGTTGGAAGATTTCCCGGATGTAGCCGGTTTCCAACTCTGTGCCGAGCAAGGCGTTGATTCGCTCCGGCCGGAACCAGATTTTCCGGGTTGCCGCCGGTATGGTATTTTGATCGATGACCCCTTTGGCGATCCGGGCGACCCCTAATTGTTGGGCAAAATAGGCGACGCGGTCCAAGGCCTGGGGTACCGTTGCCGGGTCCAGTCCTTTGCCGAAGCGGATGGCCGCCTCCGACTGGATGGCCAATTCCTGGGCGGTACGCCTGATGCAAACGGGTGTGAAATAAGCGGATTCCAGAAAGATCTTCCGGGTGGAGGCGGTTACCTCACTATCGAAGCCCCCCATCACCCCGGCAATACACTGGGCGCGCTCCGCATCGGCGATCACCAGTTGTCCGGGATGGAGCTTTCTTTCTTCCCCATCCAACGTTTTGATGGACTCATCCAGCCGGGCTGAACGGACCACGATTTTCCCGCTGGCCATCTGGTTCAGATCGAAGGCGTGCAATGGCTGGTTATACTCCAACATGACATAGTTGGTCAGGTCGACCAGGTTGTTGATGGGGCGCATCCCGGCAGCGAGGAGGCGGGTTTTTAACCATAAAGGTGATTCGCCAACCCGCACATCGAGAAGGACCCGGCCGGCGTAACGGGGCGCCAGTTCCGGATTAACCACTTCCACGGTGGCTAAGTCCCCGATGGGCTCTTCTCCTTCCTGGACGGAGAAAGACGGTAGCTTAATTTTGGTGTTGGTGAGGGCCGCCACTTCCCGGGCCACGTTGAGCATGCCGTAACAGTCGGCCCGGTTGGGGGTTAGTTCGAAAACAAGCACGTAATCGTCTAAGCCCAGCACGGTCGGGAGATCGGCTTTTAAATCGGTGCCGGCAGGTAAAACCATGATTCCTTCCGAGTGGCGGGCAAGCCCCAGTTCTTCTTCGGAGCAGAGCATCCCCTCGGACACAATCCCGTGGAATTCCACGGGCTGAATGGTTTTCCCGTCCGGCAGCCGGGAACCGGGCAAGGCAAGGGGGACAATATCACCCGGCTTTAAGTTGGTCGCGGCGGTGATGATGTTCACTTCTCCGTCGTTTAACCGGATCCGGCAGACTGAAAGTTTGTTGGCCTGCGGATGGGGCGTAATGGAGACCACTTGTCCAAGCTTTAAGGAGCGGTAAAGGTCCCCTAAATTGATTATCTCTTCGACCTCAAGCCCGGCCATGGTCAGGATTTCCGCCAGTTCGGTCGGGCTCTGTTCAAGCGGGACATATTCCCGTAGCCAGTTGTATGAGACGCGCAATCCTTATTCCCCCCTAGTGAAATTGACTGAGCAAACGGAAGTCATTCTCGTAGAATTGACGAATATCACTAATTCCGTAGCGGAGCATGGCGATGCGTTCCACTCCCATGCCGAAGGCAAAGCCGGAATAGACTTCCGGATCATATTTGGCCATGGCCAGCACTTTCGGATGGACCGATCCGGCGCCAAGGATCTCAATCCAGCCGGTGTTTTTACAGATCCGGCAACCCTGGCCCCGGCAAACACAAGAAACATCCACTTCGGTACTGGGTTCGGTGAACGGGAAAAAGCTCGGTCTAAAACGGATCTGCCGGTCTTCGCCGAAAAACTTCCGGACGAAGACGGTGAGCACTCCTTTTAAATCGCCAAAGGTCACTCCTTTGTCCACCAGCAGTCCTTCGATCTGGTGGAAAATGGGCGAATGGGTGGCATCCAGGGCATCCCGGCGGTAAACCCGTCCCGGGGCAATAATCCGCACCGGATTGGGGTAGAGTTTTTCCATGGTCCGGATCTGGACGGGAGAAGTATGGGTCCGTAAGAGGATCTTATCGGTGATGTATAAAGAATCATGCATCTCCCGGGCGGGATGTTCGGGTGGAATATTCAGGGCTTCAAAATTGTAGAAGTCCAATTCCACCTCGGGCCCTTCCGCCACCGAAAAGCCCATCCCCAAAAAGGCCATGGTAATCTCGTCAATAATCAGCTGAAGCGGATGGGGATGGCCTCGCCGGGGTTTGCGGCCCGGCAGTTCCACATCCAGCCTTTCCCGTTCAAACTTGGCGGCGACCTCCAAATTTTCCAGCTCTTGCTGGCGGCCGGCCAAAGCTTCTTCTAAACGGCTGCGCAGGTCGTTGATGAGTTTGCCGACGACAGGCCGTTCCTCCGGAGAAAGGGTGCCCAACGTTCGGGAATACTGGGTCACCACCCCTTTTTTCCCGAAATACTTCAGCCGGATTTCCCCCAGTTGCTGAGAGGAAGCGGCATTTTCAATCTCTTTGAGGGCTTGTTCCTCAATGGTTTTCAGTTCATCTTGCATCGATAAACGATTAACCTCCTTCCTGGATCTGTGAAATAATATGTAAAATAAAACCTTTCGCCCACCATAGGGACGAAAGGTTACTTCCGCGGTACCACCCATCTTAGTCAAAACCGACTCTACTCTGCAGATCCTTGCTGGCAAGGATCTTTTCCGGTAACGGTGGAAACCGGCATGGCCTACTCTCCTGTTCAGCCAGCGACTCCAGAACGAACTTCAACCGCCTTCCCGGGGAATGTTCTCAATTAACCATTCCTCCCTGTACCGTTCGGTGCGGTTACTCTTTTCCTTCCTCGTCTTTCCTTAATTAAGATTAATTAATTCCTTATATAACAAGTAGGCTGTAATTGACCCGGTAATCTCAAATAGTCTCCAGAAAAACTCTGCGGAAAGGATCATAAAACCCCTCCCCTTCCATTATTCTGGTTCGAAATGCCCGCCATCTATTAACATTATAGCATAAGCCCTCTGCGTTTACAAGTACTTAACGACGGCAAAAATTATCCTAACAGCGGGATAAACTGATTCCGGGGTCAAAAAAAAGCAGGTCCTTACCTGCTTAGATTTTTTATATGGTGGGGAGGAGCGGGGTCGAACCGCTGACCTCTACGATGTCAACGTAGCGCTCTAACCAACTGGGCTACCCCCCCAAAGCAAAATCTATTATAACTTAAAATTTTCGACAAGTCAATAGTATTTCGCTTTTAATTTTTAACGGAAGAAAAATGAAGGGAGACAACCTTCCCCTCCCGGGCAATGCCGCCGGTCCGCGTCTAGGCTGCTAGACCCCGGCCGCGATTCGGTACTTTTCAGCTTGGAGATTAAACATTTCGGCATATTTCCCATTTAATGCCATTAACTCTTCATGAGTGCCCTCTTCGATAATCCGGCCGTCCTCCAACATATAGATCCGGTCCGCCATCCGGGTGGTGGAAAGACGGTGGAAGATAAAGATGACGGTTTTATCTTTGGCTGCATCAAACATGGTTTTATTCAGGTTATACTCGCTGATGGGATCCAAAGCGCTGGAAGGTTCATCCAAAAGTCGAGGAGCATCACCACGGCGATGGTGGCGACCACAAAGGTCGCCACCGCCCGGAATTCTTTACCCTGTTCGATTGCGCCAAAGAGATAACGGACAAAGAACACACTATAAAAGACCCAGGAAGCATAGGAAAAGCCATTTTTGAAGAATTCAAGAAAGATCCGTTTTGGTTCGATGGTCCAAACCAACTTGATGAGGAAGAAGTTATTCCTCAACGCTTTGAACTTACTAAGCTTCGGCGCTTTTTTTCTTTTGTTCCGTACTTAATGATGCTCATCGCCCCATTATTGGATATTTTCGCCAATTATAACATAAGTTAATCCCGGTGTCAAAAAATATTAAGACTATTACAACCCGTCGTTCCATTTCTTTGCCTTAATAATTATTGTTCTTGTTGGTAAAAAACCCGGTTGTCGCAAGGACAACCGGGTTTTTTGACCAGAGATTAACAGGCTGATTTTTGGGGATACTTACCCCGCTTGGTATAATGGGTATGGAGCAACTGATGGCTCTTCTCCCCCAACGGCTTGCCCAGAAATTCCTCATAAAGAGTTTTAATGGCCGGATTTTCATGGGATTTCCGCAGCGGGAGACCGGCATCGGCCTTATAGATGGCTTCCATCCGTTTCTTCCGGATGGCGTTGGTGGTGGGGATAGGCTGTCCGCCCCCGCCGATACACCCGCCGGGGCAGCACATAATCTCAATGAAATGGTAATCGGCCTTACCCGCTTTAATCAGTTCCATCAATTTACGGGCATTGCCTAACCCGTTGGCCACGGCCACTTTGACCTTGGTCCCTTTTAAGTCGATTTCCGCTTCTTTTATCCCTTCCAACCCCCGGACGGCGGTAAAGTCGACAGAGGGCAGCGTCTCTTTGGTGACCACTTCGTAGACAGTCCGGAGGGCGGCTTCCATCACACCGCCGCTGGCGCCAAAGATGACACCGGCGCCCGTAGTGATCCCAAAGGGATCATCATATTCCTCTTCGGGAAGTTCGCTGAAGACGATACCGGCCTGCCGGAGCATCTTCCCCAGTTCACGGGTGGTGAGGACGGCATCCACATCCGGATAACCCGAGGCGGACATCTCCGGCCGTCCGCATTCGAATTTCTTGGCGGTGCAAGGCATGATTGAAACCACATAGATGTTCTTCGGATCGAGTCCGGCTTTTTGCGCATAGTATGTCTTCGCCACGGCGCCAAACATCTGTTGCGGTGACTTACAGGTGGAAAGATGGTCCAGATATTCGGGGTAAAAATGTTCAATGAACTTAATCCAGCCGGGGCTGCAGGAAGTAATCATGGGTAAAACTCCGCCCTTGGTAAAACGTTCAATAAACTCATGGCCTTCTTCCATAATGGTTAAATCAGCGGAGAAGTCCGTATCAAAGACACGGTCAAAACCTAGGCGCCTTAAGGCGGCAACTAACTTGCCGGTGGTCACCTCACCCGGTTCCAGGCCAACTTCCTCCCCGATGGAGACCCGGATCGCCGGGGCGGTCTGCACCACCACATGTTTTTCGGGGTCAGCCAGGGCCGCCCAAACCCGCTCGGTATGATCCTGCTCGTAGATGGCGCCCACTGGGCATACCAAGGAACACTGGCCGCATTGCACACAGGCCACATCGTTCAGATCGACACCGCCAGCCGGTAAAATCTGGGTGTTAATCCCGCGGTTGGCCGGGGCAATCGCGCCTACGCTTTGCACTTCATGACAGACTTCCACACACCGCCGGCAAAGGATACATTTGTCCGGATCCCGGACCAAAGCGGCGGTTGAGGTGTCTTTTTGGTATTCCGGCCGTGTTTTGGAGTGGAAACGTTGCTGCCGGACACCCAACTGATCGGCCAACGCCTGTAGCTCGCAGCGCTGGTTGCGGACACAGTTTAAGCAGTCTTGCGGGTGGTTGGACAATAAAAGTTCCAAATTGATTTTTCTGGCTTTGCGTACCGCCGGGGAATTGGTATTGATGACCATACCGTCACTCACCGGTTGGGAACAAGCCGATTGCAGTGTGCGGGCGCCAACAACTTCCACCACACAGATCCGGCACATGGCTTTCACGTTTAAGTCCTCATGGTAGCAGAGGGTCGGGATTTTGATGCCGGCTTTTTTGGCTGCCGCTAAAATCGTGCTTCCTTTTGGAACTTCAACCGTTTGACCATCGACGGTCACTTTAACCATTTCCATGGTTCTTCACTTCCTTTCGACAATTTCTAACGGCTTCCGCTTGTGGAATCTAAACCCTTACCGACACCGGCCGGACGTTCCCCATGTAGATTTTTGGCGGTAAAAAGAAAATTAAAATTCATCATTATTGCTTGCCATCTCCATCTTGGGTTCCTGGAAAATGACAGGGAGCCTTCCACAGAGGCGGATCCGATGCCACCCGACCGGGTTTGCTTTAAAGAAATAATAATATTAAAAAGGCAGAGTAGGAAGAGGCTTTACTTCCGCCCAATTACCCATTCATCAATTATTTTCTTGTTCATTATATGATCGGTCACAATTTGTCGGGCTTTTTCCGGAGTAACCTTTCCGTAAAAGATCCGTGGTTGTCCGGAAAGTTCCACTTCGACAATGGGCTCCTGTTCACAAAGGCCTAAGCACCCGGTGGGTGTAAGGGTGACTCCGGAGAGGTCTCTTTTATTTATCTCATCAAGCATGGCCTTCATCGTCTCACGGGCCCCTGCAGCTATCCCACAGGTTCCCATCCCGATGGTGACCTTGGTATGCGCCTTATCTTCCCTTAGTTCAGTCATCCGTCTGGCTTCTTCCCGAATTTTTTCTAGATCGGCCAACGACTTCATAAAATAGCCTCCTTTTGCTGAGTTTGTTCCGAATTTCACAAACTGTCTAATCTATACAAATTATATCGCGCTCTTATAAAATATGTCAATCCTTTACGGCCTTATAGCTTTGACAATTTGATTAATAATGTTACTGGCGGCTTTGATCTGTTTCTCAGAAACGTCTTTATGCGTAACAAAACGGATCTTCGTCGGTGAGGTCGGGTTGGCCAAAATACCATGTTCGGCCAAGAGGGCCGAAAAATGCTGGGCGCTGATCCCAAGTTTGGCAACGGAGCAAATCAGGATGTTGGTGGGAAAAGCCGCCGGATCGATGGTTAATCCTGGGATGTTGGCGAGGTTTTCCGCCAATAGCCGGGCCAGGTAATGATCTTCCGCTAAACGGCCAACCATTTTTTCCAGGGCGATAATACCGGCGGCGGCAAGGATACCGGCCTGGCGTAACCCTCCGCCCAGGATCTTCCGGTTTTTTCGTGCTTTCGCGATGAACTCCTTCGTCCCGGCCAGTAAGGAACCGGCCGGCGCGCCTAACCCTTTGGAGAGGCAAAACATGACCGAATCGACGGGCGCCGTTAACTCCCGGACGTCAATTCCGAGGGCGATGGCGGCATTAAAAATCCGGGCCCCGTCCAGATGGACCGGGATGCCCCGGTCATGGGCCACCTTCGCCATGGCTTCAATTTGCGCCGGGGTCAGGACGGCTCCTCCTGCCCGGTTATGGGTGTTTTCCAGGCAAAGCAGGCCGGTGCGGGGGAAGTGAATGTCCTCTTCCCGGATGGCCTGGGCAATGAGTTCCGGTGGCATAAACCCTCTCTCTCCCCGGATTGTCCTGGTCTGGGCCCCACTTAAAATGGCTAACCCGCCCACCTCATAATAGAACATGTGGGATTCGGCTTCCAAAATGACCTCTTCTCCCCGGGCCAGATGGGTCATCGCCGCCACTTGATTACCCATCGTCCCGCTGAGGACAAAAAGGGCGGCTTCTTTCCCGACCATCTCGGCGGCGATGGTCTCCAGTTTCCGCACGGTTGGGTCTTCACCATAAACATCATCTCCCACTTCGGCGGCGGCCATTGCCTTGCGCATTTCGTCCGTTGGTTTGGTTACCGTGTCACTACGCAGATCAATTACTTCCATTATAATAAAAAGACTCCTTTCGCTTATGATCCTCTGTTTATGTGAGTATATACCAATAAGACTGGTTACGGTAATCTTGAGGGGGTCAATCCTTAAGGCTTGGGAAAACAACGGGAGAGTTGATCCTTGGTCGCCGCCCACACCTCTGCCAGCCTTTTTCCGCTCCGCGGATCGGTCCACGCGGGAACAAGCTCGAGTAAGGGTGCGATCACAAAGGACCTCTCCAGCAAACGGGGATGGGGAATGGTTAATAATGACGAGTCCATCACCCATTGGTCGTAAAATAATATATCTAAATCAAGAGGGCGGGGACCAAACCGGGGTCCGGCAGTCCGCCCTCTTGCCTTTTCCAACGCCTTAAATTTGAAGAGAAGGTTTAATGGTAATTCTTGGGTTTCACCCAGACAGACTTGGTTTAAAAACCAGGGCTGGTCCAGATAGCCAACGGGTTCGCTTTCATAAATCCGGGAAAAAACTGCGCCTGATAAAAGGCTGGTCAAGACTTCGGCAGCGGCCTGCAAATGGCCTTCCCGGTCACCCAGGTTTGTTCCTAAAGCTACAGCAATAATTGGCAAATCCTCTCCGGTCCCTTCTTTTGCTTTTCTTTCGCTCGCTCTATATAATAATCACCGGCGGACAAGCGCGTCGGTCATCCGTGCAACCCGTACCATTTCCTTGACATCATGCACCCGGATCAGATCGGCGCCGCGGCAGATCCCGATGGCGACTGTGGCGGAGGTTCCTTCCAGGCGCTGGTCGACGGGGAGATTTAAAACATGGCCGATTACGGATTTTCTGGAGACGCCCAGGAGAATGGGTGCCCCCAAGCTTTTCAGCTCGTCCAACCGGTTGATGATGGTCAGGTTATCCTCGGGCAATTTGCCGAAGCCAATACCCGGGTCGATGATTATCTTTTCCCGGGGGAGGCCATGGGCAATCGCCAAATCCATACTGGCGCGGAGAAAGGAAGACACTTCCGCCATTAAATCGGTATAACCGGGTGTGCTTTTGTTATGCATGACAATTACCGGCGCCTGCGCAGCGGCGACGACCTTTGCCATCTCCGGATCCCGTTGCAAGCCCCAGATATCGTTGATTACATCGGCCCCGGCCGCCAAGGCGGCTTTGGCGACCCCCGGTTTATACGTATCGACGGAGATGGGAAGGGGGGTTTCTTTAGCCAGTATTTCCAAGACCGGAAGCAGGCGCTCTTTCTCTTCTTCTTCGCTCACCGGGGTGGCCCCCGGCCGGGTTGATTCGGCCCCAATATCCAGTAAGTCGGCTCCGGCGGCGAAAAACGTTTCTGCTTGACGGAGGACTTTGGTAATGAGGTGTTCCTGCCCGAAAAGGCCGTCCCCCGAGAAGGAGTCGGGGGTCAGGTTGATAATCCCCATGATATAGGTCCGTTTTCCCCATTCGAAGCAGCGGTTTTTAATGGTCAGGGGGGACGGTCTTTGGTCAAGATCCCGCAACAGGCGATTTAAGTCCTGCGCCAAAGCGGAAAGGCCGAAGGGCTGCCGCGGCAGCATGTCTAATAAACGCTGGTATTGGGTGCGGGTGCCCATGATGATGGCTTCCCCTTTTTCCGCTCCCAGGTAAGCCATCTGCTTGCCGAGGGCTACCTCCCCTCCTTTGGCCAGCATCTCTTGTTTTAAAATATTTGCCGCCTGAGCCGAAAGATTACCGATTTTGACGACGATGAATTCGCCTTTTCCCAGCATGATCTCGGCGCCTTCCGGGGAGACGCCAATCCGGGCGAATTCTTTCCGGATTTCCTCCGGGTTGCTCGCCGCGAGTAACCGTAAAGAAAACATCCGTGGTTTGTTCTCCTTTGCCTTTCATTGCTCGGGGGACCGCTTATCGCCGCAACCTGTGCCTAATGGGAATTGCTTTCTTTTAAACTTCTGCGCAGCTGTATTAAATCCTTTTTCAACCGCAGGAAAAAGCGAAAATGGCCTTGACGGCCATTACGATCATTTGGTTCTGTTTTTACTTTGCTTCGTCTTCGTCTATGTTGGGTCGTAGTCGTGCAAGAGTTCCCGCAGGCGGCCGAGGGCGGCCTTTTCCAAGCGGCTGATCTGGACCTGGGAGACTCCCAGTTTAGCGGCAAGCTCACTCTGGGTTTTTTCACCAAAGAACCGTTCTTCGACAATCAACCTTAACCTCGGGTCCAGTTGCTGGAGGGCTTGGCGGAGGGCGAAGTCTTCGACCAGTTTCTCTTCGATTCCGGTTCCGACTTGTTCTTCAAAGGTTAAGGCAGTTCCTTCTTCCTCGTAAACCACTTCTTGCAGGGAGAACAGGGGTTTACTCACTTCCAGGGCAGTGGCGATCTCTTCCCGGCTGCACTCGGTACGGGCGGCCAGCTCGGTTAAGGTAGGTTCTTGCCCATTTTCCGCCAAATAAGCATTACGCGCGTGCATCACCTTTTGGGCGATTTCCTTGATCCCGCGGCTCACTTTGAGCGTGCCATCAGTGCGGAGGTACTGTTTGATCTCACCGATGATCAGCGGGACGGCATAGGTGGAAAATTTAACCTTTAACGCGGGGTTGAAACGCTCCACGGCCTTGAGCAAGCCGAGAGCGCCGATTTGGACCAGATCATCATATTCCACGCCCCGTCCGGTAAAACGCCCAACGATGCTCTTTACCAACCGAAGATTCCGCTCGACCAAAATAGCTTTTGCCTCTTGGTTACCGGAGGCCGCCTCTTTTATTAAGAGAAGAGTTTCCTCGTCGGCGAGGAGATGAGGATCGGCTTGCCCCTCAAGGTTGGTCGCCATTATTATCTTTACTCCGTTCGGGTTTTTTAATCATCAACACCCGGGTTCCCTGGTTGGGTTGGGACTCAATGGTCATCTTATCCATGAAGGATTCCATAAAGACAAGTCCCAACCCCATGCGCTCCGGATCGGTGGAATAAGCGGGCGTCTTGGCTAGGTCCAAATCCTGAATGCCGCAACCTTCATCAATTACTTTAATACTCAAGGCTCCATCCTCAATTTGGAGCTCCATTTGGATCTCCCCGCTTTTTTCCCGGTAGGCATGGATGACACAATTGGAAACCGCTTCCGAAGTTGCGACTCTAATTTCTTCCAATTCATTTAAGGTAAAATCAAGCTGGGCGGCAAAAGCGGCAACAATCACCCGGGCCAGACTGACATTCTCGGGCAGACTGGGAAAGGAGATCTTTAAGTAGTTTTCTTTCATTCCCTGGCCAGCCTCCTTCATCTTAATTCTGTGCTTCCTCAAGGGAAGGATAGATCGCCATCACCTTTAATAAACCGGAAAGTTCAAAAAGGCGCTGGAGATGAGGGGGAACATTTACCGCGCTTACTTTACCGTTCCGCTGGGCCATCGATTTATAACGGCCAAGAATGGCCCCCAAACCGGAACTATCGATAAAGCTGGTCTCTTTGAAGTCGAGAATTAAATGTTGGATCTCCTGGTTTTGACCGAGTTCCGCTTCAATGCGCTCCCGGAAGGCTGGTGAGGTGGACAGGTCAAGTTCCCCGGCAATTTGAACGGTTAAAACCCGGCCGTTGCGTTCCAAGTTTAAATCCAAACCGGATACCCCCCTGCAAAGACTCTTCTGCCTTTTTTCGGCATTTAACTAAATTTTCCTGCCGTCAACCGGAAAAGAAAAACCGCCACTTGGGCGGTTTGGGGGGTGTACATGCGTGTTATGCGCGGAAAAAGAATCAGCGGAAAAAGCCTTCCAGGACATTCTTGGTGATCTGCCAGAGAAACCGGAAAAAACCGCTTTCTTCAACGGCAATTTCAGTGACTAAAGGAGCGGTGACTTTCGTTTCCCCATCGATCTTGACGATTACTTCCCCCACTGGGGTTCCTTTGGCCAAGGGGGCGCGGACCTTCGGCGGGATCCGGGCCAGTACCTCCGGGGTGCTTTGGACCTCCCGCTTTAAGACCACCAAAAGATCTTCGGGGACAACCAGGTTCACCTCATTGACCAGGCCTTTCATTACTTTCGTTTTCCCGATGACCTGGCCGGCCTTTAGGACCTTTAAGGCTTTATACTGGCTGAACCCGTAATTGAACAGTTTGGTGATCTCGCTGTTCCGCACCGCGGAAGTGGGCGCCTTCATCACTACCGCAATCAGGCGGACCCCGTTCCGTTTGGCGGTAGCGGCCAGGCAATAACCGGCTTCGCTGGTATATCCGGTCTTGAGGCCGTCGCAACCGTCGTAAAAACGGACCAGATTGTTGGTGTTCCGGAGAAAGGATTCACCCCCCCGGAGGCTGTCGATCCAGGTGCCGGTCCATTTGAGTACCGTCGGATGTTTCAAAAGTTCCCGGGCCAGAAGGGCCTGATCGTAAGCGGAAGTCAGGTTGCCGGGTCCGCCGCCGTCCGGCGCCAAACCGGTGGCATTGACGTAAGCCGTATTTTTGAGGCCCAGTTCCTGGGCGCGTTTATTCATTAATTTGACAAATTCCTCATGGGAACCGGCGATGTATTCGGCCAGCGCCACACTGGCATCATTGGCGGAGACAATCCCCACGGCCTTCATGAGATCCTCGACGGTCATTTCCTCCCCCGGCTCCAACCAGATTTGGGAGCCCCCCATCCGGCAGGCTTCCGGACTGGCGACCACCTTGTCCGTGAGTTTGATCTCTCCGTTATCCACTGCTTCCATGACCAAAAGCATCACCATCATCTTGGTGACACTGGCCGGAGGCAGGGTTTTGTTACTCTCCTTCTCGACCAGGATCTCCCCGCTCGTGGCCTCCATAAGCACCACCGATTCGGATTGGATCTTAAAGGGAAGGGCGGCGAGGGTACGCTGCCCGCTCAAGAGCAAAAGGAACAGGAGAAGAATAACTACCCGCCGGTCTTTCTTCCACATCCTACTCTTCCGCATCCTACTTCCTCCTTAGTTTCCGGTCTTTAAGAGTTTTTACCAAAGGAAAAAGCATTATACGTGGAAAAGAGGAGGCAAAAAAAAGGAAGCGTAAACGGAAATGCGAATATAGAAGGGGAAGAAGATAACAAGTCAATGCTTAAGGATGGGAAGTAGATTGCCATGGAAGATGTACAAAACCGTTTTGACGGACGGGGGATTGAAATTCAACGGGTCGGGGTCAAAGATGTCCATCTTCCCTTTTTGATCGCCACGAAGGACGGGGGTTACCAGCAGATCTTAGGGAAAATTACGGCTGCGGTCAACCTGCCGGAACACTACAAAGGGACCCACCTCAGCCGTTTTCTCGAGATTATGGTGGCCTGGGGCGATAAACCCATTTCCGGCCGGGAATTGAAACTGATCTTAATGGACTTGCGGACCAAGCTGAAAGCGTCTTCCGCCGATTTAAGTTTGGATTTCCGTTACTTTATGCCGGTAACGGCGCCGGTCAGCGGCCTTCCTGCCCCTTTGGACTTTCCCTGCCAGTTTTGGGGGCGCTTGACCGCCGCCGGTTATGAATTCCGCATGACCGTCCAGGTGCCCGTCGTTTCCCTCTGCCCCTGCAGCAAGGCTATCTCCAGGTACGGAGCCCATAACCAGCGGGCGGTGATTAAAGCCTGTGTCCAATGTCGTCCCGGACAATATCTCTGGATTGAAGACCTGATTCTGCTCCTCCGGGCCCAGGGGAGTTCCTCCGTTTACCCGGTCTTAAAACGGGAGGATGAAAAGTACGTTACGGAGGAGGCTTACGACCACCCGAAGTTTGTCGAAGATATCCTCCGCGATTCGGTCCTGGCCTTACGGCAGGAGCCGAAGGTTTGCTGGTTCCGCCTGGAAGTGGAGAGTTACGAATCCATCCATAACCATAGCGCCTTTGCCTACTGTGAAGAGGAGACCCTATCCTGGCACCAAGGGGTGAAGGGGCAAAATTCACAGTCGGCGCCGGGGGGATAATCCTCCGGGTGATCATGGGTGGTAATATACTCCACGCTTTTTAGGATCGCTTGCTCGGTGGCGTCCAGCTTTTCTGCGGTCAAGGGACAAGGGAGTTGTATGTTGGGCCGGACAAAATAGACCCAGGCTTCCGCCGGCAGTTGCCCGTAAATGGCGCGCAGGGCCAAGGCATAAAGGTAAACCTGGAAAGAGTAGCGGTCCCGGATTTTGCCGGGCGGGGGCAGGCGGCGGTTGGTTTTGAAATCCACCACTACCATCCGGCCACCGGGATAAAAAAGAACCCGGTCGATGATGCCTTTGATGATGACCCCTTTTAAGTCCAGGACAAAGGGGAGTTCGTTTTCCACCCGGATTCCCGGTTGCGGGACAAAAGGACTGGCCAGGTAGTTTTGGTACATTGTTTGCAACTGGGCGGCTGCTTTTTGTTGTTCTGCGGGCGGCAGTTCCGGAAAGAAATCGGTAAACTCCGGTACCTTTTCCCCCCGGCCGGCCGGGGCGGCGGCGATGAGCCGGTGAAAAACATCCCCCAGGAGCAGACTGTAGTTGCCGGAAAGCCCACCGGCGGGCGATTGGGCTTCCGCCGTCAAAACGGCCGGATCGCTCCCTAACCGGTGTTGCCAGTAAAAACGGCGGGGGCATTCCTGGAAGGTTAAGAGGGGGGTCAGGGAGAGACGCCTGGTGGTAAACTTGCCGGCCGGCAGCGGCCCCTCCAAGGCGGCGGCAATTTCAACGGCGGCCGGAAGCTTCTCCTCCGCCAATGCGGCGGGTCGGGCAAGCGGCGGGACTGACAGGGTAAGTTTTAAGGGATAACCGTCAAGGAATAATTTGCCTTCCTTCCCTGCCGCCAGTTCCGGGAGCTTCAACACCAGCCAGTCCAGCCAGGAACGGCCTTCATCAACCGCGGCGGCCTTGACCTCTTTTCCTGTTCCGGAAAGGATCAGGTAATCGCGGGCCCGGGTCATTCCGACGTAAAATAACCGTTTCAACTCGGAGATTTCCGCCCGTTTCTCCCGTTCGGTAAATTTTTTGGTCTCTTCGGTCTCCAGCCACCGGCCGTCGGGGGCTTTTACTTTATGGATGAGGCCCGCCTTTTGGTCGTAATAGACTGTGGTCCGGGCGGTCAAGTTAAATTCGGCGTCCAGTTCCGCCAGGACGACCACGGGAAACTCCAGTCCCTTGGCGGCATGAATCGTCATGATTTGGACAAAATCCCCTTCCGCCGGGGCGAGGGGCGCTTCCCCTTCCCGGACTTCCAGGGCGGAAAGGTGCTGGAGGAAGGAGACAAAATCCCCCACTTCCGAATAACCATGGGCCGCAAATTCCTCCGCCCGCTGGATTAATTTTTCCAGATTGCCCAGAGCGCGTTGGCCGTCGGGAAAGGCGGCGACGGTTTCCAGATAACCGGTTTCCCGCCACGCCCACTTGAGGAGGTCAGGGATGGAAAGTAAATGGGCGTTTTGGCTAAGGGAAACCAAAAGCTGCCGGAGACGGGCCAGGCGCGATCTTTCCGCTTCGCTAATCTCCGGCGGGTAGCCGGCAGCCTCTTCGCTCCTGTAGAAACCGTCCGCTAAACCACGGGGCTGGGCCAGCCAGAAAAGGGCGGCATCGGAAACTTGGCCAAAGGGAGAGCGCAAGACCCCGGCCAGCGCCACTGCATCCTCCGGGCATTCCACCAAGCGGAGGAAGTTCAGCTGGTCCTGAATCTCCTGGCGGGCGTAAAAACCAACCCCGGCCGTGACCTGATAGGGAATCCCCGCCGCCCGGAAAGCATCTTCAAAGGCTTTGAGGTGGGTCTTGGCGCGGAAAAGCACCGCCACATCACCATACCGGGCCGCCCTGGAAGTGCCGCCGGTCCGGACGGGCACCTCTCCCCTTTCCACCATTTGGCGCAGACGGGCGGCGAGCATTTCTGCTTCGTTCTCCGGCGCCAGGAGAATTTCCACCCCGGCTTCCGCCTCGCCTTCCCCCTGGTTTTGCCCGCCAGTTCCCTCCGTGGCCGCCGGAATCAACGGTTGATAAGGAAAGGCCTCGGAAGCGAAGACGAAGCGGCAAATACTGTTGATTACCTCCGCCACCGCCGGCTTGGTCCGGTAGTTCTTGGCCAGGACCAGGACTTGCCCCTTCCCTTCCAGCTGGGAAGCCGCCAGGCCAGTCATGATTTCCACTTCCGCCCCGCGGAAACGGTAGATGGATTGCTTGAGGTCGCCCACCAGAAAGAGGCGGCCTTCCTTTCCGCCCTCCCCCCGCAAGAGCCGGATGATCTCCCACTGCAAACTGTTGGTATCCTGAAACTCGTCGACCATAAAATAGGCAAAGCGCCGCTGGTATTCCGCGGCCACTTGCGGGTGCTCCCGCAGCAGTTTCCGGACCAGGTACTGCTGATCGGTAAAGTCCAGTTTGCCTTCGCGTTGCTTCAGGCGGTTATATTCCCGGTCAAAATAGCGGAGAAAAGTCAGGAGAACCGGCTTTTGGCGCTGGGCTTCCCGGGAAACGAGGACCGTTTGCAACCGGTCGGCCAGAGTATGGATCTCGTCAAGCACGGGGCGGAGTTGCTTGTTGAGATTTTTCGGGAGGGAAGCCGGGAGTTCGGCCAGGATCCGGAGACCGTCTTCCGTCAAACCTTCCATCTTTTCCAGCTCTTGCTGCCAATCCGTCCACTGGTTAAAGAGGGCGGCGAGCATTTCCCGGGCGCGGGGGGTCAGCTTCACTTCCGCCGCTTCCTGCCCGAGACGGGACAGGGCGCTTGCCAATTGGGCTTTGATCGTTTCCGGCTCTGTCCCAGCCGCCGGAGGTACCCCGGCTGCCTCCAGCTTCTCAAGATCCGCCCCGGCTTCCCTTAAAACGCTGTACAAAGCGGGCAGTTGTTCCAGGAAGAACCTGGACCCTAAAGCGAGCACCACCGGAAGGCGGGTGCCCTTTTCATCGGCGGCCAGGAAGGCGCTTAAGGCTCTTTGGGCCGCTTTGGCTTTAAAAAGATACTCTTCCCCCTCATCGACAATGGTAACCTGAGGATCGATTCCGGCTTCCACCGGGTGCTGTTTCAACAGGGTAAAACAAAGGCCGTGGATGGTTGTGATCTTGGCCGAAACTTCTAAAAGTTCCAACTGTCGCCACCAGTAGGCGGCTTCCTCGCCGTGACTGTTCCGGTAGGCGGTTTCCAACTCCTGCCGGATCCGGGCCCGCATCTCATCGGCGGCTTTGTTGGTAAAGGTGACCGCCACGATTTGCGGAACCTCACATTTCCTGGTCTTCAGTAAATAAAGGTATTTTTGGGTGAGGACCCTTGTCTTGCCGGTTCCGGCGCCGGCCATCACCAGCAGATCGGTGGCAAACTCCTCAACAGCCCTTTTTTGCTCTTCATTCAACACTGGCCTCACCTTCTCTCCCCCAGATTTGTTGCCGGCAAATGGTCCGGAACTCGCAGTAATGGGGGCATTCGCCGGGCGGCGCGAAGGGGAAATGCCCCCGGCGGATTCCTTGATATAAATTGACGGCGCTCCGGACCGCATTCGTCAGGACCTCCGCCCATTCCTCTTCGGTCAGGGCTCCTTTAACCTTTACTCCGAAGTCTGAGGCTTCCTGCCGCCAAATGCCGCCTAAACGCTGACTTTGGGTTAAATTGTAATAACTGGCGCCTACCGGCTGCCCCGCCGGGAGGAAAAGACGGCTAACCGCCAGTAAATAGAGGGGAAGCTGTAGGGCTTTGCCTTTGAGGATCCCGGCTTTGGCCGGCGGTGTTCCGGATTTATAATCGTAGACGATGAAATTGCCGGCGCCGTCGGTATCAACCCGGTCGATTTTCCCCCACAGCCGGAGTACGGGCTGATCCGGAGCGGGGTCTTCCGCCTCCAACTCCAAGGGATTGGAAGTGGAGGCGGGATCGGCTTCGTTTTCGATTCCCCCGAAACCAAGTTCCAGATAACGGGGGGTAAAGCGGCCTTGGGTCTTTTCCTGCCAGGCAATCTCTTCTTTGATCGCCCGGGTTAAGACCGCAGTCAAGTTTTCCCTCCCCAACAGCAGCAGGTTTTGCTGGACCGGATCGGAGGAGTCCGGGGTTGACGGATAGTGTTGCCGGACCAATTCCCCGACTTCCCTGGTGTATTCGGCAAGGCTGCGCCGGGACAAAACTTCCCCCCGGTGGCGCTGGAAAAAGAGATTGAGAATCCGGTGGGCGATACTGCCTTCTTCCAAGCGGGAGGGTACGGGCTCCGGGGCGGTGAGGACTTTCAGCTTTAAGCAGCGCCGGCAGAAGTAAGCAAAGGGACAAGTCCCGTATTCTTCCAGGGCGGAGATACTGACCGGTTTTTCCTCCAGTTTGGCCCGGATGAGGCGGGCCTCCCGGGAGCCCAAAAGGCCGTTCCCGGTCCGGCCGGCTCGTCGCCGGGCCGCTTCGGCCCGGATCTTTTGGCTGATTTCTGTTCTGATTTCCGCGGCCGCCCATGGTTTCCCGGTAAAAAGCAGCAATTTTCTTTGGTCTTCCGGCTCTTCGTGGCAAACGCAACCGGACGGAAGCAACCGCTCGACGTCCCGCCAGAAGGAGCAGGAGTTAAGGGGTTTCCCTTCTTCGTCGCTCCGGCAACAAGAAAGGATCAGTTTTTCCCGGGCGGTATTGATCAGATAGTAAAAAAGGAGGCGTTCCTTCAGCAATTGCTGGACATTGGTGGGAAACACCTCCGCCAGCGGCCAGTTTTGGGTGGTTTCTTCCCGTAGGAGCCAACTCTCTGTAGTTAACTGGGGAAACATCCCTTCATTCAACCCTGCGATGCAGGTAACCCGGAAATTGACGCCCCGGGCTTCCGCCGGGGTGAGGAGCCGGATTCCGTTCACCCAGGAGGTGGGCTGTGGACAGAGTTCGCGGGCCAGGATTGCTTCCAACGTAAAATAGAAAGCTTCCAGACTTACCTCTTGCCGGGCGCCGGCTGCCGTTAGGGCCAGGCTTTTCTGGAGCACCAGCCTGAGCCTTCCCAGTAAGGAAGTTTGGAAAAATCTGGCGTGAAGGGCGGGTTTGGCCGCTTCCGGTTGCGGGAGAAAGTTTCTTAACAAGTAAGGCTGATCCAGCCAGGCTAAAGCCAATTGGAAATATTGGGCATAGCTTCCCGCCGGTGGAATTTGGGCCAAGAAGCCGGTGAGCGCTTGGCAAAGCATCTTCTTTTCTTCATCTGTTTCATAAAGGCCGGTTAATACCCTTTGCCATTCGGACAAGGAGGCCGCCAGCTTCATCTGGTACAATTGGGGGCCGGGCAGAAGACCCCCCCAGCGCAGGAATTTCAGCATCTCCGTCCACTCAAAGGCGGAAAGAAGGACGCGGAAAGGTTGAAGCAGGGCCTGGGCGGCCGGTTCCTCCAGGAGAGGAGCGCTCAAGCGGGCGGTTACCGGTAAACCGGCGGCGGAGAGGATTTGGTAGACCTGTCCGGCCGGATAAGGGGTCACCACCCCGATTTGGTCCGGGGTGAGGCCGGGATCGGCCGCCAACAAGCGCTGGATGCTTAAGGCCAGCGCCGCCAGTTCCGCCCGGTAACCCCCTTTGACGGTGTACAGTTTGATACTGGCGTCGGCCCGGTCCGGCGCCGGCAGCGGCTCTTTGGCCCACAAAGCCTGTTGGAGGTAGGTCAAGGTCGAGCAGGCCTCCCCTTGGCCCGGCGGATGGGGCTTGGTCACCTCTTCTTTAGCCGGACCCCGGCGGAAGACGGGCAGGGGCAGGCCTTGACGGCCGGCGCTGCTATGGTCGAAAACCACGCTCACCTCGACGCGCGTGGCGATTTGCCGGAGAAAGTTTTCCTGTGCGGGCGTAAAATCGGTGAAACCGATCACCCAGATCCGCTCTATTTTTTGCCAGTAAGCAGCATGAACGCTCTCGATGGTGGCCAGGCGTAATTTTTCTTCACTGTCGGCCAGATGGAGTCTTTCTAAAGCCTGTTGGTATTCGGTATAAACTAAAGCTAATTCTTTCAGAGGGGGATTGGCCTTTTGGACCAGGCCGGAAAAGACGGCGGGCGCTAGCGCCGCCCTTTTCAGAAGGAGGAGTTCCCGGCGGAGGGTTTCACAAAAGCCGGGCGTCGGCGAGGCTTGGGCCAGATAAGGTATTTTTCCCTCCTGTGCCAGGGTGTCCACCACCATACGTAGGAGAAAAACACTGCCGCCGGCGGTTAATTCCACCAGACCGTTCCGGGTTTCGGCCAGAATATCCCGGACCAAAGCCTCGATTAATAAAAAACGGGCCCCTCCCCAACTGCCAAAGGCCGGGAGGAGTTGTTCTTCCCAGTATTCCAAAAGGGTTTGGTCGGGAAAGAGAAAGACCGTTCTTTTTTCGCCGGCTTGCCGCCAGCCGGTCCCCACGTAGTTTTCCACAAAACCCACCGGATTCCGGTAGAGCTCCGGATCCCGAATAATATGTAACAAAGAAACGCTCCCCCCTTCTTGCCGCCGCACCGTTATTTTTGTCGCGATCCGCCGCCGGCGATTGCTTGTCCCTTTAATCTGGTGTAAGATCATCTTGGCGACCCTTCCGGGCCGTCAAGAAAGGAGGTTATTTAGTGAAACGCGGACGTTTATACCGTTCCCGGCATGAGCGGATGATTGCCGGCGTGGCCGGCGGTTTGGCCGAGTATTTTGAGGTTGATGTCGCCCTCATCCGGCTCCTCTGGATCATCGCCTTTTTCATGGGTGCCGGCTTTTTTGCCTATCTAATCGCCTGGTTCGTCATCCCGGAAGAACCGGTCAGTGGCCTTGATGAGCCGGAGACAATTGATCTGGACCCCGTCGGGGACAGTCCGGTCAGCCGGGAGGAGCAGGAGAAACGCTGGCGCTTCGGCGGGCTTGTCCTGATTGTGGCCGGCGGCATCCTTCTTTGCCGGGAGATTATCCCCTGGCCTTTTTTGCGCCGGAATTTCCTTCCCCTGCTGCTGATTATTGGCGGGGTAATCATCTTATTGGGCGGCTTCCAAAAAAATAATAAATAATAAATAATAAATGGTTAGAAGAGGATTCCTTCCTCCGTAAGGAGGGAATCGATCTTCACATCGGTGGCCGTTACCGGGAGGGCGTCGGTGATTTGGAGTTGGAAGGCGAGGCCCGCTTTGAAGGCGGGGTGCCGAAGCTTCGCCAGGTAGCGATCGTAATAACCGGCTCCTCTCCCCAGACGGTTACCCCGCCGGTCAAAGGCGAGACCCGGCAGGAAGAAGACCCCGATCTCCTCCGGCGGACAAAGGGGCCCCGTCTGGGGTTCCCGGATCCCGAAGGGCCCGGGGGTGAGGGCTGTTAAATTTTCCACCCGGCGAAACTCCATAGTCCGGGTTTTTTTATCCACCACGGGCAGGACCAGACGGAAACCTTCCGCCAGAAGTCCGGCCAGGAGGGGATCGGTCATTACTTCATGGCCGAAGGAAGCATAAGCGGCGACCGTGGTTGTTTTCCGGAGCGCCGGCAAGGCCAGTGCATAACCGCAGATCCGTTCGCTGCGCCGTCTTACTTCCGAAAGCGGAAGTTGTTCCAGTTTAGCCCGGAAAAAGGCCCGGAGTTCTTTTTTCTGTTGGGCGACTTCCATGTTTAACCCCCGCTTTCCCGTTACAGTTTCACAGACGTTTATGTTTACGGCTTGGAGTTAAAGGTATAAGGAAACCCCGCCATGTCGTTTACGGCTGAAATTTACCTGAACCCGTTCTCAACAGGTGGGCGCCTCCTGGTTGCTTTATGTGTCCTTCGCGCGGAAGGCCTACACGCCACAACCAGAGTACAGCTCCCCAGGTAAATGTGTTGGTTCAATACTTCAGCTCCGTCACGCGCACAGCAGGGTTTCCCTTCAATCTACTATAGATCATACCATAGGGAAGCTTATTCGTGCAAGGGTTGGTGTGGAGACTTCCCTTACCTTAAATTGGGAATGATGTGGACCTCTTCCAGTTGTTCTTTGCTGACGGTCGAGGGAGCCATCGTCATCAAACAGGTGGCGCTGGTGGTCTTGGGAAAAGCGATTACTTCCCGGAGGCTGGCTGCACCGGTCAGCAGCATCACCAAACGGTCCAGGCCAAGAGCAATTCCACCGTGGGGCGGCGTCCCGTATTCAAAGGCTTCCAGCAAGAAGCCAAATTTGTCTTTGGCTACTTCCGGCGAGAGGCCCAGGATCTTAAAGATCTTCTCCTGCAGATCCCGCCGGTGGATACGGATACTCCCGCCGCCCAGTTCCGTTCCGTTGAGCACCAAATCATAGGAATTGGAGCGGACGGTTAACGGCTCCGTCTCCAGACGGTCCTCATCTTCCGGCAGGGGCGCGGTAAAAGGATGGTGGACGGAGGTCAATTGCTTACCGGTGGCATCATATTCAAAGAGGGGAAAGTCCACGACCCATAATAGATTGTACTGGTTCTCCGGGATTAGGTTTAGCCGCCGGCCGAACTCCAGGCGCAAAGCCCCGAGGGCGGTCAAGGCCTGGGTTGGGTTTTGGTCGGCGATGATCAGCACCAAGTCACCGTCTTTTGCTCCTACTTTCGCTGTGATCTTCGCCAGTTGTTCCGGGGTGAAAAATTTGCTGATCGCCGATTTGACCTTCCCTTCCGTCAGGGCTAAATAAGCTACTCCTTTCGCGCCGTATTTCTCCGCCAGGGGCGCCAAGGCGTCCAGTTCCCGGCGGGTATAGTGGCCGCAGCCGGGGGCGGTGAAGGCAACCACTTTTCCGCCCTGCGCCAAGATATTCCGGAAGACCGCAAATTGGCCCTCCGCCACCAAGTCCGAGATATCCACCAGTTCCAGGCCGAACCTGATATCCGGCTTGTCACTGCCGTAGCGGCTCATCGCTTCGGCGTATTGCAGGCGGGGAAAAGGACGGGGGAGGTCAATTCCTTTGATTTCTTTAAAGAGCATGACCATCAGCTCTTCCATTAAGGAGAGGATCATCTCCCGTTCGACAAAGGAGAGCTCCAGATCGATCTGGGTAAATTCCGGCTGCCGGTCGGCCCGGAGATCCTCATCCCGGAAGCAACGGGCGATCTGAAAATACCTCTCCACCCCGGCCACCATCAATAATTGTTTAAAAAGCTGGGGCGATTGGGGTAAAGCGTAAAACTGGCCCGGATTGACCCGGCTCGGAACCAGGAAGTCCCGGGCCCCTTCCGGTGTGCTCCGGGTTAACATCGGGGTTTCGATCTCCCAAAACCCTTTGGCGTCCAGAAAATCCCGGATTAACTTGACGATCCGGTGGCGCAGGGCCAAGTTCCGCTGCATCTCCGGACGGCGCAAATCAAGATAACGGTAGCGCAGACGGAGGGTTTCGTCCTCTTCTCTTTCTCCGTTTACGTAAATCGGCGGTGTTTTGGCCGGATTGAGGATAACCAGTTCTTCCGCCACCACTTCCACCGCACCGGTGGGCATTTCCCGGTTGACCATTGCTTCCGGCCGCTTTTCCACCTTGCCTTTGACCATCACCACATATTCATTGCGGATGGCGGAGGCGGTTTTAAAGAGTTCCGGGTTCTGCCCGGGATTAAAAACCACCTGGACGATTCCGCTTCTGTCCCGCAGGTCCACAAATAGCAGTCCGCCCAGGTTCCGGTAACGGTTTACCCAGCCGTTGAGACAGACTGTGGTGCCGACCTCGTTCAGACCAATTAAACCGCAATGGTGGGTACGAATCCATGAGGACACGTTTACTCCTCCTTCTTGGTGCAGTTTGTAGAGGGGACGACCAGATTGGGAAGCTGTTCCAAATTATATTGTTCTTGCAAAGCGTTAATCAGCGTGTCGATGGAATGCCGCTTTTGGCTCCCCTCCGCCATATTTTTGAGCGTCACTTCCCGTGCTTGCCATTCGTCTTCGCCGATGATCACGGCCAGGGCGGCGCCGGCTTTATGAGCGGTTTTTAATTGGGCTTTCAGACTTTTTGCTCCATTTCCGAGTTCCACGCGATAGCCGGTCCGCCGTAACTTAGTGGCCAGCGAAAAGGCCACGGCGGTTAATTCTTCGCCCAGTGGGGCGATGTATAGTTGGGGATTATTGGTCAAGACCGGTAATTTCCCCTTTTGCTCCAGGGTGGTCAAGACCCTTTCCATCCCGGAGGCAAAGCCGACCCCCGGTACGGCCGGGCCGCCGCATTCTTGCACCAGCCCGTCATAACGGCCGCCGCCGCAAAGGGCATTTTGCGCCCCTAAATCCTTGTTTAAAATCTCAAAAACGGTCCGGGAGTAATAGTCAAGTCCCCGTACCAATTTGGGGGAAAGTTTATATTTGACGCCTGCCTCTGCCAAAAGGTTGGTGACCTGCTCAAAATGGCGGCGGCAATCGGCACAGAGATAGTCTTGAATGGATGGCGCCCGGCCGATGATTTCTTGGCAGGCCTCATTCTTACAGTCCAGTAAACGCAATGGATTGCGCTCCAGGCGCAGTTGACAGGTGGGGCAGAGTCCGGCCGCCGCTTCCTCCAAATTGGCCAGGAGAACCCGTTTATATTCTTGGCGGCAGTGGGGACACCCCACCGAGTTAAGGTGAATCTCCAGGTCGGTTAAGTTCAACCGGCGGTACAGATCATGGGCGAGGAGAATCACTTCCGCATCGGCCACCGGACTTTCATCGCCGATCAGTTCCACTCCGAACTGGTGGAATTGGCGGAACCGGCCGGCCTGGGGGCGTTCCTGCCGGAACATCGGACCCAAGTAAAAAAGCTTCGCGACCGGAGCCTGGCCATATAATTTATGTTCAATATAGGCCCGGACAACCGGGGCCGTTCCTTCGGGACGCAAAGTGATACTCCGGCCCCCTTTATCGGTAAAAGTATACATTTCTTTCTCGACAATATCGGTGGTTTCCCCGATTCCCCGCTGAAACAACTCGGTATGTTCAAAGATGGGAGTCCGGATCTCCCCGTAGCCGTAGGCAAGAAAAACCTCCCGGATATTATTTTCCAGCCATTGCCAAACCAAAGCTTGTTGCGGCATGATATCGTAGGTACCCCGTGGTGCCGTGGTCACAGTCATCCCCCGTTCCTCACTAACATGCTTAATTTTGACGGAAAGAAAGGGTGAAGGGACCAGCCCTCCACCCGCGTCTTTTCCCTGTATAACTTATTCTTCCTCGGCCGGGGTTTCGATGATCCCCTCCTGCTCTTCATTGGTCTGCTCTTCGGCCTGCTCTCCCTGGAGTTTCCGGTTGAGCTCCTCCTGGGCCTTCTGGTTTTTCTCCCTTAGAGCGGCAATTTTCCCTTCCAAGGCTTGGCTTTCCTCGGTCAATTCGGCCGCTTTCATCTTGCCCAGAACCTCGTTGAGCAGGGTAAGGTCTTCCCCGGCTTTGGCTTCGGCCGCGGCAAGTGCTGCTTTGAGCCCATCTTGATCACCTATTGCCTGGTAGACATCGGCCTTCGCCAGATAAACTTCGTATTTGTCCTTCAGGTCTTTGGGTAAACGTTCGAAAACGCCAAGGGCGGCTGGATAATTCTCGCTATTTTGGTAAGCTGTCGCCAAGGAAAGGAAAGTATTTAAATTCTTTTTGTATCTCTTGTCTTTGATGGCGTTTTCGTAAGCAATCGCTGCTTCCGCCCATTTCTCTTCCTGGGCCAAATGGTAACCTAAGAGCGCCGGATCCAAGATCTCGATTTTGGCGTGTTTCTGCCGTTGCTCCTGAAGCCACTCGTTCTTTTTCGTGGCTAAGAACTTATTGGCCAGTAAATCCTCTTTTAGCTTTTCTTTTTCCTTTTCCCATAGCTCGCCCTGGGCCAGTTTTTTATCGAGCAGCGTGATTATATGGTAACCATACTGGGTTTTGACCGGCGCGGTGTATTCCCCGACTTCCAGTTGAAGCGCAGCTTCGACAAATTCGGGAACGAAAGCGTTTTTGAAGTAGTCAATGGTCGTCCGCCCCAAACTTCCGCCTTGGTCTTTATTGCTGGTGTCATCCGAGTATTCCTTGGCCAGTTCGGCAAAGTCGGCGCCTTCTTTGAGCTTTTGGTAGACCTCTTCCGCCTTCTTTAATGCTTCCGCCTCGGAGAGGGGCTCTTCGCTCACCTCGGAACTGGTGGCAATCAGGATGTGGGCGACCTCCAGCTCTTCATAACTGGCCACCAACTCTTCCTCGGTCACTTCCAGATTGGCTTCCTTCCCCAATACGCCGTAGAGTTTCTGTTCGGCGAGGAGTTCGCGGAGCATTTTTTTGAGGCCTTTCAAATCGCCGGCCCCGGTTTGGTAGATCAGCATTTCCAGTTCCTCTTCGCTGTCGATCTGGTTGTAAGCTTTAATTTCACCCAGGAGTTCCTCGACTTCCTGGTCGGAAACGCTGATTTTTCTCTTCTCAATCTCCTGCTTGATCAGTTCCTGGTTGATCAAGTATTCTAAAGTGTACATTTTGATCTGGTCTTCGTTCAAAAAAGAACCGTACTGCTGCCAGTAGCGAAGGAAAATATTGTTAAAATCCCGATCGGTGATTTTTACCCCGTTCACCCGGGCGGAAGGTCCCTTATAATAAAACTGTTGATTCCCCAGGCTATTCCAGGGGAAAATATAAAATAAACCGACAACCATACCGATGACTAAGATAATGACAACCGGTTTCAGCAAGGATTTGGATAACCGGCGGATGTTCATAATGCCAGCCAAAAAAATTCCCCCTTAATAATTGGTATTCCCTTTAGGAAAAGAACGCAACCCAACTTGTCCATGGAAACATCTTATACAATTGTACCTAAAGCCTGATTGGTTGTCAATTCACCATTGTCAATAGCTTATTGACTTTTTCCGCCACCAATTCCTTAATGCGGTGCCGGTAAGTCGCGGGGCACTTGGGATTTGGTGTCCGTGTGACCACAAGGCCATCCGGATTAAACCATTTGCTCATCCCCCCTCCCCCCAAACCTAAAACCGGGGCGCGCTCTTCCATCATCATGATGTTATAAATACTTTCCCGGCCCGGCCGGGTGTAGCCGCAATTTTCCTGTTCCGCCACACTCCGGCGCTGCCGGTAAAGATAATAAGGATGATAACCTTTGCTCCTTAACCGGGCGGCGGCGACAGCCAGCCATTGGGCGACCCTTTCGCCGGCTATCTCCCCTTTCACCATGGCAAAATCCCAGGTGGCCGCTTTTTTGGGCGCCAAAGTATGCACCGTGATGTTCTCCGCTTCATAAGCAAGGAGCTTCTCGAGGGTCCTTGTCCAGTCTTCCTCCCCTTCCCCCGGGAGGCCGACGATCATATCCATATTGACGCAGGGAAACCCTACCGCCCGGACCATTTCCATGGCGGTTTCCAACTGGGCGATCGTATGCTGACGGCCGATCCGCGCCAAAGTTTGGGGGTTGGTGGTTTGGGGGTTCACACTGATCCGGTTCACCCCGAAAGCCCGGAGTAAAGCCAGTTTCTCCTGGTCTAACGTATCGGGGCGGCCGGCTTCAACGGTAAATTCCCTCAGTTCCCCCAGGGGGAAGTGTTGGCGGATCTGCTCAAGCAGGGTCCGGAGTTGGTCAGCCGTGAGCACGGTGGGTGTTCCGCCGCCGATATAGAAGGTGACCGGGCGCAGGCCAATTTTGCTTAGCACTACCCCAATTTCCTGGATTTCGTAGGCCAGTGCCTCCAAAAAACCGGTTACCAGATGGGCATGGGTCGTCAAAGGATAAGAGGCAAAGGAACAATAGTAGCACTTCGTAGGACAAAAAGGAATCCCCAGATACACACAGAGCCGGTTCCCGGCGCTTTGGAAAAAGGGCCTTTGGACCTCGCCCACCTCGGTCAAAAGCTGAGCCTTTTCCGGCTGCAGCAGAAAAATGGTCTCCAGTTTTTCCTTGATGACCTCAGGGGGAAATCCTAAATCGCGCAAATAATGGTAGATCTTACTGGGCCGGACACCGGTGAGGATTCCCCAGGGCGGTGGCGGAAAACCGGCCTTTTGGAGAAGGAGAAGGACGGCTCTCCGCACCGTTTCTTTCTGGCGCTGGGCAAAGGCGGCAACCCCGTAACGGGGATCGCCAATTTCCTCGTCGGTAAAGGTGACCGTTCCGCCCCGGCGGCCGGTCATTACCCCCTGGCAGCGAAGGCTTTTTTCTTCCGCCGTCACCGTAATTCCAATCCGGTAGTCGGCTGGGCCTTCATCGCTGAACACCGCCTCCGGGTCGACGGCCTGCACCATGTTTTCCATATTCCGTTCATTGCCGGGTAAATTACATTTCAGCAGGTATGAAGACATCTATTCTCCCACCAATTGCCGGAGAAAAGGATTCTCCTCTTTTTCCCGGGAGAGGAGCGTGGCGGGGCCGTGGCCGGGAAAGACCCGGGTTTCCCTGGGCAGGGCCAGTAATTTATGGAGGCTGTTGCTTAAGGCGGCCGGGTCCCCCCCCGGGAAATCGGTCCGCCCCACACTCCCGGCAAAAAGGGTGTCACCGCTGAACATAAGGCCGGAGGCGGTCAGGATAATGCTGCCCGGTGTATGTCCGGGGGTATGGGTGACGGTTAAGAACTGCGGACCTAAAGCAAGCAGATCGCCGTCATTCAGTAACTGGTCGGCTTTGACCACTACTTCCGTCCCGAACATGGTTGACAAGTTGAGCGCCGGGTTGGCTAACAGGCCGGCTTCGGCCACGTGAGCGGCCACTAGAGCTCCTGTTTTGGCTTTTAATTCATTGACGCCCGCAATGTGGTCGTAGTGGCCGTGGGTCAAGAGAATATACTTCAGTTTTAACTTTTCACCGGTCAGGACCGGCAGAATCTCCGCGGGCGGTCCTCCCGGATCCAGACAGACCGTTTCCCGTGTTGTTTCTTCCCAAAGCAGATAGGTATTGACGCCCAGTTCCCCCAGGACAAAGTGTTGTAATCTCATCGGGTAGCTCCTTTCCTTTAACGGATCATCCCCATCCGGTTGAGGGGCCAAAACCGCCAAAAAGCACGGCCAACAATATTTTTCCGGGGCAGAAATCCCCAGTAATGACTATCCCAGCTCTGGTTCCGGTTATCTCCCAAAACGAAATATTCGTTTTCACCGAGGGTAACCGGGCCGAACTCATAAATGGGACGGCGATCAGCGGTAATATATTCTTCCGTTAAGGGAACACCGTTGATCCAAACTTTCCCTTCGCTGATCGCTACCGTCTCACCCGGGAGAGCGATAATCCGCTTGATAAAGTCATCAAGTTTAACCGGGCGTTCACCCCGGCGTAATTGTTCTGCATTGGCCAGGGCAATGGCTTGATCCGTCGGATGAAAGACCACGATGTCGCCGCGCTTTGGTTCATGGAAGCGGTAAGAAACCTTCTCCACCAAAAAACGGTCCCATTCGATAATCGTCGGGCGCATGGACGGGCTGGGAACATACCTGGCTTCTACAATAAAGGTTCTTAGGACCAAGAAGAGGAGCAAAGCCGGGAGGACAATCTCGACAATCTCCCGGAGGATTGCTTTTAATTTCAACCTCAATTCCCTCCCGTTGATTAACATATGTAAATTATGAAACGCAAAAATGAACAGACAGTTCCGTCCGGGGCAAAAATATATTAAAAGGCCCCCGAATAAAAGGAGGGCCTTAAGTAGGTAGAACGGAACTTGTTCCACAGAAGAGTAGGACAGTTCTCTTCCGGAAGATTACCGGTCAACAGCGTCTTTCAAAGCCTTGCCCGGTTTGAAGACCGGCACTTTCCTCGCTTTAATCTCGATCGTAGCTCCGGTTTGGGGGTTCCGTCCCGTCCGGGCGCTTCTTTCCTTCACCTCAAAACTGCCGAAACCAACGAGGAGAATTTTCTCTCCTTTGGCTAAAGCTTCCGTCATCGCTGAAAAAACTGCATCAACGGCTTTCCCCGAATCTTTCTTGGTTAAACCGCTTTTTTCCGCGACCTGATCGATTAATTCGGTTTTTGTCACTAACTTCACCTCCTTTAAGCGCAACTGAGCGCTATTATGAAAAGTAGTTTTCAATACTTACCTTGGAATTGGCAATTATCTATTCTAGATAATTCCCCGTTCTCCTTCTGTCTAATCTAAAAATCTTTCGATTAAACGCCGTCCGCCCCGCTTTTCAAGGGCGGGTAAAAATTAAAGCCGTGAGTGACCACGGCTTTTCCAGTCAGCAGGCTCATTTTTAGATTATAATGCAGATTAACCCGCCACTGCCCTCGTTCAAAATTTTGGTCAAAGTTTCTTGCAGCTTTTCCTGGGCATGGGCCGGCATCCGGTTTAACTTGGCTTGAATGCCTTCTTTGACCAGGTCATGGAGGGTCTTGCCGAAAAACTCCGTTTTCCAGATGCCTTCGGGGTTTTTTTCAAATTCTTCGGTCAAAAAGCGGACAAATTCCTCCCCCTGTTTCTCGGTCCCGACCACCGGGATGACTTCGGTTTGGATATTTGCTTTAATAAAGTGATAGGACGGGGCGGAAGCACGAATCCGGACGCCGCACCGGCTCCCTTGCTGAATAAGCTGGGGTTCGGCAAATTCAATTTCATCCATTTCCGGCATGACCAGTCCATAACCGAGTTCTCTGACTTGCGCCAAGGCACCGGCGACCTTTTGGTATTCTTTTTTGATCCAAGCCAGTTCCCGGATGCTCCGCATCAAGTCGCCGTTGTTCGTTAGGGAAAGGCCAGTGATTTCCTGAAGAACCTGGTAAAAGAGGGCTTCCGCCGTCCGGATGTTAATGACGGCTGTTCCTTTGCCCAGGTCTATCTTTTCCAGGGATACGTCTTCCATATATTCGTTGTCCTTCAGCGCCAACAGGGTTTGCTCCAGATCTTTTACCTTTTCCACGGTGGCCACCGCGGCATGGACCGCTTCTTCATAAGCGGAGCGGAGCCAATGATCCGCCGGCAGTTCTTCAAGCCAATCCACAAAGTTGACCTGGATCTCCAGCACCGGGAACATCTTTAAAACATTCTGCATAATGCGGTTGACTTCCGCTTCGGTCATCCGTAAGCAATCCACCGCCAGGACGGGCACCTTATATTTCCCTTGCAACTCTTCGGCCAACGCCAAGGTGGTTTCGGCCGCCGGGTGGATGGAATTCACCAGCACAATAAAGGGTTTACCAAGGGCGGTGAGTTCCTGGACGACTTTTTCTTCGGCCGGGATATAGTTCTCCCGCGGGATCTCCGTGATGCTCCCGTCGGTGGTAATGACCAGACCGATGGTGGAATGATCCTGAATCACCTTTTTGGTTCCCATCTCCGCCGCCACCTGAAAGGTGACCGGGGTTGCACTCCAGGGGGTAATCACCATGCGCGGGCCTGTCTCATCCTCATAACCCCGGGCGCCGGCTACGGTATAACCGACACAATCGACCAGGCGGACCTTGAGTTCCACTTGGTCGAAGGTGAGCGGAATCGCCTCATCCGGAATAAACTTCGGTTCGGTGGTCATAATCGTTTTTCCTGCGCCGCTTTGGGGCATCTCATCCTGGGTCCGTTCCCGCTGATGCAGATCGTTGATGTTGGGTAAGACCATTAATTCCATGAAGCGCTTAATAAAAGTGGACTTCCCTGTCCGTACCGGTCCGACCACACCTATATAAATATTTCCGTCGGTCCGTTCGGCGATATCTTTAAAGATATCAAACCGTTCCAATCCTTTCTCCCCCCTTTTCTTTTGCTTTACCTTATTGGTCAGATTTTTGCTCCACACACCTCCCAAACACCCAAGATTGCCAGGTGTACTACGCAAACGTGTTCATCTCCATATATACAAGGGATGATCACCACTTATGCCTTTTTTTCCAATTCCCGACGGTGGGCGGCGCCCAGTGAATAAAGATCCGGCGGCGCCGCTTCTGCTTATCTATATGAAGGAGGAAGCGAAAATAGGACAAAAAAAACAACCCTTCCGGGTTGTCCTTTCGGTCAGTGCCTTAACGGGAGAGCACCAGTGTGCCATAGTCGTCCGGCCCCGAGCCAAACAGAGAATAGGTCTTGACTTTTCCTTCTTTGTTCACCTCATTCACCATGATTTGGAGGGGTATTTCCCGCAAACGGGAAGAGAATTGGAAATTGGCCAGTTCAATGGCGACCGCCAGAAAATAACCGCCCGGGGTGGAAAAGGAATGAACATTCATACTGGGCTGCCGCCAGGCGGCGCCCTGGATATTTAAAAGAGGCTCCTTAATTTTACTGCTGGGCAAGAGGTACAAAGTAACCGGTGGTTCTGTTTCTCCCCCGGGATAGAAACGGACCCGCAGATGATCACTGCCTTGAAAATCCAAAGAAAAATCATCGTTAAAGGTCAAAAAGGCGTCTTCCACCCGGAAACCCAGGTACAAATATTTCTGATCATAACCGGCGTAAAAGATTACCGCCAAATCCGGCGCCAGCCGGTAGTAATATGGAGAAACAGACTCGGTCCAACCGGCAACAGGCAAAGGCCCGTTTCCGTCGGGCGCGACCTGTCCCGCCAAAATCCGTTCTTCCGCGGCGAGAATGAAATTCTCCGCCGCCAGGAGTGCCAGGAAGAAAAGAAAGCAGGCGGTTACGGCTTTCTTTTTCAATTCCCTCTTCCCCCTTCTCCGGTCTGTTTACTCTTTAATTCGCCAAGGGAAAAGGGATTCCTTTTCGCCAGAGGCCGGAAACTGTCGGAGTGGCTAGAGAAGATCTTCCATTTCCGAACGGCGTTCCCTGATCATTAAGTCTTCTACGGCCTGGCGGGCCGGATAGTTGGCGAACAAAATTTGGTACATTTTTTCAACGATGGGAAGTTCCACCTGGAACTTCTGGCTTAAGGCGTAAGCCGCCTTGGTCGTCGGTACCCCTTCCACGACCATCGGGGTGGAGGCCAAAATATCTTCGAGACGGCGCCCCTTGCCGATTTCCCGGCCGGCCCAGGCATTCCGGCTGTGGCGGCTGGCGGCGGTAACAAAGAGATCGCCCAGGCCCGATAAACCGGAGAAGGTTAAGGGTTCCGCCCCCATCATCACCCCTAAGCGACGCATTTCCGCCAAACCCCTTGTGACCAGGGCGGCTTTGGTGTTGTCGCCAAAATTCAAACCGTCGCAAATGCCCGCGGCCATGGAGAAGATATTCTTTAACGCGCCGCCGATTTCCACCCCCAGGCGGTCCAAATTGGTATAGACCCGGAAATAGGGGGAGATAAAAACTTCCTGGACAAATTCGGCCACCTTTAAATCGGGGGCGGCAACTACGGTGGCGGAGGGTTGGCGCCGGCTGACTTCCTCGGAATGATTCGGCCCCGAAAGGGCGACAATCTCCTGGCGCAACCAAGGTACTTCGTCTTTGATGACTTGGGTCAGGGTTTGCAAGGTTTGGATCTCAATCCCCTTTCCCGCGTTAACCACTACAACTTCGGGGGAAAGATAAGCTTTAAACAGCTTGACCGTGGAACGCAACCATTGGGAGGGGACCACGAACGTAATCAGTTCGGCTCCGTCGACGATTTCCTCCGGATTTGTGCTGGCCGTCAGCGCCGGTGGGAGCGCCACCCCGGCAAGAAAACGTTCATTGGTATGCACCCGGTTAATCTCTTCCATTGTTTCCTGTTCGTGCGCCCAGATTTTCACCTGGTGCCCGTTTTCCGTTAATAATTTGGCCAGGGCGGTGCCCCATCCCCCGGCGCCGACTACTCCAATCTTCATTTTTCTTCCTCCCTCGCCTTTTTCCGAAAAATCCGGTTTTCGGTTCCGCTTATGATCCGCCGAATGTTACTACGATGCCGAATAATGGCGAAGGCGCCCGCTAAAGTTGCGTAAATAAGCAACTGGGTTTCACCCGGATAAAAAAGGAGGCAACTCCAGGGTAACGCAAAAGCGGCCACCATTGAAGCCAGAGAAACATAACCCGAGAGCCCCACGGTTAAAAGCCAAAGGGGGACAATAACAAATAAGACCTTGGGGACGAGGACGATCACTGTTCCTAACGAGGTGGCAATCCCCTTCCCGCCTTGAAATTTGAAGAACAAAGGCCAATTATGACCGGCAATCACCGCCAAGCCGCACCAGGGAGCAAGTTTGGGCCGGCCGAGCCAATTGCCCACCAGGGTACCGACAATTCCCTTCAAAGTATCACCGGTTAAAACCAAAAAACCGAAGACCGGCCCTAAAATCCGGTAAACATTAGTGGCGCCCGGGTTGCCGCTGCCTTTTTTCCGGAGGTCCACCCGGGAGATAAGCCCGATTAACTCACCAAAGAGGATTCCGCCCAGCAAATAACTGAGGATCAGTGCCAATCCCTTCCCCATCCTGTCCACTCCCGTCCTTTTTTGGTCAACCCTTCGTCCGTCTTTTGACTAAAAAATGAAGGGGCGAACCGGAGAACCCAAAATGCGTCCGGATTTGGTTCTCCAGAAACCGGCGAAAAGAAAAATGGAGTAATGCCGGATCATTAACCCACAGTTGAAAAGTGGGGGGCTTGACTTTCACCTGGGTAATATAGAAGACCTTTAGTTGTTGGCCTTTCCGGGACGGCGGTTGATGGCGGAGCAAAGCTTCCCGGAGAAGTTCGTTTAAAGCCCGGGTCGGGATGCGCTTGGCATATTCGTTGGCCACCGCGTACACTTCCGGTAAAACTTTCTGAATCCGTTGGCCGGTTTTGGCTGAAATAAAGAGGACCGGGGCATAATCCAAAAAGGAAAGTTCCCGCCGGATTCTTTCTGTATACTCTTGGGCAGTCCGGTCGTCCTTCTCCACCAAATCCCATTTATTGACGGCGAGGACGACCGCTTTTCCCGCCTCATGGGCGATCCCGGCTACTTTTTTATCTTGTTCCGCCAGGAAATCGGTGGCATCGAGCACCACCAGGGCCACATCGGCCCGTTCGACAGCCCGGATCGCCCGGAGCACGCTGTAATACTCGACCGCCTCTTCCACCCGGGCTTTCCGCCGGATGCCGGCTGTATCGACCAGAATGTAATTGACCCCTTCGTACTGGAGGGGGGTGTCGATGGCATCCCGGGTCGTGCCCGGGATGGCGCTGACGATGGCTCTTTCCTCCCCCAGCAAAGCATTGAGGAGCGACGACTTGCCACTGTTCGGGCGGCCGATCAGAGCCACCCGGATTGCTTCTTCCGTTTCTTCCTTTTGTCCGTCCGGAAAAGCGGCCACGGTCTGCTCCAGCAGATCACCGAGGTTTAAGGCATGCTCGGCGGAGACCAGGAGCGGCGGACCGAAACCCAACCGGTAAAAATCACTGGCCAGGGCCGGGTCGTAAGTATCGGCTTTGTTCCCCACCAAAATCAGGGGTTTCTTTGTTTTCCGCAGGATCTCCGCAATTTCTTGGTCGAGCGGATGCAGACCTTCCCGGACATCAACGACAAACCAAATGACATCGGCTTCGTCAATCGCCAATTTGGCCTGGTTATATATTTGGACGGTGAAAGGGTCATTTTTGTTGCTGCTAATTCCGCCGGTATCCACCAGGAAAAAAGGCCTGCCCGCCCATTCGGTCTCCCGGTAGAGGCGATCCCGGGTAATCCCGGGGGTGCTTTCGACGATGGCAACCCGTTCCCCGATGATTTGATTGAATAAACTGGATTTACCTACGTTAGGACGGCCGACAATGGCCACAATTGGTTTAGCCATTTATTCCTCCTCCAATCCCAGCAAGATCCTGACCACTGCTTCCCCGTCGACGTCCACCGCTTTAACCGTGAAAGGTACTGCCGCCCGCAGTTCATCGAGGGTCATCCCGTCTAAAAAAAGATTCTCCTGATGGCGGAGGAGCACCCGCGGGAGTAAGATCCGGGTATCTGGCGGAAGCGGGGCCCGGGTGACCGCCTGCCGGATATCTCCGCCGGTGAGGAGACCGGTTACGGTAACCTCCGGACCGAAAAAACCGTTGGTCACCGGCAGGATTTGCAATTGCAGCCAAGGAAAGCGCCGCGCTGCTTGGCGGCAGAGTCCCGGCCAGAGTTTGGCCGCATCCGTCCCGGTAATCACGGCAAAATGCGCAGTCCTTCCCGGTTTCGGCCCGGCACCGGCAAATCTGGATAAAGCCTGAAGAAATTGGGCTTTAAATAAGGGCCACAAGCCGATCCCGTTTTCCAGTTGGAGCAGATCTTCGTAGGCCTGTAGCGGAGGGAACTCCGCTCCGGCCTGGAGATAAAACTCATCGGCGGCAAAGACCAGACGGGTGCCGTAGGCCTTTAAAAAACGCGTTTGTGCCTGGTGGACCGTTTGTAGGACCGCCTTCGCTTCTTCCGGTCGGAATTTGCGCAAAGGGGCCAGGCCGGCCCGGTGGCTGGTCAGCCCCACCGGCACAATGGCTAAACTGCGTAAGTTCGGCCAGAGTTCCCCCAGGTCGTCGATGGTACGCGCAAGGACCGGGCCGTCATTAATGCCCGGACAGAGGACGGCCTGGGCATGAAAATGACAGCCCCAGGCTGTTAGCTTCCGGAGTTGCGCCAGGATCTCCCCGGCTTCTTCGTTGCCGAGCAGTTTTTTTCTAACCTCCGGATCGGTGGCATGCACGGAGATGTAAAGCGGGCTTAAACGAAGCCGGTGAATACGCGCCCAGTCGGCGCCGGTCAGGTTGGTGAGTGTGATATAGCTTCCCTGTAGGAAGGAAAGGCGGTAATCATCATCTTTTATGTATAAGGAAGGTCTTTCTCCCCGGGGCATCTGGTCGACAAAACAGAAGAGGCAACGGTTGCGGCAAGTCCGGATCCCGTCAAAAACCGCGCTGGTAAAGGTGATGCCCAGGCCTTCCGTCTCTTCCTTCTCCACCGTGAGTTCCCAAATTTCCCCGCTGTTTTTTTCCACCTCGAACGCCATCTGCTCCTGGGCTTCCGCCAATTCATAAGCGATGAGATCGGGAATCTCCTTCCCGTCCAGCTTCACAATGCGGTCCCCGGGCTCCAGTCCCAGGCCCGCAGCGATACTCCCGGGGGCAACCGAGGCGATCACGGCCGCCGGCTTTTTTCTCGGCTTAAGTAATCCTTTCTTTGGTAAACGAAAAATACCCAGCGCTAGTTTCCCCTTTCCTGCATTTGGACCCATAAATATTTTTTAGGTGACGCGAAAGAAGAAAAATCGGAGAGAATAAGCTTGAAAGGAGGTCCCGGTTTGTTCTGGCGTTTTACCATCCGGATGGCCACCGCTTGCCTGGTGGTCCTGGGCCTCGGTTATCTCTTGCCGATCTTTTCCGTGCTTCCGGTCTCCACTGCTTTCCTGGCTGGGGTGCTGATTGCCGGACTTGCTTATTTGGTGGAAACCTTTTTTCTCAAAAAAGAGGTTTTACCTTTTACCCATGGTCTGATCACGTTTTTTCTTTCTTTGGGCGGACTGACTTTTCTTAAAATCGGCTTTCAGGCGGATCTTTCGTGGCTAGGCCTCTTGCTGGCCGCCTTAATCATCGGTCTGGTTGACCTTATTATTCCCTCCGCCCTCAAATAAAGAAGAAGAGGTAAGGTCCTGCTCAGCGCCGGCCGGTATGGCCGAAGCCCCCTCCGCCCCGGGCCGTTTCCTCCAGGTCTGAACTGGGGACCCATTCCACACGCACGACCGGCGCCACCACCAATTGGGCAATACGGTCGCCGCGTTTGACGGAAAAATTCTCCCGGCCGTGGTTAATCAAGATCACCTTTATTTCGCCCCGGTAATCCTGGTCGATGGTTCCCGGACTGTTTAAAACGGTAACCCCGTATTTGGCGGCCAGGCCGCTCCGGGGCCGGATTTGGGCTTCATAGCCCTCCGGCAGGGCGATGGCCAGCCCTGTGGGAATCAAGGCAAACCCGCCGGGGGGAAGGGAAACATCTTTGCTGACCGCCGCCAAAAGATCCAGGCCGGCCGCGCCCGCCGTCATGTACTGCGGCAAAGGCAGATCGGCGGCGTGGGGCAGTTGCTTAACTTTTAACGGGAGAGGAGACATGGGGATCTTTCCATCCTTTTAAATAATTTTCGGTTTTCCCCTCTTTAAAAGGGCCGAGGGCGGTAAGGGTTAACAGCTCTTTTTGGAAGAGCGTCCGGGAAATGCGGATCAAATCCTCCGCCGTCACCTTCTCGATTTCGGTGATTACTTCCTCGGGAGGGACAAACCGGCCGTAAAATAATTCCGACTTGGCCAAGCGGCTCATCCGGTTGGTCGTATTTTCCAGACTGAGCCATAAGTTGCCTTTGATTTGCTCCTTGGCCCGGCTCAATTCGGCCTCCGGCACCGGTTCCTCTTGCAGCCGCTCCAGCTCTTTCCGGATTAAAGAAAGCACCTGGGGGAAATTTTTCAAGCTGGTGCCGGCGTAGATCGAAAAGATCCCGGTCTCCCGGAAAGCCGCATAATAAGCGCCGGTTGAATAGACCAGTCCCCTTTCCTCCCTTAACTCCTGGAAGAGGCGGGATGAGGAACTGCCGCCCAGGATGTTGTTGAGGACCAGCAAAGGATAACGGTCTTGATGCTGCCGGTCAAAACCGGGGACGCCCACACAAAGATGAACCTGTTCCGTTTCTTTCCGGCGTAAACAGGTTGTCCCGCCCGTCTGGACCGGACAGTCCGGAACCGGCCGAAAACTACCGGGGAGCTTTCGCCAAAAGTTATTACATTCCTCCAGGACCCGGCTGATTTCAAAGTTACCGGCAATAGCCAGGCAAGAGTTGTCCGGCGTATAATAACGGGCTTTATAATCCAGTAATTTTTCCCGGTTAACCTTGGCAATGGTTTCCGGGGTCCCCAGAATCGAGTGGCCCAAGGGATGATCCTTGAGCAGGGTTTCAGCCAATAGATCATAGATCAACTCATCGGGGGTGTCTTCATACATCCGGAGCTCTTCCAGGACGACATTTTTCTCTTTTTCCAATTCCTCTTCGGCAAATAAAGAATTAATCACCATGTCGGCCAGTAAATCCAGCCCCAGGCGTAAGTGCTGGTCCAGGATCTTCACGTAGTAACAGGTATATTCCTTCGTCGTAAAGGCATTTAAATTCCCGCCGACCGCATCAATGGCTTCGGCGATTTGCCGCGCCGAACGCCTGGCGGTTCCTTTAAAAAGCATATGTTCGATTAAGTGGGAAATTCCTTGTTCATCAGCGGTTTCATCACGGGAACCGCAGGCGACCCAGAAACCAATCGCCACGGAACGGACGTTTGGGATCTGTTCGTAAACCACGGTTAACCCATTATCTAATTTGGTCCGGTCAAGCATCAGTATAAACTCCCCATCCTTTACTTCTTTGGCTTATTTTTTATGCCTGGTGCCACAATCATACGCCGCGGAAATTATTTTTGCAATCCTATACTTATCTGGTTTTATCTACATAAAGGTTTTCCCGGCCGGAGCGCGAATCTTGCGTAAGGCAGTGTAATTTATGTTAACATGAGGGATAGCTAAGATGGAGCAAAACATTCTCACCACCGTGCTGGCGGTACTGGTCTATCTCACCACATCGCTTTTTGGCGGGGGAGATCAAACGGCGGATCAGCAATACCCGCCCACCGCCGGGGTTAAGGAGTCCCAAACCAACCGGTCCACCACCCCTTCGACCGCCGTAATTACGGCGGGGATGGTTAGTCTCCGGGCCGAACCGGTTACGCAAGCCAATGTGATCCGGCAGTTAAGCAAAGGAACCGCCGTGACCGTCCAGGAAGAAAAGGACGGCTGGTACCGGGTTACCGACGGACAGGGTAATTCCGGTTGGATTGTGAAATGGGCTGCCAAACCCGGTTATGTAACCGTTGCTTCTTCCTTTCAACAACGGGAGGTCCTGGGCTATTATGCGGAAAGTTATACCGGTGATGCCAGGGCGTTAAAGTCTTTTGCCCAGAATACCAAGGTCATTACCACGATTGCTCCCTTTTTATTCCGTGTGAACAAAAACGGAGAAATCAACGGTCAGCATAAGCCCGAATTAATCCAGACTGCCCAAAAGACCGGGGTTAAGATCTTGGCGGTGGTTACCAATATTGACGCTTCCACCTTTAGTAAACAGACCGTCAGTTCCTTATTGAGAAGTAAAACCGCCCGGCATAAGGCGATCAGTGAAATCCTCAATTTATTGAAAGAAAACGGCTATTCCGGGGTGAATATCGACTTTGAAGGAGTTCCCGCCGCCGACCGGCCTTATTTAACCGCCTTCTTCCGGGAACTGGCGGCCACCTTACACGCCAATAACCTGCTGGTGACCGCAGCCCTCCCGGCGAAAACGGCCACGGAAGAATGGTCGGCCTGGTCCGGAGCCTATGATTATCAAGCCATTGCCCCTTATTTGGATTTGGCGGTGCTGATGACCTATGATCAGCATTACGCTGGAGGACCGGCCGGCCCGGTTGCCGCCCAACCGTGGGTCGAGAGCGTCCTCACTTATGCGCTGCGTTATTTTTCCCCGCAAAAACTGGTCATGGGGATCGCAGCCTACGGGTACGTCTGGGATGACCGCTCCGGGCGAGCCCTCAATTACAACGGGATTCAGACGCTCATTAACAAGCACCGGGTTGTCCCCAAATGGCATGAGGAATATCGGGTCCCCTATTTTACCTTTACGGAAGCCGGTGTCAAACACGAAGTCTGGTATGAAAACCGGCGAAGCACCGCTGCCAAGCTGGAATTGGTCAATAAATACAACCTCCGGGGCGTTGCCATCTGGCGTTTGGGATATGAAGATCCCGGGATTTGGGAGATCTTTTAACGGTTACTCTGTCAAGTCTCCGACCAGGCGCAACGTGTTCGGTTTAACTCGACAACAGAAAGAGGAGGGCATACCCCCTGCTTGGTCAGGGAAAAGCGCTCCTCTTTTTTTCTGGTTCCGGCACGCCGGTTGACCGGTGCTTCCGTGGAAAACTCTACCTGCTTTCACCGCAGCCGGCAGGTACAATCGCTTGGCCTCCGGATCCAGCCTCATTTAAAAATCCGGTTGACCAGTTTAAGCAAGCCGAAAACGACCAAGGCTCCCAGGAGAACCGCTACGTAAGGCAGGTAGGTTTGGAGGTTGGCGGCCGTCTCCTGGTTAAAAAGGTTCAAAACCCGTACCACACCGGGCAGACGGTAATGTTCCAAGAGGGGAACGGACCCTAACACCTGGCCCAGAATTAAAGCCCCAACCTGGTTTTTATCCATGAAGAAGATCATTAAAATGAAAGAAAGGAGTAAAGTCCCATAATATACTTTGATCCACCCAAGATTAAGATAGTATTTTTCCGTGTTTACGGTTATGGTTTCAATGGTTTCGTCAATATACGGATCCAGCAGGGAAAAAATGGCCATCACCGTAAACGCGCTGAAGAGAACCATGGCAATAAAGCCGCGGATTTCTGCTCCTTTCACTTATGACACCCCTTTTTCCTCTTTCTTCTTTCAGGAAATACCTATTTCCGTAATATATAGATAATTCGTTGACAATCGCATTATACCTTCTATCACTTCTTCCCGCAAGTTTTATTCGGTTGCAAACCGATCCCGAAGGCAGGATCTTTCTTAAACCCTGTGTAGCTGGGCTTTACCTATGCCGATCAATTTTTAAAATATTTCTAGCAAAAAAGCAAAAAAGCTCTTGACTCTACCTCCGGATCTGCTTATAATATTGTTCGTTATGAGTTTAGCTATGGTAAACTTAAAGTTTAATTTAATTAAGACGCGGATGGGATGATCGGATCATGAAGATCGGAGAAAAAATCAGACGTTTGCGGATCAAAAACCAACTTACCCAGGAAGAACTCGCCAACCGCTGTGAGTTGTCCAAAGGCTTTATTTCCCAAGTGGAAAGGGACTTAACTTCTCCCTCCATTGCTACTCTCCTGGATATTTTGGAATGTTTAGGGACAAATATTAAAGACTTTTTTAACGAAACTATGGATGAAAAAATCGTCTTTAAGAAAGATGATATTTTCGTCCGTGAGGACCCGGAATTGAAACACCAAATCCAGTGGATCGTCCCCAATTCCCAAAAGAACAGGATGGAACCGATTTTGCTCAATTTGGAGCCCGGAGGAACCACGAAAGTGGATGATCCCCACGAAGGGGAAGAGTTCGGTTTTATTTTGGCCGGCAGTATCAATCTTCATCTGGGTAACCAGGTCTACAAAGTAAAGAAGAACGAGAGCTTTTATTTTAAGGCCGTGGTGAGTCATTATCTTTCGAATCACGGGTCAACCCAGGCCAAAGTTTTATGGGTCTCAACCCCACCAAGTTTCTAAGACCGCGGTGGGCTTTATTACGATTATAAAATGGGGGGTAGTGGAATGCAGGAGGAGCACATCATCAATCTGGTCAATGTCTCAAAGGACTATAACGGAACGGAAGCACTTAATAACATCAACCTTTATATCAGGAAAAACGAATTTCTGACCCTCCTGGGGCCTAGCGGGTGCGGAAAAACAACAACGCTGCGGATTATTGGCGGGTTTGAGGAACCCAGTACTGGCGACGTCCTTTTTAACGGGGTGCGAATCAACGATCTTCCGCCCTATAAACGGAAAGTGAATACGGTTTTTCAAAAGTATGCCCTCTTTCCCCATATGAACGTCTATGAGAACGTTGCTTTCGGGTTAAAAATCAAAAAAATGGATAAGAAGGTGATCGATCAGAAGGTCCGGAATATCCTGGCCCTGGTTAACCTGGCCGGGTATGAAAAAAGAGACATTGATTCCTTGAGCGGCGGGCAGCAACAGCGGGTGGCCATCGCCCGGGCTCTCGTCAATGAGCCGGAAGTCTTGCTCCTGGATGAACCTTTAGGCGCCCTGGATCTGAAATTGCGCCAAGAAATGCAGATTGAACTGAAGAATATGCAGAAAAGACTGGGGATCACCTTTGTCTATGTCACCCATGATCAAGAAGAAGCCCTTTCCATGTCCGACACCATCGTGGTCATGAAAGAAGGCACCATCCAACAGATCGGAACCCCCATTGATATCTATAATGAACCGAAGAATGCCTTTGTTGCCGATTTTATTGGGGAAAGCAACATCATCGACGGGATTATGCTCCGGGATTATCTGGTCAAATTTGCCGGCTTGGAGTTTGAATGTGTCGACCGGGGCTTTGCCGCGGACGAACCGGTTGATGTGGTCATCCGTCCGGAAGACATCCAGGTCGTCCGGGAAGCGGATAGCCCCTTGAAAGGCGAAGTCAAGGCGGTAACCTTTAAAGGGGTCCACTACGAAATGTTGATCGATGGAAACGCCATCCGCTGGAAGATTCAAAGCACAGTCATGGCCCCGACGGGCGCCAAAGTTGGACTGAAAATTGTCCCCGATGCCATTCACATTATGAAAAAGGTGACTGCCCAATGAAGAAAAACTGGCTAAGCTATCCTTACCTTGTTTGGATGTTGCTCTTTATTTTTCTCCCTCTCCTTCTTGTCCTCTATTATAGTGTCACCGTCCGGACGGAGGAAGGGATCCGTTTCACCACCGAACATTTCCGCCGGTTTCTGGAACCCATTTACCTGAGAGTGCTTCTCCGCTCGCTTAAACTGGCTTTCATCAGCACTGTCCTTTGTTTGCTCCTGGGGTACCCGATGGCGATGATTTTGGCTGGGAACCACTTTAAACAGAAAAACATCATGGTCTTTCTTTTTGTGGTGCCGATGTGGATGAATTTTCTGCTCCGCACTTACGCCTGGATGACCCTCTTGGAAAAGAAAGGCCTGATTAACACCTTCCTTTCCTGGCTTGGGCTTTCCCCCTTAAATCTGCTTTATACGGAAGAAGCGGTTGTGCTGGGGATGGTCTATAATTTTCTTCCCTTTATGGTCCTCCCCATCTACTCGGTTCTGAGCAAGATTGATAAAAATTTGATTGAAGCCGCGGAAGATTTGGGCGCCGACAGCTTTACGGTTTTCCGGAAGGTAATATTTCCCTTGAGCTTGCCGGGGGTTGTCTCCGGGATTACGATGGTTTTCATGCCGGCGGTGACCACCTTTGTCATTTCCCGGCTGTTGGGAGGGGGACAATTTACGCTGATCGGAAACCTCATCGAGCAACAGTTCCTGGTAGTCGGCGACTGGAATTTCGGCTCGGCCATCTCGATGGTGATGATCCTCGTCATCCTGCTGAGTATTGCTGTCATGTCCAGGTATGAAAAGGAAAATGAAGGAGGTGGGCTCTTATGAACCGGTTTTTGAAAAAAACCTATGCGGCTTTGATTTATCTCTTCTTGTACGCGCCCATTCTCATCCTGATTATTTTTTCCTTTAACGCCTCCAAGTCCAGAGGCAACTGGGCGGGTTTCACCTTCCGTTGGTATCTGGAACTCTTTAAGGACCGGCAGATTATGAAAGCCCTCTCCAATACGGTAATTGTGGCCGTCCTCTCCGCGGCGATCGCCACAGTGATCGGCACCGCCGCGGCCATCGGGATCCATAATATGAAAGGCCTGAAGAAGACGGCCGTGATGAACCTGACCTATATACCGGTGGTAAACCCGGATATCGTGACCGGCTTATCTTTAATGCTCCTTTTTGTCTTTAGCAATTTTCAACTGGGTTTTATCACACTGCTTTTGGCCCATATTACCTTTAACATTCCCTACGTCATCCTATCTGTCCTGCCCAAGCTCAAACAGCTGGATAAAAATCTGTACGAAGCGGCCTTGGATTTGGGGGCCACCCCCTTCTATGCTTACCGGAAAGTAATTCTTCCCCAGATCATGCCTGGGGTGGTGACCGGTCTTTTACTCGCCTTCACCCTTTCCGTTGATGATTTTGTCATCAGTTTCTTTACGACCGGTTCCGGGGTGTCCACCCTTTCGATCATTATTTACTCAATGGCGAGGCGCGGGATTAATCCCAAAATCAACGCCTTGTCCAGCCTGCTTTTCCTCACGGTTTTACTGTTATTAATTATTGTGAATATCAGGTCCAATAATCAAAATAAAAAGGAGTGATGGAGAAATGGGGAAAAAAGGACGCTTTTTCCTTCTGGCCATCCTGGTCCTTGCGGTTTTGCTGCTTTCTTCCTGCGGGCGGGAGAGCCAGGTCGTCCTGAATGTTTACAACTGGGGAGATTACATCGATGAATCCGTCATCGACACCTTCGAGAAAAAATACAAGATCCGGGTGAACTACGACACCTTCAGCACCAACGAAGACATGTATGTCAAACTTAAATCGGGCAATGCCGACTACGATGTGCTCTTCCCTTCCGACTACATTATCGAGCGGATGATCCGGGAAGACATGTTGTTGAAATTGGATTTCAACAACATTCCCAACTTCAAGTACATTGAGGAAAGGTTCAAAAACCAGGCCTACGATCCCACGAATGAATATTCCGTTCCTTACATGTGGGGGACGGTCGGGATTCTTTATAATAAAACCATGGTCGACGAACCGGTCACCAGCTGGCGGATCCTCTGGGACCCCAAGTACAGCAAGCAGATTTTGATGATGGACAGCCAACGGGATTCCATCGGGGTGGCCCTGAAAATGCTGGGTTATGATATGAACACCCGTAAGCTGGAGGAACTGGAAGCGGCCAAAGAAGCCCTGATTCAGCAGAAACCCTTGGTTCTGGCGTACGTCGGGGATGATGTGAAAGATAAAATGATCGCCGGGGAAGCGGCCTTGGCGGTGGTCTATTCCGGGGATGCCATCTTCATGAAACGGGAAAACCCCGATCTGGAGTATGCCCTCCCGCAGGAAGGAAGCAACCTTTGGTTCGACGCCATGGTGGTGCCGAAAACCAGCAAACACAAGGCGGAAGCGGAGAAATTCATCAACTTCATGTGCGAGCCGGAGATCGCCTTCAAGAATGCGGATTATATCGGCTACTCCAGTCCCCACCGGGAAGTGAAGAAAATGCTCGACCCCGACCTGGTCAACGACCCGGCGGCCTATCCCAACGAAGAAGACCTGGTTGGTTATGACGTTTTCAAAGATCTTTCCGATTATTTAAAGGTTTACGACCGGATCTGGACCGAAGTGAAAGCCCATTAAAGGGTTCGGTTGAACCGGTTAATTCCTCTCAACTGAAGAGAGCATTTCGAAAAGAAAAAGGGAAGCGCTTCGCTTCCCTTTCTTCTTTTCTTTCCTGCCCTATCCAGTCCTTAGGCCAGCCATTTCTGGATCAGGGATGCCAATTGGCTTTGGGGGACCGTCAGCAGTTTGCCGCCGGGAACCGAGCGGAGAAAGGCCTGGCCGTACCATTTTGTCATAATTCTTTGGTCGAGGATGACCACAATGCCCCGGTCGGCTTGGGAACGGATTAAACGGCCAAATCCCTGTTTGAATTTGATTACCGCCTCGGGCAGGCTTAAATGGAGAAAGGGATCTTTCCCTTCCTTGGCCAAGGCTTCCCATTGGGCTTGAAAGAGGGGTTCGGTCGGGACCCGGAAAGGTAAACGCATAATGATGACGTTCGATAACTGGGGCCCCGGAATATCCACCCCTTCCCAGAAACTGTCCATCCCCAAGAGCACAGCCCTGGGGGTTTGCTGAAATTTTTTAATAAGTTGGTGGCGGGGTTCCTCACCTTGCCGGAGGAGTTGAATCCCCGCCGCGCTTAACGGGGGCAAAATCCGGGCATAGACCTGATTTAGCTGTTGCCGGTTGGTAAAGAGGAGGAGACTGCGGCCGCCGGAGGCTTGGAGAACCGGGGGAAGCAATAGGGAGACGGCCGCCGTATAGGCCGGGTCTTCCGGAAGCGGCAGATCAGGGCAGACCAGGATTAAGACCTGTTCCTGGTAATTAAAGGGCGAGGCGAAAACTGTTTCCCGGCAAGCCCCGGCCGGCAGGAGCGACAAGCCGAGATTGGCTTTGACGTAACTAAAGTCCCCATCCACCGCTAAAGTCGCCGATGTTAATACGCCTCCGTAAAGCCGGGAAAATAGGGCTTTGGACAAGAGTTCGCCCAAGTGTAAGGGTACCCGGTGGAGCACCGTACGGAAGGTCTGCCCGCCTCCGGGCTGAACGGCCAGCCAGGAGACGAAACGTTCATCGCTTCCATCCAACAACAACGGTAAATCCACAGCAATCCTGCCAAAGAAATTTCCGGCTTCCGCCAGGAAAATAACATCTTCCCGCAGTTTTTCCATTTCTGCGAAACTGTCGACGAACCGGGAAAGCTGTTCTGTCCATTGGCCGAGAGCCTCCTGGAGGCGACGGAGTTCCCGCCCCAACTCCGGATCGGCCAACAGATTGGTGGTAAAACGGCGTTTATCTTCTTCGTTGCCTGCACCGGTCAGTCCTTCCCGGGCCGCCAGGGTCAGAAAGAAACCGTTAAACAGGCTTTCCAGGTTTCTTAAACCGGGAATCAAATCTCCTTCCAAGGTGCCGAGTAACTTTTGTAAGAAAGCCAGATCCGTTACTTCGGCAACCAATCGCTCCCGTAAAGAAGGAAGCCAGCCCCGGCCCCATTTTCCCTCTTGCTGTAACAAACGGTAGCAAAAATAGTTTATTTCTTTTTGGTCGATCCGGATTCCCAGGTGCTCAGCGGCCACCTCCGCCAGGTGGTGGGCTTCATCAAAGATCACAAACTGATAAGGGGGGAGCACTAATCCCTCCTCGTCGAACTCCCCTTGCTGGCGCATGGCTAAATCGCTAAAGAACAAATGATGGTTCACAATAATCAACTGGGCGGCAAAGGCCTTTTTCCGGGCCATGAGCCAAAAGCATCGCTGCTGGAAGGGGCAATTCTTCCGCAAACAGGTGGCCGCTTCGGAGGTAATCTTTTCTTTCAATACCGGAGGCAAGACATAACCCAGTTGCTCGACAGCGCCCACTTCCTGCTGGGCGGAAGCCCAAACCCGCGTAAAGAGGTTTTGCAGAGCGTTGTCTCCCAGCAGACGGGGGGTTTGCCGGTAAAAGTGAAGTTTGCGCCGGCAGAGATAATTGCCCCGGCCAAAGAGCAGGGCCGCTTGAATGGATGTACCGAGGGTCCGGTTTAAAAAGGGGATTTCTTTCTCGTATAACTGTTGTTGGAGGTTGAGCGTATGGGTGGAGATGAGCACGGGGCCGTTAAACTTCTTTTCCCCGGTCAGGACGGAAAAGGCCGGATAGAGGTAGGCCAAGGATTTACCGGTTCCGGTCCCGGCTTCGATTAAGGTAAAACCGCCCTTTTGGAGGACCTTCCAGACCAAAGCCGCCATCTGCGCTTGGCCCGGACGGTACTCAAAACCGGGCCAGCGGGCGGCAAAGAGACCATCCCGGCCTAAAGCCCGGCCGGGCTCGTCCAACGGATTCATTGTTTTCCTCCGGCGGCGAGCTTACGAAGGACCGCCAGATTTTTCAGATCATCCTCCGGCGTCTTTTGCGGGGTCTCCAGAATCCCCGTCCGGCCGGTCAGCCGTGGTTCGGTCAAGAAAAGCCGGAACCCTTCGGCCCCAATCCGTCCTTCCCCGATATGGGTATGCCGGTCCAAATGGGAACCGCACTCCCCCACCGCGTCGTTGAGATGGATGAGGGGCATCCGGGTCAGGCCGACGGTAGCTTCCACCTCGGTAAGTAACCGGTCAATCCCTTCCGCGGTGCGGAGGTCGTAACCGGCGGCAAAAGCATGGCAGGTATCAAAACAGATCCCGGTCCGGTCCGGCTGGTTAACCTCCTCTAAAATTTGGGCCAGTTGCCCCAAATTGCCGCCGACTTCCGTTCCGGCGCCAGCCTGGTTTTCCAGGAGCAAAAGGGTGGAACCTTCCACCTGGTTCAGAATCGACCGGACGCCCTGCGCCACTTTGGCCATGGCCTTTTCCCGATCCTGGCCTCCGCCCTTTCCCGGATGGACCACAAAATAGGCGGCTCCGATCATCACCGCCCGCTGGTACTCCTCGGCGATGGCCAGGATGGATTTTTCGTACAAGGCATTATCCTCCGCGGCCGGATTTGGTAAATAAGAAAGGTGGACCACCACCGGGCCCAAGCCGGTGTTTTGCACCTCCCGGCGGAAAGCCGCCACCTCCTCGTCGCGCAAAGGCCGCTTCTGCCATCCGCGGGGGTTGGCAATAAAGATTTGAAAAGCATCGCACCCTAAAGTTTGTGCGGTCCGGACTGCGGCCGGCAGTCCTTTGCCGATGGAAACATGTACGCCAAAACGCATTATTCCCGCCCCAAATCATCAAAGAATTTTAAAAGCCGGTTCTTCTCTATCAGTTGACTGAATGAAACCCGCTCCGCTGTCAGTTGCAAACCGGCAAAAAGCAAAAGGGTCGCCCCTAATAAACGGGGATTGCCGTCTAAAACCACCAAGGCCCCGAGAATGCTCCCAAGGTAATTGGCTCCCGTGTCGCCCAGCATGGCTTGGCCTTTCAGATCCAGCGGCAAATAAGGGAGCACCGCCCCGAGAACAGCAACGCCCAAATATAAAATGGAATTGAATCCTTTCTCCAGATAAGAGTTTACCATTAAAAGGAGCATTCCGGCAAGGAAAACTTTGACAGCCCGGCCCGGACGAAGGTCAAAGAGGTTAATGATATTGGGAGTGAGGGCCGCCACCAGGATTTGGGGGATGAGCAGCCACCAACTGCCGCCGGTGGTCAAGTGGACGCCCAGGGCAAAAATGATGCTGAAGGCCAACCCAAAAAGGGCTTTTATCCCTCCGGACGTGAGTTTCCCCCGGAGCAGCACCGTTAAATGCTGGCGCATTCCTTTTTCCCCGTCGTCTTTTAAGAGATCATCGGTTAAACCCAAGAACGCAAAGCCGGTGGTAAAAAAGAGAAAGGCAAAAAAAAGGCCCCGGTTTAAGCCACCGGAATAAAAAGTAAAAGCCTGTCCGCCCAGGAAAAGGAGGGGAAGGATTAATGGAAAGACTAAACCCAAGGCCGCCGGGATTGGCTCCCGCCGGTAGTTCTCTTTCAACATTCCCGCTTTCCGGAGGAGACGGTCAAAGAGGGGCAGGGCCGCTTTCACCAATAAATAACCGCAGGTTAAGGTGAGAAAGAGAAAGGCAAATTTCATGGGTTTCACCTAGAACAAACGTTTAAAGACAGTGGCACAGACATCTAAAAACTGGCGCCCGCGATGGAGAAACCCTGGAAGATCCCGCCGGGTTTGACGGTGGGCCATCGCCACGGGAATTTCTTTGATGACCAATCCTTTCCGGGCCACGTCGATGATCATGCCCACTTCCACCCCGAACCCCTTGTCAAATTCACCGTCCAAGGCTTGCAGGGCTTTACGGTTTAAAGCCCGCTGTCCCGAAAGGGGGGCGGTCAAGGTCAACCCGGTGTAGCGGCGGATGAGCCGCCGGGCGAAAAACAAGAGAAACCCCACGCCGCTCTTGGTTTGTCCCGCCGGGAAGCGGCCAATCACCAAGTCGGCCTGGCCCTTGGCCACTGCCGTCAGTAATTTCTTCCCCTCGCCGGCGGTCGGTCCCAGATCCCCGTCCAGCAATAACAGATAATCCCCACGGACCAGGGGAAGGCCCAGGTTTAAAGCTCCCCCCTTCCCCAGGTTTTTTTCGGCCTTCACAACCAAGGCGCCGGCTTCTTCCGCCTGCACACCGGTTTGGTCGGTGGAACCGTCATCCACCACAATGACCTGGGTTACCCCGGGGATGCTCCGGGCCGCCCGGACGGTTGCAGCAATGCTTTCTTCTTCATTGTAGGCGGGAATAAGCACCGTGGCGTTAAACTCGAACATCCCGGCCTCACCTTCCTCCCGCCGCTTTCGCCAAGCCGGCGCCGGACAGTTTTGGCAGGAGATTCCGGGCGGTCGTTTTCACCCCGAAGTGACCCTGCTCGCCGGCGGCCAAGGCCAGCACCAGTGCCACTTGCCCCGGGAAGGTATCGATATTGTCGATGGTGAGGAGACCGGAACTTTTATACTTGGGAATATAGGAGCATTGAACCGTGAGGGGTTCCACCCCGGCAACCATGGCTCCGCTTGCTTTCAGTTCTTTGGCCAAAATCAGATCCAGCTGGTCAACCCAGTTCGTTTGCTCTTCGAAGCTCCCCCCGACCAAAATAATGGTATCCAACGGGGCTTTTACAGCCTCCTTTGCCTCTCCGCTCCATTGGATTATACTGTTGGCCTGGAGGGCGGCCAGGACCGCCTCCTCCCCGCCGGAGACCACCTCCGTCACCAAGGCCGCAAGAAGACGGTCTGCCCCCAAGGTATCCCCTGCCAAGCCCAGACTTGCGGCAAAAGCACCTCTCTCCCCCGTCAGATCCGGACAGGCTTGAAAGGTAATGACCTTTGGCACCTCTGCCCCAGCCAGTTTCAACACGCCCACCAAACTCTCCACCAGCGTCGCGGAGACCGTAGGGTTGGTTTTGATGATGCCGATCTGCCGGTTGCGGAGCAGACCGCCCACCAGTAAAGGAAGGACTTCCCGGTTAAACTGACGGAGCACTTCAAGCTCTACTTCCCGCTCCGTCAAACTGGTTTGTAAAGTCTTTTGCTCCTTGCGCAGCCGGTTGAATTCCTGTTCCAAATTGATAATGAGCTGTTCTTGGCTCTTGGTCAGTTTACCGTTGTCCATCAAAGCGCCGCCGACAACAATACCAATTCCCAAGGCCAGAAAAATGGCGGCCAAGGAGGAAATATAATACCGGAAATCCAGTGGCATGGCCAACCGCTCCTATATTTTCAGTAAAAAGCGTAATTTCAGCCAAAGGAGACGAAGCCAATCCCAAAAAAACTTATTTAAGGATAAAACCAGAAAGAGGGGGATAAAAGCAGCTAAGCAGATCAAAATGATCTGCCCGCTTTTCATCCCGCTATGGTAAAGTTTGCTGACCCCTCTGGCATCCACCAGAATGGAGCCTACCTTTAGTCTAACCAGAAAGGTACTGGCCATTCCCGGCCGGCCCTTTTCCAGAAAATCAATCATGTTGGAATGGGTTCCCACCGCCACTATCAAATCGGCCCCTTTTTCGTAGGCCAAAATCATGGCAATGTCTTCGCTGGTGCCCGGGGCGGGAAAAGTAACGGCTTCGAGTTTCAGTTCCTGAAGCCTTTTTAAACCGGGGGCCCTCCCGTCGGGATAGGCATGGACCACCAATTCGGCGCCGGAAAGTAAGGCCTCGTCGGAAACACTGTCCATATCGCCGATGATCAGGTGGGGTTTAAGCCCGAATTCCCGTAAAGCGTCGGCACCCCCGTCGACCCCGATCATGACCGGTTTAACCTCACGGATATAGGACAAGATGATCTTTAAATCCTCCCGGTAATTTTGCCCCCGCACCACGATTAAAACCTGTTTGTTCTTTAAATCGGTACGCAACGGCGGCAAAGGGAGGTTGCCCAGGACCAGATCCTGCTCGACCAAGGCGTATTCCAAAGTGTTTTGGATAAATTTGGCCAGTTCCCGGTTTAAATTCTTTTTTGCTTCCTCCGTCGCCTTGGCAATTCCCTCTGCCGTCAAAAACTCCCCGCTCCCCAAAAGTTGCCCTTCACAATAAATCCGGCCGTCTTTAATGACGACGGGGGCTCCTTCCGGGAGCGCCTGAAAGCAATCATCCCCGACCCGGTCCAGCAGGGGGATTCCGGCTTTCAAAAGCAGTTCCGGTCCTAAATTGGGGTAGCGTCCCGTGATGGAAGGACTGGCGTTGACCACCAACCGGGCATTGGCTTTGATTAAAGATTCGGCGGCGACTTGGTCGAGATCGGGATGGTTAATGAAGGCGATCTCCCCTGGCCGCAATCGTTTCACCAAGTCCTTGGTTTTCCTGTCTTTGCGTGCGGTGCCCCGGAACTCCACTTTTTCACCTTTAATTTTTGAGTTTCTGATTTAAGCGGATGCGGTCGGAAATCTTGGCGATGAAACTGACATTGGTGGGTTTTCCCTTTCTTTCGTCGACCATATACCCCATTAGCTCATGGAGGTATTCGATCTCTCCCCGGTTCCAGGCGGTTTCGATGGCAAAACGCATGGAACGCTCCACCCGGTTGGGGGTGGAGTTGTATTCTTCGGCGATCCGCGGGTATAATTTCTTTGTGACCTCATTGATCAGGCCCGGTTCCTTTATACAAAGCATGATCGCTTTCCGCAGATAAGTATATCCTTTAAAGTGCGGCGGGATCTTCAACTTTTGCAAAATTTCGGTGACTTCCCGTTCGGTCTGGGCTTCCTGCCGCAGCGTGGAAGAATAGTAAGTATTTTCGCCCCCTTGCTCTTGGCCGCAGATTTGCCGGATGCGCTGGACCAGAATTTGCAAGTCAAAAGGTTTGACGATGAAGTAGTCGGCGCCCAGTTCCACCGCTCTCCTGGTTATTTCTTCATGGCCAAAGGCGGAGAGAATAATGACCCTGGGTTTATTATTCATCATTTTCATCCGTTCTAAGACGGCAATACCATCTAATTTTGGCATGATTAAATCCAGGAGCAAAAGATCGAGGGGAATTGTTCTCACCATTTCCAGAGTTTGCAGTCCGTCATTGGCTACGGCAGTAACTTCCAAATCGTGTTGGGATGAGAGGTAATCGCGGAGCACTTGACAAAATTCCAAATTATCTTCCGCCAGACCAATTTTTATCTTCCCTGATAATGCCAATCAGCCCGCCCCCGTTCGCAACTCTTTATTTTAAAATTCGTTAAATAATGATAAATTCCTCCCAAAA
>DATCJZ010000031.1:0-25755 GCA_036562545.1 Capillibacterium sp. | reverse complement strand
ACAAGGAATTTGTACGGCGTGAAAGCAACATTCAGCGGGCGCCGTACGATCCGGAGCTGGAATTTTACGCTGTCATCAAAGCCGGGGATGTGGAAAGAACCCGTGATCTTTGCAAAGAATCGCTGCTGGAAAAAGCCGGTCTCGGGACGCTGTCCGATGATTACCTGCAGAATATTAAATATCACTTTGCCATTACCGCTGCCCTGGTGGCAAGGTATTGTATCGAGGGCGGCATGGACCTCTCGGTTTCCTATGGCTTGAGTGACTTTTACATCCAGAAGGCCGACAAATGTAAATCGCCGCAAGAAGTGGCGGCACTCCATTCCATCATGTGCCTGGATTATGCCAAGAGGATGAGAAACCTGCGCAAGAAGGAGATCTGCTCGAAGCATGTGGCAAAATGCATCGACTATATTTATGACCATTTGCACACGCGGATTACCGTAGCGTCCCTGGCGGCCTGCACGGGGTTGAATCCCTCGTATCTCTCCCGGTTGTTCAAAAAAGAAACCGGCATGACCATTAGCGAATATATCCAGTCCAGAAAGGTAGAGACGGCAAAAAACATGCTTGCCTATTCCGACTTTAGCACGGCCCAAATCGCATCGATTCTGGCTTTTTCCAGCCAGAGCTATTTTACGGAAGTCTTTCGCAAACGCACCGGCATGACTCCCCTTCGCTACCGGGCTCAGTACTTCCGAAAGACGGCCGTCGGAAAAGGACCACCACGGCCGGCCGGATAAGCAAGCGCCAGGCCGCGGAGCATGGCCGGTAGATCAGGCGTGGGATGGAGATCAACTTGGCATAAAGAAGAATACTTTTGCTATTGACTTTTACGCTGGGGATGTCTATACTAAACTCAAGGTTTTTAACAACAATTAAATAATTTGCGTATCGTCCGATAGAGGCGCGGTTGATGACGAGTAGTCTGCTATAGATGGACTGGCCCAGTAGCAGATGAAAAGAATCGCCGCCGAAGTAACGGTGACCGGCCAGGAGGTACCGTTGCTGGGCTGTTGCAGAATATGTAACAGACTGTCACTTTAAAAAAAAGTGGAGCGCTATCGTGTGTTGGAAAAAGCATGAGGCACTCGACGTCTCATGCTTTTTTGATTAAAAAAACAATTTGGGAGGATCATTATGAAGCAAAAAAAATTAATCCCCTTGCTTCTTCTCCTCACCCTCCTGGTGCTGGCCTTTGCCTTGCCGGCCGCGGCGGAGGAGGGAGGTGAAGAGGCGTCCCGGAGCAATGTCTACGGTACCTTCTGGGCGCTTTTGCCACCCATTATTGCCATCACGCTGGCGCTCATTACCAAGGAGGTGTACAGCTCCCTCTTTGTCGGGATCGTCTGTGGCGCTTTGTTACATGCCAATTTCAATCTGTTGAATGCCTACACGGCCATGTTTTCCGATGGTTTCATCGCGGCCCTGGCCGACAGCTGGAACGTGGGCATCCTCGTCTTCTTGGTGGTTTTAGGCTCCATTGTCGCCCTGATGAACAAGGCGGGGGGTTCGGCCGCCTATGGCGAATGGGCAAGGAAAAAAATCCGCTCCCGGAAAGGGGCGATCCTTTCCACCTTCGCCCTGGGGGTCCTGATCTTTGTGGATGACTACTTTAACTGTCTGACCGTCGGAAGCGTGATGCGGCCGATCACGGACAAAAACCGTGTTTCCCGGGCTAAACTTGCCTATCTGATCGATGCCACCGCCGCGCCGATCTGTATGATTGCGCCCATCTCTTCCTGGGCCGCCGCCGTGACCGGTGTGGTGGAGGGCTATAACGGTTTTGAACTTTTTGTCCGGGCTATCCCTTACAATCTCTATTCCCTGTTGACCCTGGCCATGATCATTATTATCACTTTAATGGGACTGGATTACGGACCCATGCGGAAGCATGAGGAGAACGCCATCCGCACCGGGGATGTTTATACCACACCCGACCGTCCTTATGCAGGCCAGGACGGCGTAGTACCGGCCGGGAAAGGGAAGGTCAGGGACCTGGTTATTCCGGTGTTGATCCTGATTGTCCTCTGTATTGCAGGGATGCTTTATACCGGCGGAATTCTTGAAGGCAAGAATATCAGGGATGCCTTTGCCGACTGTGATGCTTCCCTCGGTCTTTCGCTCGGCTCGGCGTTGGCCCTCGTGATCGTGATCATTTATTTCCTCGTCCGGAAGGTCCTCACGTTCCAGGAATGTATGGACTGTTTCCCCGAGGGCTTTAAAGCGATGGTCCCCGCGATTCTGATTCTGACTTTCGCTTGGACCTTGAGTAAAATCACCGGGCTCTTGGGGGCGGATGAATATGTCAGAGCGCTTTTTGAAGGCAGTGCGGCCGGGCTGAAGATGCTTTTGCCGGCCATGGTCTTTGTGGTGGCGGTGGGGATGTCCTTTGCCACCGGTACTTCCTGGGGAACCTTTGGGATTCTGCTGCCGATTGTGGTGGCCGTCGGCCTGGAGGGAGAATTGTTAATTATCTCTATCTCCGCCTGTCTGGCCGGAGCGGTTTGCGGGGACCATTGCTCCCCGATCTCCGATACAACGATCATGTCCTCGACGGGGGCCATGTGTAACCACATCAACCATGTGGAAACCCAGCTTCCGTACGCTTTGACGGTGGCGGCCGTCTCCTTTGTCGGTTATATCATTGCCGGCTTTATCCGGTCGGTCTGGCTGGTGCTCCCGCTTTCCCTCGTGATGCTCCTGGGCGTGCTTTGTTTCATCAAATTTTGCCAGAAAAGAGAGGCCGCTGCCTCCCTTGCCCAATAGGAACCGGCTGGTTAGCGCTTAAGGGTAGTTAACAGGAGTCATTTGTAGGAGTTAGCTCAAGGGCACGAAGCAGGTGCGCCGAAAAGAAAACACCGTCCGTTACTGCTTGCTACAGCAGCGGACGGTGCTTTTTTACCCTTGCTGAGTGCATTATGCTTTTCTGGTTTTTGTTGAGTCTTGTTAAACTGTTTGGCCGGGAGTGGCGCTTACCGGCTTTTTCTTACTGTTCACCCGAAGGGAAAGGACTCTCTGGTCCGTAGATCCGGTAATTGCCGCTGAGGGCGAGGAGGGTAAAGAAGTAGAGGCAGTTGTCGTAATAACGCCGTTGGTCCCGGCGTAACGGGGTGCGCCAGAAGCGGTCGATACTGGCCTTGGCCACCGGCCCTTCGCCGGCCAGGGCGGCGGCGGCATTGGTGGCGATGAGGCCCACGTGATGGAGATACTCTGGCTGCGGGAGTTCTTTCCCGTCAATGGTGTATTTGGTAAATTTTTCTTTATCGATGAAGAAGTTTTGGATCTTCTTGGCCAGTTCCTTTTGGCCTTCGTCAGCCCGGAACCATTCATAGTCCAGACCGATATTGAGCGCCACCCGGTAAGCGTCACTGTAGAAATCACCGTGGCCATAACCATGGAAAGGACGGCCGTCGTAATAGGCATTCTCGGGGGCGAGTCCGGTCACCGGGTGGCAGGTCTTGTGTAAAAACTCCCGGCTGGCTTTGGCGGCGGCGAACCAGAAGGCGCTGTCTTCCGGATTGCCCCAGCGGGCAAATAATTCATAGAAATGGGGCACATGGTAGGAGGGATCGGTGAAATTACACTCAGGGACGAATTTGATCAACTTCGTCTCCGGATCCCACATGGGCTGGCCGGGTTCGTCGTTTTCTCCCTTATGGACCACCTCATGTAAAATGGCTTTGGCCTGCGTGCTATAGTTGAAAGGTTCTTCCCGGTCGCCCCAGCGGTGCGCGGCAAAAAGGAGGGCCATGGCGAAATACTCCTCGCCGTCGGGGGCAGGGCCTTGGGCCCTTCTCGTTCCATTCAGATTGCAGGACCAGGCAAAATAGCCTTTGTAGGGGCCGCTCTCATGCCACATGTAGGTTTTGGTCCATTTCCAGAGCCGGTCAAAGATCTCCTGGTTGTTCATCTGGACCGCCATCATCATCCCGTAGGACATCCCTTCGGTCCGCACATCGTTATTGCCGGTATCGGTAACAAACCCCATATCCTGACCGACCGGGTGGTAGAACCGGATCCGGTCGTCCCCGAAGAACAACTGCTCCCAGGTCTCCTCGATTTTCCGGTTAATCTCCTCCTCGGGATAACCGTATTCCTTGAGGAGATTCCGGTACTGCCCGGTAAAAAAGGCCCCTTGCTTTTCCATCCCTGCTCCTCCTTTGCGCCGGATTAATTACAATTACTCCATGGCTCTGTCGCGGCCGGCTTTGGCGTGCCGGGCGGGCCTGCGATATCTCTTCTCCGGCTTTTGCTGTTTTCCCCGTCTTCCTGGCGGGCCGCCTTCCCCGATGGCCTTTACCGCTTTCTTTTGGTATCCTTTATCTTTATTCGCCTTTTCCGGCCTCATCCCTGCCGGATCCTGCCGTCAAGGGGTTTGCTCCCGGGCGGCGGCAGTCAAAACCCCTTTCAGGATGGAGAGGCCCTTTTCCAACTCGGCTTCGCTGATGTTGAGGGGCGGGGCCAGCCGTAAGGCGGTGGGGGTGACCGCATTGACGATCAACCCTTGCTCCAGGCAGGAACGCATTACCGGTTGGGACGGTACGGTCAGGTCAAGGGCAAGGAGGAGCCCCCAGCCCCGGACCTCTTTGATGACCGGAAGTTCCTTTTGCCAGTTTTGGAAACGGGCCGTAAGCTCCGCCCCCAAACGCTGGGCCCGTTCCGGCAGTTTCTCTTCCTCCATGATCCGGAGGATGGCCAAGGCGGTGGCATAGGCGATCCCGCCGCCCCCCACGGTGGAACTGTGGTCCCCCGGCGTAAAGGCGGTGGCCACCTCCTCCCGGGCCAGCATGGCGCCGATGGGGACCCCGCCGCCCAGCGCTTTGGCGACGGTGAGAATGTGGGGCTTCACGCCCAGATGTTGCCAGGCAAAATACTTCCCGGTCCGTCCCAGGCCGGTCTGGACCTCGTCAATCATAAGGAGGAGGCCATGGCGCTGGCAAAGTTCGACAAGGCCATGGAAGAAAGCGGGGTCCACCGGATAGACGCCGCCTTCCCCCTGGACCATTTCCAGGAGGACGCCGCAGGTCTGCGGGGTGATGGCCGCTTCCCAGGAGGCAAGGTCATTAAAGCGAGCGTAACGGAAGCCCCCCGGCAGGGGCTGAAAGGCCTCCTGGTACTTGGGCTGGCCGGTGGCGGCAAGGGCCCCCATGGTCCGTCCGTGGAAGGAATTTTCCGCGGTGATAATCTCGTATTTCCCGCCCATCCGGGTTTTTCCGTACTTCCGGGCCAGTTTGATGGCGGCCTCGTTGGCTTCGGCCCCGCTGTTGGCGAAGAAGACCCGGTCCAGGCCGGAAAGGGTGGTCAGTTTCTCCGCCAGGCGGATCTGTTCTTCCAGATAAAAAAAGTTGGAGACGTGGATAATTTTGGCGGCTTGTTTCTGGATGGCCTCGACTACGGCGGGGTGGGAATGGCCCAAGGCCTGTACGGCGATGCCGCTGAGAAAGTCGATGTATTCCCGGCCGTCCACATCATATAGGTGCGCGCCATTACCCCGGGCCATCACCACCGGCAGCCGCCGGACATTGTTCATCAGTACTTTTTCGGCACGGGCGATCCAAGCGTCCATTGGCATTTCCAAATACCTCCCGTCTTTTTACTCTTCCTTTACGACCATGGTGCCGATCCCCTCGTCGGTGAGAACCTCCAAAAGCAGGGTATGGAATTGGCGGCCGTCGATGATATGGGTCCGGCTTACGCCGTGCTCCAGGGCATAGATACAGGCTTCGACTTTGGGGACCATTCCACCGTCGATCTGCCCCTGCTCAATCATGCTCTGGGCCTTTTCGAAGTTGATCGTCGAGAGCAGGGAGGAAGGATCCTGCGGGTCGGCGTAGATCCCTTCCGTGTCCGTGAGGATAATCAATTTTTCCGCCTGGAGGGCGGCGGCCAGTTCTCCGGCCACCGTGTCGGCGTTGATGTTGTAAAAAGCCCCGTCGGCCCCCACCCCGATGGTGGCGACGATGGGAATATAGCTCTTCTCCATCAGGAAATGGAGGAGATCGGGCTGGATGGCCTCGACTTCCCCGACAAAGCCCAGGTCCACCTGGTCGGCAAGGTGTTTTTTCCGGGCGCGGATTAAATGGCCGTCCTGTCCGGAGAGGCCGACGGCTTTCCCGCCGAACTGGTTGACCAGGGCCACCAGTTCCTTGTTGATCTTCCCGGCCAGGACCATGTTGACGATTTCCATGGTTTCGGCGTCGGTGATCCGGAGCCCTTGGTGGAAAGTGCTCTTTTTCCCCACTTTCTTTAAGAGTTCGGAGATCTCCGGACCTCCCCCGTGAACAATCACGGGGTTGAGGCCGAGGTACTTGAGGAGGATGATATCCAGGATGACCGCTTTCTTGATCTCCTCGTTAATCATGGCGTTGCCGCCGTATTTAATCACGAAGGTTTTTCCGTAATATTTCCGGATATAAGGAATGGCTTCGATTAAGACCTGCGCCCGCTGGCTAAATTCCATAATCGCACTTGCCCCCTTTTCTTTGTCCTCCAGTCAACTTGGATCTAACTTTTAAACTTTTGGCTGGCCCGTGGGTTGCCCCGCGGACTGGCCTGTAGACCCGCTTATGAACGGTAACTGCCGTTGATCCGGACATACTCCTGGGAGAGATCACAGGTCCAGATGGTGGCGGCCGCGTTCCCCTGGTTCAGGTTGATCTCGGTAGTGATCTCCTTTTCCGCCAGGATTTTTTTGGCCACACCTTCATCAAAGGGGATGCTCTGTCCGTAATAAACCAGGAGATCGCCCAGATGGATCGTGACTTTTTCCGGGGAAAAATCAATCCCGGAATAGCCGACAGCGGCCAGGATCCGGCCCCAGTTGGCGTCTTCCCCGTAAAAGGCCGTCTTGACCAGGGGGGAATTGGCCACTGCCCGGGCGGCGGTGACGGCTTCCGCTTCAGTCCGGGTGCCGGTCACTTTCACGGTGATCAATTTGGTCGCTCCTTCGCCGTCTTTCACGATCATTAAGGCCAGTTGCCGGCAGACCTCTTCCAGGGCCTGCGTGAAGGCGTCCAAAGCCGGCCCCGCCTTCAGCGGTTCCCCGCCGGCCATCCCGTTGGCCAGGAGAAAGACGGAATCGTTGGTGCTGGTGTCGCCGTCGACCGTAATCCGGTTAAAGGTCCGGTCCACCACGGAACGGAGTACCTCTTGGAGGAGGGCTTTCTCGACGGGCGCGTCGGTTGTGATCACCGCCAGCATGGTAGCCATCTGCGGCTGGATCATCCCGGAACCTTTGACCATGCCGCCAATCCGGATTTCCCGGCCGTCTTGTTGATAGGCGACGGCCCATTCTTTGGTAAAAGTATCCGTTGTCATGATGGCGCGGGCGGCGTCGTTCCCGCCGCTTGGGGAGAGTTTTTCCTTCAACGCCGGCAGGGCGGCGAGAATAGGCGGCACGGGAAGGGGAACGCCAATTACCCCGGTGGAGGCCACGAAGAGGGCGGCCGGGGGGAGGTTGAGCAGTTTCGCCATGGCGGTGGCGATCTGTAAGGCGTCCCGGCTTCCCTGGGGACCGACGCAGGCGTTGGCGTTGGCGCTGTTGATCAGGACCGCCTGGGTATATGGGTGGTTAAGGTGTTCCTGACTCAAGAGGACCGGGGCTGCTTTCACTTTATTGGTGGTAAAGACCGCGGCGCCCGCCGCCGGCTTTTCACTATAGACCAGGGCCAAATCGGGTTTGCCCGATTTTTTCAGTCCGCAGGCCAGGCCGGAGGCGAGAAACCCCCGGGGAGCGGTTACCCCGCCGGCGATGTAATGCAGAGTTTCCATCATTTCACCTCATTTTCTGTTTTTTCAATAAGTAGGAGTCAAAGTTGGGCCGCAAGCGCCGGGTTTACGGCCAAAGGCCCAGTTCCATCAGGCCGGTGGTCTCCGGGAGCCCGAAAAGGAGATTCATGTTTTGAATGGCCTGACCGGCGGCCCCTTTGACCAGGTTGTCAAGGACGGAGAGGACAATGAGCTGCCCGGTCCGTTCGTCCACCCGCACTGCCAGGTGGCAGCGGTTGGACCCGAGGACGGCTTTGGTCTGCGGGAGGGCGGTCTCCGGGAGAACGGCCACCATCGGTTCGTTGGCGTAGAAATCCTGGTAAAGCCGGGTTAATTCCCCGGTCGTCAGTCCTTCTTTTCCCGCCAGGTGCAACGTGGTAAAGATCCCCCGCGGCATCGGGACAAGATGGGGTGTGAAAGAGACTTTGACCGGTTGCTCCCCGATTTGCTCGGCGAAGGCTTCGATCTCCGGGATATGCCGGTGGGCCGGCAGACCGTAGGCCTTAAAATCACCGGCGATCTCCCCAAACAGCAAGTCCGGTTTGGCGGAACGGCCGGCCCCGGAAACACCGGATTTGGCGTCGGCAATGATTAAAGAGGAGGCCAGGAGCTTATGGACCAGGAGCGGGGCGACGCCCAGCAAAATACTGGTGGGGTAGCAACCGGGGTTGCCGACCAGCCGGGCGCCGGCGATGGCGGCCCGGTTCAATTCCGGGAGGCCATAAACCGCTTCAGCCAGCAGATGCGGCGCCGGGTGAGGGATTTTATACCAGGTTTCGTAAAGGGCCGGGTCTTTGAAACGGAAATCGGCGCCCAGATCGATTACTTTGCAACCGGCCTTTAAAAATCCTGGCGCCAGTTCGGCGGCGACGCCATGGGGGACCGCCAGAAAAACCAGGTCACATTCGTAAAGACGGGGGTCGTCGGTGGCCAGGATCTCCTCCTTCCCCAGCTGGGTCCCGTGCAGGGTGGGAAAGAGTTCCCAGCCCAAACGGCCGGCCTGGGAGCGGGAGGCCAGGGCGTGGATCTTCACGTCCGGATGTATGGCGAGCAGGCGTAACAATTCGCCACCGGTATAGCCGTTGACACCGACAATGCCGACTTTAATCATGATTCCATCCTCCTCTTCATTCCTGGTAGTTGTTCACGTCGGCTTCCGCCGGCCTAAGCCGAAGGCTGAAAAGGAAAAGCCGGGTGAGTGGACAAGCATCGAAGGTATTTTCTGAATTGTTATTGTTCACTATTATAAACGACTTGGCACCGGTTGGCAATAATAAAAATACAAATTGAATGTATAAATATGTTAAGAATCGTTTACGCCGGTCCTCCCCACGGCGGGAGATTGGAGCGTTTAAGGGGGCAAAAAAAGGTTTAATCTTATACAAAATGCCCTGCGGGGGGAGAAAAGTTTTGGGGAGCCAAGGGAGTAAGACATAAGACGGGGATAAAGCGAGGCATAAAACAAAGCCTAATACAGGGCATAAAAAAGGAGGCGGGCTTTCGCCCACCCCATTATCACGCTAAGCATTTTAGGGCCCTTTTTGGTGTGTACCTTATTTCATTTACCCAATTTTATCTTCAAATTAGTTTATGGGTCCGTCTTACTTGGCGGCATTCAAAAACGTCTCAATCTTATAGTCCGCCGCAACCTCTTGCAACCAGGGGTTGTACTCTGCTTGCAACTTTTGGTTGAACAAATACTCCTTGATCTCTTCCTTGTTCTTTTCAAAATTTGGCGCTTCCGCCGCTTTCTTTGCTTCCACTTTGATCAGGTGGTAGCCGTATTCCGTTTGGACCGGGCCGCTGATTTCTCCGGCTTTCAGCGCAAAGGCGGCTTTTTCGAAGGCTTCGTCCATGATGCCACGGCCGAAGTAACCCAGGTCGCCGCCCTTTTCTTTGGTGGTTGTGTCTTTCGAATATTCCTTGGCTAATTTCGCGAAGTCTTCCCCCTTCTCCAGGCGGGATTTGAGTTCTTTGGCTTCCTTTTCGGTCTCCACCAGGATGTGGCTGGCCTTGACCTGTTCTTCCTGGGCAAAGTCTTCTTTGTTCTTTTCGAAGAAGGCTTTCATCTCCGCTTCGGTGACGGCGATCCGGGACGCCAGGAGTTTTTTCACTTTAAGGGTATGGGCCAAGTTTGCTTTTAACCTGGCCAAGGAAGAGCCGCTCAGCGCCAAAGCCTGGTCGAGGGTTTCCGCATCGCCATAGGCGGCGTAGTAATCGGCCAGTTCCTCTTCAATCTCCTGGTCGGTAATGGTGATTTTTTGCTTTTTTGCTTCCAAGTCGACGATCTTTTGGGCCAGCAAAAGGTTTAAACCTTCCTGACCGGCTCGTTCCAGTAAGAGATCGTATAATTCATTCTTGGTGATGGCTTCCCCGTTCACCTTGGCGACCACCGCCGGTTGGGAAGTGGCCGTCCACTGGCGGACACCCAGCACCAGACCGGAGAGGAGCACGAGAATAAGGATGCCGATGACCACGTTACGTTTTATCTTTGTTGTCTTTAACTTCATTGGTTTCTCCCCCACTCCTAAAGGTTAATACGGATATTGTAGCAGACAAAAATGTCGGCATTATGTCAAGCCGGTAAGTAAGTCCTGGTGGCGGGGGAAAGCCTTGCCGCTGTACACTTGTTTTTGGTAACAAAGGTTTTCGGGAGAGACCGGCGTGTCATTCTTGGTAGACACAGAATTGATACCCCATTCCCCGGAAGGTTTTAATCTCCCCTTCCGTCACCGGCCAGTGGCGAAGGGCTCTCCGGATTCTTTTGACGGCCAGGTCGACCGCCCGCTCGCTCCCGCGAAAGTCCAACCCCCAAACCTCGGTGATCAACTGTTCCCGGCTGAAGGTCCGGTTAGGATGGCGGGCCAGGAAAAGAAGGAGGGAGAGATCCCGGGGGATCAATGAAATGGGGACGCCCTTGACGGAGACGGTACGGGCGGCAAAATCAAGCTTCAGGCTTCCGTACTGCCGGGTTCCGTGGTTTTCCAGATACCGGGGAAAACGGCGCAGGACGGCGTTAACCCGGGCGACCACCTCTTCACCGTCCAATGGTTTGGCGATACAATCGTCAGTCCCCTGGTTAAGGGCGGCGACGATCTGCTGCTTCTGGCTGAAAGGGGTGAGCATAATGACCGGGCAGGAGCTTTGCTGGCGGATCTCTTTGAGGACGTGCCAGCCGTCTTTCCCCGGGAGGATCACATCCAGAAGGACCAGGTCAGGCGCCAAAGCGGAAAATTGGCGGAGGGCTTCGTTGCCGTCAAAAGCTTGGCTCACCTCGTACCCGGCCTTTTCCAGGTAGGTCTTTAACATGCGGGAAATGCCGAGTTCGTCTTCGACCACGAGAATGGTCCGGCCCACCGGCTTTCCCTCCCACTTAGTCCGCACGGGTGATTGGTGTTGATCCCATCTTGATCCGTCCCGTCCCCATCCGTTAATCAATTTAATCCTAACCTGAATTGAGGAGGATCATGCACATGTAAAGGAAAAGCGGCTTCAATTAAATAAGGAGCTGCTGACTACCCTGTGCTCACCGCAGCAGAAATCGAGTCTGGTCTTTCCTCGGGCAAAGGAGTGGTGCATGTTTTTCCTCCGCCAAGTGGGCTGATGCGGCCGGAAGCGCGACCATAATTCTTACCCCCTGTTTTTTCCCAAATTATATGTGGAAAAGAGAGTAAGGGTGAAAGGGAAAACTAAAAAGGATTGATGGAGATGAGGGTTAAACGGTCTCTTTTTGAAAATGAGTTTACGGGGAAGGGGGTTTTGTGTGGAACGGGAAGATTTACTCATCAAGTTGAACTGGTTTTACACTTTGGAGGTAAGCCAGGTGGACCTCTACCTTGCCCAGAGTAAAAAGTTTAAAGGGACCTACGAAAGCATTGTTTTTGCCCGGTTTGCCGCCGTTGAGCAGGAACACGTCGAGAAGATCGCGTCAGTGATCCGGGATTTGGGCGGGGAGCCGCACCCGGTTGGTGATGTGATCTCCCCGCTTTTTGGGGGCCTGCTGGGGAAGGCACTGACCTTCACCGGTTTACAAAAGACTTTACAGGGGAATATCACCGTTGAGAATAAGGCCATGAACGATTATGTGGCCTTGTTGAAGCGGGTGGGTGCGGAGTTTGGGCCGGAACTCGTAACCCTTCTCCAGCATAATCTGGTGGACGAGGATGCGCATGTCGCCTGGTTTACCCAACGGTTGACCGATTATGAACTGATGGAGCTGAAAGAATAAATGGCTTATTTTTTCCCCTTTCCGCCCTTTCCTTTGTTCGCTGGCGGGGAGGGTTTGGGCTTGGGTTTGGGTTTGTCTTTTTCTTTTGCCGGCTGACCCAGGGAAAGGTAGGAAACTTTAAATTTGGCGGCGATAAACTGCCAGTCTTTCCCGGAGATGCGTAAGGCGAAAAATTCCGCGGGCGATTTTTTCAGACGTAAGCCAAGGTTGACGCCGATAAACAAGTCATCATAGGTTAAGCCCCGGGCCCGCCAGTAAAAAAGGAGTTCGGGGTCGGCGCCGTAGCATTCATGGAGAAAGCGGATGATGAAGAGTTCCTCCAGAAGGTCATTCTCCTTCGCCGGCGGAGGACCCTTTTTATGTTTGTTTTTGGCCGATATGTATTTGCCATGGAAATTGGCGGGTAAGCCCAGTTCTTTGCCAAGTTTTCCCCAGCCTTTTCCTTTTTGTTTCCAGACCGCGGCGGGCGGGGTTTTGGTGACAGTGGAAAGGTAAAAGAGGGGAATGACCTGAAACGGTTCTTCTTTCAGATAAGGCTGGAGGTCGCCGCTTTGGATCTGAAAATAACTGGTCGCCGTCTGTTGGATTAAGGAGAGGGCCAGTTTCCGGTCGGAAAGGGCGATCGAGACCTGGGTAAAGTCGGCCAGGGCCGGAATGGGACTGGAACAAGTGAGGAACAGGCAGAAAATAATGGAGAGTAATGGTTTTTTCATGGCTGAACCTCCTTTTTCTTTAATATATATTTCTTGGTTTTTAGGAGTAGCTCTTTTCTTTTCCTGTAGGAAATTAATGGTAGACCTTGGCGGCTTTCGGGTCTTTTTCAGGGGCAGGATTCGGGGAGGAGGATGACCTGCCCCTGTTCGATGGGGGTGTCGGGCGGGAGGGCGTTGAGCTTTAAAATGAGGGGGGCCGGGATCTGAAAACGCCGGCTTAAGAGGTTTATGGTATCGCCGTTTTTGGCCACATATTTGACAATGGTCCAACGGGGTTCGCCGGTCAATTCAAAGCTTGGACATGGACTTTCCAGGCTGCCTTCGGGGAAAAGACCGGCTTTGAGTTCGCGGGAAGAGATGCTCATGGGGAGGGCTCCTTTCCATCTATTCTTCAATTTAAGAAAAAAGCGGTATGGTATTTTATGAACCCTGTCTTTGTTTGGTTCCCGCGGGGAAACGCCAGGAAATTACAGAAACAAAGAGTGGAGTTTCTGCTAAAGTCTGGTATAATCAAAATAGGTGCAAACAGGAAGGATTTGCTTTAGGCTAATTGCTTCCCTTTGCGCTTGGCCGGAGTTCTTCCTCCGGTACGCGCCGACATCGCAGAACACAACATCAATTCGTCGGACTGCTTGGTTCAGGCCATTTGACGGAAAGACATAAAAGACATAGATGATGCTTTTTCCAGAGTAAAATTTGGACAGAAGGGAAGTAGAATTAGCATGCGAAAACTTTTGGCGGCGGGGATCCTCTGTTTGCTCCTTTGCGCCGTGGAGGCGCCGGCGCTGGCTTCCGGTTTCGTGGATGAGCTGTTGTTTACTTCCGAGTGGTGGCCGGAGGAAGGTCAAGAGGGGGAGTTTGAACTCTTTAACCTTGGCCTTTCCGGGGTGGAGGAGCCGGGCAACAGTTTTTTCTTTTTGGCGTTACGCCAGGAAACGAGGGAGGGGGATGTTTTTACCCTCAACGGAAGCTTGGGTTATAAACAGATGCTTTTCTTGAACGCCACTGCCAAATATGGAACTCCCGCTTTATATTACGGTTTCGGAGGGATGGTCTTCGCCGCGGGAAAGGAGTCCCTGTTTTTGCCCCGTTTAAATGTGGGCGGCCGGTTCGGGCCGGACTTGGTCAAGCTGGCCTTGGATGTGGATTTTTATACACTGCTGCTGGCCAACGCAGGAAAGCTTGAGGTCGGGCTCGAAATACTTCCTTGGTCGCATTTCCATCTTTACGGTGGCCTTATTAAACTTTTTGCCGGAACATTAACTAATCCCCAGTTTGTACCGGCCAACCTCTATCAACTGGCCGCCCGCTTGGAACACCGCCCCTTTTTTGTCGGGGGGGAGGTCTACTTGGCCGGTGAGAAGGGGCCGGTGCTGATTGGCGAAGCCGGCGTGAATTTTTCATGGTTGACCCTGAGGGGCCGGGTCTGCCGTTCCCCCCGGCAGGAGGAGTTTGGTGCTTATACCATTGGCTTGCGGGTGACTTATTAAGCATAAACCGGCGAAAGCCGGTTTTGTTTTAGACGGCGGCGACAGGATGAGATTATGGTCAGAAAAAGAATAAGCGGAGAGAAGGGTGAAGACGTGGAAAGGTTGGCAAAGTTCCGCCAAATCCTGGCGGCGGAGAATTTGGATGGTTTTGTCGTTACTTCGCGGGCGAACCGGCGCTACTTAAGCGGTTTTACCGGTTCTTCCGGCGTTTTGGTGATCAGCCGGGCGGAAGCTGTCCTCCTGACGGACTTTCGCTATTTGGATCAGGCGGCGGTACAAGTGGAAGCCTACGGTTTTCAGGTTAAAAAGCACGCCCCCGGCCTGTGGGAGACGGTGGCGGAGGAGATTAAGAAGTACTGCCCGGACGGCCGGTCCCGGTGGGGGTTTGAAAGCGAGTATCTGGTGGAGAAAAGTTACCGGGCCCTGGCGGAACAACTGAAAGGCTGCGGCCAGTTAATACCGACGGAGGGCTTGGTCAACCGCTTGCGCCGGCAAAAATCCCCGGGGGAGTTGGAGGCTATCCGGAAAGCGGTGGCGATTACCGACCGGGCGTGGGCCCGCCTGCTGCCGGAGTTGAAACCGGGCCGGACCGAGAAGGAGATTGCCGCCCTGTTTGAATTCTTCCAACGGGAATTGGGGGCGGAAGGGACTTCCTTCCCGACGATTGTGGCCTCCGGACCGCGGAGCGCCTTGCCCCACGGGGAGCCGACCGACCGGAAAATTGAAGCCGGTGATCTGCTGACTTTAGACGGGGGCGCCCTTTATAACGGCTATTGCAGCGACTTTACCCGCACGGTGGTGGTGGGCGCCGAACCCACCGCCCGGCAGCAAGCCCTTTATGATTTGGTCCTCAAGGCGCAGGAAGCGGCGCTTTCCGGGATGAAACCGGGGATGACCGGGAAGGAAGTGGATGCGCTGGCCCGGGAGGTGATCGCGGCGGCCGGTTACGGGGATAATTTCGGACATGGTTTGGGGCACAGCCTGGGGTTGGAGATCCATGAGGAGCCGCGTTTATCCCCAACCGACGAGACGGTACTGGCGCCGGGGGTGGTTTATACGGTGGAACCCGGCCTTTACCTGACGGGCTGGGGCGGGATCCGCATCGAAGATGTGGTGGTGGTTACCACGGACGGGATCGAAAATCTAACCGGCAGCCCCAAACGGTTGCAACCCTAGATCCTCTCGACAGCAGAAGGGGCATATGATAAAATAAAAAAGTTAAAATTGGCGAAAATGTAGTCGGGAAAGCCCTTCCGGGCACGCTAGGACTAAGGAGGTACACAAGATGATTTCAGTAAATGATTTTAAAACAGGACTGACGATTGAGCTTGACGGCCAGATTTATACCGTGGTGGAGTTTATGCATGTCAAGCCGGGGAAAGGGGCGGCTTTTGTCCGTTCGAAATTGAAAAACCTCCGGACCGGGTTCACCATTGAGCGGACCTTTAATGCGGGGGAAAAAGTTTCGCCGGCGCGGATCGAAACCAAAGAGATGATGTACTTATATAAAAACGATGATGAGTATGTCTTTATGGACAACAACACCTATGAACAGCTGAGCCTCCGGGCCGAGGCCATTGGCGACGGGGTCAAATACTTAAAGGAAAATATGATCGTAATGATTCAGATGTATAATAACGAGGCGATTGGCGTCAATCTGCCCAATACCGTTGAGCTCAAGGTGATCCAGACCGAACCGGGCTTTAAGGGTGATACGGCGACCGGCGGGAGCAAACCGGCGACCCTGGAAACCGGGGTGGTCGTCAACGTGCCGCTCTTTGTCGAGGAGGGCGACATCCTCCAGATTGATACCAGAACCGGCGAGTATCTGCGGCGTTCCAACAAGTAGCCGTTTATACCGTTTAGCTGGTGGAGATGAAGTAGTGAAGTTTAAATTCCAGTTTTACCTCCGCAGGGGCCGGCTGGTCTTCCCCAGGGAAGACCAGCCGGCCCTGTCTATAGGCCCCGCGTAGATCAGTAGATCAGTTGATCAAGATATATTTTATATAAGTGATCAGGAGCCAACGGCGGCATTGGATGGATATCCTTTCTCACCTCAAGTCATACTAGGGTTAGAACCAGAATGGGAGGTTGAGAAATGGAACTGAAAGAACAGGTCGCCTACTTACGCGGGTTAATCCAAGGCCAGCAATTTCAGGGGGAAAAGGAAGAGGTCCTCTGGACCCAACTCTTGAATATCTGCGACCTTATTGCGGAGGAGATGGAAGATCTCCGTGCCGACCATGAGGAGTTAAGTGAATATGTGGAAGCCATCGATGAAGATCTCGGCTATATAGAAGAGCAATATTATCCCGTGGAGGATGAGGAGAGCGGCGAGAATGAACAGGCGATTGAGGGTTAAAGCCGTGGTCAAGCCCAGTAAATAGCATAATTTCCAACCCGTCCCCATATGTATGTACAGTGAGGGACGGGCTTTTTTTTGGGAAAAAGGCGGTGCTCAAGTGGGCTTTGAAGAACAGATTTTTCCCTTTTTAACGCCTAAGCTCCGGCAGACCCTGGAAAACTTGCGCCGGGCAGTTCCCGGCGAATGGGGGAAGTTGGAGGAGATCCGCCTCCGGGCCGAACAGCCCCTCCAGGTGGAGATGGGCCAATCCCTGCTGGTGACCTCCGCCGGGGAGCCGACGAAAGACGCGGGACGCGCTTTGCGGGTGACGGCGGAGGATGTCCTGAGGACCCTTCAGCTCATGGGTGGAAACTCCCTTTATACCCTGGAGGAGGAGTTGAAAGAGGGCTTTCTCACCCTGCCCGGGGGGCACCGGGTGGGCCTGGCCGGCGAGTGCCTGGTGGAAGGGGGAAGGCTCCTCCGGCTGAAACGGGTGACCAGTTTGAATCTGCGGATTGCCCGGGAATTAAAGGGGATTGGCCGGATTCTCCTGCCGCTGCTCACCCAGGCGGGCCGGCCCCTGCGGACGATCATCATTTCACCGCCACAGGCCGGTAAGACCACCCTCCTGCGGGATCTCATCCGGAGTTTTAGTAACGGGGAAGAAGGGCTGGCACCGGTCAAGGTGGGCCTGGTGGATGAACGGGGTGAAGTGGCCGGGTGTTTCCGGGGGGTTCCCCAACTGGATGTGGGGGTGCGCACCGATGTCCTGACCGGCTGCCCGAAGCGGGAGGGCGTTTTTCTCCTGCTCCGTTCGATGGGTCCGCAAATGATTGCCACCGATGAGATTGGCCGCCCCGGTGACGTGGAGCTGATTGAGGAGATTCTCAATACGGGGGTGGGTTTTCTCACGACAGCCCATGCCTGGGATACCAAAGATTTGGCCCTCCGCCCGTCTTTGCAGCGGCTCTGGGCCCGGGGTCTGGTGGAGCGGGTGGTGGTGTTAAGCCGGCGCCTGGGCCCGGGGACGCTGGAGGGGGTCTGGGACGGGCGGACCGGGGAACCGATTATTTCCCAAGTTCAGCGTTTGGAGGTCAGGAGATGAAGATGATGGGCGCCCTCTTGGTCATCGCCGCCGGGGGGATGGCCGGGTGGGTTTACAGTACGCTTTTAAGGAAAAGGTTAACCCTGCTCCGGGCTTTGATCCAGTCTTTCCAGTGGCTGGAGACGGAGATTGGCTACGCCAGCCTGCCGTTGGGGGAGGCTTTCCTGCACATCAGCGTCCGGGTGCCGGAGGAAATTAAGCTGATCTTCACCACGTTTACCGCCAAATTAAACGGCCGGGCCGGCTTAACCGCCGATGAGGCCTGGCAGCAAAGTTTGGCCGAACACCGGGAAACCTTGCCCCTGAAAGCGGAAGACTGGGCTTTGCTGGCCGATTTCGGCCGGACCTTGGGCTCCACCGACCGGGAACATCAGGTTACTGCGATCCGGCGTACTTTGGAACGGTTAAAACACCAGGCAAGCGAGGCGGAGGAGGAATACAAAAAGAACGAGCGGCTCTACCGGTATCTGGGAATTGCCGGTGGTGCGCTGGTGGTTTTGCTCTTTTATTGAACGCAACAATTGGCGCTTGACAAATGCCTTCGCGGCTTCTCAATTCACCTGGGTTTTCGCAGCGCATAAAGGAACGGAGCCGGCGGGAAAGGCGAATCGCCGATTGCTTTAACCGGAAGCACGAGGCACGGGGAGGGAAACAGATGCCTGAGGTGGACCTGATCTTTAAAATCGCCGGGGTGGGGGTTTTGGTCCTCTTGCTTAACATCCTTTTTAAGCAGGCGGGGAAGGATGAATATGCCTATATCCTTACTTTAGTCGGGGTGGTGGTGGTCTTTATTGTCGCCATCCAGATGATCCAGCGCTTTTTCCAGGAGATCCGGGCGGTTTTTGGGCTCTAGCAGGGGTGAGGCGTAGTGGACATTTTTTTCTTTTTAGGGATTACGCTGGTGTCTTTGGTTTTCATCACCCTTTTGCGCCGGGATTATAAAGAGTATGCGGTGATTCTTTCCGCGGTGGTCGGGGCGGTGATTATGTTACGTTTGGCCGGCCGGCTGGCGGAGCTTGTCGCCGCCTTTACCTATTTGGCGGAACAAGCCCAGATTAACCCGGATTACCTGTCGACCATCTTTAAAGTGATGGGGGTGGCGTATTTGGCCGGATTCGGCGGGCAAATCTGCCGGGATGCCGAGGAAAACGCCCTTGCCCTCAAACTGGAATTGGCCGGAAAGATTATCATTCTGTTCATGGCCGTCCCGGTGATGGTGGCCATTCTGGAGATGGTCCTCCGCATCTTTTAACCTCTGAGCCGGGAAAGGGAGGATGGGCATGGGGAAAAGGAGAGCACACCGCCGGTGGCTTCTGATCTGGCTGGGGAGCTTTCTTCTGCTGGTGGCGCCGGCCTATGGTTACGAGTGGAAGACGCTGGAACCGGTCCTGGACCAGGAAATTGCGGCGCTGGACCTGGAGGCGCTCACTTCTTTTCTGGCCTGTTTGGACGCAGAAACCCAGGAGCTTTTGCCCCGCTGGGATCTGAAAGGCTGGGTCCGGGGGGGGATGAAGTTGGACCTGGCCGAGCTGCTCAAGAAGTTTCTCGCCTTTCTCGGCCGCGAAGTCAGGCTCAATCTCCATCTCTTGGGGAAGCTTATTTTACTGGCGGTGATCGGCGGGGTGTTAAGCCATTTTCAGCAGGCCTGGGCCGGAGAGAGCATCGGCCGGTTGGTCGAGGATATTATTTATTTGGTCCTCATGGGCCTTGCGGTGCAAAGCTTCACCACCACCTTGCGGCTGGCTTATTCAACTTTGGAGCGGGTGAACGATTTCGTCCTCGCCCTTTTACCTTCGATCTTCACTTTGCTGGCCGCGGCGGGGGGAATTACTTTGACCACCGTCTGTCATCCGGTGGTTTGGGCTGGCACCGGGATTGTGATCAACCTCATCAAGAACGTGGTGCTGCCCTTAATTTTGCTGGCCGGGATGATCGGACTGGTCTCCCGCCTGGCCAAGGGTTTCACCGTGAGCAAGCTGGCGGAGGTTTCCCGGCAGGGTTCGGTCTTGCTCCTGACTTTTTTGGTGACCATCTTTTTGGCGGTGGTTTCCCTCCAGGGGGTGACGGTGGCCGCCGCCGACGGCCTCGGTTTTCAAGCGGCCAAGTTTGTCACGGGGAATCTGGTGCCGCTCGTGGGCGGGGTGGTTGCCGACAGTCTGGAGCTGGCCGCCGGGTGTTCTTTATTGATCAAGAACGCCCTTGGCGCCTTTGCCGCTTTGGGCGTGGTATTTCTCTGCCTTTATCCGGCCTTGAAAATTCTGGTGGTGGCCTTTATCTACCGCCTGGCGGCGGTTTTTGTCCAACCGCTGGGCCAGGACCGGCTGGCCGAATCCCTGCAGGAGATCGGGAAAACGGTAATGGTGGTTTTTGCCACCATCACCGTGGTCAGTCTGATGTTCTTTTTTTGCCTGGCGATCCTGGTCGGACTGGGGAACATGACCGCGGTGATGCGGTGAGTGACGGATGGCCGGCGGCCGGTGGTAAGGGACGGGTGAAGGCAAAGGGACGAAGCCGACCGTAAAAATGAAGCGGGCGCCGGCCGGTGGCCGGGTATGGGCGGAAGTGAGGGGATGGTTCCAATCAAAGAGGCGCTCAAAAGTTTGCTGGCCTTGATTTTGTTGGCCGGTTTTTTGGAGCTCCTGTTGCCCGATGACAAGATGCGGAAGTACGGGCAGATGGTGGTGGGCCTCATTGTCCTGTTTTCCTTAATCAGTATGGTGATCCGGATCGGCCGGGACTTTACCCTGAAGCTGCCGGGGCTGGACGGGTCCGTCCGGCCGGCGGCGGAGACGTTAATCGCCGGCGGGCTTGACCTGCGGCGCCGGGGTGAGGAGCAGGCCGCCCGGCTTCACGCCGCGGGGCTCCGGGAGGAAGTGGAAGGGTTTCTACGGCAGATCACCGGGCGGGAGGAGATCCGGGTGGAATTACCGCCGGCCGGAGAAACGGAAACCCGGCCGGTGCGGGTGGTGGTTCCGGCGGGGACCGGGGTGCCGGCGGCCTTTTTCCAAAGAACGGTCGCCGCTTTACTGGCGGTGCCGGCCGAGCAGGTGGAGGTGGAAGTGGAAGGTGGAGACGGGCAATCCTAAAAATTCTAAAGGACTGTTTGATCCGGCCTCGATCAAGGAGCTCCTCGGTCTGGAAAAGCTTCCGGTTAGGGAGCGGAAACTGGTGCTGACTGCCCTCTTGATCGTGGGGGTCGGGATCGGGTTTATGCTGTGGGGCGGAAGGATGGAAGCCCCGCCGCCCACGACCGGTCCGGAATTACCGGCAAAAGGAACGGTCCTTTTGCCGGCGGACGGTGAAGTCTGGACGGAAAGCCGGCTGGAACGGGAAGTGGCGGCGGTGCTCGCCCAGATCAAAGGGGCCGGACGGGTGGTGGTCGATCTCCATCTGGCGGCCACGGAAGAGTCGGTCTGGCTTTTCCGGGAGGAACGGCAGGAACGGGTGGCCCCGGCGGAGCAAGGCGGGGAAACAAGAGAGCTTACGATCCGGCGGGAACCGGTTTTCCAGCGGAAAAGCGGGAGCGAAGAAGTTCCGGTCTTGCGCGGGAAAAAGGCCCCCGCGATCAGCGGGGTTCTGGTAGTGGCGGAAGGCGCGGCCGATCCGGTCCTTAAGCAACAACTGGCCGAAGCAACGGCGGTCTTGTTGGGGGTCGCCCTCCACCGGGTGATTGTATTACCATGGGGTTAATATTTAAAAAGTTTATAGGTAAAAAAGGAGAAGTGGAGAAACTTAAAGGGAGGGTAAGAGATTGGGGTGAAAAGACGGGAGCCGTACTTTACCTGGCTGCTGGCCGGAGGGTGTTTCCTCCTCCTGCTGGGGGCCGGCTTTTACAGCCGTTTTACTTCCGGTGAACCGCCGGCGGCGCCACCGGCGCCGGAAGGCGCGGTCGCGGTGGTGGCGGCGGAAAACAATAGGGACCAGGCGGCTCTGGCTGAATTCCGCTGGAACCGGGACCGGGAAAGAAGCCGCCTCCAGGAGACTTTGGAAAAAATGCTCCGTACCGCCGAAGGGGAGCAAATCACCAAAGTCCAGGAGGAACTCCTGGCTTTAATGAAACGCCAGACCTTGGAGAAGGAAGTGGAAAACCTCTTGACGGCCAAGGGTTATCCCTGTAATGCGGTGGCCGTTTACCCCCAGGCCGTTACGGTCATCATCAAGCAGGCCGCTTTAAACCCGGCTTCCGTGGCGGAAATTGGGGAACTGGTGACCAGGATCACCGGGTACCGCGCGGAGCAGGTGCGGATCATGGAGTGAAGGCCGGGAAAAACCCGGCAAGAAAAAAAAAAGAGGAAATTTATAGGATGGCGCGGAATAAAAATAGCGTTTTCCCGATGCCTAACTAAGGAGAGTGGGACCATGAATATAAAAGAAATCAAAGAACTAATGCAGATGCTGGTTGATACAGATATTACCGAACTTAACCTGGAAAGCGACGGTACAAAGATCGTGATCAAAAAGGGTGTCCCCGGTGTTGTCCAACCGGTGGTGACGGTTACCCCGACCGCTTCCCCGGCGCCGGCGGCCGGAAACGTGACTCCGGTGGCTCCGGATACCTCGCCGGAGAAGGGTGAAAGAAAGCTGGCGCCGAATCAGGAATATGTTTGTGCTGAGATCGTAGGTACTTTTTACCGGGCGCCCGCTCCCGGGGAAGCCCCCTTTGTCCAGGTGGGCGAGATTGTGGAACCCGGGAAGACCTTGTGTATTATCGAAGCAATGAAAGTGATGAATGAGATTGAAAGCCCCCTCCGGGGGAAGGTGGTCGAGGTACTTGCCGAGGACGCCGAACCGGTTGAATATGGACAACCCCTTTTCATTATTGAAAGAATCTAACCAGAGGCCGGAGGTGTGAGGTGCGGTGTTTGGCAAAATTCTAGTGGCCAACCGGGGGGAAATCGCCTTACGGGTGATCCGGGCCTGCAAAGAACTGGGCATCGAAACGGTAGCCATCTATTCCGAAGCGGATCAGGATGCTTTACACGTGCGCTATGCCGATGAAGCGGTTTGCGTCGGGCCGGCGGCACCGGGGAAAAGCTATTTAAATATCATCAATATTATCAGCACGGCAACGATCACCGGAGTGGACGCCATTCACCCGGGCTACGGGTTCCTGGCGGAGAATCCGCGCTTTGTCGAGATCTGCGAGACCCATCATCTCAAGTTTATCGGGCCTTCCGCCCAAGTGATGGAGAAGATGGGCGACAAATCCCGGGCGAAAAGGATCATGCGGGAACAGGGGATCCCGGTGATTCCCGGTTCCGACGGACCGGTCACGTCCATTGAGGAAGCGGAGGAAGTGGCGGCCGCCATCGGTTATCCGGTCATTATCAAGGCCGCAGCCGGCGGCGGCGGCCGGGGGATGCGGGTGGTTTCTTCCCCGGCCGAGTTGAAACAGGCGCTCCAAACCGCCCAGATTGAAGCGGAAGCCGCCTTTGGCGAGCCCGAGGTTTATTTGGAAAAATACCTGGAAGAGCCCAGGCATATCGAGATCCAGATTCTCTTCGACGAGTACGGGAATGGTGTTTATCTGGGCGAACGGGACTGTTCCCTCCAACGGCGCCACCAAAAGATTTTGGAGGAGGCGCCTTCCCCGCGGGTCAGCCCGGAATTGAGAAAAGCCTTGGGGGAAGCCGCCCTCAAAGGGGCGCGGGCCATCGGGTATACCAACGCGGGCACGGTGGAATTTTTGGTGGATAAAGACGACCGTTTTTACTTTATGGAGATGAATACCCGCATCCAGGTGGAACACCCGGTCACCGAGATGGTTACCGGGATCGACCTGGTCAAACAGCAAATTTTAATTGCCGCCGGCGAGAAGTTGCCTTGGCGGCAGGAGGAGATTACCATCCGTGGTCACGCCCTGGAGTGCCGGATTAACGCGGAAGATCCGGAGAAAAACTTCCTTCCCCAGCCCGGACCCATCAAATTTTACCATGCGCCCGGCGGACCGGGCATCCGGGTGGACAGCGCGGCTTATTCCGGGTGTGTGATTAGCCCCTACTATGATTCGCTGGTCGCCAAGCTCATTGCCTGGGGCGAAACCCGGGAGGAAGCCATCGCCCGGATGATCCGGGCTCTGGAAGAGTATGAAATTGACGGGATTCCTTCGACCATCCTTTTCCACCTGGAGATCCTTTATCATCCCGACTTTCTGAAAGGCGAGTACACGACGGATTTTATTCATAATTTGCTAAACGAGTTGCAACTCGAAGAAAATTGAGGCGGGTTGCGACATAAGATTAGTATCATTAATTGCTGGAGGTGGCAAAAGTGGCCAGAGAGTTTGGTGCCGAGCAAGAGTGGGACGAGAAAAACGGGACGATTCGGATCGCCAATGAAGTGGTTGGCGTGATCGCCGGACTGGCGGCAATGGAAGTTAAAGGCGTTTACGGGATGAGCGGCGGAATGGTGGACGGCATCACCGAGCTTTTAAAGAAAAAGAACCTTGCCAAAGGGGTAAAGGTGGAAGTGGGCGAAAAAGAAGCCGCCATCGATCTTTCCATCATTGTGGAGTACGGGTCGAAAATCCCCGAGGTGGCCGTGGCCGTCCAGGAAAACGTGAAACGGGCCATTGAAAGCATGACCGGTTTGACGGTGGTGGAGGTCAATGTCCACATCCAAGGGGTGGAGTTTAAGCAGGAGGAGCAGCCGCCGGAGGAAAAAAGGGTAAAATAAGCGGGGCAAGGGGGAAAGAGTAGGATGAAGATTTCTTACCGGGTGGTAATTATCCTGAGTTCTTTGGTTATGTTTCTGCTGGCTGTCTTCTTTTTCGGCCTGCTGACGGGGATGGATGTCTTTAAAATCCTCGGGCTGTTGACCGTCGGGGAGGAGGCCAAAGTCTTTAAGCTCCTGGCTTTTCTCTTTTTCTTCATCCTTTTTGTGCTCCTCTGGATGGCCGGGTTACATACGAAAAAGGAGTTAAAGACCATTATTCATGAGACCGAGTTGGGTGAGGTCCGGATTGCCTCCCCGGCCGTGGAGTCCCTGGCCCTGCGGGCCGTGAAGAAGATCCGCGGGGTGAAGGAAGCGGAAATCCGGGTATTAACCGACAACAACAATCTCAATTTTCAGGTGAGCATCGTCAGTTCTCCCGATCTCAACATTCCCCAGCTGATTTACGAGATCCGGGAAGAACTGCGCCGGTATATCCAGGAGACCATCGGGATCCCGGTCAGCAACACGGAAGTAACCGTGACCAGAGTCTCCTCCGAACCACGGGCCAGGGTCGAATAGGGAGGGTGGATGGATGGAAGAAAAGGATAACCACCAACTTTTACAGATTTTCATGTCCTACAAGGGACGGATCTTCTCGTCGCTGCTGGGAATTGTCACCGGGATTTTAGTGCTCTGTCTGGGCTGGATCAAAGCTTTGTCTTTTGTTATCTGTGTTTTGGCCGGGTATTTGCTGGGCAAGAAAATCGACAGCGGCGGCGAGATCAGGCTGCCACGCTTGACCAGGTTTTTTCAGAGACGACGGTTTCAATAACTGATTCAAGAGATTCAATAACTGAGGTCGAAGATGAATGAGTAGACGTTTAGCGAGGGAATTGGCCTTCTTTGTTTTGTTCCAGTATGATTTGGGGCGGGTACCTTGGCGGGACGCGCTCCAACGTTTACTGGCCGAAAATGAGCTGGCCCCGGAAGAAGTCACTTTCCTCCAAGAATTGGTGGAGGGCGCCATTAACAAGCGGGAAGAGGTTGACCGCCTGCTGATTCATTGCTCGCAGGAATGGCCGTTGTTCCGGATGGCCAGCACCGACCGGAATATCCTAAGGCTTGCCGTTTACGAATTGCTGCACCGGAGTGACATTCCGGTGGAGGTCACCGTGAATGAAGCGGTGGAACTGGCGAAGAAATACGGAGATGAGGATTCGGGAAAATTTGTCAATGGTGTTTTGGGCAGTGTGATCCGGGAAATTCGCAAACTTGTGGAGGTACCCGTCAAGACCGACGGGGAGCCGTGAGGAGGGAGTAGTTTGGGATGAAGACAAACGGTTCCTCCTCCGGCTACTATCTTGGTCTGGATACCAGTTGCTATACAACTTCAGTGGCGCTGGCGGATGCGGAGGGAAGCATCATCCAGGATTGCCGCCGGGTCCTGGCGG
>DATCJZ010000028.1:0-98306 GCA_036562545.1 Capillibacterium sp. | reverse complement strand
ACTTGACAAAATTCCAAATTATCTTCCGCCAGACCAATTTTTATCTTCCCTGATAATGCCAATCAGCCCGCCCCCGTTCGCAACTCTTTATTTTAAAATTCGTTAAATAATGATAAATTCCTCCCAAAAAATCCTTTTTTTCTCAAGAAGCCAATTCCCTGCTCTTCCTCGATCCCTTCCTTTGCTGGTACAGATTTTCTTCCATTTGGAGCATCCATTCGGCAAAAACACCGTAGCCACGGGTGGGGTCGTTGACAAAAACATGGGTAATGGCACCGACCAGTTTCCCGTTTTGAATGATGGGGCTCCCGCTCATTCCCTGAATTATGCCGCCGGTCCGGCTCAACAATTGAGGGTCGGTGATCCGGATGACCATCCCTTTATCCCGGAGACTGGTCTGGTGGTATACTTTCTGAATTTCAATGGAAAAACGGCAAATCTCGTTTCCCGTCAGGACGGTCAGGATTTCCGCCGGCCCGGGGCGGACTTCCGAAATGGCCGCCACCGGGATTAGTTGCGGGTACCATTGGTTAGTAATGCTATTAAACAAAGTACCAAAGATGCCAATGGGTGTATTTGCGGCAATATCCCCGATGATGTCGGCAGTTCCTGAAAAGACACCTATTTTTTCCCCCGGCTCCCCCCGGTTTCCCTGGTGGATCCCGGTAATCCGCGCGGCCACAATTTTCCCGCTGGCCAAAGGGATTTCCCGGTTGCTGAAACCGACAATCTTATGGCCAAGGGCGCCGTACATTTTGGTTTTGGGGTTGTAGTATGTTAAAGTCCCCACCCCGGCGGCCGGATCCTCCACATAAAGGCCGAGGAGGTAGCGGTCGGTGCCGCTGTCCGGGTTTGTCCTTTTCACCGGCCGGATTTGTTGCTCGATCCGGCGGCCGTCCCGGAGGATGGTCAAGGTTAAGGGGGTTCCTTTGGCCGCTTCCTGTTGGATTAAAGGATCCACTTGACTTAAGCGTTGGATCACCTGTCCATTGATGGCGAGCAATAAATCACCGGCTTTTATCCCGGCTTCTTCCGCCGGATAGAATTCCTTGCCCTGGTCATCGCGGACCGGCAGATGCCCGGAGATGATGACACCTTTTTCCGCCACCAAAACCCCGATGGCATGGCCACCGGGGATCACTTCCGGCATCTTTTCCACCAACAGGTTGATCCGGCGGACGGGAAAGCCGAAAAAACGAATTTCGAGTGTTCCGGTGCCCTCCCGTTCAGGGCGGACCATTACCTGTGAGCAACTGCCGCTTTCTCCTTTTTCCAGCCGGTCCTTTCCGTTGGCGCCGATAATCCCATCCAAGCGGTTGGCTTCTAGATAAATACTAAAGGGTTTTCGCAGAGATAATTCGAGGTTTTGTCCGGGGACGATCCGTAAATAAGTGGGGAGATGCTGAACTTTGATGGCCTGGGGCAGAATAAGCAACAGACAAATCCCGAAGAAAAAAAGAAATCCGGTCGCGAAAGGCTTGCGATAACGGGGCGGCATCATATCTTCCTCCAATTAAAACTGCAGCTAAAATGTCTTTTATTGATAAATTCCCCGTTCAAATCAGCCTTTATACGAAGAAAAAACAAGCGGGTTTGGAAAGAGCATAGGCCGGAAGGCCTATGCTCTTTAGTCCTTAAACTACGATGTTCAACAGCCGGCCTGCAATATAAATGGTTTTCCTGGGGGCTTTCCCGGCCAAAGCGGTTTGAATCCCCGGCAAAGCCAGGGCCTTTTCCTTGACCGTTTCTTCGGGGGCATCAACCGGAATGACTAAACGCTCTTTGATCTTGCCGTTGATTTGGATGACGATTTCCACTTCTTCCTCTTTCACCAGGGCTTCATCCCACTGGGGCCACGCTTGATCGTGCACGGAATATTCCTCACCCAATTGGGCCCAGAGTTCTTCCGCCAGATGGGGCGCAGCCGGGGCCAACAGCAAAGTAAAGGTTTTGGCGGCCTCCCGCCAGCAGTCGGTACCCCACAAATTGGGTTTGACCTTCGCCAGCAGGTTGGAAAATTCCATCAAGGAAGCAATATAGGTATTGAAGGCAAAATCCTTCAGATCCTGGGTTGCCCGTTTAATCGTCTGGTGGAGTTTACGCCGGAGGGTCTCCTTCGCTTTTTCCGTCGGGGTGCCGGCCTTTTCCACCGGGAACAAGAGGATTTCCCAAACCCGGTTCAGGAAACGGTAACAGCCTTCGATCCCCCGGCTGTCCCAGGGACCGCCCATCTCCCAGCGCCAACCGAACATCAGGTAAACCCGGACGGTATCCGTGCCGTAGGCATTGACCAAATCATCCGGGGCAATCACATTCCCCCGGGATTTGCTCATTTTCTCACTGTCTTCGCCCAGAATGATCCCTTGGTTTCGCAGGGTAAGCATCGGTTCGTCAAAGTTAACCAAGCCCAGATCCCGCATGGCTTTGGTAAAGAAACGGGTATAAATCAAATGCATGCAGGCATGCTCGATTCCGCCGGTATAGATGTCCACCGGCAGCCAGTAGGCGGCTTCTTCGGGATCAAAAGGCGTCGGCCCTTCGTAATAAGGGCTTAAATAGGCATATTGGTACCAGGAGGAGCAAATAAAGGTGTCCATGGTATCGGTTTCCCGTGTGGCCGGGCCGCCGCACCGGGGACAAGTCGTATGCAGAAAAGCCTCATGGTATTTTAAGGGCGATTCACCGGTCGGACGGAATTCCGCATCATCCGGCAGCAGCACCGGCAGATCCTTTTCCGGAACGGGAACCGTGCCGCATTTTTCACAATAAATAATGGGAATCGGAGTCCCCCAGTAGCGCTGCCGGCTGATCAACCAATCCCGCAGCCGGTAATTGACGGCTTTCCGCCCCAAACCTTGTTCGGCAAGCCACATTGTGACCTTGGCTTTGCCTTCGGCGGCCGGCAGACCCGTAAAGGGACCGGAATTCACCATGCAGCCGTTTTCCACCTCGGTATAGGCGGCGGTCAGGGGTTCTGTGAGACCTTCGGCCGGGGCGATTACCACCTTGACCGGGAGATTATATTTCCGGGCAAAGGCAAAATCCCGGTCGTCGTGGGCCGGCACGGCCATAATTGCCCCGGTGCCGTAGCCCATCATCACATAATCGGCGATCCAAACGGGGACTTTCTCCCCGTTCACCGGATTGGTGGCATAACTGCCGGTGAAAACCCCGGTTTTTTCTTTGTCCACGGCCAGCCGTTCGATCTCACTCTGCCGGCTGGCCTGGTATTGATAGGCCTTCACTTGCTCTTTATACTCGGGTCTGGTAATTTTGTCGACCAAGGGATGCTCCGGGGCCAGCACCAAAAAGGTTACCCCCCACAGGGTATCGGGGCGGGTGGTAAACACAGTCACCTTTTCCCCCTGCTCCAGCTGGAAAGTGACCTCGGCGCCTTCACTCTTGCCAATCCAGTTCCGTTGCATGGAAATGACCCGTTCCGGCCAGTCGATTTTGGAAAAATCCAGTAATTCTTCGGCATAATCGGTAATTTTAAAGAACCACTGCTCTAACTCTTTTTTCACGACCGGGGTCTGGCAACGCTCACAATGGCGGTCTTCCCCCCAGACCTGTTCCCGGGCCAGGGTTGTATTGCAGGTGGGACAGAAATCAACCGGCGCCAATTTCTTGTAGGCCAGGCCTTTTTCGTAAAATTTAAGGAAAAGCCATTGGCTCCACTTGTAGTAACCGGGTAAACAGGTGATGACCTCCCGTTTCCAATCGAAGATGGCCCCCATCGATTTCAACTGCTCCCGCATGCGCGCGATATTGTCCATCGTCCATTTCCGCGGGTGGATATTCCGCTTAATCGCCGCGTTCTCGGCCGGAAGGCCGAACGCGTCAAAGCCGATGGGAAAGAGGACATTATACCCGTTCATTCGCATAAAGCGGGCCCGCGCATCGGAAGGGGCCATCGCGTACCAATGGCCGATATGCAGGTCGCCGCTGGGATAGGGCAACATGGTCAAGGCGTAGTATTTAGGCTTGTCTTTTCTGATCACCGAGCGGTAGAGTCCGGTCTCTTCCCAACGTTGCCGCCAATAGGGTTCGATTTTATGGGGTTGATAACGGTCGTATTTGGTCGTCACTAGCGCATCCCTCCACCTAAAACTTAAACCCCTGGTCACTGTGCGGACCAGGGGCGATGAACAATCGCGGTACCACCCTGTTTCGGTTTTCCCGGCGGGAAAACCCTCTTCCCCTTTAACCCTGGTTCGGGCCGGGAATTTTCTTCCCGGACCTCGGGGGTGAGTTCAACTCGATTCCGGGACCGGTTTGCACCACCCACCGGCTCTCTCCACCCTCCTCGAAATCTACTACTCCCCTTCATCGGCAAATCGATCTGCCGAAATTGACAGTATCTTTTGAGATTAATAAACCCTCTATGAGTATAAACTAGAGCATAATAATTGTCAAGCAATGGTAGGAGTCAATCTTTTGGCGCCGTGCCAAAGTTCCTCCAACCGGTAAAACCTTCTTTCCTCGGCGCCCAGGAGATGAACGACCAGAAAGCCGTAATCCAGCAGAATCCAGCGGGCATTGGCCTCCCCCTCGATCCGGAACGGCGTTAAAGCTAAAGTTTCCAGCTTCTCCAGAACGGCCTTGGCCAAGGCGTCAAGATGGTTAGGATTCCGGCCGGTCACAACCAGGAAATAATCAGTGATCACCGTTAAGTTCCGGAGATCCAAAATGACCGGATCCTCACCTTTGGCTTCCGTTACCGCTTCGTAAGCCGTAAACAAAATCTTTTCCTCGTTCATGCCTGCAACCTCCGACGCTTTAATCACGGGAATTCTTATCTGCTTCGTCTTTTCCGGCGGTTTTCTGCAACAACAAATAATTACGGGCTTCAATGGTCAAAGGGTGGAGCAAGCAACCCGCATCAAGAACATAACGGATCTTCTGGGTAAAGATATACTGCAAAGCCGTGGATCGATGAAGAAAGGCAAGTTCCCGGGCAATTTTAGCTCCAAAAAAGTTTCTTCCCGGTTCGGCAAAATCGGCAATGAGGATTAATTCGCTCATCATTCCCATCCGGGGAGCGCCGGTCACGTGGACGGCCACCGCTTCCAGGATAGAGGGGTCGGCAATTCCCCATTCCCGCTTTAAGATTTCCGCACCCACCTTTCCGTGGAGTAAAACAGGGGCTTTTTGTTCGGTGGGATCAACAGTCAACCCATAAGTTTGGGCTAAAGCAAGCTGTTTCCGTCCCTCTTGCTCCCTGGCCACATCATGGAGGAGGGCGGCAATGGCCACCGGTTCTTCCGGGATTTGGTAGTGGCGGGCAAGCTCCCGGGCCAAAGCCATCACCCTGAGGGAGTGCTCAAACCGGGGCGGGGAAAGTTTCCGGGTCAGTCTCTCTTGCAGCGCTTCGAGGTTCATTTTACCACCGTTCTTTTTTATGGCCTGGTTTTTCTCGTCTCTCTATTATATTAGATCTTCTTCCACAAAGCTTCTCTTTTCCCTGCCGCCCCTGGAACGAAAGGCCGGTTAAAACCGGTCCTTTACATTTTATTAAGGATTATCCCCCGCGGAGCAGAACGGTGTTTCCCTGCTCCCATCGCCGGAGCACGTTATTCTGCTCCGTCCAGACTAATATCCACTGACTTCCTCCCAAAACATAACCATTTCTTCGTAATAACGATAAGCTTTCATCCGAGCAACAAATCATGATTAGACCGGTTAAAGAAAAGGGGTGCCAGGCACCCCTTTAGCTTGAGGGATTCAGCGGACGCGCTTCATTTACGATGATTTCCCTCCCACCATATTCCTTCCCGTTCATGGCGGCAATTATTTGTTCGGCTTGGTCTTCAGGGACCTCGACAAACCCGAAGCCTTTCGAGCGCCCGGTTGCCCGGTCTATAATCACCCTGCTGGCCAAGACTTCGGCGGTGCCGGAGAAGAGTTCCGCCAAGTCCTTGTCCGTCGTGGCCCAGGGCAGATTGCCGACATAGAGGGTTTTTCTCACCAACTTCACCTCGTTTCCGGCCTATGAATCTCCTTGCAGGCCCCAGTTTATTTTGCCCCCCGGTACAAATATTATTGAAGCCGGCCGGCAGGAGATGAGTCAAATATAGAGTTTTTTCCGGAGAATATAATCAAGGACCGCCGGGGTTAACCAATAACGGACCGATTTTCCGCTGTGGAGCCTTTCCCGGATCTGGCTTGAGGAGATCTCCACCTGCGGGTTGTGGAAGAAGACCAGCCCTTTACTTTCTTCCGACGGAATTCGGTATTTCTCCAACTCCGGGGGCCAGGCGGGCGAAAAACCGGGACGGAGGCCTACCGTTACGCAAGCCAGCGTAAAGAGGGCCGGAAAATTACGCCAGGCGGGAAGGGTATTTAAAGCATCCTGCCCCATTAAAAGAAAGAATTCCCGGCCGGGGTAAACCCGGTGAAAATAAAGGAGGGTGTCAACGGTATAGGAAGGCGGTTTTCTCTCCAATTCCACGGCAGAAACGGTGAAAAAGGGATTATCGGCAATGGCCAGTTTCACCAGTTCCAAACGGTCTTCATTCCTGACCAGGGGCGGGTGGTCTTTTAAGGGTGATTGTAAAGCCGGGACAAAAATAACCTGATCCAACCGGAGTTCTTCCCGGGCCGCTTCCGCCAGGAGTAAATGGCCGAGGTGGATCGGATCGAAACTTCCTCCGTAAATGCCAATCCTGTTCATTTCCGGATCTGTCCGTCGCCGTAAATGATATATTTGGTCGTGGTGAGCGCCAGAAGGCCCATTGGTCCGCGCGCGTGCAACTTTTGGGTGGAGATCCCCACTTCGGCACCGAAGCCGAATTCAAAACCATCGGTGAAACGGGTGGAAGCATTGACATAAACGGCGGCGGCGTCCACTTCCTGGAGGAAACGGCGGGCGGCGGTGTAATCAGCGGTAATAATACTTTCCGAGTGGCCGGTCCCGTACCGGTTAATATGCTCCACGGCAGCCGTAAAATCCGGAACCACTTTCACCGCTAAGATCAGATCCAGATATTCGGTGGTCCAATCCTCCTCCGTCGCCGGCTTGGCCCAAGGCAGGTATGTCAAAGTTTGCGGACAGCCCCGGACTTCCACGCCGGCGCGGCGCAACTCTTCCCCGCAAAGGGGCAGAAAACTGGGGGCAATCTCCTGGTGAACGAGGAGGGTTTCCAGGGCATTGCAGACCGAGGGCCGCTGGGTTTTCGCATTGAGCACAATCTCGACCGCGGTCGGTAGCTGTGCGCTGGCATCGACATAGATATGGCAGTTTCCCACCCCGGTTTCAATGACGGGCACCTGGGCACTTTCGACTACGGTTTTGATTAAACCGGCGCCCCCCCGCGGAATCAGCACATCCACATATTCCCGCATCTTCATCAGCGCGACGGCCGCTTCCCGCTGGGGGGAAGCCACCAATTGGATTGCCTCCGGGGGAAGCGCGGTGCGGCTTAAGGCCTCCTGCATCACCCGGACCAGAATTTCGTTGGTCTTGAGCGCCTCCGAGCCGCCGCGGAGCAGAACGCTATTGCCGGTTTTCAGGCAAAGGGCCGCCGCATCCACCGTCACATTGGGGCGGGCTTCATAGATGATGGCCACCACCCCGAGGGGAACCCGCATTTGCCCAATCTGTAAGCCGTTGGGACGCCGCCACATCTTCTCGACCGTACCTACGGGGTCGTCCAACCGGACGATTTCGCGGATCCCCTCCACCATCCCGGCGATCCGGTCCGGGTTGAGGGTTAAACGCTCGACAAAACTGCTTTTCAGCCCCGCGGCCCGGGCGGCCGCCACCTCTTCCCGGTTGACGGCAAGGATCCGTTCCTGGTTGGCGATTAGACCGTCGGCCACCGCCAGTAAGGCCTTGTTTTTCTCGGTGGCGCTTAAGTTGGCCATGGCCCGGGCGGCCGCTTTGGCCTTTTGTCCCAGGGAAGTCAGATAGGTTTCAACATTCAAACCGGTGCACCCCCTATTCCAAACAGACCAGATTATTCCGGTGGATTACTTCTTCAAAGGTTTTGTAGCCAAGGACCTTGGGAAGCTCTCCGCTATTGGCCCCTTTGATCTTGGCAATCTCCTCGGCACTGAAGTTGCTCAACCCCCGGGCAATCTCTTGCTCCGCCGGATCCAGGACCCGGACGAGATCCCCGACGCCAAATTTACCCCGGACCCCGATGACCCCCGACGGAAGCAGACTCTTCTTCCCCACCAACAAGGCCTCGACGGCTCCCGCATCAATGATGACTTCCCCTTGGGGTTGTCCGGCAAAAGCAATCCATCTTTCCCGCTGGACCAGGCTATCCGCCCCGGGCAGAAAAATGGTCCCCACTTCCTCGCCGGCCAGGATCCGGCTTAAAATATCCTCTTCCGCACAGGAAGCCAGCACCATTGTAATTCCGGAGCGGGTGGCGATCCGCGCCGCTTCCAGTTTGGTCACCATACCGCCCGTTCCGCGCCCGGTGCCGGCCTGGCCGGCCATGGCCCAGATGGCGGGGGAAATCTCCCGGACTTCCGGTATCAGGGTCGCCTTTTGATCCTTCCGGGGATCGCCGGTGTATAAACCGCCGATATCCGAAAGGATAATCAAGAGATCGGCTCCAATCAGGCCGGCCACCAAAGCCGCCAGGGTATCATTATCCCCGAACCGGAGCTGTAACTCCTCAGTGGCCACCGTATCATTTTCATTGATGATAGGCAGCGCCCGGTATTCTTTGGTCAACATTAAAAGGGTATTCCGGGCATTCAAATAGCGGCGACGGTCGCTCATGTCCTCCCGGGTGAGCAAAATCTGGGCCGTAATGATGCCGTATTGGAGAAACAAACGGTTATAAACCTGCATGAGAAAACTCTGGCCGACGGCGGCGACCGCCTGCCGCTCCGGGATGGTCCGTGGTTTACCGGCCAGCCCCAATTCGCCGACGCCCGCCCCTACCGCACCGGAGGAGACCAGCACCACTTCCTTGCCGGCGTTATGCAAATCCGCGCATTGCCTAACTACATGCTCCATGTTGGTTAAGTTGAGACGTCCCGACGGATAGGTAATGCTGCTGGTGCCAATCTTCACCACGATTTTTTGGGCTTGTTGCAGCTGACGACGTGTGTTCAATCCCGATCCCCACTTCCCCGTTATATTAAGTCATTTTCTCAATTATACTATAACATTTTACTTTTTTATCCTCCAAATAATAAAAAGACACTGTGGGCACAGTGTCTGATACAAAATCTTAACTTATTTTCAAATCTTCCCGGTCTTTTCTTTGCCGCCGGCGTTGGGATTCATAACGGGGATCACCTTTTTTCCAGCGGGTTTCCCGTTCACGGATAATCGTCTTTTCCCGGATGACAAATTCGTTTTGGGCTGGACAAAAATAAAGTTCGGTGTCCTTCTTGCAATTCCCGCAATCCAAGCAGGACATGTTTTGTTAACCTCCTAAAAACCAAGATAATCAGTAGTAGTCCTCGGGTTCATAGACAAATTCCAAATCCCCAATCCGAACCAGATCCCCCTCCTTTACTCCGGCTTCCGCCAAGGCGGTCAGAATTCCCCATTTTTGCAAAAGTTTATCCAAACGAAGCAAAGCTTCGGTCTCTTCCAGATTGAAACGGCTTACTTTCTTGATGAGGGTATCGCCGGTGATCCGGTAACTGCCATCCTCCTCCTTCACCAGGGAAAACCCGGGTGCGTCCTGGGGTAAGCTTGCCTCTGCTCTGGCCGGCTCTATAGCCAACGGGCGGACCTGCGGGAGGGTCCGGAGTTTGGCCAGAATCCGGTATAAGACCGGACGGATGTTTTCGCCGGTGACCGCGGAGATAAAATCTACCTCAAAGCCCAGTTGGCTGATTTTGGTTTTAAATTCCTCTTTTTGGGCGGCGGCCGTGGGCAGATCGATCTTGTTTCCCAGCACCAACTGGGGCTTTTGGGTTAACTCTTCACTATAACCGGCCAATTCCCGGTTGATTTCGGCAAAGGCATCCCACGGCGCCGGGGCGGACAAATCCACCAAATGCACCAGCAGGCGGGTCCGCTCCACATGTTTTAGAAACTCGATCCCGAGCCCGATTCCCTGGTGAGCTCCTTTAATCAAACCGGGAAGATCGGCCACGACAAAGCTGTCTTCACCCAATTCCACCACCCCCAGCACCGGATGGAGGGTGGTAAACGGGTAATCGGCGATTTTGGGACGGGCAGCCGAAATGGCGGCCAAAAAGGTGGATTTTCCGGCGTTGGGATAACCAATCAATCCCACATCGGCCAGGACCTTCAATTCCAGGTCAAGCACGGCCTCCTCGCCCGGTTCACCCTTCTCCGCAAAGCGTGGGGTTTGGTGGGAGGCACTGGCAAACCGGGCATTACCCCGGCCGCCGCGGCCGCCTTTGGCCACTAAACAACGTTCCTGGTGGGTAGTGAGGTCAGCGATGATCCGGTTGTTTTTCCGCACAATCGTCCCGACCGGCACCTTAATGACCAAATCTTCCCCTTTTTTTCCCGTACATTTACTGCCCCGGCCGTTCTGGCCGGCGCCGGCTTTATATCTTTTTTTATAACGGAGATGGCTTAAGGTCGTATAACCCTCATCGGCCTCAAGATATACGCTCCCGCCGTCTCCCCCGTCCCCCCCGTCGGGGCCGCCCAGCGGCACGTATTTCTCCCGGCGGAAGCTGACCACACCGTCGCCGCCCTTTCCGGCCAGCACTTGGATGCTTACTTCATCAATGAACATCTTGAAACCCCTTTAACCGTTGACCACTTTTTTTTACATATTATTCTACCGGAGTTCGCGAATATCCTTTCGACCGCCCAAAGGAGAAAAGCGGATCAAGGGAAAAATAGGTTTTAAAAAAACCGCCCTCAGGCGGTTTTTTTACTGCGTTAAGCTGTGATGACCGGCTCGGCGTAAACACTGACTTTCTTATCGTTCTTTCCCTTCCGCTCAAAAGCCACATAACCGTCGATTAAAGCGTAAAGGGTGTCATCCTTGCCAATCCCCACATTATTACCGGGATGGAATTTGGTCCCCCGTTGACGGACGAGAATACTGCCGGCTTGAACTTGTTGGCCGGCAAACCTTTTCACGCCTAAACGCTTCGCCTCGCTGTCCCGGCCGTTTCTTGTGCTGCCCATTCCTTTTTTATGCGCGAAAAATTGCAGATCAAACCTCATTCTTCTGCACCTCCTTCAGGGATAATTGCACGTATTTTTGGTATTCCGCCGCAATTTGCTGCAGGCCAAGATAGGTTAGGTTCAAAATCAAATCGGCCTTTGCCCTTTGGCCGGTGTCCGTTTCCGCCCCCAGCCGGCAACGGAAAAAAGCGCTTTCGGGCTCCTGGTCAAGTTCCAAAGCTACACCCGCCAGTTCCTTCAGGCCTAAAACCGCCGTCTGAAGCAGCGTGGAGACCCCGGCACAGACAATATCCTGACCCGACGGGGCGTAACCGGTGTGTCCTTTCGCTTCAAAACCAACGAAGCGCCCCGCCGCCCGGAAAAATTTCACCGAAGTCATTCGGCCTCGATGGCGACCACCTTTAACCTGGTAAAGGGTTGCCGGTGTCCATATCTTTTTCTGATGTTTTTCTTGGGCTTGTAATGAAAGACCAGAATTTTCCGGGCTTTGTCCTGCTGGACAATGACGGTTTTAACTTTCGCCCCCGCCACATAGGGGGTCCCCACTTTGGTTTCTTCGCCGCCGAGAAGTAAAACCCGGTCCAGAACCACTTCGGAACCGACTTCTCCCGGCAACTTTTCCACGTTGAACTGATCCCCCACTTGTACCCGGTACTGTTTGCCACCGGTTTCGACGATTGCGTACATCTGCTGCACCTCCGTTTAGACTCGCCGGTTTTGGCACCAAAAGGTTTTTTCAGCCAAAACCGTGCGGTTGCAACGGGTTGAAAAACCCACAGGCAATATGATACCATCCACGGGTCCTTCTGTCAATGACAGATCACGGCTTTCGCGTAGGTCTTAAACAACTTCTCAATCTTTATTTTCACCTGCTGCCCCACAAGCGGGCCCCCGTTTTCAATGTCAATGATATACCCTTCCAGGCGGGTAATGCCGTCCGCCGGGTTGTTGACGTGGGGCTCGAGGACCTCCACTTCCAGTTCCTCCCCCTCTTTGACCGGCAAGGCCGTTCTTTGGATCTGATCCCGGTCGCCGGCGGCGATCACCCGGGCCTCCGCCAGGGGAATCTCGTCTTTCCCCCGGATAAAAAGGGTTTTTCCGGTCATCTTCTCCAGGGAAGTTAAGCGGTTGCCACCCGGGCCGATCAAAAGAGCGGCAACGGTCGTATTCACGCCAACCAGTAAGGCCTCGGCCTGCGGGTAAGCGGCACCCAATTCCATAATCCGCCGTTCCGTCCGGGCGGTTTGGGTTTCCAAAGAATATTTGTAACCCGTCCCCTCACAGCAGGAACAGGGCTGTTGCAACTGCTCCCGCAGACTGGGACGGGTTTTTTTTCTGGTCATCTCCAGTAAACCCAAGCCGGTGAAACCGAGAATATTCGTTTTGACCTTATCCTTTTGGAGTTCGGTCGCAAGACAATCCAAGACTTGTTTTCTGCTGTTTTCATCGGCCATATCGATAAAGTCGATAATAATAATGCCGCCGAGATTACGCAGGCGGATTTGGCGGGCAATTTCCTTCGCGGCGGCCAAATTGGTATGAAAAACCGTATCCTCCAGGCAAGTGGTCCCGGTATACTTTCCGGTATTGACATCAACCACCGTTAAGGCTTCCGTCTGGTCAAAAACCAGATAAGCACCGGATTCCAGCCAGATCTTCCGCTGCAGGGCTTCCTCAATTTGGTGTTCCACTCCGTAAACGGAGAATAAGGAGGTTCCGGTGAACAATTTTACCTTTTCCCGTAAATGTGGGCGCAAACTGCCGAGCAAATCCAAGGCTTTTTCATAGGTCGGCAGATCGTCGATGATCAGCCGGTCGACTTCTTCGGTAAAGAGGTCCCGCAGAATCCGGTAGAGTAGGTCATGATCATGAAAGAGTAAAGCGGGGGTCGGACCTTTTTTTGTTTTTTTCAGAATTTTTTGCCATAAATTGACAAGAAAATCCCGGTCGGCCTCCAAATCCTCTTCCTGCAAGCCTTCAGCGGCCGTGCGGACAATCAGCCCCATGCCTTTTGGCTTTAGATGGGCGGCCATCTTCTTCAAGCGCTCCCGTTCCTTTTCATCCTCAATCCGCCGGGAAACGCCGATGTAATCCACCGTCGGCATCAAAACCAGATACCGTCCGGGGATGGTTAAATTAGTAACCACGCGGGCCCCTTTGTTCCCCATCGGTTCTTTGACCAGTTGGACAATGATCTCCTGTCCTTCCCTTAACAAATCGCTAATCGAGGCGGGACCGTTCTCCCCCCTCTCCGGCTGGAGATCATCAACAAAGAGAAAGGCGTTTTTTTCCATGCCGATATCGATAAAGGCGGCTTGCATCCCCGGCAGGACGTTTTCAACCCTGCCCCGGTAAATATTGCCAACCTGCCGCTGGGCGGTGGAACTCTCGATGGAAAGCTCAACCAACTTGCCGTCCTCCAAAACGGCCAGCCTGGTTTCACTGGGGTTCACATTAATTAAAAATTCCTTCTCCATCCTCACACTTCCTAAAGAACCTTTTGGCGCCTTTCTCCTGTCTTAAAAGTAACTGCGGTCCGCCGGACGCGTCCGATCTGAAAAGCGGGCGCTAAAAAGGGCCGGAAATCATCGGGGCGAACGGTCCCCTGCGGCCCGAAGGCCACCCGCACCTGGAAAAGGATCAGGCCGTCGCGTTGGAAACTTAGTTCGTAGCCCAACCACAGCGGTTTGAGATCCACCTGTTTCTCCCCGGTGGCCGTCTTTTTGGTAACGGTCAGTTCCGGCCGGGACCATAAAGCCCCAAACCATGCTTCCACTTGGCGGTCGCTCCAAGGCTCCTTGCGCGTTAAATAAAATCGGTAGTCGAGCCCGGTCACCTGGGTCATTAAAGAAGGGGCTTTCTCCGGCAAGGGCTGGACGGACAAAAGCGTAAGGCCCGGAGGGAGGTTTTGCCTTAAAGCCAGGGTCACCTCTTCTTCCGGTAAAGCGGTGGTCAGGACCAGATCAAAATATTCGGCCTCGCTTTCCACCCCTAAGGGGAGAGGAGGACCGAACGCCAACTGCGGCTTGGGGTTAAAGCCGGCGGAGAAAGCCACCGGCAAGCCGGCCCGGTGTAAGGCTCGGCTCAACGCCCGGATGACATCCAAATGGGAGGTAAAGCGGGCTACCCCTGTTTTGCTGTACTTAATTCGGTATTTAATCGTCTTCACCTCCTGCCAGCAGGGGACGGACCTTCAGGGTTGAACATACCCCGCAGGCGGAGCAGTTCTCCCGGGAGCGGCAATCCAAAGTCGTTTGTTCTCTTTCCGCCTTTTGGTCTTCCCTTTGTAAAAAGGCTTTGCTTAAGCCGGCGCTCAGATGATCCCAGGGCAGAAGCTCATCGTAAGCCCGGGCCCGCGTATACTCCTCCATTTTCAAGCCGGCTGCGGCCAGGGCTTCCTGCCAAAGATCCCAGCGGAACCGGTCCGGCCAGGAATCAAAGGTACAGCCCAACTCCCACGCTTTTAATAAGGCTTGCCCTAAACGGCGGTCTCCCCGGGACAAAACCCCTTCCAATTGGCTTAATCTGGCGTCGTGCCAGGAAAACTGCAGGCCCCGGCCGACCAGGCGTTCTTTAAGGAAATTCTGCCGGCGTTCCGTCTCGGCCAGGGAAATTTGGGAACGCCACTGGAAAGGGGTATGGGGTTTGGGGACAAAAGTGGAGACACTTACCGTCACCTGGACCCGCCCGGCTTTCGGTCCGTGCAAACGCCGGCCGGTGGCGAGAATCTCACGGGCCAGGGCTACAATTCCTTCCAGATCCGCCTCGGTTTCGGTGGGCAAGCCGATCATAAAATAGAGCTTTAACCGTTGCCACCCGGCGGCAAAGGCCTCCCGGGTCGTGGTTAAAATCTCTTCGTCGGTCAGGTTTTTATTGATCACCCGGCGTAAGCGCTCCGTCCCCGCCTCCGGTGCGAAGGTTAGCCCTCCTTTCCGCCCGCTCTGAAAACGGGCGGCCAATTCCGGTGAAAAGGAGTCGATCCGCAAGGAAGGCAGGGAGAATTTGACCTTTGCGGCGGAGAAACAATCCGTGAGGGAGCCAAGCAATTCTTCGATTTGCGAATAATCGGCGCTGCTTAAGGAGGTCAGGGAGACTTCTTCATAACCGGTTCGGGCAATGATCTTCTTTAAATACTCCATCAACACCGTCTTGGCGCGTTCCCGCACCGGCCGGTAGATCATCCCTGCCTGGCAGAAGCGGCAGCCCCGGGTACAGCCGCGGAATAATTCAACCATTGCCCGGTCATGGACCGGTTCCACCCAGGGCACCAAATCCTTTTCGGGAAGAAAAGCCCGGTTAAAATCGGAGAGGACGCGTTTGTGAACCACCGGCGGCGCCGGCGGAATGGGCCGCAGCGCCGTGATTTTCCCTCCCGCGCCGTAGTCCACGTGGTAATACTCCGGCACATAGACGCCTTCCACCTTTAAAAGGTCCTCTTTAATGGCCTGCCTACTTTTGCCCTTGGCTTTGCCGTCGGCGATTGTCCCCAGGATCTCGAGGATGGCGTCTTCTCCCTCCCCGAGGAGGAAGAGATCAAAAAAATCAGCCAGGGGCTCCGGATTGAAGCTGCCCGGACCGCCTCCGATGATGAAGGGATCTGCTTCACTCCGCTCTTCCCTTCTTAAAGGTATTCCCGCCAGGTTCATCATATTCAAGATATTCGTATAACTCAATTCATATTGCAAGGTAAAACCGACCACGTCAAACCGGTCAAGGCTATGCCGGGATTCCAGGGAAAAAAGGGGCAGGCCTGCCGCCCGTAATTCCTTTTCCAGATCGGCGGCGGGCGCATAGACCCGTTCGGCTAAATAATCGGGATGATCATTGATCCGTTGGTATAACAGGCGGAGGCCCAGATGGGAAAAGCCGATCTCATAGAGATCGGGAAAGGCCAGGACCACCCGGAGGCGCGCCCCGGTCCAAGGTTTGGTGACGGCGTTAAATTCTCCCCCGGTGTAGCGGGCTGGTTTTTCCACCCGCTCCAGGATCTTTTCGTATTGGTCGATGTTGTTGATCTTCATTCCCTCCTGCTGTTCTTGGTCGGCGGCTGTAACTTGGCCTGATTTTCCCCATTTGCAAGCTGAACATATTATCCTGCTGGAGACTGGCCATCAATTCATCTTCACTGATTTCACCTAAAATTTTACCATGTTTGTCAACCAAAAAGAAGAGATGATAGTTTTGCCCCGTTAAAAAGGGGAGAATTTCCCCGGCTTGACATTGCTCTCCGACGATCCATACTTTGGAGGGTAGGAGGCCCTTTGCGGCCAGGCGGACCGTTTTTTTGGCGTGCTGGGACCAATAAGCATAAATGTAGTTTTCACTGCCACTGGCCAGCAAAAGGAAGAAAAGAAGGAAAGGAAGGTGAACCGGGACGATTCTTTTCAGCGCCAGAACCGTCAAAGGAAGACCGGAAAAATAAAGGACGAGCCTTGTCCCGTTTACCATGAGCCGGGTGGCCTTTTTATAGCCCTGGCTCCGGGCCAGGACGGAACGGAGAATTCTCCCGCCGTCCAACGGAAAAAAGGGTAGAAGGTTAAAAAGGCCAAGCCCCAGGTTGATGCGGGTCCAATCCTCCAGCAACGTCAAGTGGAGAACCGGCGCGAAGCTGCGTAGAAGCAGGGCAAAGATAATGCTTTCCACCGGTCCGGCCAAGGCGGTAACGGCTTCGGCCACCGGATCATTGAAGAAAGCCGGTTCCATACGGGCAACCCCGCCAAAGGGAAAAAGTTCGATCCGGAGAGGATGGTACCCGAAACCAAGGGCGGTCACCAAGTGGGCTGTTTCGTGGAGTAAGACCGAGCCGAAGGAGAGGAGCAAAGGGGTGACTTTCCCGGTTAACCCGGAGAGAAAAAAAAGAAAGTAAACCAGGGGGTGGATTCTGACGGTAACCATTAACGCCACAAACCCGCTTCCTCAATGAAGGGGCGCGGGTCCACCGGATAGCCGCCGCTGGTAATCTCCCAGAAAAACTCCCGGCCGGTCCGGGCGATCTCCTGTCCCGGACTGACCCATTGTCCAAGTTTGACAAAAACCTGGGGACAGGGATAATAGATGCTCTGCCACCCTTCACCGTGGTCCAGTTTGAGTTTCCATCCGCCTTTTTCCTGGGTGATTTCGGTAACCACGCCTGCCGTGGACGCATAAACCGAAGAACTGGAGGCCAGCAGGTAACGGATGCGTTGGGGGTAGATTTGGCGTCCTTCGAAATAGTAAATGGGGGCAGCCAGTTGGATTGGGCGGCCGGACGGGGTTGTAACCGGCTGCACGTCCACCCTGAACCAGGAAGAAACCTCGGTTTTCACCTTTTCCCATTGCCGGCGGGCAAAGGCGGTCAGTTTCTCCTCCGTCCGGTTGTTTTCTCCGTATTTTAAGACATAACGGAAACGGTCGACCAGTCCCGGCCCGATCCCCGGTATTTTCCCGGTCAGCCAAAGGAGGAAAAGGATCATCAAGCAAACCAGGATCTGTTTTAAGAGGAGCCGTTCCCACTGGAGAAAGGGGAAATTTTTCGGTAGCGTTGCCTCTGGTTCCCCTTCCGGCTCATCCGGTGGCTGCTCCTGGGCTTCTCGATCCAATTCCACCTGGATCTCCTTTTGTTCGCTAAGTTCCATGGGTCCGCTCCTTATTTTATCCTCATACCACAGTTATATGGGACCGCCGGCCATTCTAGAACAAGCCGCCGGGCGGAAGATTTAAGACAAATTCTTACTTAATAAAGAGGAAAAAACCGGTTAAGAACGAATTTAGTCTTGATTTGTTATTTTGATCAGTTGAGAGGTGCGGCTAGTGGGCATCAAAATTGGTATTCTCAATCCCAATGGTCTGGAATTAAGTGCCCAAAGGGCTTTAGATAGTCTGGTTACCGCCTTGGGCCAGCAAAATATCCGTGCTCACTTGTGTTTATATACGGACCAAATCCCCAAGGCGGATCTCCTGATCGGCACCTATCAAAAAAGCCCCCTCTTACGGGAACTCGTTGAGCAAGGTCAAGTCCCCCTTCCTCCGCTCCCCGAGGCCATCCTGATTCAGGAATTGACCGTTGGCGAACAGACCGCCCTCTGGGCTTGCGCCTATGATACCAGAGGGTTGCTCTATGTCCTTTACGAGTTGATGGAACGCATCAAAGCCCAATCCGTCCCGGCTTTATATAAACCGGTCCGGGAAGAACCGGCCTTTAAACTCCGGGGCATCCTCCATTTTCTCCCCCCGGAAGAACTTAAAACCGGCTGGAAAATCCGGCGTGACTATTGGCAGTCCTACTTTGATATGCTGATCCAGAACCGGTTTAACTGTTTCACGGTGGTGTTTAACCCGGCTTCCGCCGGACCGCTCTTTCCCTATTTGCTGACCGTTCCGGAACATTCCGAAGTCAAGCTGTTCGATCCGGCCCGAGAGCTCCAAACCACAAATTTGCAGGCCTTAAAAGAACTGGCCGCCTTGGCCCGGGAAGCAGGGTTAAGCTTCCACCTGGGATTCTGGAATTTCTACTCCGGACAAGCCCGCCTTTCTTTTCATATTCCCGGTTTGAACCAGGAGAATATTGGGGATTATCTTCACCGCGCGCTCAAACAATTACTTTTTGCCTGTCCGGAAATCAACGGTCTTGAGTTTAAATTTCAAACCCCCCCACAAACTGATTTTGTTCTTAACACCGTGCTTCAAGCTATTTTAGAGACGGGAAACACCGTCGATTTAAAGTTATATAACAGCCAACTCAACCCCGACCTTCTCGATCTTTTACAGGTCAGTGAAGTAAAGGCCTTCTTAACCACGGAAAGTTGGGGAGGCAATTACGGCCTGCCTTATCTCGGCCCGGAAGGAGGGGAAGAGGCTTCATCCCCCGCCTCTGGCTCCAAACTCCGTTTGACTTTCCAACTGACCACACCCTCCCTTTATCCCTGGGGGGATCCCGATTATTTCCAAACGCTTTTTCCGGTCTTGCTCAACTCCGGTTACGACAGTTTTCAACTCCTGGCCCCGGGTTCCCGCGGGGGGAAAATCACGCCGGTGTTGCCTTTAACCACGGAACCATTCGTGCAGTGGGAATTTGAACGCCATTGGTACCAGTTCCACCTGGCCGGCCGTCTGTCTTACCAGCCGGGCACCACCGGTGAGGTTTTGATCCGTGATTTTCACCGGCGGTTTGGGCAGAAAGGAGACAACCTGGCTGAACTGTACCGTCTCACTGGCAAAGTATTACCCCTTTACCAAACCGTTCATGGCGGGTCAACCATCTTGCCGGAGTTAAATACCGGCGGCTTGCTTGCCTATTATCTCCGGACGCCGGCGGGTGATCCAACCCTCTTCGCCAGTTGCCTGGAATATGCCAAAGCCTTGCTTGGTCAAGGCGAATTGACGAAAATTTCCCCTCCCGCTGTCGCCGAAGAACTTAACCAATTGGGAAGGGAGATCCGCCAAACCGTACAGGTTCTTCAGGGTTTATCCTTGCATACGGGGGAAATTTACACTCTCGAGTGGGAACAAACCCTTGCCCAAGCGGAGATTCTCGGTTGCTTTGCCCTCTTCCACAGCGCTAAATTACAGGCCGCAACGGAACTGGCCTTCTTTCTGGAGACCAAAGACCCCTCTTGTCTGGAAAAGGCTTTGGCAGGGCTGAAAGAAGCCTGCTTATACTGGGAAAAACTGCCCTTTACCGCCCGCTCACCCCATAGCCGCCTCTTGCTTTTGGAAGATGAAAAAAGACTCCGCCTTCTTCTGGAGGAATACCGGAAGCGGGGAGCCTTCCTGGTCGGCTTTGATTTTGGCGGGTTGCCGGCTACTCCGCAAGGCAGCCCCGGGGGAAAGGTTTTTCCCGATTACTATATTGAAGAGGGGTTTACTTTTCTCCCCGCACAAGCAGCATACGATCCGGAGATTGGTTACGGCTGGCTGAAGACGGCCGATCTTCAAGCCACCCCTGCTCCGTTGGTCCGCCTTTCCGAAGAAGATCTCCTCTGGATGAAGGAAACCGGAACCAACCAGTTTTACCCCTATGAGAACCAACTTTTGACCAAACTGGTTTGGTCCCGCGTGCCCGCCTCTTTCCAAGTGGATTTAACGCCAGGCTCCTACCAAATCCAGCTCACGTTGGGAGATCGTTCGCCGCAAGCCCGCCGGCACGGGCCGATGAGCATTACCCTGAACGGTCGGACCATCGCCGAGGATCTGGTCATCTCTCCCAACAAACGGGTTGACCTGTGTGAAAATGTGGAGGTGACCGACGGTAAATTAATCCTTACTTTTGCTTGCCCGCCGGATCAAGACTGGTTTATCTCCGCTTTGACGATCCGTCCGGTTGCCCCCGTGATCCGGCACCTTCCGCTCCACCGTTGGACCAGGGAAGAGCCACTAACGGTGCAGGCCACGGTTACCGGTCCCAATCCCATCGGCCAGGTTATTCTCAATTACCAAACCGAGGAGGAGCGGGGTTACCACATGATTATGATGACGCCAATTGGCGCCGACACCTATTCCGCCACTATTCCCATGGCCTATTTGGAAGAGGGGAACATCATTAATTATTATATAACTGCCCTGGATAAGCAGGGCAAAGAAGGATCCCTCGGCAGTTTTGAAAAGCCTTTTTCGGTCCCGGTCCGGAAGGCCGGCTTTTCCCTCCCCGCCCTCTTTCATTTTCCGCCCTCCCCTCCGGAGGAAAGCCAAAGCTTAACCTTGAAATGTACGCTCCGGCCAGCCACGGAAGTGGAAACGGTTACACTTTATTACAAGATTGATGAAAAAAATGAAAATCATGTAACAATGGTAAAGGAAAATGCCGATAATGATTATAGAATCGAGCTTGACGCCGAGCAATTGCCACCCGGTTCCATCCTTAAGTACCGGTTTGTTGTGAAAATGAACAGCGGCGACCTGGCCTTCTTTCCCGACCCGCTCACTTCCGCTCCTTACTTTGTGTTGAGAAACGGAGCCCTTAATCCGTAGTAATGGCATCGGTCGGGCAGTTGGCAGCCGCTTCTTCCGCACAAGACTCCTGTTCTTCGGGAACCGGACCATCGATTGCCTTTGCTTTTCCATCGTCATCCCAGGAATAAAGATCCGGACAAGTGCTGACACATAAGCCACAAGCAATACAGAGCTCGGGATCGACTTTCGTTTTCAAATAGACACCTCCTTTTCCAGCATTTGTTCGTTAAAAATTGCGGTTGGTTTTCCTCAATCCTACGATGTTAGGAGGGTTAACGTGGGTACGGTTTCACCCTTCAGCGACCAAAGGCAGCCAAAAGGCTACGGGGCGTTGATCGTTGACGATCAGCGGATCATGCGGATGGTTCTAGCCTCCATCCTCAACGACGCCGGAATTCCCATTCTTGGTCAAGCCGCCAACGGTTTGGAAGCGTTGGAGTTATATGTCCAACTCAAACCCAAAGTGGTGCTTCTTGACCTGATTATGCCGGTGATGGACGGGTTCAGCACGATGGAGAAGATCTTTGCCTATGATCCCAAGGCCAATATCGTGATCTGCTCTTCCATGCAGCATAAATTCTATGTTTCCCGTGCCTTAAAAATGGGGGCCTGCGATTTCCTGGTCAAACCCTTTCGGAAGGAACAAGTGCAGACCGTCGTCAACAAATTGCTGCTTGGCCAGACCATTATTCACCAATATCCCCGCTATTTAATTTTTGAGTAAGGAAAAGAAAGACCGCCTCCGGGCGGTTTTTTCCGGCAGGGGCGGCTCCTTCTATTCGGTCGTCACCACCACTTCTTCCGTAATTTTCTTTTCCGGACCCGGCTTGCCAATGAGATTCTGAACTTTATCAATGAGTTGGGGCGCCGCGTCAACCAGCCGGTCAACCAGAACATTACTGTCCACCGGTAACAGACGAGTCTGTTCTTTATTAACCACTAAAAAGGCCACAGGGTTTAACGTAATACCTGCTCCACTCCCCCCGCCGAAAGGAAGATCCCCTTTTTCCCCCGGCTCATTATTCCGTGCTTCCTTTTGGGGACTGGAAAATTCACTGCCTCCGGCGGCAAACCCGAATGAGACGCGGGAGACGGGGATGATCACACTACCGTCGGGGGTTTCCACCGGATCGCCGAGGATGGTATTGACATCAACCATATCCTTGATGCTCTCCATGGCGGTCTTCATCAACCCTTCAATCGGGTGTCCCTGCATTCTTTTTACCTCCTACAAGTTGACTCAGGTAATCCTTGATCCCGGCAACGATAATATGTCCTAACTTAATCTCGAATATACAGTCCAGCATCGTTTCCCAGCCTGCTTCGGAAAAACAGGGAACCACCAGGAGGAAGGGGGGTTTTTTAAACAGATATTCGTTGGTCAAAAAGCCGAGAATCACCCCCTTCACATTCCAGGCGAGACCTACCGCCGGGCCCAGAAGCGCAGGTTCCGGACCGCCGATGACCGTCCGCCAGACAAAACGCTGAAAAGCGCCCTTCCTTTCCAGTTTCTCCGTGACGGTCACCCATTTCCGGTAGTCCTCCGGCAAAAGGAAAGAAAAAAAGGTACCTCCCAGGCCGTATTTTTGGAAAGCCGATCCAAGCTTGGCAAGGTCAATAAGAAAAGGGGCGATCCCGCTCCGCCGCTCCCCACTCTCCTCTTCTCCACTCTCCCTTCCTGCCCTCGGTTCTCCTTGTGCTTGCCGGTTCGGCCCAATCCCTTCCCTTTTCCCGGCGGGACTCCGGTAACGCCAAAGCGAAAAACGGAACAAGCGCAGATCAAGGAGAAAATAACCGGTTTTCCCCCGGCGGTGATAATGCAGGTGAAAATTAACCGGAAAGAGGCCGAGCAAGAAGAAAAGAAGCAAGAGCGGAACAACTGCGGACAAAACTATTCCACCTCGATCTAACTTGGGAATAGTTTACCACAGCCCGGCGCCAATCTATGCTTTCGGCAGTTTTCTTTTCCACAAACGCCCCAGCCATGAAGCACCCTCCGCTACCAGGACCGAACAGGCGGCACCCAACAAGACAATTCCCCAGCCCGCCCCCGGTAAGGCCGTCGTCTGGAATAAGCGGTGGGCAAAGGGATGGGAAACGACCATAAACTGCATCACGCCGGAGAGCGCCACCGCACCGAGGAGATAAGGGTTGGCGCCAGCCCGCCTTTTTAATAAAGGCTGGGTCTCGGAGCGACAGGCAAACACATAGCTTAATTGGGAAAAAACCAAGGTTGAGAAGGCCATGGTCCGGGCGGTGACCAAGTCGGCGCCGTTTTGTAACGCAAAGCGGAATATTCCCATGGTAATCAGGGCGATGCTGACCCCCTGGATCAGTACTTTACAGCCCAAACCCCGGCTGAAAATCCCTTCTTTCGGTGGACGCGGAGGTTCATTCATCAATTCCTTTTCCACCGGTTCCACCCCCAGGGCAATGGCAGGTAGACCATCGGTCACCAGATTGATCCAGAGGATTTGGATGGGCAACAAAGGAAAGGGGTTTCCCGTCACGATGGCCAGGAACATGGTGAGAATCTCCCCGATGTTGCAGCCCAGCAAATAACGGATGAATTTACGGATATTGCTGTAGATCCCCCGCCCTTCCTCAATGGCCGCCACAATACTGGTGAAATTATCGTCGGTAATCACCATCGCCGAGGCCTCTTTCGTGACATCCGTACCGCTGATCCCCATGGCGATCCCGATGTCGGCCTCCTTCACCGCCGGGGCGTCATTGACCCCGTCCCCGGTCATGGTCACGACTTCCCCCTGTTCTTTCAGGGCTTTAACAATCCGCAGTTTATGGCAGGGATTGACCCGCGCAAAAATATCCACCCGGCCAACGATCTTGCCGAGTTCAGCCTGGGATAAGCGATCCAGCTCCTTACCGGTGAGGACTAAACCGTTCCGGCGGAGTAACCCCAATTCCTGCCCGATGGCACGGGCAGTCACCGGAAAATCACCGGTAATCATCACCGTTCTGATTCCCGCCCGGCGGCAACGGCCGATGGCTTCCTTTACCCCCGGACGCACCGGATCCTTAATCCCGACCAAACCCAGGAAGATCAGGTCTTCTTCATCGGCTTCCCGGAGCATGACGGCCGTCGGCGGCAGCGGCCGGTAGGCCAGGGCCAAAACCCGTAAAGAACGGCGGGCCATCGCTTCCATGGCCTGGCTTATCTTTTCCTTTTCCCGGCTCTGGAGGGGAATGACCCGTCCGGCCCAGCGGATTCGGGAGGAACGTTCCAGGAGAACATCGGGGGCTCCTTTCAGGTAAAGAAAGCGCCGGCCTTCCTCCTCCACCAATACCCCCATCCGTTTCCGTTCGGAGGTAAAATCTATTTCCGCCAGACGTTTCACTCCTCCCCTTTTTAAACCGGCCTTTAAACCCAGAACCAGCAGGGCCCCTTCCGTCGGGTCACCGGTGAGTTGCCATTGCTGCGTTGCCGGTTCCCGCCTTAGCTCGGCATTGTTACAATAAAAACCCGCCGCGAGAAGCATCTTTAAACCCTGGGGATCGGGAAAGCCGCCCGTACCGGCCAGAGGCTGGACCGGTGCGCCCCGCCAAAAAAAAGTACCGGCCGGCGTATACCCGTTACCGGTAACTTCCAGTTCTTCCCCACTGAAGTAACAGGAAGTTACCATCATCTGGTTCTGGGTTAAGGTACCGGTTTTATCCGAGCAGATGACCGTGGCGCATCCTAAAGTCTCCACCGCCGGTAACCGCCGGATAATCACCGACCGTTTAATCATTCTTTGGACGCCCAAGGCCAAGGCAATGGTAACAATGGCCGGTAAACCCTCGGGAATGGCCGCCACCGCCAAACTGACCGCCGAAAGAAACATCAGCCGGAAATTTTCGCCCCGGGCCAGCCCCACCAGCCCTACCGCCAGACAGATCCCAAGGCAGATCAGGACCAGGATTTTCCCTAAATGATCCAAACGTTGCTGCAGGGGTGTGGGGCCGGCTTGGCTCCCCGCCAGCATTCCCGCGATCTTTCCCAGTTCGGTTTTCATCCCGGTGGCGACGGCCACTCCTTTGCCCCGTCCCCTGGTGACGGTCGTGCCGGCAAACAACATATTTTTCCGGTCCCCCAGTTCCAAGCTGGAACTGGCCGCGGCTTCCGTTTCTTTGGGAACGGGTACCGATTCACCGGTTAAGGGTGATTCATCCGCTTCCAGGTTCTTCACGTCCACAAGTCTTAAATCGGCCGGGACCCGGGAACCGGCTTCCACCAGCACCAAATCACCGGGGGTCACTTGAGCGGCCGGTACCGTCCGTTCTTGCCCCTCCCTCACCACGCGGGCCTGGGGGGCCGAGAGTTCCCGTAAGGCTTCCAAAGAACGCTCCGCCCGGTACTCCTGGACAAACCCCAACAGGGAGTTGAGAAAAATAATCGCCAGGATGGTCACGGCATCATACCATTCCCCGAGGGCAACAGAGATGGTCACCGCGGCGAAAAGCACCAAAACCATAAAGTCGGCAAACTCGGAAAAGAATAATTTCCATGGTGACAACCGTTCTTTGGCCTCCAACCGGTTCTCGCCATATTCCTGGAGTCGCCGCTTACTTTCGGCCTCGCTTAACCCGCTATGGAGGTTGGTCCGGAGCCTGGTTGCCAGTTCTTCCGGAGTCATTTGCCACCACTCATGCGCCAAGGTTTCCCCCTCCATTCGATCTTCATCTCTCTATTCCTATGGAAAGGAAAAAGGATTTATGTCCCTATTTTCCTTGCACCGCCCGGACCGGGATGTTATACTGATCCACAGAACGGAGGGAGTAAGATGCCATTTGATGCTTTAACCATCGCCCAATTAATCCCGGAGTTCAATGAGGAATTACTCAACAGCCGGATCAACAAGATCTACCAGCCGGAGGCCGAAACCGTCATCCTTGAGGTGTTCCATCCTTTCCCCCGGCGGGAACAGCGCCTCTTAATCTCGGTGCATCCCCAGTTTTTCCGGGTCCATTTGGTAAAGGAAAAACCGGCAAATCCCTTACAACCGCCCGCCTTTTGCATGCTCCTCCGCAAATATCTGCAGGGAGGGAGAATTTTACGGGTGGAGCAACCCCCCTGGGAACGGTTGCTCAGCTTTACCATAGAAGTTTATGAGGAAGAGCTGGGACTCGCCAACTTCTCCTTAATCTTCGAAGCACTGGGACGGAGTAGCAATCTCCTGCTGGTGAACGGGGAAGGAAAAATCATCGACGCGCTTAAACGGAGGCCTGCTGCGAACGGGCAGCACCGGGAGATTTCGCCGGGCGCCCCCTATGCCTTGCCGCCGGCGCCCGGTTTACCCCATCCCGGGACGCTTACCTTCGCGGCTTGGGAAAGGATTTGTCAGTTTTCTCCCGCCACAAGTCAAGTGGCCGGTGTTCTCGCCAAAGAGGTTTTTGGCCTCTCCCGCAGTTTGGTCCAGGAGATCCTGGCGCGGGCGGGGATTCCCGCCACATTGACGGTGGCGGAGCTCACCACCGGTCAGCGGCGGGAGATTTATGACCAAATTAAGGCCCTAAACCAGGAAGCGCAAATAGAGTCCGGCGCTTTCCTTTACCTGGATCCGGCCGGTGTTCCCCTTGACTTCTTCCCCTACCAGCCCCGGCATCTTCCGGCGGAAAGAGTGGAAAAAGCCTCCGATCTTAACAGCGCCATCGTGGCGAGTTTACACCGGCAAAGCCAGCTGGCCTTAGCCCAGCAAAAAGTAACGCATTTAAAAGGCATTTTGCGCAAGGCCGTCGAAAAAGCCGCCAAAAAGCGGGATAAACAACGGCAGGAACTGGCCGGGGCGGAGGACGCCGAGACCTACCGGATCTACGGGGAATTAATCGCCGTCCATTTAAGGGAGATTAAGCGGGGCCAAACCGAACTGGTGGTCCCCAACTATTACGATCCGTCCGGTTCTTTAGTGGCCATTCCCTTGGATCCGGCCTTAAGTCCCGTCGCCAATTCCCAAAATTATTATAAGAAATACAATAAAGCCAAGAAAGGACAGGCCAAAATCAAGGAACAACTGGAACGGACCGAACGGGAACTGGACTACTACGGATCCCTGGAAAACGCCCTGGCCAACCTCACGTCCCCGGCGGATTTCCTGGAAATCGAAGCGGAAATGGCGGAAGCCGGACTCCTGAAAAAAACAGGCCGCACCAAACCGGCCACCGCCGGCGGGCCCAAAAATCAGCCCTCGCTTTTCCGGACCGGTGACGGCTGGGAGATTTTGGTCGGCCGCAACAATAAACAAAATGACCAACTGAGCATGAAAACGGCGGCCCCCTATGACCTTTGGCTGCATACCCAAAAAATTCCGGGCAGTCATGTGATCATCCGCACCCAGGGCAAACCCGTTCCCCCCGCTGTTTTGTTGGCCGCCGCCAACCTGGCCGTTTACTTCAGCAAAGCCCGCGGGTCAAGCAAAGTCCCGGTGGACTATACGGAAAAACGCCACCTCCGGAAACCCGCCGGCGCCCCGCCCGGTTTCGTTCTTTACGATCGGTATCAAACCTTGATCATCGATCCCGATCCGGAAATCCTAACCGGTTTTGGCTTAAATGGCGGATAAAAAAAGCCCTTTCTTTGGGAAAGGGCTTTTGTCTTTTTCGTCTCTCCGCCTGTTTGGTTTTGCTTTGGTTAAACGGTCCTATTCGTTAAGGGCATTGCTTTCGTATTCGGTATAGGTGGTCTTCAGTTCCGCCCAGGCTTCGGCCAAGCCATAGGTGGCAAAAGTTTTTTCCTGGTAGGCGACTAATTTTTCTTTGCTGGTTTTCTTCTCCGCCGGCTTAAGAACATTAATTTTTACGCCATACTTTTCCGTCATTTCACGGGCGGCTTCATTATTCTGCCAGATCAGCTCATTGCTGCCGTACCGGCTTGCCTCCAAAGCGCAGTCCTGGATTAGCCCCCGGTAAGCAGAGGGAATCCGTTGCCAGGCCGCTTTGCTGAGTATTAACAAACTTAAGGGAAAGTAATGCTCACTTTGGAGGATAAAGCGGGCGGTCTCAAAGAGGCGCATTTGCTTATAATCAAGAAAATTGGTTTCCACCGCATCAACAATGCCCACTTGCAACCCGATTTTTAACTCGGAAAAGGCCAGGGTGACCGGGATCATTCCCAACGTCTCCCAAGTCCGGCGGTGGGAGGGTAAAAGCATTGTACGTAACCGCAGACCTTTACTTTGGGAGAGATTAATCAAGGCTTTGTTGCTGACGATATTAACGGGACCGCCGGTAATATAACCTAAAAGATAATCGCCCCGGCTCTCCTGGGCTTTCACCGTGAGAACTTTGCCCAGCTTCCCTTCGAGGACGCTCCTTAGATGTTCGGTGGAGAAAAAGAGAAAAGGAAGGTCAAGAACGGAAAATTCCGGAACATAATCGGCGTATTTAAAAGTGGCGCAGGTGATTAAATCAACGGTTCCCCTTTGCAACCCTCTGATCAATTGTTCGTCACTGCCGAGGACCCCGCTGCCATAAAGATCTACTTTGAAGAAGCCATTGGACCTTTCCTCAAGGAGCCGTTTAAACTCGGCCAGCACCACCGCTTCCGCTTCCGTGGAGGAATTGGCGGTGGCGGCAGTCAGGACAAAGCCATTCCGTTCCGCGCGCCCCGGCCTCACCGGCGCAAAAAGAATAAGGATGAGCAAGCAGCAACCAACTACTTTTCGGAGCATTGGCTTTCCTCCTTATCTATACTGAGCGTCACAAGGTTTCCTTCTGCAGCAGTTCGGCAATGAACTTAATTTTCTGCGCACGGTAAGAGTTAAGCGCTTGGAGGTTATTCAACTCAACCTTTCCTTTATAGACAAAACTAATTTCGTAACCAAAATACCATTTTAGGATATAATAGACAAAAGCCTCGGCAAAGTCCTCGTTCATCCCCATGCTGCTACTGAAGCTGAAAAAGGAGGACTCGGTTTTGAACCACCCAAGAAATAGGAGCAACGCCTCCATGGATTGGATGTTCTGCAGCTTATCGGCAAATCCTTCTTTATCTTGCCAATAACGCTCCCGGTCCCACGAGATACTGACAAAATCCTTGTTCAAGGGATGGGGAACAAATTTCCCCTTCCAGTTAAATTTCAGTTTGTCATACTCCACAAGATGACCAATTTCATGCAGGATGATCCGGAGCAGGTTAGGTAATTCGGGTGTTCCTTTAAAGTAAAACTGCCCGCTGTTCTCCATTAAACCCAAATTCGAGTTTAACAGTTTGTTTTCCCAATCATCGCCGATGGTAAAATCCAAATTAAGCTTTTCCTGATCCAAATAGATAACCATCTGGGGCTTGTCGGCAAAGGAATAAGAGGCTTTGGCGATAATGAAACGTTTTGGGTATTTGAGCAAGTCAAGCAAGTTGCGTTCCGCCAAAAGGTCGACACATTTTTTCAACGCATTAATTTGCTGCTGGTTAAGAAGAACTTTCGTCGGAGTAACGGCCGACTGAAACTCGGCCGACGGCTTGTGTTTGGCCGGATCAAATCCTTCAAAAATAATACCATGATAAACAAAGGATTCTTGTTCCGGCCCACAGCCAGCGAGCAAGACCAGCAATAATAAGAGGATAGCTATGATTCGGATCAAGTTTTTCATCGCAACCCAACCTTCCACCCGACAGTAACCTTGGAAGGTACCCTCTGCCGCCTTAGATTACATTTGCTCCGGCGCTTTAATTCCTAACAGCCCTAAACCGGTGGCTAAAACCGTTTTCACGGCGGCGACCAAAACCAGCCGGGCCTGCTGAAGTTCACGGTCATCCACCAGCACCTGGCATTCATGGTAGAACCCGTTAAAATCCTGGGCCAAGTCGATGAGATAACGGCTGATGATGGACGGTTCATACTCCGCCGCCGCAGTCATCACCTTCTCCGGGAAGAGATACAAAGTTTTGACCACTTTTAAAGCCGCCGGCTCGCCCAGTTTTTCCGGGTTGAAAGGAAGATCCGGGGCGGGACGGAAGCCGGCCTTCCGGAGAATACTGCAGGCCCGGGCATGGGTGTACTGGAGATAAGGCCCGGTTTCGCCGTCAAAATTCAAGGCTTCCTCCCAAGAGAAAGTAACATCTTTAATCCGGTTTACACTTAAGGCCCCAAAAACTACTGCGCCCACGCCAACACTGCGGGCCACTTCTTCTTTGTTGGGCAGGTCCGGATTTTTCTCGTTAATGATTTCCAAGGTTTTCCGGATTGCCGTATTTAAGAGTTCCTCCAGCAAGACAACCCGGCCTTTTCTGGTTGACAGCTTTTCCCCTTTCAGACTGACCAGGCCGAAGGGGACATGGACCAAATCTTTGGCCCAGTGATAGCCCATCAACTCAACCACTTTGAACCATTGCTGAAAATGGAGGCTCTGGGCGATCCCGGTAACATAAAGGGCTTTGGTGAAATTGTAAGTCTTCTTCCGGTAGAGGGCGGCAGCGATATCCCGCGTGGCGTAAAGGGAGGTGCCGTCCTTTTTCAGGATCAAACAGGGCGGCATTCCGTAAGCCTCCAGGTTGACAATGGCGGCGCCTTCACTTTCCGTTAAGAGGCCCTTGGCTTTTAACTCTTCCACTACGGCCCCGATCTTGTCGTTATAGAAACTCTCGCCGGCCCAGGACTGGAAGGTAATGTCCAATATGTCATAGACCCGTTGAAATTCTTCCAAACTAATCTCCTTAAACCACTGCCAAAGGGAGAGGGCCTCTTCATCACCGGTCTCGATCTTCCGGAACCACTCCCTGGCTTCGTCTTCCAGGGAGGGGTCCTTCTCCGCTTCGGTGTGGAACTTAACGTACAAACGCATTAATTCTTTAATTTGACCCTTTTTAACCTCTTCTGCCGATCCCCATTTTTTATAGGCGGTGATCAACTTCCCGAACTGAGTCCCCCAGTCGCCCAGATGGTTAATCCCCACGCATTCATAGCCCAGAAAACGGTAGATCTTGGTGAGGGAATTGCCGATGACCGTACTACTTAAGTGGCCAACGTGGAAGGGTTTGGCGATGTTGGGGGCCGAATAGTCAATGACGATGGTCTGTCCCTTACCAACCGTCCGCGCGCCATACTCGCCGCCCCGGACCAGGATCTGGCCTAACACTTCCCGGACCAAAGGAACAGGGGCCAAACGGAAGTTCAGGTACGCTCCGGCTGCCTTCACTTCGGTAAAATAAGGGGAAGGATCGATTTTTTCTTGGAGTTCTTCCGCAATCAACTGGGGTGCTTTCCGCCACTGTTTGCTCAGTTTAAAACAGGGCAGGGCCAAATCCCCCAGTACCGGATCGGGGGGATATTCCAACAAACCATAGACTGTCTCCTGGTCAAGCCCGGCCCCGCTGTTTTCTTTTGCTACCAACTCCGCAATAATTGCCTTATAATCAAGGTAATCATTCTTTTGCATCTGAATCTCCCTTTGTTTCTGTTTTCACCGGTGCGATGTTCGCCCGCACCGGATGCTCAGGAATTTGCCCGTATTTATTATATATTACCCAAATCAGTTATTATTTGCAACCGAAAGATCAATGAACAAAGGCCCGGTTTTAGAACAGATGTTCCACGCACCGGTACTGAATGGCTTCCGCCACATGGACCGGTTCAATCCGGTCTTCCCCGGCTAAATCCGCAATCGTCCGGGCGACCCGGAGAAGACGGTAGTAGCCCCGGGCTGTAAGCCTAAACTGACGGACGGCTGCCGCCAGCAGTCTTTTCCCTTCCCGCTCCAAGCCACAATACTTCTTGATTTCAGCGGGACCCATCTGGGCATTACAATAAAGATTTTTGCCGCGGAACCGTGCGGCCTGCCGCCGGCGGGCCGCTGTTACGCGGGCCCGGATCCGCCTTGAGGGTTCCCCTTCTCCGGCCGCGGCCATCTCCTCATATTTTAAACGCGGAGTTTCAATCATAAAATCGATCCGGTCAAGCAGCGGACCGGAGATCCGGGAAGTATACCGCTGAAGTTGGGCCGGGGTGCAAGTACAGGCACGCTCCGGATCCCGGTAATACCCGCACGGACAGGGATTCATCGCTGCCACCAGCATAAAACGGCTCGGATAAACGACCGAAAGATTAGTCCGGGCAATGGTGACCTTCCCATCCTCCAGGGGTTGGCGGAGCACCTCCAACACCTCCCGGTGAAATTCGGGCAATTCATCGAGAAAAAGGACGCCGTGATGGGCAAGGGTCACTTCCCCCGGACGGGGCGAGGCGCCGCCGCCGATCAACCCCGCTTTGGTGGTGGTATGGTGGGGACTGCGAAAAGGGCGCCGGCGGAGCAAAGAAGTTCCCGGCGGCAGCTGACCGGCAATACTATAGATCTTCGTAAGCTCAAGTGCTTCTTCCTGGTTGAGGTCCGGCAGAATGGAGGGTAGCCGCCGGGCCAGCATGGTTTTGCCGGAGCCGGGCGGGCCGACCAAAAGCACGTGATGGCCGCCGGCGGCGGCAATCTCCAGGGCCCGTTTCGCCGTTTCCTGACCTTTCACTTCGGCAAAATCCTCCCCCTCCTCCCGGCCGGTTGCCGCCTCTCCCCGGGGGAAGGCGGTCGCCTGGGGAAGAGTTCCTGTTTGCAGAAAGGCTACCGCTTCCTGCAGGTGGCGGACGGGAACCAGCTTAATGCCTTTCACAACCCAGGCTTCCGGATAATTCCCCGCCGGCAGGATCAGGTATTCCTTCTCCTGCTCGCGGGCGGCGATCGTCATGGAAAGGACGCCCCGGACCGTCCGGATGGAACCGTCAAGGGCCAATTCCCCAATGATCATGCCAGCTTGGAGCACCTCCGGCGGGAAATACCCCTGGGCGCAAAGGATTCCCAAAGCAATGGGGAGATCAAACCCGCTTCCTTCTTTCCGCAAATCGGCCGGGGCCAGGTTGACCACAATCCGGTGGCCGGGGAAAGTAAAACCGGAGTTTTTGATGGCGGCCCGGACCCGTTCCTTCGCTTCTTTGACCGCCGTATCCGCCAACCCCACCAAGTCAAAGGAAGGAAGGCCGGAAGTGAGATCCACCTCCACTTCCACAGGGAAACCGTCAATACCGACGACCACCCCACTGATCACCTTGGCAAACATCAGTAGTAATTGCCCCCTTCCACATCAAAGGCACCGGTGATCAATTGGTAATCCACAAGCTTACCCCGGTCATCCAAATTTAGGGCTATGATATCGAAACGGCAAGGTTGATCCCGGTAAGCATGTTGTTGCAAATAACAATAGGCCGTCCGTAACAGATGAATCCTTTTTTGTTTGGTGACGGCCTCCAGCCCTGTGCCGAAGGCTTTACTCATCCTGGTCTTTACCTCAATAAAAACCAGCTGATTACCGTCCCGGGCAATCAGATCAATCTCCCCGTAACGGGTTTTGTACCTCCGGTGCAGAATACGGTAGCCCCGGTCCTCCAGGATCTGCCTGGCAAGCAGTTCCCCGTAATTGCCCAAGCGTTGCCGCTCCATCGCCACCACCTATTTTCCTGTTAAACCTGGCTAATTCCTCTCACCTTCAAGGCAGGGGTTCACCAGCAGTTCTTTGCTGCCGTCTTCCTGCCGGGAAAGAACCAAAGATTCATCTTTTACCGGAAACATGGAAATTCCTATCTTCTTCCACCATTTCTTTCCTGTTAATAACATAATACCATATTCTTGCGGCCAAGACCACCCAATCAAAGCTTCTTTTTGGCTGCCTCCCCCTCCAATTGCCAAAGAAAGGCAAGGATCTCCGCGGTCAGTTGGTAAGCCTCCGGGGGAATATACCCCCCCACCTCCACCCCGTCCAGCAGCGCACAGAGCTCCGGGTTGGCCACCGTCGGAACCTGCGCCTGGCGGGCCAGTTCCAAAATGGCTTCCGCAACCAAGCCTTGGCCTTTGGCCAGGACAACCGGGGCTTCGTCTTCCAGTTGCCGGTAGCGGAGGGCAATCGCTTTCATGATTTTTTCCTTCATCTTACATCCACCCGTCGATCCGCAGAGGGTAAAGGGGCGGGAAAGAATCTTCCCCTTTTTTTCCCTGATCCGCTTGAAATTCGACCGACCGGACCGGCCATCCCTTCTGCCGCAAATAAGGACCGAGACCGTTCAGGAGATTTTGGTCCAACACTGCCGGTGCGGCCCCGACGGTCAACCTAATCCCCTCCTGGTCACCGATCCCGCAAATCCGGAGACGCCCAAAGAAGGTGGATTGATATTCAAGATAAAAACCAAAGCCCGCCTTCTCCTCCTTGGTTTCCACTTCGGCATTGGTCTTGGCCGGCGCCGGGAACTTCCTGCCCACCCAACGGGCTTCTCCGGCCAAGGCTGGAAATAAGTAAAAGAGAAAATGGGGCAAAGTTGAGTCGCGTTCGGCTTGCTGCTGAAGAAAGACCGCCGCTTCTCTGAGGATGTCCACCAGGCCTTCCTTCCGGACCGCCGTCTCTCCTTTCTCTCCGTTCCCCTCTCCGCTGTGCGGCGTTTCTCCCGCTTTTTCCGCTGACGCCACCGGATCCGGCAGGAGCTTTGCGCCGGCCTTTTGCCACATGATCCGTTGCGCCCCCGGGAACAAAGTATATAGGGCCCATAACAAGGTCCGCGGCGTACAGGGAATCCCTCTCGCCTGTAAAAAAGCCAGTGCCTGCGGGTGGACCCGGACCCCCCACTCTCTTTCCGCCGTAATTAAGGCTTTTTTCAAACCGGCCAGAACTTCCCTGGTCAGCGGCAAATTCTCCTGGACTGCCGCCAGCAAAAGCTTATTCCCGGTTTCTTCTTCACCGGCAAAAAGGTCCCGCCAGAAGGGGAGCGCTTCCGGAAGAGTTTCCATCCGGTAAGGGATGAGCACCAACCGTCCCGGTTCTTCCCGGAGGACACGGAAGACAAGATCTTCCCCCAGCGGTACCATTTCTCCTTCCAGCCTAACCGGGAAAACGCCATGCCTGGTGGTGAGCACCATCTCTCCGGCCTTCCGCTCTTCAAGGTAACCCTGGACAAAACCGCGCACCGGGAAAGGGAAAGCAAAGAAAGGGTTGGTCTTCATGGGTTCGCCTCTTTCACCTCCAAAGGACGGCCGTCCGCTGCCGCAAGGGGCAGTTGGCAGTGGAGGTTAAAACTGCGCCGGTGGACCGGGGTAGGTCCGTACCGCGCCAGGGCGGCATAATGTTCGGCCGTGGGATAACCCTTGTGTTTGGCAAAGCCATAACCGGGATAGGTTCGATCCAGTTCAGTCATTAGACGGTCTCTGGTCACCTTGGCCAGGATGGAGGCGGCGGCGATGGAGACACTGCGCCCGTCCCCGCCGATTATCCCCCGGTGGGGCAGGGTAATTCCCGGCCAGCTGTAACCGTCAATCAAGAGAAAATCGGGCCGGACCGGAAGGTTGCGGACCGCCCGCAGCATGGCCAGGCGGGAAGCGTTAAGGATATTTAAACGGTCAATCTCCCCGACGGAAGCTTCACCGATGCCGTAGGGGATCTTTAAAGCCAGAATTTGTTGGTAAACAGCATCCCGCTGCTTGGCGGTCAACTTTTTGGAGTCGTTCAGGTAAGGAATAATAGTGCCCAGCGGAACCACCGCGGCCGCCGCCACCACCGGACCCGCCAAGGGTCCCCGTCCTGCTTCGTCGACCCCGGCAATCAGCCGGTAACCGGCGGCCTGCAATTCCGCTTCCAGCCGGGACATGGCGAGGAGCCTTTTTTTCTCCTCCTCCAGAAAGTTCCCCTTTTTTTCCTGGGTCCTTTGCTTCATGATGATGCTCCTTACATCCGCCGCTTACCAAGAAGAACTGAACCTGCCGTCAACGGCAGGTTCAGTGGTACGGAGGGCATTTAATCCATCAAACCATGGCACTAATATTATCGGTGATCCCGGCTTTTTCTTAAGGAGGATCTGCTGGGAAATTATGTTAAACAATTGTTTCGATGAACCGCTCCCGTTCCCCGTATAAATAATCAATGGGAGGAAGTTCAATCAACGTATAGCAGCCCGGCGGCTGTTTAAAGCCGGCCCGTGCCGCCGCCACCATGACCTGAGCGGTCAGCGCCGGATTATTGATCCGCATTTCAAACTTGAGCAACTGGTTGGCGGTGGAGCCGGAGACTCCTTTTCTTTCCAGGAGAACCCCATGGCCCACATCCATCAGCTCCCGGACATTGGTGACAAATTGGACGATGGTTTCATCATTCCGGAAATAAGGGTCTTCCTTAATCGCCTTGGTCACGGCGGCCGGATCGGCGCCCGCCTCCAACTCCACATAGACCATCCGCCGGTGGAGGCCGGTCCCCAGCGGGATCGTTAAAGAAAGGGCGTCCTTGACGCCGGAAATGGCTTTCACCGCTACCGTATGCCCCATGGACATGCCGGGACCAAAGTTGGTATAGGTAATGCCCCGCGGGGTCATCATCTGGAACAAGCAGCGGAGAATGGAGTCGGTCCCCGGATCCCAGCCGGCCGCAATTACCGCCGTCCGTCCGTGGGTTTTGGCAACCCGGTCCAGATCCCGGCGGTACTTGGCCAGTTCACCATGGATGTCAAAACTGTCGACGGTGTTGATGCCCATCGCCAAGACCTCCGGTGCATACCGGGGAACCACCCGGGTGGGTAAGGCCAAAAAGGCCACCTCCACTTGGTTTAGATCAGATAAAGCGGTGACCACCGGAATCTCTTTTAGCTCCGGCGGTTGCTCCTTGACCGATTGGGGCCTTCTGACCACCCCGGCCAGTTGAAAATCGGGCGCTGCTTTGATGGCGTCCAATAGATAGCGGCCGATATTGCCGTACCCAATAATGGCAGCCTTGTACTGTTTCATCTTCCTTGATTACCTCCCTCGTCAATTAGGCAAAGATTATTTTAAACTAAATGCCAAAGGCAGGAATCACCTTCGGGAAAAAGAAAAGTATAATCGGATAATAAAAGCTTGAAGGTTGAATGGAGATGAAGCCAACTATGCACAAAGATTATCATACCCATACTTTCCGCTGTCATCATGCCCAAGGGGAGGTCCGGGATTATGCGGCGGCCGCAGTGGAAAAGGGTCTGCAGGTTCTCGGCGTCACCGATCACACACCCTTTCCTTCTCCTTTGCCCAACGAACAATGGAATCAGGTCCGGATGAGCCTCTCCCAATTGGACAGTTATGAGGAAGCCATCGTCGAAGCCCGGGAGGAATTTCCGACGCTTACCATTCTCAAGGGCATGGAATGCGAATTCATCCCTGATTTTCTCCCCTTCTACCGGGAAGAACTCCTCGGCAGGCGCCGTTTTGATTACCTGATCGCCGGCAATCACGTTTTCCTCTGCCAGGGCCAGTGGCGGAGCGCCCATTCCCAGATCAAAACCGGCGAGGAACTCCTGGCCTACGCCGAACATGTGATCAAGGCGATGGCCTCCGGCCTTTTTGCGTTCATTGCCCACCCCGATCTCTTCGGGAATTCCTACGAATTATGGGATGAACATACGATCCGCTGTTCAGAGTTGATTCTGGAAGCAGCCGCCGCCTACCGTATTCCCCTGGAAATCAACGGCTATGGCCTGCGGAAGCCCCTGAAAGAAACAGCAGCGGGCGCCCGTCCCCCCTACCCCCTCTCCCCCTTCTGGGAATTAGCCGCCACGGTCAAAGGCCTGACGGTGGTGGCCAATTCCGATGCCCACCAACCGGCGGATGTTGGTGCCACGGCGGAAGTCGAAAAAATGATCGAGCGCTACGGCCTGCATCGGGCCGATCTTTCCCTGTTGGAACGGTCAGCAAAGCAGAGTCTCTCCGCGCCACCCGGTCGCTAAAGGGAAAGGGTCTCCGCCCGGGAAACCCGGGCTGGTCGTCCTTTGGCTTGCCAGCGTCTCCAAATTGCTTCCCCCCGCTTCCGGTCCTCTTGGAGCTGGGCTTGCAAGGCGGCGGGGGAAGCAAACTTTTTTTCTTCCCGGAGAAATTTCAAGAACTCAACTTGCAGGTATTCGCCATAAATATCCCCGGAAAACCTGTCAATAAAGACCTCCACCAAGGGTCGGCCGTAGTTAAAAGTGGGTTTACAGCCCACATTGGCCAGTCCGTAATACTCGCCACCGCGAACTTGTACCCGGACCACATAAGCACCGAACTTCGGCAGTAACCGCTCGGGAGGAACCGTCAGGTTCGCGGTGGGAAAACCCAGCTTCCGACCTTGGCCTTGCCCGTTCTGAACATAGCCGGCCAGCGCAAAGGGGCGGTTCAGCATCCCGTTGGCCTCCGCCAGCCTGCCTTCCTGCAACAAGGAGCGGATCTGTGAACTGCAGACGATTTTCCCCCGGTACTTGACGGGCGGGATGACCTCCCCGTAAAGGCCATGCCGGCGCATATAAGTGAGGACCAGATGGGTATCCCCGGTGCCGCCGGCCCCAAAGGTAAAATCATGGCCGACCACTAACGCTTTCATCCCCAGGGCACGCAATTGGTCTAAAAAACTTCCGGCGGGCATTTTGGCAAGTTCCGGTGTGAATTCCAGCAATAAAGTAGCGTCAATTCCGCACGCCGCAAAATACCGGCAGCGTTCCTCCACGGACATCAGCAGCGGCGGGGCTTGCGCCCGGAGCACCAATGAAGTATGCTCTTGAAAGGTAATGACCAGAGCGGGCCAGCCCTGTTCTTTGCTAATTACCTTCACCCGTTCCAGGATCTTTTGGTGTCCGCGGTGGACGCCGTCAAAGTTACCAACGGTCACCACCCAACCGGAAGCAGGTTTTGCTGCCAATTCCTCTTGCCACATCGAAAAAGAATACCATTGCTTCATCGGTTTAAACCTCCCCCCATTGGCGTCTTTCTCAGGCAAGGACACGCACCGGTTGCCAATAAGAGGATGAACCCCCTGTGTATTTTAAAACCGCGAGTAAACGGCCGTCGTTGCCGATCCCCCGCGCCAACTGCCCCGGACGGCAAATTTCCGCCCCGGGGGGGCGAATAAAATCTAAACTTGTCAGTTTGCCTCCGTGCCGCACCTTTTCCCCACTGGCCGGCGGAAGCTGGAGCATTGGCAAATGCGCCAGGGCAGCTGCCGGCGAAACAAGGAGCTGCCCCACCCTTCCTGCTTGGGCGGCCTGGGCCAGCTCCTCCAGGGAACAGGCGTTCGTCAGGCGGAAGGAGCCGGAGGCCAAACGCGTCAACTCCCCCATACAGCCGCCACAACCGAGATAAGCCCCGAGATCATGACATAGGGTCCGGATATAGGTTCCCCGGGAGCACTCGATCATCAGCAGTGGACCTTCCCGGAAACCATAGACAGGCAAAAGCGGCTCCGCCGCCTCCAGCCGGTAAATGGTAATTTTCCTTTCCCGCCGGGGAATTTCCTGGCCGGCCCGGGCCAGTTTATACAGGGGCTCCCCCTTTACCTTCAACGCCGAATACATCGGCGGTACTTGTTCCTGTTCACCGGTGAAAAAAGCCAGGGCAGCCTCGAGTTCATCCCGGGTAACCCTGGTTTCCGGGTGGGCCGAGCGCACCTGGCCGGTGAGATCCTGGGTATCGGTGGTTATACCCAACACCAAGCGTGCCCGGTAGACTTTGCGCTCCTCATCCAGGAAAGGGATGAGCCGGGTCGCCGCGCCGACCGCCAGGACCAACACCCCCCTGGCCATCGGATCCAACGTACCGGTATGGCCGATCCGCCGCTCTCCCAGGATCTTGCGGGCCGCCGCCACGACTTGGTGGGAAGTATAGCCGGATGGTTTATCAAGGACAAGAAAGCCGGTTTCACTCATACCATCAGATCCGTCCGTTCCTTCGTATTTTCCGCAAAATAATTTTGGAGAAAAGAAAGGACCTCTTTCATCACCGCCGGCAACGAACCCCGTACCGAACAGCCGGCAGCCCGGGCGTGGCCTCCACCGCCAAAATGGGCGGCCAGCCGGCTCACATCCACCCCGGCTTTGGAGCGCCAACTGATTTTCACCTCGTCCGGTTTGGTTTCTTTAAAAAACAAACCGACCTCAATCCCCCGGATCGAACTGGTATAGTTGACGTAATTTTCCACCTCATCCATTTCCACAGCATACTTTCTAATCATCTCCTGGTCCAGATACATCCAGGAGTAGCGTTGGTCGTCGGAAACTTGTAAGGTGGAGAGGACTTCCCCCAGAAGGCGGATGGAAGCATAACTTTTCTCCTCATAGACCCGCTCCGCCAGATAGGAAGGGGAGATTTGGAATTCTTCAACCAGTTTGGCGGCGATGGAAAGAACCTCCCCGGTGGTGTTGGCATAACGAAAAAAACCCGTATCGGTCGCAATCGCAATATAAAGGGCGCTGGCAACAGCCGTATCCATGGGGAAGCCGCCCTTTTTCAGCAATTGGAAGACCAACTGTCCGGTAGCCGCGGCCTCGGGCAAAACCAGATTCACATGGCCGAAGCCGTCATTGGAGATATGATGGTCAATATTGACCAGGACCGGATCGGGGGCAAAGACCTCCGCCGGCAGTTGCAGACGGGCCCGCTCCGCGCAGTCCAAACTAACGATCACTTCCGGCTGGAGGGAGGGGGCGGTCACCGTTTGGTGAATTCCCGGTAAAAAATCGAAAGTCAAGGGAATCCCCTCCGGTAACACCATTTCCACCTGCTTACCGGTTTTCATGAGAGCCAGGCCCAAAGCAAGCAAAGAGCCAATGGCGTCCCCGTCGGGGTAGAGATGACAGCCCAAAATGAAACGGTTATATTTTTTCAGGATGGCAATAACCTTTTCCCAAGAAGGGGCACTCAAAGTTCCTTTTCTCCTCCTTCTTTTTGGATCTGATTGATGAGGGACAAAACTTTTGCCCCTTCTTCCAGCGATTTATCAAAGACGAAATGGAGTTCGGGGATAGAGCGCAAGCGGATTCTTTTGCCAAGTTCGGTCCGGATATAACCCTTGGCGCTTTCCAGCCCCTGCATGGTAGCTGCTTGCTGCTGGGGATCGCCGAAGACACTCACAAAAATCTTGGCATGGCTGATGTCTTTGGAGACACGGACATTGGTAATCGAGGCAAAACCGATTCTTGGATCTTTCAGGTCTTTTTGCAGAATGGCGCCAAGTTCTTCCTTAATTAACCCCGCCAGGCGTTCGGCCCGAAATTCAGACATAATCGATCCTCCTTTTATCCTTCGGTCTCCGGGCCAGCGGTCTTCTTAATCACTTCATTGGTAAAGCATTCAATGATATCTCCCTCTTTAATGTCATTGAAGCGTTCCAAACCAATACCGCATTCAAAACCGCTGACCACTTCGCGCACATCATCCTTGAACCGTTTTAAGCTCTCAATTTTCCCTTCAAAAACCACCACATTGTCCCGGATAATCCGGGCTTCGCCATTGCGGACAATTTTCCCTTCGGTGACGTAGGAACCGGCGACCGTCCCCACTTTCGGGATTTTAAAGGTCGCCCTCACCTCGGCCCGGCCCAGGACCACCTCTTTATACTCCGGCTCAAGCATGCCTTCCATCGCCTTTTTCACGTCATCGATGATATTGTAGATGATCCGGTAGAGGCGCAGATCAACATCTTCCCGTTCGGCTGTGCGCTTGGCAATGGGATCCGGGCGCACATTAAAGCCCACAATGACCGCTCCGGAAGCGGAGGCCAACATCACATCGCTTTCACTGATCGCACCAACCCCGCTGTGGATGACCCGGACGCGAACTTCATCGTTGGAAAGGCGTTCCAAGGAACTCTGGATCGCCTCCACCGACCCTTGAACATCGGCCTTCAGGACAATATTCAGTTCTTTAACTTCCCCTTCTTTAATCCGGTTGAAGAGATCTTCCAGCTTGAACCGTTGATCCTTCTTCAATTCCTTTTCCCGCCGGAACTGCTGGCGCTTTTCCGCCAGTTGCCGGGCGGTCTTTTCGTCGGTGACATAGAAGATGTCGCCGGCTTCCGGTAGATCATCAAAGCCAACGACCTCCACCGGTTCGGAGGGACCGGCCTTGGCCACATTTTTCCCTTTATCATTGACCAAAAGCCGGACTTTACCGGAGACATCCCCGGCAATGATGGTATCCCCTTGGTGGAGCGTTCCGTTCTGCACCAGCACCGTGGCCACCGGTCCGCGTCCTTTATCCAGTTTCGCCTCGATCACCGTCCCCTTGGCCGGGCGGTCGGGATTAGCCTTTAATTCTCTGAGCTCGGCCACGAGGAGAATCATCTCGAGGAGTTCATCCAGGCCGATCTTCTTTAAAGCGGAGACCTCCACACAAATCGTGTCGCCCCCCCAATCCTCGGGAATCAAACCATATTGGGTCAATTCCTGCTTCACCCGGTCAGGATTGGCCACCGGTTTATCAATCTTATTAATGGCCACAATAATGGGGACGTTGGCGGCTTTCGCATGGTTGATCGCTTCCACGGTTTGCGGCATCACGCCGTCGTCGGCCGCCACCACCAGAACCGCAATATCAGTGACTTGCGCGCCCCGCGCCCGCATGGCGGTGAAAGCTTCATGTCCCGGCGTATCCAAAAAGGTAATTTTCTTTCCTTGCACATCGACTTGGTAAGCCCCAATATGCTGGGTTATTCCACCCGCTTCCGAAGCAATGACGTTGCTTTCCCGGATGGCGTCAAGGAGTGAGGTCTTCCCGTGGTCCACATGGCCCATGATCGTCACCACCGGCCACCGTGGTTTTAACGATTCGGGCCGGTCTTCAATCTCCTCGATGACCAGAGTCTCTTCCTCGGTGGGTGCGGCTTCGACAGTTACCCCGAATTCGGCGCCGACCAACGTCGCCGTATCCAGATCGATCTCCTGGTTGATGGAAGCCATCACCCCCAAGGCAATCAGTTTCTTAATCACTTCCGCCGCCGAAACCTCAATCGCCTGGGCAAACTCTTTCACGGTAATCCGCTCGGGAATCTGCACCGATTTAACATTGGTCACCGGCCGGGGCGGCGCCGGCTTTTTGGGAGCCGGTTTTTTCCCGGCATGGGGCGCCTTCCGGTCGAAATTCTCTTTTCTGGAGCCCGCTTCAGTTTTAGTCTGGCCTTTTTTCCCAACCTTTGCTCCGGCCGGGGCCGGTCCTCCTTTGGCCGCCGCCGGAACCGGTTTGCCCGGTTTTCCTTTTCCAGCCGCTTGGGCCGGAGGAAGACCCGCCGGACGGGGGGTGCTTTTCTCCTTCGGCAGGTGGTTCCTCTTTTGAGCTTCACCTGATTGCAGAGGACGGGATCCTCCTTTCGGTGCGGGTTTTCCCGCTTGGGGCTGGACTTTCCCTAGACCGGCCGTCCGTTGCTCCTTTTCGCGCAGTGCCCCCGTTAACTGTCCGGAGGGAACCGCCGCTTTAGGCTGGGACTGTTGGGGCAAAGCAGACCGGGTTTGGTTTATCGTTTTCTCCGGCGTTTTCGTTATTTCCGGAGTTTTCTTGACGGGCTTTGTTTTATCCGCCGGAGCCGGCGGGATTTTTCTTTCTAAAGCCCCAGTTGGTTTGGGCGCGGATGCCGCCCCGCCGGCGGAAGACGACGTTTTTTTCTGTTCGTCGGCAAGCCTACTAGTGTTGAAAGAAGCCCGTACTTTCGCCACGTATTCGTCTTCCACCGTACTCATATGATTTTTGGCATTGGCGCCCATCTCATTGAGGACAATCAGCAGATCCTTACTTTGGATCCCTAGTTCCTTACTCAGTTCATAAACACGCATTTTGGCCATCTAACCACCTCCGCTTATTCCGTCCGGGCCGTAAGCTGTGCTTTCAGGGCTTCCCCTATCTCCGGTGAAAGGAGAGCAACAACCGCCTGGGAAGTTTTCCCCAAGGCCCGCCCTAATTCGTACCGGTTGGCCACGTAATAAAGACTAACCTGATGCCGGCGGCAAAGCCGCTCCATCTTTTCCCTGGTATAGGTTGAGGTATCGGTCGCAAGCAAGACTAGCACCGCCCGGCCCCGCTTGACGGCGAGGGAAACGGCGGTAAAACCCAAGGCCAGTTTACCGGCCTTCCGCGCCATCCCCAGTAAATTAAGGAATTTATTCATGAACAATCCCCGTCAAAAGTTCGGTTTTTAGTTTTTCTTTCGTCGCGGGCTCGATCTTCACTTCCAGTTTCTTTTCTAAAAGACTGCCGCCAAAGGCCTTTTCCAAACAGGATAAAGCAGGACAGATATAACAACCCCGGCCCGACTTTTTACCGGTAAAATCGACCAACACTTCCCCGTCGGGAGTGCGGACGATCCGGATCAATTCTTTCTTGTTTTTGACGGTGTTACATCCGATACAAGTCCGTTGGGGAATTTTCCGTTTCCGCTGCGGCATCACTCATCCCCCCGCTTGGCCGAAGCTTTTTTCTCCTTCTTTTTTTCCTCCGAATTAAGCATAAATTTCTTCTTCAACTCTTCGGAAAGAAGTTGCCCGATGGTAAAGCCGGAACCGTCCTCTTCGGTAAAGACGATCTCCGTATCACGGTCAGGCACAACTTCCTCTTCCCGGTGTTCCTGATCATCTTTAAAGAGATCGATTCCCTCTTCCACTTCATCAATTAACTCTTTCACCCGTTTCTTCGCCCGTTTTTTCGCCTTTTTCCGTTTCGGTTCCTCTTCCAGAAAAGCTTCATCCCCTTCATCTTCTTCGGGAATATAGTTTACGGGTTCCTCCTCTTCAGCTTCGGTCTCTTCCGCCGCCGGCTGCTCTTCTGCCAAGAATCCGGCCTCTTCCACCGCTTCCTGCTCTTCCGTCACCGGTTCCGGCACTTCTTCCCCTTCGGCCAGGAGATCTTCCCAGTCGTAAGTATCCGGTTTCAAGCTTTCTTCCTCCGCCCGTAACGCTTCAATTTCTGATCTGCCTTCTTCGGCCTGGCTTTCACTCTTGATATCAATCTTCCAACCGGTCAGCCGGGCGGCCAACCGGGCGTTTTGTCCCTCTTTCCCAATGGCCAGGGATAACTGGTTATCGGGAACAATCACAATCGAACTGTTTTTGCTGGGCAGTAAAACGACCTCGCTCACCTTGGCCGGACTGAGGGCTCTCGTAATGTAGCGGGCCGGATCCTCATCCCATAAGATCAGGTCAATCTTCTCGCCCTTTAATTCCCGGACGATCATCTGCACCCTGGACCCCCGGGCGCCGACGCAAGCCCCGACCGGATCCACATTCTCAAATTTACTGTAAACCGCCACTTTGGAGCGGGCGCCCGGCTCCCGGGCTACATTTTTCACTTCCACGATGCCTTCCTGGATCTCAGGAACTTCAAACTCCAAAAGGCGTTTTAAAAATCCGTTCCGGGCCCGGGACAGGATAATCTGAGGACCTTTTGAGCCTTTCTTCACTTCGGCCAGATAGGCCTTGATTCTTTCCCCGATCTCAAAACGTTCCCCTGGTATCTGCTCATGGGGTGGTAAAACCGCTTCGGTCTTACCCAAATCCACATAAACCGTTTTCTGTTCGAAACGCCGGACGGTACCGGTAATCAGATCCTCCAGACGGGAAGAATATTCGTTATAGATCATCGCGCGTTCCGCTTCGCGGATCCGTTGGACAATAATTTGTTTGGCTGTTTGGGCAGCGATTCTTCCAAATTCTTTCGGGTGAATTTCCACTTCGACCTGGTCGCCCAGATTGTAACGGGGGTCGATGGCTTTGGCCTCCGCCAAATTAATCTGGGTGTTTTCATCTTCCGCTTCCATCACGACCTCTTTATAGGTGTAAATATGGAAGTCGCCGGTTTCCGGATCTAAAATCACCTTCAGGTTAGCATATTTTCCCTGGTCTTTTTTATAGGCCGACGAGATTGCGGATTGAATCGCCTCGATCAAAACCTCTTTGGCGATGCCTTTTTCCTTTTCGACCATATTTAATGCTTCTATCAACTCTCGGTTCATCCGAATATCCTCCCTTTAACCCGTCCTTAATCAATGTATTCCAAACGCGCTTTCGCAATGGCTTTCCAGGGAATCTCCACTACTTGACCGTCTTCCACTTCCACTAAAACCTGCCCCCCGTCCTGCTCCTTCCAGCCTGCCAGTTTTCCCTTGATTTTTCTCCGCCCCGCCAGCGGTGCAAAGAGCTTGATTTCGACCCCTTGACCGGCAAACCGGCGAAAGTGTTCCGGTTTGGTGAGAGGCCTTTCTAAACCGGGGGAGGAAATTTCCAAAAGATAAGCGGTGGGAATCGGGTCCTTCTCATCTAGAACCGCACTTAGACGCTGGCTGAAAACTTCACAGTCGTTAAGGCCAATCCCCTCCGGGCGGTCAATAAAGACCCTCAAGATCCGGTTGGGTCCTTCTTTGGTCAGGACCACATCCACTACTTCATAATTCAATTCGGCGCCGACTTGTTCCGCCAATTCCCAAAGGATACTTTTATCACCTTGGCCCATATGTACGCTCCTTTTATCCTCAATTTACCGGTTGCTCAATATTTAAGGCAATCAAGAGAAAAAGTGGGTAAAAAACCCACTCCTTCTTCACTGCATCAACTAATATATAAAGTTTACCACAGTTTAAATCTCTTGACAAGGCCGGTTGCGCATAATCAAGAAACTATTTCCGGCCGCCGGGTCATTCCGTTAAGGCGCCAAAGATAAAATCCCAGATCTCATTGGCCGCATCAAGCAAAAGATCCCGGTCGGCGGCAGAAGGGAAACCATCTTCCCGGAGGAAAAATTCAAAATTGGCAGTCAGCAAAAGCAGTTCCGGCTCCGCCCGGACACATGCTTCCCACAATCGGCTCAGGTCAAGGTCCGGCCCGGTCCCCTCCGGCCCTCCTTTACCCCACAACATAGCAAGCAGCAGATCCTGCAAAGCCTGGCGACACAATCGCCAGGCTTTTTCCGGATCCGGAGCCTTTTCCGCTTCCGTCAGCCAGTGGTCGGCGGTAGCCAACAGGGCATCCACCTTTTGCTCCCGCGTACTGCTTTCCTCTGGTTCCGTGGTCATCCTACTCCTCACCCTCCCCGGTGCTCTTTTTGAAGATGGTTTCCATTCCCGGCGTCACCAATATTTCGGTGTCGGCGTCCACCAGCACCGCCTCGATGCCCAGCCGGGCGAGAAAGTCCTTCCGGTCTTTGCCTTCGGCCACAAAAACAGCGGTGGAATAAAGATCCGCTTCCAGGGCGGAAGGGGCGAGCACCGTCACGGACATCAGATCGGTCGGCGGATAACCTGTCAGCGGATTGAGAAGATGGGAGTAGCGCCGGCCGTTCTCCTCAAAATAGCGCTGTGTGTCGGCAGAAGTCCCCAGCGCCTGGCCGGAACGGAGCTGAAGAATACCAATCCATCCGTTCCGGCGCGGATGGGAAACGGCAATCCGCCAGGGTCCTCCTCCCGGCCTTTCGCCCAAAACCCGGATACTGCTTTCCCCGCCGTTAATTAAAGCTCCGGTCACTCCCGCTTCCTTTAAAATTGCCCAGGCCCGGTCTACGGCATATCCCTTTGCCACTCCGCTTAAATCCAGTTTCATTCCAGCTTGCTTTAGAAAGACGGTTTGGCGCTCTTCGTCCAAAACCACCTGCTCCCTTTGGGTGAGCGGCAACACGCTCCGGATTTCTTCCGGGGAAGGCAGTCTCCCTTTGCCTTCATAATCAAAATCCCACAATTCAACCAAGGAGCCGATCACCGGATTAAAATAACCTTTTGTCTCCTCGGCCAACCGGAAAATCTTTTCGAGAAGGTTAAATAATTCTTCCCCCACCGGAACCGGACTTTGACCGGCCCTTTCATTAATGAGCGCCACCAATCCCTCGTTCTGCGCAGTTAAACCGTGGATCCGCTCCATTTCGGCCAGGGCCCGGTCAACCCCGGACGCCGCCCCGGGCCCGTAAGCGGTAATCCGGATTAATGTCCCAAAGAGGAAACGGCTTTTTTCCACCGGTTTCTCTTCGGCGCGACGCAAGAAAAAACCGACGGCAAGTACGCCAAGGAAAGCTACGAAAAGTCCGATTATTCGTCTTTGTCGCAACAGATTCTTTCCTCCCCTTTATTTTCCGAAAAAAAGAAGACCCGTCCGGGTCTGATCGAGTATTGTCCGGATTATGAACACCGGATCAAGTCTTCCGGGCGGAATTTAAAAATGCCTTCTTTATTCACGCCCTGCTGGATCCGGGCCAATTTTTCCACCCCTAAATTTACCAGGACCTGAACACAGCAGGGGCAAAACTGTTTCCCGGCCAGACTCTTTACTTCTGCTACCGCCTCCTCCATAGAACGGGCGGCACGGTAGGGGCGGTCACTGGTCATGGCATCCAGGGCGTCCGCCACCGCAAAGATGCGGGCGTTCAGCGGGATCTCCTTGCCCTTCAAACCCATCGGATAACCGCTGCCGTCATAATGCTCATGGTGGAGCAGAATAATATCGGCCGCCTGATCCAAAAACTCAAGCTGGTGAATAATTTCGTAGCCCAGTTCCGGATGGCGTTTAATCGCTTGCCATTCCTCCGGCAGCAGTTTGGAGTTTTTTAAAAGAATCCGGTCCGGAACCCCGATTTTACCGATATCATGTAAAAAACCGGCCAAAGCCAATTTTTCTTGTTCGGCTTTGTTCAACCCCATCTCTTCCGCCATTGCCGTCGCATAGGCGGCCACCCGCAGCGAATGATCCCACGTGGCGTGATCCCGGCAATCCAAGGCCGCAATCAGGGCTTTGAGAGTTCCTTCATAAGTCCTATTCAGTTTTTCCAAACATCTTTGGTATAAACCATCCTGCTCTTCCAGGCGCCGCCGGAAGCCCAGAACGTAGCGGCGGAGGAAAAACAAAACCCAAAGCCAGATGAAGAAGGCAAAAGCGAAACCGGCCCTCCTTTCCAGCGGTGAAAGGTTAACACGGAAATCTATATGGCGGTATAACAGATAGGCCCCCAAAAAATAGACCAGCGACATACTACAGAATTCCAAAAGGATCTTTTTTTTCATGTTTGTTCATTCCTATCATTTTGTTTATTCGGTAGGGCGACAGAGGTCCTTTTGCTAAGGGTTACTAAGGGTTACACCCGTCGTCTTTCTGGGCGAAAAACCTTCACCGGTAGAGCAGGGCGATTTCGCGTCCCAATTAGTAATTGACCAATAGCTATACCAAATGGTCCATCTTAATAGAAACGAACAAGCTTTACCTCCGACCTCCTCTTTCATCAAGTCAAAGGTAAGAAGAACACAAACCGACAAAAACTTAAAAAAAGACACATTAATAATTCAACATTCGACAATTATGCATTCGACGTTTGGAGAAAAATTCCTCCCGGCCAACCCGGGGGTACAATCGGATGATTATTTACTGTTTTCGCCACCGGCCAAGGTTAACGGGCGACCGGTGACGGTCCGGAAGATTCCTTCCGGCGTTAAGCCATAGAGCGCATGGAGTTCGGGAATGGTTCCGGTCTCGATGAATTGATCGGGGTAACCCAAGCGGGAAATTTGAACCTTGCGGAAGCCGGCATCAGCCAAAAGCTCCAGGACCGCGCTGCCAAAACCGCCGGTTAACACATGGTCCTCCAGGGTAATCAGATGGGGAACCCGCCGCGCCCAATAGAGAATGGTCTTCCGGTCCAGAGGTTTCACAAAACGGGCGTTAATCACCGCACAACTCACCCCCACCGTGCTCAGGAGATCGGCCGCTTCGACGGCTGTTTGCACCATGGGGCCGAGAGCAAGAATGGCGGCCTGTTCTCCCGGGCGGACGACCTCCGCTTCCCCAACTTTAAATGAGTCAACCGCCGTTAACTTCCGGCCGGTTCCTTGCCCGCGGGGATACCGGATGGCCACCGGTTTCTCCATTTTCATCGCCAAACAAAGCATTTGCCGGAGTTCATTCTCGTCCTTGGGCGCCATAATCGTCAGCCCCGGGATCATCCGGAGGTAAGCCAGGTCGAAGACCCCGTGATGGGTCGGTCCGTCCTCCCCGACCACGCCGGCGCGGTCAATGGCAAAGACCACCGGCAGTTCTTGCAGGCAAACATCATGAATAATTTGGTCAAAGGCCCGTTGCAGGAAGGTAGAATAGATCGCCACCACCGGCTTCAGGCCGGCGCGGGCCAATCCCCCGGCCATGGTCACGGCATGGGCTTCGGCAATCCCCACGTCAAAGAAGCGGTCCGGATAGGCCTCGGCAAACCCCTTCAACCCGGTGCCTTCGGGCATGGCCGCGGTGATGGCCACAATCCGCTCATCCCGGGCGGCCAGTTCCGCCAAGGTTTCCCCAAAAACCTGAGTATAGGTGGGTGGACCGGAAGGCACCGTTAACGCCCCGGTTTTGACATCGAAACCGGGTACACCATGATATTTGCTGGGATTCGCTTCCGCCGGCGGGTAACCATGGCCTTTTTTGGTCAGGACATGGATGAGAATCGGTCCCTGGTGTTTCGCGGCCTCCGTCAGGGTTTGAGTTAAATGCCGCAGGTTATGCCCGTCCACCGGACCGACGTAGGTAAACCCCAGTTCTTCAAAGAGCACCCCCGGAAGCACCAAGTATTTCAGGCTGCCTTTAATTTTGTCCAGATACCGGAAAGTAGCCTCGCCCACTTTGGGGATGCGCTGGATAAACTGTTCCAGATCGGCTTTGATCCGATAGAGGGTAGGGTTAATCCGCGCCCGGCTCAAATAGGTGGAAAGGGCGCCCACATTGCGGGCGATTGACATCTCATTGTCATTCAGCACCACAATGAGATTGGTTTTTAAATGTCCAGCGTTGTTCAAAGCTTCAAAGGCCAAGCCTCCGGTGAGGGAACCGTCGCCAATCACGGCGATCACTTTATACTGCTCCCCCAATAGATCCCTGGCCTTGGCAAGGCCAAGGCCGACGGAGATGGAAGTGCTGCTGTGGCCGGTGGCAAAGATATCATGGGGGCTTTCCTGCGGTTTGGGAAACCCGCTTAAGCCCCCCCTCTCCCGTAGTTTACCAAACTTATCCAACCGGCCGGTCAGAATCTTATGGACATAGGACTGATGCCCCACATCCCAGATGATTTTATCGTAAGGACTGTTGAATACGCGATGGAGAGCCAAAGTAAGCTCGACAACCCCTAAGTTCGGCGCCAGATGCCCCCCTTGCCTGGCAACAGTATTAATCAGAAGCGTCCGGATCTCTTGCGCAAGCGCTTCCAATTGAGGAAAGGTTAATTTTTTTAAGTCCTCAGGCAGTTTTAGATCAGCAAGCATTTCCCAGAATACCCCACTCATATCCTAAACTTTTACGCCTTGCTTTTTATTCTTCCCCGAATCTTTCCGCCGCCGTCCCAGCCCCTCTATTTTTTCAAGGAGAAAAGCCACTTTCAGCAAGATGAAGGTGGATTTTTTCAGGGCAAAGGACTTGCCGGCGGCTTTTCCCCCCACCGTGAGGGCGGAAAGCAAGCCGACCACCAGGAGGGAGAGGAAATCACGGTGGAAAACCAAATGATGGTTCAGGGCAAAATCAATCACCAACGCGGCGGTAATGGAGCCACTGACCGTGCCGCAGATGTCGCCGACCACATCATTGCAGAAATTGGCCACTTGATCGGCTTTGCGCACCAATTCAATGGCCTTTTTGGCTCCGGGCACCCGGTCACTGGCCATGGCGTGAAAGGGTTTTTCCGAAGCGGCGGTGGTCGCAGTTCCGATCACATCAAAAACAATCCCCAGCAAAACAACGGCTAGTAGCACCAACACCGACACCCAAGAGGCGGTGCCGGTATGGGTTAACTGAAATAAAAGGGAAATGGAAATAGACAAAAAAAAAGTCAGGATTCCGACTCGAAAAGCCCGTTGCGAATTACCGGCCAAAAAACTCTCCACCTGATCCCTATGTATTGGAAGATGGTCAATTATTGAGTAAACATTGTGGCTTAAGGTCCAGTAGGTTTTCCCGGCGCTCTCCGGAATGTCGCCATTCCGGCGGTTTCCCTTTATGAGCCCCTTACCGCGTCACCGACGGTAAAACTGGATCACCACTTAGTCCACACCGCAATCCTCAATAATTGTCCCCTTCGGGAATAGCCTAGGAGTTTTCCTCCACGGAAAGGATCGCTTCTAGCCTCTTTTGCAGAATGGGTTTCAAACGGCAAAGAGTAATGTTCTCAGGCCTTCAAGAACATCACTTGGCACCCGTTCTCCTCGCCACCCCACGTCAAGGCAGGCTACACTGCATCGATACTTTGTAAGTAGAGACTCCATCCATACCGTATGCAGGTTCATCTCCCAAGCCGTAGTCGGCCCGTAAGCTTTCCCACGCACTTGGGTCTCCGCGGTAAAGGGTCATGACCGCATGCCTTTGCGGGTTGCCCCGTTACCTTAACCCCCAGCACCGCCCCCGACTGGGCGTCAGCGGCTAGCACCAGGGACTTCATCGCTGTGCCCTTGACGGATTTTTAGGCCCGTCTTCGAAACGGCTTTCCGACTAGGATACTACACCATCTTCTTGGCATTAATATTATAACATATAAACAAGGTTATTTAAAATCTATTTTCTTCCCACCAGCCACCAGCCGACCAAAATACCCAACAAAGCGCCGGCAATGACTTCGATGGGCGTATGGCCAATCAATTCCTTCAGGCGTTCATGGTGAAACTCCCGTTCATCAAATAACTCTTTGACCATTTTATTTAAGGTCGCCGCTTGTTTGCTGGCCGCCAGCCGCACGCCGGCAGCATCATACATCACAATGACGGAAAAGACCAAGGCCATGGCAAAGGTGGTGGAAGCCCAGCCGTCGGTTAAACCCACCCCGGTGGCCAGGGCGGAGACAAAGGCCGAGTGGGAACTGGGCATGCCCCCGGCCCCGACAAACCGGCGGAAATCCAATTTTTTTTGCTTGCAGAGGGCGATTAGACCTTTTAAGACCTGTGCGAGCAACCAGGCAAAAAAAGCACCCCAAAATACCCTGTTCGTGGAGAAGCTATACACAGCTTTCCTCCCTCTTTCCTCTGGAACATCTTTTCGCCGAATCATCCAAGGGGAATCTGAACAACGCTAAAGATTGACCAGTACCTTTCCGCCCCCGGCGCAAAAGGTACCGGCCAGGTTTTCAACTGCTTAAAAGTTTCTTTTAAGCACCGCTCCGGCCAAAGCGGCCAAAGGTTCACCTCTCTCCGCCAAAGGAGCCAACGCCCGACAGGCCCGGTCAATTTCTTCCGCCGCCATCCGGTGGGCCTCCTCCACCCCGACCACGCCGGGATAGGTCGCTTTCTGCTTTTTCAGGTCACTGCCGGTATTCTTGCCCAAGATCTTGGCATCCGCCTCCAGATCCAGAAGGTCGTCGGTGATCTGGAAAGCCAATCCCAAGGCTTCCCCAAAGGTGGTCAAGGCTTCCATTACCGTCGGTTCTCCCCGGCCAATCAGCCCGCCCATCCGGAGCGCCGCCCGGATCAAAGCACCGGTTTTCCGGCAGTGGATTTCCTTTAGTTCCTGCAGGGTCAGGCGCTTTCCTTCGGCGGCTAAATCGAGAACCTGTCCGCCAATCATCCCCTGTGAGCTGCTGGCTTCAACCAGTTCGGCCAAGGCTTGCCGGTATTCCTGCTCCAAGCCCGGGGGAATATAGCTGACCATCGTCTTAATCCCCTGGGTCAATAAAGCATCCCCCGCCAGGAGGGCGACAGCTTCGCCATAGACCTTATGGTTGGTGGGTTTCCCGCGGCGGAGATCATCATCATCCATACAGGGTAAATCATCATGGATCAAAGAATAGGCATGAATCATCTCAATGGCGCAAGCCGCCGGCAAAGCATCCGCCCGGCATCCCCCGGCCACTTCACAGGCGGTCAAGGTGAGCACCCCCCGCAGCCGTTTGCCGGCTCCGCACACACTGTAGCGCATTGCTTCATGTAATTTCCGGGGAAGGCAGGAAGCAGCGGGAAGATAGGTATCGAGCCCTTTTTCAATTTCATCTTTATAAGCTTTATAGAACGGAAGCTCCAGTAGGGACAAGCCTATTCCTCCTCCGGGGTAAACGGGGCCGTCACGGCGGCACCCTTTTCCACCCCTAAAAGCAGTTCAACTTTGCCTTGGGCTTCGTCCAGTTTGGCATTGCAGTGCCGGGCGAGGGCAATCCCTTCCTCAAATAGTTTTAAACTTTCTTCCAAATTTAACTCCCCATTTTCCAAGGCGCCAATGATCTCTTCCAAACGGGCGAGCGCCTCCTCAAAGGTCTTCTCGGTCAATTTCTCATTCATCCCATCACATCCTCTAGTACTGCTTCCACTTTGGCCCGGAGCTTTCCCCGGGAGAGGAGAATCCGGAGGTCTTCTCCCGGGGTCACCGCCCCGCTTTCCTTCACCACCTGGCCGTCACTTTCCCGCAAACAAATACTATAGCCTCTCTTCATGACCGCCAGCGGGCTAAGGGCGTCCAGCCGCGCCATCTCTTTCCGGAGCAGTTTCCGCTTGTCTTCTAAAAGCAATTTCATCCGCCGGATTAACTCTTCTTTTCCTTCGTCCACCTGTTGCCGGCGGACAGCAATCCAGCGTTCAGGTTGGCGGAGCACTGGACGGCAGACCAACCGTTCAAGCTCAGCCCGTTTCCGGGCGCAAAGGCGGGTGAAAAGGGCGTAAAGATTATCGGTATAAAGTTTAATCCGGTTCGCCAGTGCGGTAATCTCCGGCACGCTCAGTTCGGCGGCGCCGGAGGGGGTCGGGGCCCGTAAATCGGCCACCAAGTCGGTAATGGTAAAATCGGTTTCGTGGCCGACCCCGGAGATGACCGGATGGGGACAAGCCGCCACCGCACGGGCCACCGCTTCATCATTAAAAGCCCAGAGTTCCTCGGCTGAACCGCCGCCCCGGGCTATAATCACCAAATCCAGTTCTTTTAAGCTGCCGGCGATTTGCAGCGCCTTCACCAGACTCGCCGGTGCCGTCTCCCCCTGCACCTGGGCGGGAATGACCAGAATGTCCACCCGTGGATGCCGCCGGTGGAGGATGCGGATGATATCACGGACCGCCGCCCCGGTCGGGGAGGTGATCACCCCGATTTTCCGCGGCAAAACCGGGATGGGTTTTTTCCGTTCCGGGGCAAAAAGGCCTTCCTGGGCCAAACGGCTCTTCAGTTGTTCAAAGGCAAGGTATAAAGAGCCAAGACCGGCCGCTTCCATCAACTCCACGTAAAGTTGGTATTCACCGTTTTTGGGATAGACGGCGATCCGCCCGGCGGCCACCACCTCCAACCCGTCGTAAGGCTGAAACTTGAGCCACTGGTTCTCCCGGCGGAACATCACTGCCCGGAGACAGGAAGTCTGGTCCTTAAGGGTAAAATACATATGCCCTGAAGAATGGAGCTTAAAATTGGAGATCTCCCCGCGGACCCAAACCTTTTGCAGAAGTTGGTCCGTCTCGATTAGTTGTTTAAGATAGATGGTAACTTGGGTAACGGTCAGAATTTCGGGCAAAGGGTTCCGCTCCTTTTTCTTCTTCATATTCCATCTCTGGACGGAAAATCCTCTCGTTTTTTTCCCTGCCAACCGGGCCAGGATTTACATAAAGGAAACCCATTCCCCCTTCACGAATTCAAAGAGCGTAGCACCTGAATAAACCAAGGAGTGAACAGACAATGCGTTCTTTAAATTACCGTTATCTTCTTTTTCTCCTCTTCCTTTTCAGCTTTTTCCTTGTCACTCCGCCGGCCCACGCCATGCCGGCCGATATCGACGGCCACTGGGCGGAAGAGAGTATAAAAGACCTGATGACCGCCGGCATTTTCAACGGCTATCCCGACGGCTCTTTCCGGCCCGATCAAAGTGTCACCCGGGCCGAACTGGCGAAAATTCTGGCCGTCGCTTACGAATTCACCCCTTCCGGCGGGCAACTTCAATTTACCGATATTGAAAAGCACTGGGCGGAGAGATATATCACCGCTTTGGCACAGGCCGGGATTCTCACCGGGTACCCCGACGGCAAGTTTAAACCGGAAGCGCCCATCACCAGAGCGGAATTGGTGGTGACCCTTACCCGCCTCATGCAGATCGGGACGGAAGAAGAGCAGTACACCATCGATTTTGCCCCCACCTATCCGGATCTCACCAAAGAGCACTGGGCTTTTTACCAGATCGAACTGGTGGCCAAGCTGGGACTGCTTCCCAGGTACTATACGCCTGAATTTGGCCCTTCCCGTCTGGCCAGCCGGGCTGACACGGCCTGGATGCTTGAGCAGTTGCGCAACCTCAAAACAGTCCGGGGCCAGGTCCTGGAGCAGCCGGAGGCCGGAACTGCTCTCCTCACCGTTCAACCGGAAGGGGACGACGAGGTCCAAATCGCCCTTCTTCCCCAGGAAGCAGTGGTTTTCCGGAATAACATTACCACCACGCCAGAAGCGCTCATGAAAGACGACCAGATTACCATCTTTTATAACCGCAACGGCGAGCCGGCCGTGGTCAAAGCCTTTGGGGAAGTAAACCAAAAGGACCTGCTCAGCCGGTTAAGCGCCATGGTGAAGGGAAAGTTGACGCCGGAACAGATCGCTTCCATCCTGGCAGGAAACTGGGATGAAGTCAAGGAAGGAATAAACGGGGAATTATACAATCAATTGCTCAACCTGGGGCTGACGCCGGAAGAAGCCGAATCCATTCTCGTCCAGGATTGGGCCTATCTTGATTCCATCAGCCGGGACCGGTTGGCCGGCGCCCTCTCGGCGTATCTGGGCATCACCAAGGATTTATGCGGAGCCATTTTAGCCCGGGACTGGGATCTGATTAAGGAATATGCCCGGATTGAACTGACCGCCATGGCATTAAGTAAAATTCTGGGCTAAGAGAAAGATACTCTTTATGCTAAATCGAGCAGCCGGCTCCGGGCCAGGACAGGAACCGCCCCTTAAGCAAGGGGCGGTTCTTTTTAAAGCTCGAGCCGGAGCACCCACTCCTCGTCATCCCAGTCAATGTTGAGCCGGGGCCAACCGGCAGCAAGCACCGAGAGGGGAACCCAGCGTTCCTCTTGCTCCACCCCCACCGGCTGGAGTTCCGTAACCGGCGGACCTGCTTGCTCCCGGATCAATTCCACAAGCTCCCGGGGAAGGTAAGGTTCTTCTTCAAACCAGCCCCGAAGGGGAAAGAGCCGGCCGTCCCAGTAAATCCGCAAGGTATGCAGGTTGATGGTCTTTGCTTGCTGGTCGAAGAAACCGTAAACCTGTCCGGCGTAGGCCCGCATAAACTCCAGCAATTCAATGAAGGGTTGCTCCTTGGTTTCTCCCCACAACCCGGCGAGCGTGCCCGGCAAAAAGGCCCGCTCCCCCCAGTAAAAGGCGGCCTCCGAGTATTCCTCCCCGTCCAGGAATAAAGGAAGTTCCCGGGGAATCTCGATGATGAGCGGCCGTTCCCCCTCCGCCAGCCGCCAAAGGGCTTCCCAATGGACCGGATAGGATAGGGCCTTTTGCGCAAGGGCTCTTCCCACTTCTTCCCGCAACCCGGCTTCCCGCCGGTAAAGATCGGGAAAGAGGGTCAGCCACATTTTGTCCTTGACCGCCTCAACCTCCACGGTCCGGTAAAGGATCTCCACCGGGGTCCCCACCTGCACCAACTGGACCAAGAGTTCCACATCCTGGTTGTGCATACGGATACAACCATTGGATTCGGCATACCCGATGGAAGAGGGTTTGTTATTCCCGTGGATGCCATAACCGCGAATACTCAACCCCAACCAATAGCCGCCCAGCGGGTTATCAACCCCCGGCGGAACGGGATTCCTCCCTACCGGGTACCAAGTGGGGTCCTTAATGATATTGATAATGGTAAAATTCCCGATCGGGGTGGGGGTCGCCTCCCGCCCCACGGCCACCGGAAAACGGCGCCATACTTCACCGTAGCGCAGTAGTTCCAGGGTACAAGCGGGGATGTTAATCCGGATAGCCCACTCCCGCCCGGTTTCGGCCGCCCCTGCCCCGCCGGGAAGCAGAAACAAAAAAACTTCGAGCAGAAAGAAAAGGAGAATCATCACCTGTCTTACCCGCTTCAGTCCGGCCACCTCTCCCCTAGTTGGATCCTATCCTAACTACTTATCCTCCCCAAGAGAAGAGGGATTATTCCCGGCCGTCCGCAGGGACGGGGGATGGTCATTTCAGAAAGCGGGCCCGGGTGATGGCACTTTCGCCAAAACGGTCTTTAATCCGGTCCAGGGTCTGATGCAAGCGGCGGAGGTCCTGTTCGGCCGGGGCGGTAAAAAGCGGCTCCTGGGCACTCTCCCGTCCGGTCAAACCGGAAACGCTCACCCCGATCAGGCGCAGGGGTTTCCCGCCCCAGTCGTTCTCCTCCGCCAGCCGGCGGGCAGTTTGGAAGATCACTTCCTCAAAATCGGTCGGCTGGTAAAGGGTGGCGCGGCGGGTAATGGTCTTAAAATCAAGATCCCTGATCTTAACGGTGATCACCTTACCGACCAGTTCATGACGGCGCAAGCGCCGGGCGACCTGCTCACAAAGGCGCCAAAGGGTTTCGGTTAAATACTCCCGGTCGGCGGTATCCACTTGAAAAGTGGTTTCATGGCCGATACTTTTAACCGTCTCTCCGGTTTCCACCGGCCGGTCATCGATCCCCCGGGCCAACTGGTAAAGGGTGATGCCGAGGTCGCCCAGGTTGGCCCGGAGGGAAGCGAGGGATAAACGCTGGAGATCCCCGATGGTCTTGACGCCCATCTTCGAAAGCTGCGCCGTGGTCTTCGGTCCCACTCCCCACAGCCGGCCGATGGGCAGCGGCGCCAGAAAGGAAAGGACCTCCTCTTCCCGGATGACGACAAACCCCTTGGGTTTCCTCAAATCGGACCCGATTTTGGCCAAAAACTTATTGGGCGCGACGCCCACGGAAGCGGAAAGCTGCAGTTCAGAAGCGATCCGGTCCACAATCTCCCGGGCAATCCGTTCGGCGGGTCCAAAAAGCCTTTCCGAGCCGGTTACATCCAGAAAGGCTTCATCGCAGGAAAGGGGCTCCACCAAAGGGGTGTATTCATAGAGAATTTCCCTGATCGCCAGGGAAACTTCCTGATACCTTTTCATCCGGCCGGGGAGAAAGATGCCATGGGGACAAAGGCGCGCCGCTTCCCGTAGTGGCATGGCCGAGCGGACCCCGTATTTGCGGGCTTCATAGGAACAGGTGGAAACCACCCCCCGGGCGTTGGGCGATCCGCCGACAATCACCGGTTTTCCCCGGTACTCCGGATGGTCCAGCTGTTCGATGGCCGCAAAAAAGGCATCCATATCCAGATGGATTATCTTGCGCATCCCCGTCCTCCCCTCTCCGGCCACGTTTTCTGTTCTCTCTTTATTTTCTCACGGCAAACATGTGTTCGTCAAGGCTCTTCCGTCAGGTGGTCATTGATTTTTAACCCGAAACGCTTGGGGAAAAACAACTCTTTACACTGGCGGATAAAAAATTCATCCGTCATGGCGGAGATAAAATCCGCCGCCATCCGGGCCGGCGGCGTCCGGGTCCGGTAACGTTCGCTCATATTTTTGAGATAGTGCCGGAAGATGGGGGAAGCAAGATTTTCCTCTTCGATATCCCGGATATAACGGTGAAAAAGGGAACGGAACAACCCTTCCACCTTCTCATTCTCTTTCTTCACCACGGGATTATGGTAGATATATTCAAAATTGAAGGCTCTTAAATCCTGTAAGGCCTTGTAAATCTCCGGGCTGAAGCCGATGTAACGCTGTCCGTAACTTTGCGCAATTACATCCATGGCCAGGGTATTAATGATCCGGTCGTTGGTATCCCCAAGTACCCGGGTAATACTGGGCGGTAGGTCGGAACGTTTGATTAAACCCACCGTGATGGCATCCTCGATGTCCCGGCCGATATAGGCGATAATATCGGTGATCCGGACCACGCAACCCTCCAGAGTCATCGGATAAATTCGTCGCGGGTAATCCTTCACCTTAAAGCAGGCTTCATACTCGGCCAGAAACTGTTCCGGCGTTTTCCCGGTAGCCGGCACCAGCCGGGCGTTGAGGATCTCGCCGTTATGGGCTAAAATTCCATCCAGAACCTGCAGGGTCAAATTGAGGCCCCGCCCGCCCTGCTCAAGCTCCATCAGAAAGCGAACACTCTGGGCATTGTGACAGAAGTAGCCGATCCCGGCTTCCACGCAAAGTTGATTGAGGAAGCGCTCGCCGTCATGGCCGTAGGGGGTATGCCCCAGATCATGACCGAGGGCAATCGCCTCAATCAGATCCTCATTCAAACGCAGGCAGCGGCCGATCACCCGGGCAATCTTGGCAACAAACTGCACATGTAAAACCCGGTGGGTAATGTGGTCGTTATGAAACAAGGCAAAAACTTGGGTCTTATCAATATACCTGGTATAAGCCAGCGAATGGATTATTTTGTCGGTATCATGGAAAAAAGCGGGCCGGATATTTTCCGCGTCGGGAACTTTCTCCGCTTCCGGCGCAAAGCGGAACCCTTCTTTACTGGCACAAGCATAAGGCGAAAGGAAAATTTCTTCCCGCCGGTGATTGGCGGCCACAATCTCCTCTTCCAACTGGCGCAACCGGTCCATTTTATCCCCTCCCTTGCTCCTGTTATCCTTACATTTCGTCATCTTCCGGCAAAGCCCTCTTCCACCAGTTTTCCGGAGGCGGTGTTCTTCCTTTTCTCCGTAAACTAAAGGAAATTTTTGATAGTCAAGCGAATCATAATAGGGAAAATTTGATCATTGCTCAGCAAGGAACTTGGGTAGAGGTGATTGCCGGAATGAGCTCTTCCCTTCGGCCAACTAAATACCATTGCCTCTTTGTTCTCTTTGTCTTTGCCGCCGTGGCCGCCCATCATCCTGCGCCTCCCCTCACTACCACCAGCCAGGACCGGCCAGTCCTCCCGGTGGTTACGTTTACCGCCGTCGGCGACCTGGTCATGCATATGCCGGTGGTGAATTCCGCTTTTTCCAAAGGGGAACAAGACTATGATTTCCGCCCCATTTTTCAGGAGATCCGGCCTTACCTGCAGACGGCCGATCTCACCGTCGGGGTCTTGGAGACTGTCCTGACCACCGATTATCAGCGTTTGTCCGGTTATCCCCGTTTTCATACCCCGGCCCCGCTGGCGGAGGCTCTCCGCTGGGCCGGGTTTGATCTCATCTTTACCGCCCATAATCACTCCCTGGACCAGGGGGTAAGCGGGATTGCCAGCACCCTTTCGGCTTTAAAGGCGGCTGGTCTTGCCGCCACCGGAACCCGGCAGACGGTTCATGAGAAAGCATACTACCTGACGGAAATCAATGGCCTGAAACTTGCCTTTTTTTCCTACACCACTTTAACCAATGGCCTGTTGCCCCCGGCGGACCAAAAATGGGTCCTCAACACCTTAAACTACTACCAAATCGCCCGGGAGATCCGGCAATTGAAAAAAGCCGGCGTGGACGGGATCATTATGGCGCTGCACAGCGGCGAAGAGTACCAACGGTACCCTTCCCCGGAGGACCAACGGCTATTTAAACGTCTGTTGGCCCTGGGCGTCGACATCATTCTCGGCAGCCATGTCCATGTCATCCGGCCCCTGGAAAGAAGTGTCATCAGAGATCCATTCAGCAATCGCCTGAAAACCGTTTTTTCCGCCTATTCGCTTGGGAATTTCCTCTCCAACCAGCGCTGGCGCTACAGCGACTGCGGGTTGATGCTCACCCTGCGGGTGCGGAAAAATCTTTTCGGGCCTGGTCTTGAGATTGTGCTTCTCGCCTGCGTACCGGTCTGGGTGGCCAAAGGCCGTGAAGGCTACCGGATTCTGATGGTACCGTCCCCGGATAAAATCGACCGCCTCCCTTTACCCGCCGACTACCGCCAGAAATTTCATGAGGTTTGGGCCGATACCGAAGAACTACTGGTGAGTTGGCCGGGCGGGTTGAAAAAAATGGATCCCCCCCTTTTTCAGTAAGAAAAACCCCCGGCGGGCGCCGGGGGATGATATCGATAACCGCTGAAACTAGCTTTCTTTTAATTTGGCAATGATCGCATCGGCCATTTCGCTGGTCCCGACCGCCGTCGGGTCATTCCGGTCCGCTTTCAGATCATAGGTTACCGCCCTGCCTTCCCGGATCACCGCCGCCACCGCCCGTTCCAAACGGTCGGCCGCCGCGGTCTCCCCCAAATGTCTCAGCATCAAAACACCGGACAGAATCATGGCGCAGGGATTCACCTTATTCAGTCCCTTATATTTGGGCGCCGAGCCATGGGTCGGCTCGAAAAGGGCGGCTTCCGTACCGATGTTGGCCCCCGGCGCGACGCCTAAACCGCCGACCAGGCCGGCGCATAAATCGGAAATAATGTCCCCGTAAAGATTGGGAAGGACCAGGACATCAAAATTCTCCGGGCGTTGGACCAGTTGCATGCAGAGGGCATCCACCAGAACTTCGTTATATTCAATCTCCCCTGTATATTCCTGGGCAATTTCCCGGCCGACCTTGTAAAAAAGGCCGTCGGTGAATTTCATGATATTGGCTTTGGCCACCGCCGTCACTTTCCGCCGTCCGTGCCGGCGGGCATATTCGAAAGCGTACCGGATGATCCGTTCACTTCCCGCCCGGGAAATCGGCTTGATGGAAAGCGCCGCCTCCGGATGGATCTTCCCGGCCGGCGCCATCCCAATAATGGCTTTGGCTTCCGGGGACCCCGCGTCAAATTCGACACCGGCGTAAAGGTCCTCCGTATTTTCCCGGATCACCACCAGATCAATATCATTGTAGCGGGAGCGCACACCGGGATAGGATTTACATGGACGCACGCAAGCAAAAAGATTCAAAGCTTGGCGCAGCGCCACATTGACACTGCGAAAGCCGGTGCCAATCGGAGTGGTAATCGGTCCCTTTAAAGCAACTTTGTTCCGGCGGATCGAGGCCAGGACCTCGTCGGGGAGGGGGGTTCCTTTCTCCGCCAGCACATCCATCCCCGCCTCCTGCACTTCCCATTCAATCTCCACACCGGTCGCCTCGATCACCCTTTTCGTGGCGGCCGTCAGTTCGGGTCCGGTTCCATCACCCGGGATCAAGGTAACGCGATATGCCAACCAAATCTCTCCTTCCCCAATGAACTCGATATTATAAATACCTGCTAAATTCCTACGCAAAGTGGCAGCGCCGTTCTTCGACTGTCCCGGCTTTTGCCTCTTCCTTCTATGACACAAGCTGACGGAAGCCGGCGTTGGCGGGTTCTTCCTTACGGAAGCCCATAAACCTTAATGGTTAATCCTTAATAACCGTGGATATTGTCCTCCGCCCACACTCCCCGGTCCGCCCGCACCCAGTCTTGGACGGCATAACGGATGACGCCGCCGTCGGGGCCGTCGGTGACCACCCACTCGATTCCCGCATTAATAATAATCCGGGTGCATAATTTACAAGGCCTGACCCCAATGACCCGTTCACCGGTTTGCGGCGACAGACAGGCTAAATAAAGGGTCGCCCCGATCATTTCCGGGCGCGCGGCATGAATGATCGCATTCATCTCCGCATGCACCGAACGGCAAAGTTCATACCTTTCCCCCGAAGGAATACCCGCCTTCTCCCGGGGACAATCCCGTAAATCGATACAATTGATACTCCCGCGCGGCGCACCTACGTAACCGGTACTGATGATCTGGTCCGCTTTGACAATGATGGCCCCAAAGTGCCGGCGTAAACAAGTTGAGCGTTTGGCCACTGCGGCAGCAATATCCAAATAATAATGGTCTTTATCCGGCCTGCTCATCTCCCGGTCACCCCTTCTTCATTGCGGTGAGAAGTTATGCCGGGCGGTGGAATCAACTAAGGATACCTGTAGTTTCGCCACACCCGGCTGTTCATTCAGGCTCACGATACAGAGCATCTCCTCTCCGGGACTGGCCGGAATCGCCCCCGGAATTGCGATCGTCTTCTCCTCACCCGCCTGTAAAGGGGGGAGGGCCACCTCTTGCCCGGAAATCCGTTGAAAAGTAGAGGTTCCGGCCGGGGCAAACGCCAGGATTAAATGGGCCTTTCCGGCGGGGAGGGACCGCTCCGACCGGTTGTCAACAGTCAATGCCAACTCATAGGACAACCGGTGGCCGTTCTCGAAGGCAAGCTCTGTCCAACGGAGACCGGTAATCACCAGTCCGGACCCCTCCGGCATCAGAATATGCTCCAGCTTTTCCTTTTCCGTCTGTAATGCTCTTTCTCTGGCCTCCAGTTCCTCCGCCCGCTCTCGCCAAGTGTTGCCCTCATTTAAAAGGCGGATATTTTCCCGGAAGAAACTATTGATAATCAGGAAAAAAAGGACAACCACCAACACACTACCGGATATTTTTAACCACCGATGCTTTTTAGACAAAGTTGTCCCTCCTTTTCTTCAGCCATTCCGTTTCCGTAAGCACTTCCATCCCCTTTGCTTTGAGGAGGGCGGCGGTAACGCCTGCACCCGGGACCAGGCGGTTCCCAAAGGAACCGTCATAGATGAGGTGACAGCCACAGGAAGGGCTTTTCTCCTTCAGGATGGCCCTTTGGGCCCCGGTCTCCATGGCCAGTTGCCAAGTGTTCCGGGCCCCTTGACAAAAGGCGGCCGTTACCTCCCGGCCTTCCCGGGTATATACGCCGGCTTTGCCCTGCCAAACCTGGGTTCCGTCACCCCCCTTTAGCTCACAGGGGGGGCGGGGCACCGGCAAGCCACCCATTACTTCAGGACAAACAGGAATCACCTTATACCCTTGCAGGCTCTGCCGGAAGCCGGGTAAAGGATAATCTTTCCCGTTATAACGGCACTTTTCCCCCAATAAACAGGCACTGACCAAAACCGGAGTTGCTGTTTGCTGAATGGTCGCCACCTCCAGAAGCTTCCCCGTTCCCCGTGTTCCCGCCCTGTTTAAGTAAAAATCCCCCGGGCTTTGCGCCGGGTTTTGGAAATCCGGTTCATCAGAGCGGGTTCTTGCTAATATGAATAGAATAGAAGTTTTTATTAAAACCGGCCCCGTAAGATCCGAATCTATTAATAAGCTAATAAGCAAAGAAGCACTATTCCTCTCCGGCAACGGGGTAAAGGGAGGTGTCCTTGGTGAACCAACCAGTGGTTAGTCCCCTGGCCAAGAAAAAGTTTATCAAATGGTTCTTAGCCCATTGGGAATTCCGGGGGGAGGGCCCCCGCCGCGTCTTGCTGGCTCTCCTCAAGCAAGACGCCGCCTTAAAACAGGTGAAAATCATCGAACAGGGTTGTTTTCTCCGTCCTTTGCTGGTCGTTTCCAGTCTTGGCACCGGGATGCCCCCGGTTTATCTTTTAACGTACGATCGAGTCCTTACCGACCCGGACGGGATCATTGAATATTGCCAAACCATGAAAAACGGAGACCTCTACTTGACCTTCTATTTCCCCGACCGCAATAATTGCTTGCTCTTCCTCGATGTCCTCGAAGAGCTTCCGCTTCCCCTCGATCCGGAGAAGATCAAACGGCTCCAGCTGGACCTGGAAATCCAGCTTCTCCTGGCGGAAGCCGAAAATGAAACAAAAAGGGAAAGGCTCCTCGCCCAAATCGATGAAGCCCTGGCCAAAAAGGATAAACAGGAATTTCACCGGCTGGCCAAACTTCTAAAGCGTCTTTAGAGAAAGCGGCCCCAAAAAGGCTGCTTTAAGATTACCGCATTATGGGGACATAATTCTTGACAACAGTAACAACGGATGCACCGGCGGTCATCAATCTGCATTCCCGTCCGTCCTTTCCTGATGGCCCCGGCAGGGCAAGCTTGAAGACAGATGCCGCAATGGAGACAATTCTCCGCGAAAACCGGATACGCCGAGATAAACCGGCGGATGAGCCTGGTCACCGTCGGCGGAACCCGGAGATTAATGCTGGCCATGGCCGGAGGAACCTGAAAACCGGTGAGGATCAACCCCGCGAGCTCCGCCCCCCGGATTTGGACCTCCCCTTCCCCGAGTCCGGGAATGCCCCGTTTCGCCGCCAAGGCCAATAAGGGCACCTCCATGGGGGGCAAACCAACAAGCCGGGCAATGGTGGCATCCACGGCAAAGGGATTCGTCCCGGCCAGAATGACCCCCAGCGGCCGTAAATCGCCGTGGCGCGGTCCGTTCCCTTCCATCGCCACCACCCCGTCGACAACGGTCAGCACCGGCTTCACCGTTAAAGCCAGGTCAATTAACATCCCATGGAAGGCCTCCGCCTGCTGCAGGCGGAAATGCATTTCCCCTTTGCGGAAGCCGGCCACGCACCCGAAAAGATTCTTCACCGCGCCGCTTAAACGGGTCAGGCTATGGGTTTTCACCCGCGGGAGATTAATTACCGCATCCACCTGGGTTACTTCTTCTACCAGGGGAAAGCTTTTCAGAATCTTCCCTTCCGGTGCCTTGACCGTAACTTCCCGGTGAAAAACGCCCAAGGGGACATCCAGTTCCCGGCAGACACCGGCGATGCCCGCCTTCTCAGCCACCCGGGCCAGACTGCCCACCCCGGGGCTATCCCCGACCAAAGGTTTGGCGCCGAGGCCTAACAATTCTTTTAAAACCGCCCGGACCACTTCAGGATGGGTATCCACCCCCCGTTCCGGCGGTTCGGCCGCCAGCAAATTAGGTTTCACCAGCACCTTTTGGCCGGGGCGGACATATTTTTGCAGGCCCCCCAGCTCCTGCAGGCAACTGTGGACGGCGTTTTCCACCTCTTCCCGTTGATAACTAACACAACGGGCAACGGCAACCGTCGTCGTCATCGAACTTCCCCATTTCCTTCAAGCGTATTAAAAGACAAAAGTTCTCTGGTTAACTTCTCCAGAGAACAGAAAGACTCCTTTAGTATCAGCCCTTTTTTACTTGGTCTTAATTTTATTCCCCTTCTTGACGCGCTTGTAAAAATGCCTCCCCGACCTTAAAGACATCCCCGGCTCCCATGGTCAGAACCAAATCCCCCGGCCGTGTCTGGGTGAGCAGATACTCTTTGATGGCGGCCAGATCGCCAATATAGCGGACATCCGGATGGTATTTCCGGGCCTCCTCTGCCAGGAGACGGCTGGAGATATCCCCCGGATCCGCCTCCCGGGCGGCGTAGATATCGGCCAGAATTAAAACATCGGCATCGGTAAAGGCCCGCGCAAAGTCGTGGAAAAGATGTTTGGTCCGGCTGTACAGGTGGGGCTGGAAGACACACCATACCCGGCCGCCGGAGTATTGTTTTTTTACTGTCGCCAGGGTATTCCGGATCGCCACCGGATGATGGGCGTAATCATCAATCACAACCACGCCGCCGGTTTCTCCTTTTACCTCAAAACGCCGGCGGACGCCGGTAAAGGTTTTCAAGTAATTAAGGCTGTCGGTAACGGGAATGCCGGTTTCGGTCGCCACGGCTAAAGCCGCCAAAGCATTCCGAATATTATGTTCACCCGGGACCTGTAGGACCAATTCTCCGAGATAAGCTCCGTTCCGGTGGAGTTTCCCTTTAATACCCAGCGGCGCCGTCGCCTCAATCTCCGTACAATACCAGTCGGCGGCGGGAGTCAGGCCGAAGGTGACCACCGGCGCCTGCGCTGCCGCCCGTAATTGCGGCAAATGGGGGTCGTCCTGCCAGAGCACCAGTTTCCCCTCCGGCGGCACCAGCCGGATGAATTCTTGAAAGGTCGCCACTACCGCATCGGGCGTTGGAAAACAATCGGGATGATCCCAGTCCACATTGGTAATGACGGCGATCCGGGGAGAAAGATAAAGGAAGGAACGGCGGAATTCACAGGCTTCCACCACAAAGTAGGGGCCTTTTCCCGTCCGGTGGTTTCCCAGCAATTCTTTCATCTCCCCGCCTACTTCAACTGTAGGATCTTTACCCCCTTTAATCAACAACAAGGAGATCATCGCCGTGGTCGTCGTTTTTCCGTGGGTTCCGGCGACGGCGATCCCTGCCCCTTTTTCCTTCATGAGCAGGCCCAGAAGTTCAGCTCCTTCATAGAGAGGAAGCCCCTTCGCCTTAGCCGCCAAGAGCTCCGGGTTTTCTTTGCCGACAGCGTTGGTGTAGACCACGGCATCAAGATCGCCGGTAATCTGTTCCGCCTTATGGCCGTAATTAATTTTAATGCCTTTTGCCTCCAATTCCAAGGTATTACGGCTGACTGTCCGGTCCGAGCCGGTAATTTGATAACCGTTTTCCAGCATAATTTTGGCCAAGGCGCTGAGGCGTGCACCGCCAATGCCAATAAAATAAAGATGATCACCTGGTTTCAAGCTGATCCGTCCTTTCTCGGCCAATCCTCCCTGTTTTTTTCACATTTTCTATTCTATGACGATTAATAAAATAAAACAATAGCTCTTTGATGAAAAGGTCCCGCCGCTTGTTATCTTCATCCATGGTCAACCCGGCCGGCCCACAATTTATTGCTTATTTTATCCAGCTTTACCAAATTTAATCCCCGTCCCTCTTTACGAAGAAAAGTAATTTAATCATATCAATTTAACATTTGATTAATATTTATGCAATCACTCAACTTATGTTATAATGAATTAAAAACCTAATTCAAATCTCAACCGGCAACTATAAGCAGAACCAAATTTGGGTAAGGATGTGATCACCGTTTGAATGCCCTCAGCACCAAATTTAAAGAAGTATTTTCCACTGTCTTGCCAATTACCATTATCGTTCTCATTTTGCATTGCACCCTTACTCCTTTGGAGACCCCGCTTCTGCTCCGTTTTCTCCTGGGCTCCTTAGCGATCATTGTTGGTTTGGCGATTTTTCTCTTCGGCGTTGATCTGGGGATTACCCCCATCGGTTCCCTGCTCGGCGAAGCCATAGCCAAAACCAACAAACTTAGAGTGGTAATTATCGCCGGCTTAGGGCTGGGTTTTATGATCTCCATCGCCGAGCCCGATCTCCACGTCTTAGCCGGCCAAGTTGACCTGGTGACCGCGGGACAGATCACAAAGATGGCCATCGTGGTGGTTGTTTCGCTGGGCATCGCCTTGATGCTGGCCGTCGGATTTATCCGAACCCTCTACAATCTGTCCTTATCCAAAGTATTTACCCTTGCCTATGGGGTGATTTTCCTGTTGTCCTTGTTTACCTCTCCCGCCTTTCTGGCCATTGCCTTTGATTCTTCGGGCGCCACCACCGGTGCCTTGACCGTACCCTTCATCCTGGCGCTGGCTTTAGGGATCTCCTCCCTGAACAAGGATAGTCTGGCCTCCGAAAGCGGGAGCTTTGGTTTGGTCGGGATCGTCTCGGCCGGCCCCATCATGGCGGTCACCCTGATGAGCATTCTTTCCAAATCCGACCAGGCGACGGGCAGCGCTACCCTGGGGATCACCGAATCTCCTTCCCTGCTCGCCCCATTCCTGGCCAAACTCCCGTCCAACGCCTGGGATGCCTTTTTGTCCCTTTTTCCGCTGCTCCTTCTTTTTCTGGCCGGGGACAAATTCCTCTTTAAACTCCCGAAAAAAGCCGCCCGTCGGATCCTTAAAGGCCTGGTCTATACTTTTGGCGGGCTGGTCATCTTTCTCACCGGTGTCCAGGCGGGCTTTCTGGATGTGGGCATTTTAGTCGGCTACCGCCTGGCCACCTTAAGCCGGCCTTTAGCTGTTTTCATCGGTTTAATTTTGGGTTTGGTGACGGTCATTGCCGAGCCGGCCGTCTATGTTTTGACCACCAAAATTGAGGAAGTAACCAGCGGTTACGTCAAAAGAAAAGTGGTTCTGGTTGCCCTTTCCATCGGTGTCGGTTTGGCGGTCGGCCTTTCCATTCTCCGGATCATCACCCCGGCCATTCAGCTCTGGCACTATCTGTTACCCGGATTTTTCCTGGCCATTGTTCTCACCTATTTCGTTCCCGAGTTATTTGTTGGCATCGCCTTTGATGCCGGCGGCGTGGCTTCCGGACCGATGACCGCCACCTTTATCCTCTCCTTTGCCCAGGGCGTGGCGGAAGCCACCGCTGGGGCCAATGTCTTGCTCGACGGCTTCGGCGTCGTTGCCATGGTGGCCTTAACTCCTTTGATCACCCTTCAACTTTTAGGTTATATTTATAAAGTGAAATCGGCGCAAGGAGGAGTCGAATCCCATGGATAACCAACGGGAACCATTGGATTTTTCTTTGATCTATGTGATCACCAACTACGGTCAAGGCAGTAAAATTCTATCCCGGGCGAAACACTATGGCATCACCGGCGGAACCATTCTCCTGGGGAAAGGAACGGTGCACAGCCGCCTCCTGGACCTTCTTTCCTTGTCGGAGATCCGTAAAGAGATTGTGATGATGGTAGCCGAAAAAAACATGGCCCGGCAGGCGCTTGCCGGTCTTAATAAAGATTTTTCTCTGGACAAACCCAACCACGGGATTGCCTTCAGCATCCCGGTGGTGAATTTCTTTGGCTCCCACGACTTTCCAAACCAAACGTTTAAAGAGAGCAGAGGTGTTGAGAAAGCCATGTATAACGCGATTTTTGTCATTGTGGATAAAGGAAAAGGGGAAACAGTGATCGATGCGGCCAAAGAGAAAGGAGCAAAAGGCGGAACCATTATCCACGCCCGCGGATCGGGTATCCATAAAACCATCAAACTGTTTGGCATGGAAATCGAACCGGAAAAGGATATTGCCCTGATTCTCTGTGAAAATCAGCTCACCGAAGGCATCGTCACCCATGTCCGTACCCAACTCCAGATCGACCGGCCGGGGCAGGGCATTATTTTCACCCAAAACGTGGAAGAGACTTACGGACTCCGGAAAGAATAAAAAAAACCCGGTAACCGGGTGGCAAAACAATCATCAATAATCTTCATTGGAGGAATAAAGCTGGGTTTCCCCGACGGTGGTGACCTGTTCTTGACAGACCGGGCAGGTTACCACCTCCTCATCTTCATCATAACCCAGATGAATCATGGTCCCACAGTTAGGACATTTGACGCTTTCTTCGGCATTGTCCGCCCTTCCCTGGTGGCTGATTGGATAGTGATCTTTCTTCCTCATTTTCTTCCCTCCCCTTGCCTAATATTCTCCCTATCTTGCCTGTTCACCTATTCACTTTCTTTATTTTTTCCCGCTTTTTTCTGAGGCGCGCCGGAAATACTAAAAACGGGAGGTGGAGCTGTGGCGCGACGTAGTATTGTTTCCGACGAGGTCAAGTACGAAATCGCCAAAGAACTGGGGTTCGCAGACCGGATCCAACGGAACGGAAATAACTACGACTACAGCAAGCTCACTACCCGCGAGGCGGGCCTGATCGTCCGCGGCTTAATCGAAAAAGCCGAACAATTAATGGCCGCCCAGAAATAGGAGGGAGGGGTGTGGCGGCACACCCCTTCTTCCTATTTTAATTAAACCCTTTCTGCTTTGTCCTCCGTTTTCGGCCTTTATGCCGGTTTACCATAAATTCCATTCCTGCCTTGAGCAGGTATTTTTATTAATTTAGAGAAGTTTAAACAGCAAAAGGCGGAAACACCGCTGAAGGCTAGTCATTGTAAAATTTGCCGAAAGAAACGGAGGAATCATCTTTGCTACGCCTTGCCAAACCAACCATTTTTCGCTGTAACCTTTTCTTTTTCATCCTTTTGCTCTTGGGCCTTTGGGCGCCCAGCCCTGCCCAAGCCGCCACGGATAACCTCACCAAACGGGTGGCCAACTTGGAAAGCCGCTGGGGCCATCTCCAGCTCGGAGGCGAATTCAGCCTCCTCGCCGATTATAAGCACCGGGTCTTTGAAGAGTACCGGACTCCGGATCTGAAAAACTATTTAAACCTCTATCTTGACGCCCAGATCGATCCCAACTTCTATTTTTATCTTTTACTTTCCTATTATGACAATTACGGCTACCTCAACCAACTCTCTGTGAACGAATCAGCCGTCCGCTACCGTTCGCCCCAACTCCTGCTGGACATAGGAAAATTCAAATTCACCCTGGACCCCCTAGGCCTGATTGCGGATCACTCCGCCGCCCCGCTGGAAGGAATCGCCATCCAGACCGGAAATAACGATTTTTATTTCGGCGGTTTTTATTCCCGGCTTTTTCTAAATCCGCAAACGATCAATGGGGAAAAGATTACGGTCACCAGTGATGATCAGTTCGGTTTCCGGGTTGCCGTTCCCAAACCCCAATATCTGCTGGGGATGACCTTGATCACCACCCCGGCCGGTGATCTTAGTGAAACTGCCATTGGCCTCGACTTCATTACCAATGTGGCCGGTGGCGCCCTCCAAACGGAAGCCGCCTGGTATAAACCGGGGGCGGAGAGCTTCCAAGCCTACAAACACGATGGCGCCTTCGGCGGTTTGGCCGTCTGGAACAAAGAGGCCGGCGCCACCATTTATACCGTAAATACCTGGTATTTCGAGAAAGGTTTTGCCCCCATCTCTTCGGTTTTAAACGACAGTTTCTTGGAAAAGGGCGAAATCTTCGCCAGCAATTCCTATGGCGTCGGCGGCGGAATCCAGCAGCGGCTGGAGAATAATTGGGAGGCCACCCTCCGCGCCGGACTCCTCTTTTCCCCGGGACAAACTTTCACCGGTCCCCAGGTCACTTTCTCCGGCCGGCTGCGGAAAAGTTTCTCCATCGCCACCAACCTGGAATTCGGTTTTGATTCCGGGTTCGAAGCCGAGGTGGATAAGGTTAATCTCCACCGTTATAACCGTCTCGTCATTCAGTTTAACACTGTATTCTAAAGCATGCCGAAGGAGGGTTCGCTTTGACCAACAGAAAGTTCATTACTCTGCTCTTGGCCATGCTTCTTCTGGGCATAAACGGAGGTGCCTCCCGCGCCGCCGTCCCGCCGCTGGCCGGCGTAAAAGTGGTGGTCGACGCCGGCCATGGGGGCTGGGATCCGGGGGCCGTCGGTGTCAACGGCCTCACCGAAAAAGAGATCAACTTACAGGTGGCCAAAGCGCTCCGGAATTGCCTGGTGGAGTACGGAGGGGCCACTGTCGTGATGACAAGGGTGAGCGATGTTTATCTTTCATTAGCTTCCCGTGTTAAGATCGCCAATCAGAGCGGCGCCGACCGTTTCATCTCCATCCATCATAACGGTTCGGTCAATCCCAGCCACAACGGGACCGCGGTCTATTCGTCCACCAACGGAAGCGCCCGCAGCCACGATTTACGGAACAAAGTGCAAAAGCGGTTGCGGCAAATGACCGGTCTTCGGGACTTAGGCGCCAACACCGCCAACTATTATGTTTTACGGAAGACAACGATGCCGGCCATCCTGACGGAAGCTTCTTTTATCACCAACCCCAAAGAAGAACAGAAATTAAGAGATCCGGGTTATCTCTGGCGGGAAGCTTATTCGATTTACCAAGGAATCGTTGACCACATGGGAAAATAAAAGCCTTGCCGATCCTGCGTTATTTGCAACTTGATTGATTAATAGAAAGGGGATCCCCGTTCCGGGATCCTTTTTTTGTCGCAATTTTGGCTGAATTCAGGCGCCGGTTTGGCACGTAACCCCTACCGGCGGGCGGCTGGCGTCAAGTGTGAAAAATGCAAAACGGGAGGGGCGACAAGCAGCGATGCTTTTTCCTACGCAGGAGAGGAAAACAGGAGATCTCTTATTTATGTCAAATTATTATGTAATATATTTTCTATGAAAAGGGGTGACTGTTATATTATGGTTGCGAAAAGATTGGTTCTCTTCCTTTCTTTTCTCCTCACCGTTCTGCTCTTCAGCGGTGGCTGTCTGCCCAAGCCCTACTTTCCCGGGAAAGATCCGGGCCGGCTTCACCTGCGGATCAGCAAGGCGGAAGAGGCCCAAACCCCGGCCCGGCAGGAATTTTCTTTGCTGGCCAAGAGTGATGACCTCGAAAAACTGGAGATCATCCTGACCAACAAGAAATTGACCGAAAAAAAAGAGATCCAGCCTTTTCAAGACGAGCTGACGGTGACCTTTGACTCCTTGTACCCGGGCACCTGGAAGATTCAGGTCCACGGCTATGACCAGGAAAACGATGAGATCTTCTACGGCGAGGACACCAGGCTGGTGCCACCGGGCCAAACCGTCGAAGCGGTTCTGTGGATTAAACCCACGCCCGGTCGGGTCCGGGTGACGGTGGATGTCTCGCTCCTGCTGAGCAAGGGTTATTCGGTAACCGCCGGTAAATTTTATGTTTATGAAAACCCGGAAAATAACAGGTCAACCCCCTTCGACCTCCATTTGGAGGGCAATCAACTTACCAACAGCAAAACAATTAAGCTGGCGGAAGGAACCTATGAAACGGAGATCTACATCCCCCAAAAAACCGGCGCCATTTACGGCTGTCATTACGGGTACATTAATGTCCGCTCCGGAAAAGAAACCCCGGTCCATTTGGAGTCTGATGCAGCCTTCATCATTAACGCCGTAATCGACTCCAACCCGGCTACTCCGGAAAACTTCACCGTGAACCTGGTCGGGAATCAAGTCTATCTGAGCTGGGATCCGGTGACGGAAGCCGATTTGCTGGCCTACAACATCTACCGTTCAAACAAGGACGGGGTGCTCAAACTCCATCATCAAGTGGATAAAGACACCCATTTCTTCACGGAAACCGTCTCCCCGGCCGATTTTGCCAACGGCCGCCTACGCTACGCCCTCAGCAGTCTTGACCGGGGCGGAAATCACAGTCTCTGGACCGAGCCGGTCACTATCTACCTGGAAAACGTCCTTTAGCTCACCCGGTTTACCTTTTGTGCCAATCCCCCATATTTAGAACTTGCCGAAAGAAAAATCCCCTTTGATCTCAACTTCGATTGGCACCGCACGCTGTAACCCAATTGGTAACCGGCCAGGATAAGAAAAGAAAAAAAGAGCCCCGAAAAAGGGGCTCTGATGGAATCCCGGTTCAACCCGATATTCCGTTTATTCCTTTTCTTTCTGTCCGGACAGATACCGGTCGATGGCCCGGGCTGCCCGTTTCCCGGCCCCCATGGCGGCAATCACCGTCGCCGCCCCGGTGACGATATCCCCGCCGGCAAAAACCCCGGGGATACTGGTCATTAACGTCTCCGGATCCACCTCGATATAGCCCCGTTTATTCAAGGCCAAACCGGTGGTTCCTTGTAAAAGGATGGGGTTGGGGCCTTGGCCAATGGCCACGACCACCGTATCGACGGCCAGTTTTTCTTCGGAACCGGGGACCGGAACCGGTTTGCGCCGGCCGGAAGCATCGGGTTCCCCCAGAACCATTTTTTCACAGACCATCGCCGTCACATTCCCGTTTTCATCCCCCAGGAGGCGAACGGGATTAGTCAGGAGACGGAAAATAACCCCTTCTTCCTCGGCGTTTTCAATCTCTTCCCGGCGGGCGGGCATTTCTTCCCGGGAACGCCGGTAAACGATTCTAACCTCCTCGGCACCCAGGCGTAAAGCCGTACGGGCGGCATCCATCGCCACATTGCCGGCACCGACCACCGCCACCCGCTTGCCGATGCGGACCGGGGTTTCGTATTCGGGAAAACGGTAGGCCTTCATCAAATTGACCCGGGTTAAAAACTCGTTCGCCGAGTAAACCCCGTTCAGGTTCTCCCCCGGGATGCCGAGGAAATGCGGGAGGCCCGCTCCGGTTCCGATAAAGACCGCCCGGTAACCGGCGGCAAAGAGTTCATCAATGGTCAGGGTCTTACCGATCAAAATGTTAGTCCGGATCTCCACGCCCAATTTCTCCAAATTGCCCACTTCAAAGTCGACAATGGTTTTGGGCAGGCGAAACTCGGGGATGCCGTAACGTAAAACGCCCCCGGGCGCGTGCAATGATTCAAACAGGGTAACTTTATACCCCAGCAAGGCCAAGTCGGCTGCGGCGGTTAACCCCGCAGGGCCGGAGCCGACCACGGCCACTTTCCCTTTCACCGGGGCGGACGGGGCAGAAACCGCTTTTTCCCCCGGGTTAGTCCGTCCCCAATCGGCACAGTACCGCTCCAAACCACCAATGGCAACCGGTTCGCCCTTCCGCCCTAAAATACAATTCTTTTCACACTGGTTTTCTTGGGGACAAACCCGGCCGCAGATGGCCGGCAGACTATTTTTCTCTTTAATCTTGGCCAGCGCTTCCGCCGGCTTCCCGGCCGCCAGGAGCGCAATGAATTCCGGGATCTCCACCTCCACCGGACAGCCTTCGACACAAAGGGGTTTCTTACAATGCAAACAACGGCTGGCTTCGGCTTGGGCCTGTTCCGGGGTGAATCCTAAAGCCACTTCCGCAAAATTGCGCCGTCTCGTCTCCGGATCTTGTTTGGGCATCTGTTGTCTTGCTTGTTTCATTTTCCAGCCTCCTCCAGTTTGCAACGGTGCAGGGCTTCCTTTTCCTGTTCCCGGTAGTACCTTTGACGCAGCATCAGTTCATGGAAATCCACCGCCGCCCCGTCAAAGACAGGGCCGTCCACACAGCAGAATTTGGTTTCGCCGCCGACCGTCACCCGGCACCCGCCGCACATTCCGGTACCGTCAACCATCAAGGCGTTTAAGCTTACCACCACCGGAACGTTAAATTCGGTCGCCACCTTCACCGCCGCCGCCATCATCGGCACCGGTCCCACCGCCACCACTTCATCCACTTTTTCCCTGGTCAAGACAGCCCGCAGGGGTTCGGTAATCAAGCCATGATGGCCAAAGCTGCCGTCATCGGTGCTAAACTCCAGTTCATCGCAGACCGCCGCCATCTCTTCCGTCATAATCAACATCTCTTTTCGTTGGGCGCCGATCAAGCCAATAACCCGGTTACCCGCCTCATGCAAAGCTTTGGCTTTGGGGTAAAGAGGCGCTACTCCCAGCCCGCCGGCCACACAAACAACCGTCCCGATCTTCCGGACCGGGTAGGCTTTCCCGAGCGGACCGAGGAGATCCAAAAAGGAATCCCCCTTTTCCATTTGGTTAATCTCCTTGGTACTCTTGCCGATTCCTTGACAAACCAAGGTGATCGTCCCTTTTTCCCGGTCAAAGTCTGCAATGGTCAACGGAATGCGCTCGCCGTTTTCTTTATACCTTAAAATAACAAAGTGTCCGGGTTGGGCTTTTTTCGCGATGAGAGGAGCTTCCACCACAAATTGGACGATTCCTGGCGCCAGTTGTTTTTTCTCGAGTATCTTCACTTTCTTCTCCCCCACTTTTTATTGATCGCGTATCTTTTTAGCATAAAGGGAAAAACCAATAGTTATTGTATCATTAATTCTTCCGTTGGCAAACCTTAAGTTACAAAAGATATTGGTTAATGCTCAGCTTTTCATCCTGGTGCAACCGGAACTTAGTGAACATTATATCATTCTTTGCTTGAGATGCAATGGTAACCGTTACCGGACCCTTTTTGCTTACCTCCGGACACAGAAGAAGAAAAAGGAGCGGAATCCTCCGCCCTTCTTTTAAGCCCAGCCGCGGACCTTAATCGCCTCCGCCAAGCGGGAAATGGAATACATATAAGCCGCCATTCTCATCCCTACTTTGTGTTCCTGGCTCATCCGGTAGATCGCCGCAAAAGCATCCACCATCATTTGCTCCAGCTTGTTATTAACCTCGTCGGCCGTCCAATAGTAATGCATTAAATTCTGGACCCATTCAAAATAGGAGACGGTAACCCCGCCGGCGTTGGTCAAAATATCCGGGGTTAAAAAGACACCTTTTTGGGCCAGGATCTCGTCGGCTTCGGGCGTGGTCGGTCCGTTCGCCCCTTCGGCCACGATCTTCGCTTTAATACCTCCGGCATTAGCAGCGGTAATCTGGTTTTCCAAAGCTGCCGGCACCAAAATGTCGCATTCCAGCGCAAAGAAATCTTCCTTGCTAATGGGCCGGCCACCAGGGAAATTGGCAATCGTGCCGGTTTTCTCCCGATAGGCCAAGAGGGCTTCGGGATCAATTCCCTTTTCATTATAAATTCCGCCGCTACTCCCCATGGCGGCGATGATCTTCACCCCTTCTTCGACCAAGAGCCGGGCGGTGACGCCACCTACATTCCCCACGCCCTGAATGGCGGCCGTGGCCTTTTTCAGGTCAATCCCTAAGCGTTTAGCCGCTTCCTTGATAATAATCACCACACCCCGGCCGGTCGCCTCCGTCCGTCCTAAAGACCCGCCAACAATAATGGGTTTCCCGGTAACGACACCCGGATAAGTGACCCCGCCTTTCACTTTACTGAATTCATCCATCATCCAGGCCATGATCTGTGCGTTGGTATTGACATCGGGAGCCGGGATATCCTGCTCCGGACCGATTATTGCCGAAATGGCATCAATATAAGCTCGGCTGACCCGCTCCAACTCCCCTTTGGACAACGTCCGCGGATCAACCACGACCCCGCCTTTCCCCCCGCCGTAGGGCAAACCCAAAACCCCGCATTTGAAGGTCATCCACATGGAAAGGGCTTTGACTTCTTCCAGCGTCACTTGGGGATGGAACCGGATGCCGCCTTTGGCCGGGCCAAGGGCGGTACTATGTTGCGCCCGGTATCCTTTGAAGACCCGGACCGTACCGTCATCCATACGAACCGGAAAATTAACCTCCATCACCCGCGCCGGCTCCCTTAAGATGGCGTGGATATTCGGGTCCAAATTGAGTTTCTCCGCGGCCAGATCCAATTGGCGTTGGGCAACAGCCAGCGGACTGATTTCCTGCATTGCAAATCACCTCATTAATAATAATGTTTATTTTTCAATAATAGCTTTAAAAAGGCTGCCACGTCAATATTAATCGGCTTCATTACAAAAAGTATATAGTATACATTAATCTTCCCTTCTTTTCTGGATTTTTGATCAAGTATAGAGTGAGCGGCCGGTGAACAATACTAAACGGGAAGGGGGTCAACCATGCTCATCATTTTTGTACGTACGCTCTTTCTCTATCTTTTAGTCGTCATCGTCACCCGTTTAATGGGAAAGCGGCAAATCGGCGAGTTACAGCCCTACGAATTTGTAATTACCATCATGATCGCCGATTTGGTCTCCGTCCCCATGCAGGACCGGGGTTTATCCTTGTTCAGCGGCGTCATCCCCGTGCTTACGCTCCTCCTCGTCCAGGTTGTCTTCTCCTTCTGTTCCCTGAAAAGTCAAACCTTCCGCCGGATCCTTTGCGGGAAACCCAGTCCCATCATTGAAAATGCCAAAATCAACTGGGATGAAATGCGGAGCAATCTTTATCATGTCAATGATCTAATCGAACAACTGCGTGCCCAGGGCTATTTTAACCTGTCCGAGGTGGAATGCGCCCTCTTGGAGACCAACGGCAGCCTGACTGTCCTCCCCAAAGCAGAAAAACGCCCGGTGACCATGGGCGATTTACAACTGAAAACAAGGCCCCAACAGATGCCGAGGGCCCTGATCATCGACGGGAAAATCGTCCAGGAAAACCTGGACCGTGCGGGCTTAACCATCCCGTGGCTTGACGGGGAACTCAAAAAACAGGGAATCAATGACCACCGGACCGTCTTAATCGCCATGATTGATACGGAAGGCCGCTTTTATTGTCAGGCCAAACCCCAAACAGAAAAGGAGAAACAAAGATGAAAGTCTTTATCGGTGTGATTATCTTTTTTCTCATCTTTTCCGTCGCCGGCTGGACCACGGAGCAGATCATCGCCCGCCAGGCGGAAGAGATCCTTACGCAACTGGAGAGGCTGGCGACTTCTGTCAAAGCGGCGGAACCGGAAGCAATCACCGCCCAACTGGAAAGGATCAACCACTTATGGGTCAAAGCCCGCAATGTTTGGGTCTTCCTCATCGACCACCATGATCTGGACCGTTTCGAAGTAGCCCTTGCCCGCACCAAAGCCTATCTGGACAATCAGGCGCCGGTTTTGGCCATGAGTGAAATTGCCGAATTAAAACAGATTATCTACCGGATTCCCGATGAACTCCGTCTCACTTGGGAGAATATTTTTTAGCCGGCGTCCTCGCCCAAGAGGGCGGTGGCGAATTCCTCCGGATCAAAGCGGCGCAAGTCCCCGGCTTGTTCGCCGATGCCCAGCCAAAGGATGGGGAGGCTCAATTCGGCTACGATGGGAAGGACAATCCCTCCCTTGGCCGTCCCGTCCAGCTTGGTCAGGATAATACCGTCCACCCCAATGGCCTCGTGGAAAACACGGGCTTGGGACAGGGCATTTTGCCCGGTGGTCGCATCCAGGACCAATATATTAACCAGCTTTCTTTGGCCTAAATGCTCAGTAATCACCCGGTGGACCTTTTTTAATTCGGTCATCAAATTGACCTTGGTATGTAACCGGCCGGCAGTATCAAAAATGACCACATCGACTTTGCGGGCGTTGGCCGCAGCAATCCCGTCAAAGACCACCGCGCCCGGGTCGGCGCCGGCCTGGTGGCTGACGCAATCAACCCCCGTCCGTTCCGCCCAGATCGCCAACTGATCGATGGCGGCGGCGCGGAAAGTATCCCCCGCCACCAGGAGGCAGGTTTTCCCTTGCGCTCGGTAATACTCGGTTAACTTGGCGATGGTCGTTGTCTTCCCGACACCGTTCACCCCCACCACCAAAAGGGCCAAAGGCCCGTCCCCGTCCAGCACCGGCGGGGGTGCCGTCGCCAGCAGCTCCGTAATGATCGCCCGCAGATACTCCCGGACAACACCGGTTTCCTCCGCTTTTTCCTCTTTCACTTTTGCTTTCAGCTTCTCCATCAGCAGCATGGTGGTGGTATATCCCACATCGGAAGTGATCAGAATCTCTTCCAATTCTTCATAAAACTCCGGGCTGATTTTTTTATGAAAGTGGACCGCTTCTTCCAGCGGGGCCAAGAGTTTCTGACGGGTTTTGTTTAAACTTGCTTTTAAACGTGCGACTAATCCTTCGGCCACTTTTCCTCCTCCTAACTTGCCTGTTTCTTCAATTCCAGCGAAATCAACTTGCTGATGCCTTTCTCTTCCATGGTCACGCCGTAAAGGACATCCGCCACTTCCATCGTTCCCCGCCGGTGGGTAATGACGATAAACTGCAGGTCTTTGCTGAAGAGCTTCAAGAGCTCCGTAAACCGCTTGATATTGGTCTCGTCCAAAGTGGCGTCAATCTCATCCAGGATACAAAAGGGGGAAGGCTTGACCCGGAAAATGGCGAAAAGCAATGCGATGGCTGTCATCGCCCTTTCCCCACCGGAGAGCAGCGAGAGACTTTGTAACCGCTTCCCGGGCGGCTGGGCCAGGATCTCAATCCCCGATTCCAGGGGTTGTTCCGGATCAATAAGCTGCAGATCGGCTTTCCCGCCGGAGAAAAGTTGTTCAAAGAGGGTGACAAATTCCTTCCGGATCTGTTCGAAGGTTGTGACAAACCGCTTCTTGATCGTTTTTTCAATTTCGGCGATAACCTTGGTTAGGGATTCACGGGCTTCCGTCAAATCCGCCAACTGCCGGGAGAGAAAATCCACCCTTTCCTTCAGGTTCCGGTACTCCTCGATGGCCTGGAGGTTCACTGGCTCCAAGGCTTTCAACTGGGTTTTTAAACGTAAAATCTCCTGGCGCGGATGGGAGGGAAAGACATAATCCGGTTGTACCTCCCGGGCCCAGTCTTCCCCATAAGCCTCGGTCAGATTGGCGGTCAAGTTATCCCGGTTCATCTTCAAACGGTTGAGTTGCAATTCCAAACGGTGAAGATCGGTCAGGAGTTCGCTCTCCTCTTTTTGCTGCTCCCGCCAGCCGATCTCCATCCGGTTGACCTTTTCCAGCATTTCCTGCCAGGCTGCGCGCATCCTTTCCAAATCCGTCTCTTCTTTCGCCAGTTGCTCCGCCGCTTGCGCAAGCTCGCTTTCCAGCTGTTTCCTCTCCCCTTCCAAAGCAGCCAGTTCCTCTTGGAGCTGGGTCAGTTCCTTTTCCCGCCGGATTGTTTCCGTGCGGAGTTCTCCGATGGTCGCGGCATATTCCTCTAGATTTTCCTGTTTCCCGGCCCATTCCTGTTCAATCCCGGCCAGGCGCGAGGAGAGGACAGAGAGTTGGCGTAAACTCTGTTCCCGTTCCTGAATCAGGACTCCTTCCCTTTGCTCCAGGGTTTCAATCTCTTCGGCGATTGAACCCAACTCGGCTTCGAAAAGCCGCTGTCTTTCCTGTAATTGGCTGACGGTCAAATCTTTGCTGGACAACTCTTCTTCAATTTTGCTGAGCGCCTGTTCCAAAAGGGCCTTTTGCTGGCAGGCCTTCTGGTAGCTGCCCGCCAAGGCCTCGAGATCCTTTAAGGTTGAATTTTGCCGGAAAGCAATCTCTTGGCCTGCGCTCCGTTTCTCTTCATACAACCGGGAAAGTGTCTGGAGTTCAGCCTGGAGCTTGTTCTCTTCGGTCAAGCCCCGCTGTAAAAAGGCCAATAAATCCTGTTTTTCCTCGGTTAACCGGCGAATCTCCCCTTTCCGGCTGAGCAATCCGGCTTGCCGGTGTTCAAGATTACCGCCGGTGATGGCGCCCCCGGGAGCGATCACCTCACCCTCCAAGGTTACCACCCGGAAGCGTTTCCCGGTTTTTTCCGTTAATTCCACGGCGGTTTTAAGATCAGGCGCCACCAAGGTGCCGTTTAACAGATAAGAGATAATTGCCCGGTATTGCCCGTCGTATGAAACTGCCTCGGCGGCCGGTTTTGAGTTGTATTGGGCCAGGAGCGTTTTCCACTCGTGAAAACGGTCGGGTTTCTCTTCAATCAAGTTCAACGGGAGAAAGGTTGCCCGCCCCAACCGGTGCTCCTTGAGATAAGTGATGGCTTGTCCGGCCCAGCGGTGGTGACTAATCACTAAGTTTTGCAGGGCTGAGCCCAGCGCCACCTCCAGGGCCAGTTCATAACCGGGTTCCGGCCGGATTAAATCGGCCAACACCCCGTGGATTTCCCGGTGGAAGGGTTCTTGCTTCGCTTCGAGTAAAGCTTTTACCCCATGGAAATAACCCTGGTGACTCCGTTCCATTTCGGAAAGGACGGTAATCTTTGATTCCAGGCCGCGGAGGCGTTCCCGCAGTTCTTGGTTTTTCTGGCTCTGCTGGGCCAAATAGGCCCGTTTTCTCTCCAATTCTCCGGCCAGGCGCCGCTCTTCCGCCTTTTCGGTCTCGGCTGCTTGGCGCAGTTCTTCCAATTTCGCCTGGAGCGCCTGCTTTTGTCCCTCCATTTCGGCCAACTCCTGGCAAATCATGTCCAACTCGGCCCGGAGTTCCGCCTCTCTTTCCTGGCGAAACCCCTTCTGGGCTCCCTCCTCACTGATTTGTTGCTTCAGGCGGGAATTGGCCTCCAGCTTCTCGGTATAAAGCCCCTTTTTGGCCGTCATTTCCGCCCGGACCTTTTGGATCTGCCTCTCTTTCTCCGCTATTGCTTCCTCCACCCGTTTGACTTCGGCCGTTAATTTCTCTTTCTCCGCTTCAATTCCGGCGGCGCTTTGCTGGAGTTGGGTTTGTTTTTCGGCCAAAGCGGCGATCTTCTCCCGCTGGGTGGTCACCAGTCCGGTCAGTTCTTGCTGACGGCTTTCCAAAGAACGTTTCCGTTCGGCAAAGAGGTTCAACTCCCCCGCGGCCCTTTCCCGCCGGGCCATCCCGTCCATCAACAGTTTTTGCCGGGTTTGAATCTCCTTTTCCAGCCCGCTCGCTTGCTGCTTAACGTCGGCGGTCTCCCGGGCCAGTTTCTCTTCCTCCGCTTTTAAAGCCGCCAGGCGCTGCTGCTTTTCCTCTTCCGCCGCCGCGAGTTCCCCCAGTCGCCGGTCAATCTCACTAATCTCCTGGTAAGCGTGGTTGATCTCGATGGCTTTCAGCCCTTTCCGGATCTCCAGATACAAACCGGCCTTCTCCGCCTGGGCGGCCAATGGATCCAACTGGCTCCTTAATTCTTCCAACAGATCCTGGATTCTTAAGATATTATTCTCCGTCTCCCCCAGTTTTTTGAGGGTTAAATTTTTCTTGACTTTGTAACGCATAATCCCCGCCGCTTCTTCGAAAACACTCCGGCGGTCCTCCGGACGGACGGAAAGGATGGCGTCAATCTTCCCTTGACTAATTACCGAATAGGCCTCTTTACCCAAACCGGTATCGAAGAAAAGTTCTTGAATATCTTTAAGCCGGACCGGGGTCCGGTTAATGAGAAACTCGCTCTCGCCGGAGCGGTAAATCCGCCTCGTCACGGCAACCTCGGCGTAATCCAGGGGTAAGGTTTGGTCCGAATTGTCCAGGACCAAAGTAACATCGGCCATCCCCAACGGTTTCCGGTCGTCGCTTCCCGAAAAAATCACATCCTCAAATTTGGTCCCCCGCAAATTCCGGAGGTTCGACTCCCCCATCACCCAACGGAGGCTATCGGCGATATTACTTTTCCCACTTCCGTTCGGACCGACAATCGCCGTGATCCCCGGTTTAAAAACCAGACTAATCCGGTCGGCAAAGGATTTAAAACCATGAATTTCCAAACGTTTTAAATGCAATGGGGCCCCTCCCGTCCAGAATTTCAATCGCTTCCCATTTTCTGAATTAAACTCTTATATTTTACCATAATTATCCCAAAAAAGCACCCTTTTCTCTCCCCACAGACGGCATCCGGTTTCCTCAAACCGAAAAAACCCGCCCGTAACCGGGCGGGACCGTATTAAAACCCATCGGCAGAACCATTTTCACCTATATATCACCCATATATCGATACTCTACATATATTCAGATCTCAACAGCCATCAGATCGCTTTCACTTCCATGGCCAAATCCGCCCGTCGCCGGGGGCACAGCGGTATACTGGGATTGGAAAGCGATCCATACCGGCGGATAATTTTTTGCAGTTTCAAACGGGCCCGCGTCTTGGCATTATCCACCACCTTGCTCTCCAAAGCCAAAAGCTGTCCGATTTCACCACAGTTCAAGCCTTGCAGGTAGAGGAAGAAGACGGTATATTCCACTTTCGTGAGATAAGCCTTTAGGACTTCCTTTAAGCGGTGGCTGGTGAACTTCTGGATTACCAATTCTTGCGGATCCAGCGCCTGATTATCATCGAGCACCTCGATTAAGCTTCTCGCCTCCTCCCCGTCCTGCGTCCCGCAGAGAGAAAGGGCATTGGCGGTCAATTGAAACTTGGTGGAAGCAAAATATTTTTGGAGATTCAACATTTTCCTCAGGATACAGATATAAGCAAACGTGCTAAACTTCACCGGATACTGGTGGCCATCATAGTTTTCGATTGCCTTTAGTAAACTGATCAAACCTTCCTGCAGCAAATCCTCAAAGTCGCAACCGTTGTTACATTTCCGTCTGACGATATGTTTGACCATCGGTAAATACTTCGCGACCAACTCCTCTTTGGCGGCCCGGTCCTGACCATCTTTGATCCGGCTTAACAACTCCAAGTCCTGTTGTTGATTGGGAGTGATCACTAAGCACACCTCCTGCCTGGCAAAGCCTTTTTGGATCCTAGTAGATTATATGGTCAGGTTGTCCTTAATATGTCCATAAAAAAAACGCCCCCCTGGGCGTTAACCTATCTAGGCTGAACAATAAACCGGATCGCTGTTCTTTCTTCGCCGTCGATTTCGATCTCGGAAAAAGCAGGCACACAAACCAGATTAATTCCGTTGGGGGCAACATAACCCCTGGCGATGGCGATTGCTTTAATACTTTGGTTCACGGCACCGGCTCCGACCGCTTGAATCTCGGCACAATTCTTTTCGCGAATCACTGCTGCCAAAGCACCCGCCACCGATTTCGGATTGGAGCCGGCAGAGACTTTTAGGATCTCCAAATACTAACCCCCCCATTATAGTTCCTCCACCAACGGGTAGATAAATATTAATTCCACAATTAACGGAAATTTCCTTCTTAACTTTATTTTTTATTCCAACTCTTTCAAGGCTTCACCCGCCGCTTCCTGCTCCGCTTCTTTTTTGCTGCGGCCAACCCCTTTCCCTAAAAAACAAGTTCCGTTGTAAACGGCAATCGTATAAAGGCGGTTGTGGTCGGGGCCTTCGGCGCTGAGCAACTTATAGTGCGGGGCCGCCCCTTTGGCTTGTAAGATCTCCTGGAGATGGGTTTTGGGATCCACCGGCAAGTTTTCCTCCTCCATCCGGGCGAAAAACGGCTGCCAATGGGCCAAAATAAAGGATTTAACCTTTTCCCATCCGTATTCCAGATAAATGGCGGCGATCAGGGCTTCCATGGCATCGGCCAAGATCGACTTTCGCTCCCGGCCCCCGGATTTCTCTTCGCCCACTCCCAACAGCAAATAGCGGCCCAATTCCAGCTTTCTGGCGAGGCGGGCCAGACTGTCGGCACTCACCAGGTAAGCCCGCCACTTGGATAAATCCCCTTCCGGTTTATGGGGGAAATGCTGATAAAGGTATTCACTGATTACCAGGGACAAGACGGAATCACCGAGAAACTCCAAGCGCTCGTTGGATTCCCCGCCGGTTTCGTGAATATAGGAACGGTGGGCCAGGGCTTGTCTTAAAAGACCCTCCTTCTCTTGAAAAAGCCCCAGCGTCCTGGTGAGTTTGGTTAATTGTGGTTTAGATTCATCCTTCCGCATTTGACCTTCCTTTTCCCCCCGCTGTAATTCCGGCGGAACGGGCGGCGTTGTCCGCCGGTTTTTCTTAACTCATCCGGCATATTTGGCAAAAGCCAAGGTCGCGTTATGTCCGCCGAAGCCAAAGGAATTGGAGAGCACCCGTTGTAGCGGCCGTTGGCGGGCGGAATTGGGCACATAGTCCAGATCGCAAGCGGGATCCGGTTCTTCATAGTTAATCGTCGGCGGGATAATGCCATCCCGAAGCGCCAACAGACAGATGATGGCTTCGACGCCGCCGGCGGCGCCCAGGAGATGCCCGGTCATGGATTTGGTGGAACTGACCGCCAACTGATAGGCAGCTTCCCCGAATAATTCTTTAATCGCCTTGGTTTCAAGGAGGTCGTTCTGGAGGGTGGAGGTCCCATGGGCATTAATATAGTCCACTTCTTTCGGCTCCCATCCGGCATCTTTGAGGGCCATGGCCATGGCTTGCCGCGCACCCCGCCCTTCGGGATGGGGAGAAGTGATATGGTAGGCGTCACCGGTCAGACCATACCCGACAATTTCTCCGTAGATCCTGGCTCCCCGTTTTAAGGCATGTTCCAGCTCTTCCAGGATAATGACGCCGGCGCCTTCCCCCATTACAAAACCATCCCGCTTCGCATCAAAAGGCCGGCTTGCCTTTTCCGGTTGGTCATTATTCGTGGACAGAGCACCGGCTGAGTTAAAGCCGGCAATACCCAAAGGAGTGATGGCCGCTTCCGCGCCGCCGGCAATCATCATTTCCGCATCCCCGTACTGGATTAAACGGAAGGCTTCCCCAATGGCGTGGGCGCTGGAAGCACAAGCGGTTACCGCCGCCAGGTTGGGTCCCTGGGCGCCGGTATAGATGGAAACCTGTCCGGCCGCGATGTCCGGGATGATCATGGGGATGAAAAAGGGGCTTACCCGCTTTGGCCCTTTTTCCCATAAACGGCGGGCTTGCTCTTCAAAAGTCTGTAAACCGCCGATGCCGGAACCGATGAGCACCCCAATCTCATGGGCGTTCTCTTCCGTAATGTGAAAATCACTGTCCGCCAGGGCCTGCCGGGCGGCCACAACGGCAAACTGGGTAAAGCGGTCCATGTGCCGGACATCTTTTTTCTCCAAATAGTCGGTGGGCACAAAATCCTTCACTTCGGCGCCGATCTTCGTCGCAAATTCCGTTGTGTCGAAGGATTCAATGAAAGAAACACCGGATTTGCCTTTCTTGATATTCTCCCAAAAGGTATCCACCTCAAGCCCAAGGGCTGAAATGACCCCCATCCCGGTCACTACTACTCTTCTTCTCATTTATTCACCTCTTCTTTTCCCATTTCGTTCTGGAAACAAGCTAACTTCGCTTGTTGCCCGCCGTTCGTAAGATAATTGTCTTCATCGGCATTATTCCGGCCGGGCTGTATGGTGTTCTGCGGCGCCTGGAAATTCATGGCTTTAGAAGGCGCCGTAAATTCACTTCCATTTATAAAATACCCCACCTCAGCGGCGGGGAAAAACAAAGATAATACCATTTTGCAGAAAGTCCCGAGCAAAACCCGGGACTTATGATTATTATTGGGCGTTTTCTTTAATGTATTTTACCGCATCACCAACAGTGGTAATCTTCTCGGCATCCTCATCGGGGATTTCCAGCTCGAAAGCCTCCTCAAATGCCATAATCAATTCCACTATGTCTAAGGAATCAGCACCTAAATCATCGACGAAAGAGGACTTCTCGGTAACCTCTTCTTCCTCAACCCCCAATTGTTCAACGACAATCTCTCTTACCTTCTCAAATACCTTATCCACGAGCTCACCTCCTTCCAAAACTTCGTCAAATTATTATTGACTAAAGGAAGAATCTTTCTTCAACAGTGGCTGAGACCATTACATCACCATTCCACCGTCGACATTTAAAACCTGGCCGGTAATATAATCCGCATCGGAAGAGGCTAAAAAGACAACGGCTTTGGCCACATCTTCCGGCAAACCCAAACGAGTCAGGGGAATTTGCTTTTCTAAATCGGCTTTCACCTTATCCGGCAACACTTCCGTCATTTTAGACTTAATAAAGCCGGGTGCCACCGCATTGGCTCGAATCCCGCGGGAACCCAATTCTTTCGCCACCGACTTGGTGAAGGCAATTACCCCTGCTTTGGAGGCGGCATAATTGGCCTGCCCGGCATTGCCAATTTCCCCAATCACCGACGCAATATTGACAATTTTACCGGTTTTCCTTTTCATCATAGGGCGGATTGCTGCTTTCGTCAAGTTAAAAGTTCCGGTCAGGTTAATATCAATCACTTTTGCCCAGTCTTCCGGCGCCATGCGTAGTAATAGATTATCCCTGGTAATCCCGGCATTATTCACAAGGATATCAACTTGTCCGAAATGATCAACCGTCTTCTCCACCAGTTGCTCGGCCTCGGTGAAGCTTGATACATCACAGGTGAGCGCCAACACTTCATACCCGGCGGCGCGCATTTCCTCCGCCGTAGTGTGGACTTCCGGTAAGACATCGGCCAGGACCACTTTGGCTCCTTCTTTCGCCAACGCTTCCGCAATCGCCCGGCCGATTCCCCGGGCGGCACCGGTAACAATTGCCACCTCCTGGGCTAACTTCATATTACTAAACCTCCCTTATTTTTGCAAGTATTTTTTTAGGTCCCCGGCATCCCGGATGGAAAGGGTATTGGCCTCCGCATAAGTCTTTTTCACCAGTCCGGAAAGGACCTTTCCCCCTAACTCCAGAAAGAGTTCACAACCGGCGGCAACCAGATTTTCCGTGATCGTCACCCAGCGCACCGGGGAATAGACCTGCTTTTCAAGCAAGGAAGGAAGTTCCGCTGCCGAAACCACCGGCTCGGCGGTGACGTTGGAAAACAGCGGAGTTTTCAGCGGGGAAAAACTTGTCCGCTCCAGATCAGTGCGGAAACGGGAAGCCGCCGGCCGCATCAGGCTTGAATGAAAGGCTCCCTGCACCGCCAGGGGAATGACTTTCCCGGTTTTTTCTTCCTGAAGCCGGGCTGCCAGTTTGGCCAGCAGGCGGTTTTCGCCGGAGACCACCACCTGGGCCGGGGAATTAAAATTGGCCAGCTCAATTACGCCTTCCCTGGCCAGTTCCCCGACGATTGTCTTGAGCTCGGCCAGGGGGTAATTGAGGACCGCCACCATGCCGCCGGAAGCAGCCACCTCCGCCATATAGGTTGCCCGCTTTTCCACCAGTTTCAAGGCATCGCGAAAAGATAAAGCGCCGGCCGCCACTAAAGCGGCATACTCTCCCAGGCTGTGCCCGGCCACCCAGGCCGGTTCCACCCCGGCATCCGCCAGGAGACGGTAAATGATATATTCCAGTGTTAAGATGGCCGGTTGGGCGATGCGCGTCCGGGTAAGCTCTTCGGCAGGCCCTTCAAAACAATATTTGCGCAGGGGAATACCCGATTCTTCCTCGGCTTCGGCAAAGATGGACCGGGCCAGTTCATATTCTTGATAGAAAGAAAAGCCCATTCCCACATACTGACTGCCTTGCCCGGGAAAGAGAAAAGCAATTTTTGCTGTCATGTCCTCCTCCGTTACTGCTCCTTCTTAAGCAAGGAAGCCCGGATTTTGCCGATCATATCCTCTTTAACCCCATTGGCCGCCGCTTTGATGGCATTTTTAAAAGCTTTGGCGTCGGACCGGCCGTGGCTGATAATACTTACGCCGTTCACCCCTAACAAGGGGGCACCCCCGTATTCCGAATAATCGAAACTGGCTTTTAGTTTTTTCAAGCCTGATTTAATCGCCAGGGCTCCCAGTTTGGTCAGGGTGGATTTTCCCAAGGCCTCCTTCATTTTTTGAAAAAGGGCGGCCGCCATCCCTTCCGCAAATTTAAGCACCACGTTGCCGGTAAACCCGTCACAAACGACCACATCGGCCAGACCCATGAGAATATCCTTGCCTTCCACATTGCCGAGGAAATTCAACCCGCTTTCTTTCAGCAACGGGTAGGCCTCCAGAACCAGTTTATTCCCCTTGGTCTCTTCTTCACCATTACTGAGCAAACCCACCGTTGGCGCCGGTATCCCTAAAACAGCCGTGGCGTAAACCGTGCCCATCACGGCAAATTGAACTAGATCCTGAGGATCATTCTCGGCGTTGGCACCGGCATCCAGGAAAACAGTAACCCCTTTGACCGTCGGGAAGGGTATGGCAATCGCCGGCCGGGCAATCCCCGGGATCCGGCCCAGAATAAAGAGGGAAGCAGTCATCGCCGCCCCGGTACTCCCCGCCGAGATCACCGCATCGACTTCCCCATTCTTCAGCAGCTGGTTGGCAACGACAATGGAGGAATCCCGCTTTTTCCGCACGGCCATGGCCGGATGCTCGGTAAATTCCACTACCTCCCGGGCATCCTTAATCCTAATCAAATCTTGAGGGTAATCCGGATACTGGGCAAGTTCCCTTTCTATCTCCTCGCTTCTGCCGACCAGGACCGAAGCGATCTGATCTTCTTTCGCCGCCAAAATGCTGCCCAAAACCGCCTGTTGCGGCGCAAAGTCACCGCCCATGGCGTCCACCGCGATTCTCATTCTCACACCTCCTCAGGTTTCCGGGGTAATCACAAAAAGTATAACAAAGATAAATCCGGAAGTAAAGTCATTATTTATCTAAGCGAGGAATTTTTTCCTTTAAATGATTATTTTGGCCCGCCTTCCCCGGCCGGGCGGGAGAAGCTCTCCGCCCGGCTTGAATTTCATGACCCCCAAAAAATATTATTGCCTTTGATCTCTTTTATTCCAGAAAAAGAAAAAAGGTCAAAATTGACCTTTTCTTTTAAAGGGGACCTGCTTTGTCTTACGAGTTCACTTCGAGGACCTTTCTCCCCCGGTAGGAACCGCAATTGGGGCAGGCATGATGCGGTAACTTCGGCGCCTGACATTGATCACAGCGGGATAAAGCAGCCAGTTTCAATTTCCAATGGGTACGGCGTAATTTCCCGCGGGCGCTGGAGTGTCTATGCTTCGGATTGGCCATCGTTTCCACCTCCTTTTGCTCGCTTCCACTCAAGCAGCAGCGACAATCTGGGATCAAAACTCTCCTGCTCGCAATGGCAAGTTTCCCGGTTCAAGTTGGTGCCGCAAACCGGGCAAAGGCCGCGGCAACCCGGGGAACACAGGGTTTTCAGCGGCATCTTCAAATTAATCGTTTCCAGGATGGTCGCGGTTAAATCCAACTCGTCCCCGGTAAAAATTTTGGCTTCTTCTTCCTCCGGGGACCATTTTGTCCGAAACAGATCATTAAAGTCAGAGGCGAAATCTGCCTCCACCTTTTCGAGGCAACGGTCACAATTCAAGCGGTAACGGCCGCTCAGTTCCCCTTTCACCTCGTAACCCCGTTTTACGTTGGTAACTTCAAACTTAATCCGCCATGGGTTGACAAATTCCAGTAAACGGTCACCCTCCCACTTCAGATTGGGCAGGGTAATTTCCTCCTCCGCAGTAATACTTGCCCCGGGTGTCTCCTTAATTGGAGAAAAATCCACTTTTAAGATGGGTTCCATCCGTAACTCACCTCTGTATTATAAACGAGCGGAAATCGGTTGTCAATTTAAAGAAGCAAGCTTTTACCATCCGGTTTTTTCTTCTTCATTATTGGGCAGGTAGAAAAATCCCGGCCGCGCCAACCAAGGCTACGAAAAGCAGTAAGAACCTGTTGGTCTTTTTCTCCTGCGCCAACTCGGCTTTTAATTTTTCTATGTCTTCTTCCTGTTTATCCTGTTTTTTCTCGAGAGTATAGAGTTGACCCTCCAAACGGTTTTTTTCCTTCAGCAACTCCGCCACCTGACTCTGGAGGCCGGCAATCTCCTCCTGCAGGGCTTTGGTTTCCTCGGAGAGCATTTGGATGCTGCTGGTATTCTTGGTCTGATCTTCCGCCAGGATCAGTTTTCCTTGTTCGATCTGGACCAAGCGGGCTTCCAGCTCTTTGTCTTTCAAGGTGAGCAGGACCAATTCGTTCTGAAACTCGTTGGAGAGTTTGCGGAGTAAAGCCACATCATCTTGGCTCCCGCGGACAGACCCTTCGCTAAATTTGGTTAACAACTTCGCAACCACCATGGCCAAAGTATAACGGTCCACCGGATTGTTTCCCTGAAAAGTACCATCTTCATAGAGATCCAGATAGCCTTCGTCCACCAGTTTTTTGACGGCTTGGTAAGCCCACTCCGGCACATCGGAATAGGGGCGGCTGGCACCCAGCGCCGGGACAGCTGCCAACAAAAGGCAGAGGCTTAAAATTGCCGTCTTCATCCCCCATTTACTCTTCCGCCACCTTAATGGTCTCAATTTTCACCCCTCCTTCTTGGTTGATCGTGAGCTTTAATCCTTCCACTTCGTAGGAAGGAGGCTTCGCTACGGTGCTTTCCAGTTTAAGCGCGGTCGGCTTCAGGATCACTTCCCCGGGGTCCTGCCCAAGCTGGAGGTAGACGGTGGCCAAAGAGGAACTGACCATGGCCGCCTCCCGGCGTGCCCCGCCGATGCCGGTCACCGCTCCGGTAACATTGTCAATCGTTCCCGGCTGCCAGGGGGTCATCGTTTGGTTCTCCACAAAGAACAACCCTCTCGACACCCTGACGACTTGCACTAACCCGGGATTATACGTCAAATTGAATTCCGCTCCGGTCAACATCGGCAGATTTTCCACCCGAATTTCCACGGGAAGGATTTCCCCGGCTTTTACCGTCTTTAAGGGCACCAAACGTACCTTTGGCGTAAGAACAGGCAGGCGCACCCCGGCAATATACATCACCGGTTTGGTGGAGTTGGATTCAAATTGAATTCCCAAATAGGAACGTTTCCCGATTCCTTCCGGGGTAAGGTACCATGTTATCTTGTATTCTTCCCCTGGCTTTAAATTTCCAAGATAACGCCGGAGAATTTCTTTAGGCGCCGGTTGCATGCCTTCTCCCAACTGCAAACTGCCGATGACCCCATAGGCCACCGATTCCCCGGTGTTTTTAATTACCGCACTGACCGGATAGGGATCGGGCGACAGACGTTCATCAACCACCTTGAGGGTTGGCGGCGGGGTTACGCTAAGCGTTAAGGCGGCCGGTTTCACCACCCGGATACTTCTTTCCACCTTGTTTTCCGGGACATTAATGGCGGAAGCCACCACCGAAAAAGGTTCCAGCACGCCGAAGACAGTGCCGGTGGGTCTCACTTGCCAGTGCAACTGGGTTACTTCCCCGGGGTCCAGTTTTCCGATATAAATTTCCCTCGGTTTATTCTCGGCGATCCGTAAGGCCGTCGGTAAAGTCAAACGGGCCCGGACGCTCATGGCCGGCGTACTCCCGGTATTTTGAATATAAGCCACAATCGAAAAGGGATCTTCTTCTTCCGAGTAGACAACCTCCGCCGGCGAAGTGACTCCCAACTGGAGTTGTCCCGGGACGACTGTTACCCCGCCCAGGCCATAATAGAGGACATAGGTGGCGCTGCCGGCCGCCGGCACCGTCACCGGTTGCCAAAGATAAACCGCGGCACTGTCCAGTTCAAACTCGCCGGCCCGGGTAAAATCCCGGTTCGGTACCAAAGGCGGCTCCCAGTGGTTATCGGCCACACTGCCCCAATTCGTAAAGTAAAGGAGGTCGGGAGGGGTTGCTTCCCTTCCTTTCAGAGTCCCCTGGGCAATCACCTTCGGATCGGTAAGGGTGTCAAAAGCCTGCCAAAACTCGGGTAGCCGTTCCTTGTCAAAGACCGCATCGGTCTGAACCGCGGTTTCCCCGATCCGGAAGGGAGCGCCGTCGTTCTCCCCCAACATCGTATCAATCACCACGCGGAGGCCGACTTCGTGGGCCTGCTGATCCCGGTTGACGATGGAATATTTAATCTTGGTCGTATCGGGATAACCCGTCGTTGTGCTTTCGACAATCGAGATCTCCTGCGTCACCTCGACCGCCCCATACTGACAGGTCATGGTGATACTCTCCGTTTCCTTATTCCAGGCGGGGCCCTGCAGAATCTTTCCGTACTCGCCGGTGCCACCGGAACGTTTCCGGGTTCGACCGCCGAATATGTAATTCTTGCCGTCCAGCCGGATGGTGGTAAAGGAGGTCCAGGGCATCTCGTAGCCATAGATCAAAGGTTTTTCTTCGTCCCCGGTGCGTAAAGGATCCCCCCCGGTGACCTTAATGCCAAAACGGCCGGTGGCATCGGCCGAATTGTTCACCGCCACGGCAATATATTCATTTTCCAAAATTAAACGCTCCTTGTCCCGGTTAAAAGACGCGGAGAGCGCCGCTTTTCCGTCCTCAGTTTCCGAGCCGGCCCCCTTTTTTTCCCCACTCCCCGTGGTAAAGACCGCCGGTTCCTGGGCGGGCAAGCCAAGCGGCAGCGACAGCAAGCCGATCGCGAGGATGATATAAAGCCACCACCACTTTCTCGTTTTCCTGTTCACTCAGTCTCCTCCTTCCTCCGTCGAAAGGTAAGCCGCTTCACCCAAAAAATCTATCTTCACTTCATTATTTACGAAGCTTATTTCGACTTGAACCTTATAGGATTGGGCTGCCTGTTTAAAACGCCATTCTCCTTTCGTAATCATTTGCCGGCAATAATCATCCAAAATCTGATGACCGGAGGGGACAAGGATCACGGGCTCCCGCAAAAAAGTCCCTTCCGGAGTCAAATAGAATTCAACAAGGACGCGCCCTTCAAGACCAAGGTTTTGCGCATTTTTAGGGTAAGAAGATCGTTGGGGAAAAGAGAGCGCCATTCCTCTAGCCGCGCCTAGCGTCGGAAGGGCCGGCTCAGCAGGCTCGGTGGTTTCCGCCTCGCCTTCGGCCAGAGCGTCCCCTTGGATGGCGCCGGCTGTACCCTCCAGGGTGGTACCCGCTTCCCTTGGTGCTTTTTCGCTGTTTTCCGCCACCTCGACCTGGGTGGCGAACTCCCCCGGCTCAGTCCTGGTTTCCCTGGGCGCCGGTTTTTCCTGGTGAATTTCTTCAATGGCAGTAAGGGGTTTTTCCCCGGCAGGAGGAGCCACTTTTTCCTGGGCGGGAGGGGTCTTCACCGTTGTGGTGGCCAGTTTCTGGGTGGACGCCGCCTTTTGTCCCTCTTTCTCCACCCCTTGCCGCACCGGTTCGATCTCGATCACCCGGGGCTGGACCAAAATGTACCTCGGACCATCGCCACCGGTCCCCCAGTATCCGCTGCCTTGAATGAGGAAGAGCAGGGCATGTAACCCAACTGCCAGCAGAAAGGAAACGGTTTGGCGCGTAAATTCTCCGGAGCGGAGTTTATCCATGATGAAACCCCCTAGTGAGCACCCTGGACAGCGCTTTATTTTTTCTTTTCCACCCCTAAAGCCGGTTGGCTTACGCCGGCCTCAGTAATCGCATCCATCACCGCAATCAATTTCCCGTAAGAAACCTTGGTGTCGGCATTGATAACCACCAAGAGATTGGGATTAGCCTGTGCTAAAGGGGTCAAAGTCTGGGTGAGTTTGGTTAAGGAAATTTCCTCATCGTTATAGAAGACCTTTTCCTGACGGTTAATGGTGACCATCACCCGTTCTTGTTCCAGGGTGGCCGCCTGGTTGGAACTGGGCAGCTCCACGGGAATTCCCGAGACCGAGGTGCGGAAGGTCATAAAAACCATAAAAAAGAGGACCAGGTAAAACATGATATCAATCAACGGCACGATATTGATCTGGGGATCCCGTTTTTGCCGCTGGAACATCATCTTACTCACCTCGGTTCTCGTAGTTGTCTATAAATTCCTTACTCATCTGGTTCATCAACTGGATTCTTTTCTCAATGGCCGTGTTCAACCCATGCAGGATAAAGAGGGCGGGAACAGCAATCATTAAGCCGAAAGCCGTGGTCACCAAGGCTTCGGCAATTCCGCCGCTTAGCTGGGCCGGAGAAGCGACCCCCTGCAAGGCCGATAAAACATTAAGGCTGTTAATAATGCCGGTTACGGTTCCCAAAAGCCCCAAGAGGGGGGCGGCGGTAATAATCAGGTTGAGCAGGCCCAACCCCCGTTCCATCTTTCTAAGCTCTTGCTCCCCGGCTTCCCTGAGGGTTGCCTCGATTTGGGAGGTGCTTTTACCGAAATGGAGTAAAGCGGCTTGAAACATCCGCGCCACCGGTTGGTTTTGTTTTTGCAGATATTGGATGGCTTCCAGAGGAGCGTTCTTCTCCATCAGCCGGAAAACAATTCTTCTTATTTCATCCATGTCTCCCCGCTGACTCAGGAAATACCAGACCCGTTCGATGGTGATGGCCACCACCAAAACGGAACAGAGTAACAAGGGATACATGACCGGGCCACCGCTTAAAAAGATTTGCCACATCATCGTCTCCTCCTTTAGCGCCTCTTCTTTTCCGCCAAACCTTCAGGGTTGACAAGATATTATATGGGATGAATGACGAATCTTAACAGGCTATTTCCTTAACAGTTTCGCTGATGATCCACAAATTCCTCCCGGGATTCAAATGAGATAAATTTTTCCAAAGCAGGTTTATGGGCACGCCAAAAGGATTTTTTGGGGACTCTGGGAGAGCGGAACCACCTTCGTCGTCGCTGTCCTCACCTGCTCCGCAAAGCGTGCCGTAACTTGATAGTCGGCGCCAAAATGCATCGGAATAAAGAAAGCCGGTTTTAGTTGTTGAATAAAGTAGGCCCCGCCCAGATGAGAATAGGCGCCCAGGCGCGGATCCACCGGAAAAAAGGCAACATCCAGCCATTCGCCCCTAAGCCGGTCAATCTCCGCCTTGAAAGCCTCTCCGGCGGCAACCCGCTGGTCTTCCGGATCATCCCACCAGTACCACCAATTCAGATCGCCGGCGTGAAAAAGGCGCCACCCCTCCACTTCAACCAGGAAGGATACCCCTTGGTCGGTGGAACCGAAGACTTTCAGAAATAAAGGGTCGATCGCCCGCACATCGCCGGGGGAGACCAGAAAAATCCGGCCTACCTGTCGCTTGGGTTTGATCTCGCTACTTAAAACATAGGTAAGATCGGGTTTACCTTTTTCCCATTCCAGAATCACCGGGTTATAATGGTCCGCGTGGTGATGGGAGACCATGACAAAGACGGCCTTCTCGGTTTGGAGAAAAGCGGGAGGGGCAGGAAAACCGGTAAAAGTGGGCGGTTTGCTCGCCGCGGCGTCCCGGTAGTAATCAAAAACAAGCAAACACTCTTCAGTTTCCACCAGAAATCCGCTATGGAAAAGGTAGGTAATCGCCAGCGGTTTTTTCTTGGCCATCCCCATCACCTCATTTTTATTATAATTCAGTTTGGCAATTCCGAAAAAGAAAATCGAAACAGGGAGTCCTCCCTTGGTAAGCAGGAAAGACTCCCTGTTTTCAACCACTGCTTCGCCAAAAATACATTGCCAAGAAATTCGGGTCATCCGGAAGACCATTTGGCCAGGGCCGTGAAAAAAAGGAAATTTGCTTTGCTTCACTAGCCCCAGGGAACCGGATCACCTGTTTTCTTTTCGCCGGTCTTCTAAAAACTAAATTTAAACTTCAGATACAACTCATCATTCTGGCGAAAACGGCTGTAGAGAGAATTACCGGCCGCTTCGAGCCAATTCAGCCCCAGGGTGAACTCGGTGCCGTCCGCCGGAAACCAGCTGACCTCCGGCGCCAGGACCAGCGCGTAGTTCCCGCTCACCGCCGCCCAATCTTGAACGGCCAGCAGTCCGGCGAGGGGGGTGATTTTTACCCGCCCGTTCAGGATCGTTTTCTCCATGGCAAAAAGGAAATAATCCTCCAGCGGAAAAACAAAGTAATCGGCCAGTGCTTCCGTCCCCCGCTCATGGGGGAAGCCGTGGACAAACTGGAGGTTACAAGAGGTTACAATAGGTTCCGTCCGGGAAAGTATAGTCGGTGCCGAGCAGGTACTTTGTGTAGGCGCCGGTCAGGATCACCCTTTCCTGGATTTGCGCAGGCGAGGTCGGCGACAGTTCCGTGCGGAGCGTGGCGGTCACCTTTTCCGGAAAGAAAACCGCCGCCCGGCCCGGAAATCCATCCCGTCCAGGGGAAAATCGTAGATTTCCAGATAGGCCTCGCCCACCTCCAGTTCCCAGGGGTGGATTTGCCGGTAAGTACTTTGTCCGGAAGCATCTTTGACCGCGGGCCATCCCTGCAGGGCGAGGCTGAATTCACCGCTGAATTTGGCCGGTCCCAGCCGGGCTTCGGGCTGCAGCGTAAAGCGCAA